>JANMPU010000031.1:0-32092 GCA_031369985.1 Sphingomonas sp. | reverse complement strand
AGATCGTGAAGGGCTACTCGATACGCCCGCTCGCGTCGGTCGCGCTTGGAAAGAATATTGCGAGGGCTATGCCGAAGACCCCGGCCTGCATCTGTCGCGCACGTTTGAGGAAGTGGGCGGCTATGACGAGCTGGTCCTGCTGAAGGACATTCCGTTTCAGTCGCATTGCGAACATCATATGGCACCGATCCTCGGCAAGGCATCGATTGCCTATATGCCCAACGATCGCGTCGTCGGCATTTCAAAGCTGGCGCGTGTGTTGAACGGTTATGCGCGGCGTTTACAGGTTCAGGAACGCCTGACCGCGCAAGTTGCAAACTGCATCTGGGAAAATCTGCATCCGCAAGGGGTCGCGGTCGTGATCGAAGCGCAGCATGGCTGCATGACAGGGCGCGGCGTGCGCACCCCCGGCGTCGGCATGACAACCAGCCGGTTGATGGGCTGCTTCCTCGACGACCCGCGCAGCCGCAAGGAAGTATTGAGCCTGATGGGGTATTAAGCGGGGCTGTTCCGACTGTGTGACGCGACAAGCCGGTTGCCCGAAGGAGTTGTCTAGCGATGCAGCTTTGCTGCAGCGGGAATGTTGGGGGGAGAGGACTGGCGGGTTTGGTTGGAAATTGGCGGTAGCCGCCTTAAATCCTAGCCGATCTTGCGTGCTGGATTGCCAGCAACGTTTGTCCCTGCCGCCACATCGCGCGTCACCACACTGCCAGCGCCGACGATTGCATTGTCGCCGATAGTAACGCCCGGCAGGATAATTGCGTGGCCACCGATCCAGACATTCGCACCGATCGACACTGGTTTCCCGAACTCGATTCCAGCGAGCCGTGATTGCGCATCGCGAGGATGATCTGCCGTGTAGATTTGCACGCCAGGGCCGATTTGCGTCATCGCACCGATCTTAATCGCGCTGACATCGAGCAAGACGCAGCCATAGTTCATAAAGACGCCATCTTCGATGAAGATGTTATAGCCATAGTCGACATAGAATGGCGCGCGCAGAGCAGTACGCTCCCCGATTGCTCCCAGATGCGCTTTGAGCAATGGACGTCGAACGTCCCCTTCTTCAACGATTGTCTGGTTGTAGTCCCTCATAAATCGCTGCGCTACGATTCGTTCTGCGCAAAGCTGCGGGTCGCCAGGATCATACGGTTCTCCTCGCAGCATCTTCTCTTTTTCGGTTTCCATAAAGCCAATTATGCAGCCAACGCAGCCTCACTGCAATGAACGGAGCAATGTATTCGTATACGAAACCATTATTGAAGACCCAGCGGCTTAAATGGCGGCTATTTTGGCGCGTGCTGCGTCGACGCAATGACCGCAAACTTGTCGTAACCAGTAATTCCGCTCATCGCCGGTCCGAACTTGGTGCAGGGCTCGGCTTTCCTTCTACCGAGGAAAGGTTAGCAAAGCCCCGTGTCGAGCACGGGGCGACGATGGGTTTGCGCAGCGCTCAATCACAAAAAACCCGGTAGCTTTCGCCACCGGGTCTTTAATGCGCCAACGATCAAAAACCGTTCAGCCTTCGGTTGGCACCTCGGCAGCAACCGGTGCATCGCTGACGATTTCACCCGGCTCTGCATTTGGATCGAACGCTTCGACAAAGCCTGCTTCGTCCTTTTCGAACATTGCGGCCATCACGTCGACGCCTTGCGATTGCAAGTCGGCTTCTTCCGGCGAGCGGGCGACGTTGATTTTGATCGACACGGCGACTTCAGGGTGAAGTTGCACGCGGACATCATAGACGCCAATTGCCTTGATCGGCTTGTCAAGCACGACTTGGCTTTTGGTCACATGGCGACCTTCGCTTTCGAGCGCGTCTATAAGGTCACGCGCTGCAACCGAGCCATAAAGTTGACCGGTGTTCGATGCCTGACGAATCAGAGTGACCGATGTGCCGTCAATTATCTTCGCCGCGGTTTCGGCATCGCCGCGCTTGGCATCGTTGTCGGCGACAATCTTCGCTTTGTTCGCTTCGAACAGCTTCAGATTGGCAGCGTTCGAACGCAATGCTTTCTTGTTGGGAAGAAGGAAATTGCGGGCAAAACCATTCTTTACGGTAACAACATCACCGATAACGCCCAGCTTTTCGACGCGTTCAAGGAGGATAACTTCCATATTACTGGCCTCACTTCACAACATAGGGGAGGAGGCCGATGTGGCGCGCACGCTTGATCGCCTGAGCGAGTTCGCGTTGCTTGGGCGCGCTAACGGCGGTGATGCGGCTAGGGACGATCTTGCCACGTTCAGAAACGAAACCCTGAAGCAAACGAACATCCTTATAATCGATCTTCGGCGCATCCTTTGCGGCGAAGGGGCAGCTCTTGCGGCGGCGGAAAAATGGGCGAGCCATGTTTCAATATCCCTTAATAAGCGTCGCGGTCGTCACGGCGCGGGCGTTCGCCGCGTTCCGCACGTTCGCGCTCACGTGATTCATTACGGCGCATCATCGCAGACGGACCAGATTCATGACCGTCAACGCGAAGAGTCATATAACGAATGACGTCTTCGTTGATCTGTGTCTGGCGTTCAAGTTCGAGCACGACATTGGTCGGTGCGTCGAATTCAAGCATGACATAATGCGCTTTGCGGTTCTTCGCGATGCGATAGGCCAGGCTGCGCAGGCCCCATGTTTCGGTTTTGACGATCTTGCCGCCGTTGTCCGTGATAATTTTAGTTGCGGTTTCTGCGAGACCATCAACCTGAGCCTGAGCCAGATCCTGACGCGCGAGAAACACATGCTCATACAGAGCCATGCGGGTTCTTCCTTCCATGCTGATCGTTGACGCCGCCCCATGCGGTCGACCCTCCAGCTTTCTTGAGCCGCCTCATATGGCGCAAAGCGGCGTGCTTGGCAACAGGTAACACGAGCGCCCAATTTTTGAGCACTCGTTAATATTTCGGCAGAGAAGCTGCTACTTAAGAAGCTGCGAATGCAGCGCGTCGCCGTGTCGTCCGCAACGCGAAACCAACCAGACCAAAGCCTGAAATCAGCATCGCCCAGGTCGATGGCTCCGGCACGGCACCTGCATTTAAATTGGTCACGATCAGAGTGCCGGATTGATTGGGGCCCAACAGAATCGAATTATAAACGCCCGCCGTCGTGAAGGCATTGGCCGCGAAATAGTAATTCACGTACACGTTGGCGTTGTTATTCACGACGCCAAAGCCGATGTTCACGGTGTTTGGCGAGATTTCGCGCATGAACCATTGGTCCTTGCACACGGTCGCAAGCCCGGACGTGCTTTGGGCTGAGCAGGTGCTCAGTGCAGCTGCTGGAACACTGATTAGGTTCAGATTGCCATTGCCCGGGTTTACAAAAGTCGCCGCTGTGTACGAAAAACTCCCAGAGATCGATTCGGTGCCGTTGAAGACGAATGAGTTATTCGCGACGAAATCGTATCGAACCGCCGCCGATGCGGGGCCGCTTCCCAAGAGCATTGCAAAGGCCGAAACAGCGACGAACGAGGCTTTTTGAAAACCCGAAATCGAAGACATAAGTAACCCCCCACCGCATTAGATGTTGGTGGATTGCCCACAGATTAAACAATCGTCAACTCCACATTTGCCTAGTTCTTGGTCCGTGCCGCATTGGCACAAGGCAAGTTGCGGATGCCCAAAGGACAGGTTACCGCGACCCCCATCAACAGGAGCGACCATGCGCGCATTCATATTCCCGGGACAGGGCAGCCAGTCGGTCGGCATGGGTAAGGTGCTTGCGGACGCTAGTCCGGTCGCGCGTGAAGTTTTTCAGGAGGTCGACGAAGCGCTGGGGCAACATCTGTTCCGCCTGATGACCGAGGGGCCGGAGGATCAACTGACCCTCACCGAGAATGCGCAGCCTGCGATCATGGCGAATGCGATTGCGACTTTGCGGGTGCTGGAGCGCGAAGGCGGGGTCCGGTTGGCGGACAAAGCGAATTTTGTCGCAGGGCATTCACTTGGTGAATATTCGGCGCTGTGCGCGGCAGGGGCGGTTGATTTGTCGACCACGGCGCGACTGCTCAAAACACGTGGGCAGGCGATGCAGGCGGCAGTACCGGTAGGTGAGGGCGCGATGGCAGTGCTGCTCGGCCTTGATTTTGAGGCAGCCTCGAAGGTGGCGGCGGATGCAGCGCAAGGCGAAGTCTGCGCAGCAGCGAATGATAATGGCGGTGGGCAGGTGGTTATTTCGGGTCATGCCGCCGCGGTTGAACGGGCGATGGAACTGGCCAAGGAACGGGGGGCGAAACGGGCTCTGTCGCTGGCGGTGTCGGCACCGTTCCATTGCGCGTTGATGGCCCCCGCCGCTGACGTGATGCGCGATGCGTTGGCGGCGGCGACGATGCAGGCACCGCTGGTGCCACTCTACGCCAACATGACGGCGGCGGTTGTAACGGACCCTGATGCGATCCGTGCGCTGCTGGTCGAGCAAGTGACCGGCACGGTGCGCTGGCGTGAAAGCGTTGAGGCGATGACGGCAGTGGGCGTGAGCGAGTTCGTCGAGTTTGGCGGCAAAGTACTCGGACCGATGGTCAAGCGTATTTCGCCGGACGCCGTCACTCGGTCGGTGGTGTCTATGGATGATATCGAAGCATTGGTGAAGGATCTGTGATGTTCAACCTTTCAGGAAAAACAGCGCTGGTCACTGGCGCATCGGGCGGCATTGGGTCGGCAGTGGCCAAGGCGCTAGCGGCACAAGGTGCGCGGGTGGCGCTATCGGGAACGCGGGCCGAAGCTCTTGAGAAAGTGGCGGCGGAAATTGGCGGCGACGCGGTCATCTTGCCGTGCAATCTGGCTGATGCGGAGGCGGTTGAGGCCCTGATACCGGCGGCGGTGGAAGCGCTGGGCGGCAAGCTCGATATCCTCGTGAACAACGCGGGGGTTACGCGCGACAATCTGATCTTGCGGATGAAGGATGATGAATGGTCGGACGTGATCCGTATCAATCTCGAAGCGGCATTTCGCCTGATACGGGCTGCATCCAGACCGATGATGAAAGCCCGGGTGGGCCGCGTTATCACGATCACCAGCGTGGTCGGGACGACGGGTAATCCGGGGCAGGCGAATTACGCCGCGTCAAAGGGTGGCCTGACCGCCATGTCGAAGGCGCTGGCGCAGGAACTGGCGAGCCGAAATATAACCGTCAATTGTGTCGCGCCCGGGTTCATTACGTCGCCCATGACTGATAGCTTACCTGATGCGCAGAAGGACGCGTTGACGGCGCGTATTCCGGCGGGAAAATTGGGCGAAGGGGCCGATATTGGTGCGGCCGTTGTTTATTTGGCATCCGATGAGGCCGCTTATGTGACCGGCCAAACCATCCATGTGAATGGCGGGATGGCGATGATCTAAGGATTGATCGCGAATCCCGAAACCGGACAATAATTAACCCCCTTTACCTGTCGCCTTGATGGTCAACACCGCGTTAACGTTTGGCGATGAAAAGGTCGCTTGTTCTCACAAATGAAGCCGCGCGGCATCCGTTTCGCCAAAGCCTCATGCCCTACATTGCCGCACCCGACGTGCTGGAACCGCCGATGGGAGACATGAAATTTTTCATGCTCACTTTCGTGGCGGGCTTCCTCGCCTTCTACGGCTTTCTCTCTTAGGACGGTCGCCCCAGCATATCGGGTTCGAGCAGACGATGAAGATGCGTCACAACGAAGCGCATCTCCGCATCGTCGACTGTCTTTTGTGCGGCGGCGCGCCAGGCGTCTTCGGCTGATTTATAGTCGGGGAAGATCCCGATGATCTGGATCGTGGTATGGTCGAAATCGAGGTTACGTGGGTCTTTGACGCGCCCGCCGAAGACGAGGTGAAGTTTGCTGCTCATGGCAGCGCTTTAACGTCGCTTTCGTCTTCGGGCGAGAGGACAGCGAGGCTTTTTTCGCGCGACGTTCGGTACAGGACGCGCAGGCCGATGGCGGTTGCGGCCGCAACAGCACCGCCGATAAGTGCGCGTTTCCGTTGCTTCGGTGTTGTTTTGATCTGTGTTACCCGCTTGATCGAGCGGGCAACGATCAGTTTTGCAGCGTCGGCAGCAAGCAGGCGCGGATCCATGCGCCGTTGAAGCAGCGTCGCCGTGGTGGTCAGCGCAAGGCGGCGCAGCTTTTCTTTTGAAGCAGCTTTGGCGACCGGATCATCCATCATGACGTACTCTCCATGAATTTTTGATGTGACGGAGTTTGCTGCGGATGAGCAGAATGCAGATTGCCGCGAGCAGCGAGCACCCCGCCAAAATGACCAAGGTTGCCCAGCCCGAACCAATGATTGGGCCGAGTGTCATTAATATGCCAACGACCAGAGCAATCATTGCGCCTTGGGCTACAACAACGGCCCCGAGAGCAAGGGCTGCAATCCAGCCCGCCGCACGGCGCGTAACCCGCGCTTGGACGCCGTAAACTTCACGCTCGGCTTCAAACCACGCGATGACATCGCTGACCAACCGACGCAGGAGGTCGCCAATTGGCGGTGGAATCTCCGGGTCGGTAGGCGAAACGGGGTCCACCACGAAGTTTCGACTCAGGCTTTGTCGTTCTTGTTGCGGCCAGTAAATAAGCCAACAAGGACAAGGCCAATCGCAGCCACGGCGCCAGCCACAATCGCCGGACGCTTCTTCACGAACTCAGTGGCTTCGCCGACGAGCTGGTCAACGTCCTTTTCCTGCAACTTCGTTGCGGCTTTCTCAACGCCGACCGAAGCCTTGCGCGCATAGTCCCCGTAGGTTTTACCAAGATGCTGATCGACCGTGCCCGCTGCGTCATTGGCGATCTTCGACAGACCGGTCAGCGCTTCAGCCGCTTTGTCCTTGCCCTGTGTCGCAGCGTTGCGTGCGGCCTGCGTGGCTTCACCCGCGAGCGAAGACGCTTCTTCTTTCAGCTTTTCAACTGTGGTCTTCGTTTCAACGACGGTTTCCTTGACGGCGATATTGGGTGTCGCGCGCTTGCGGGGGGCTTTAGCGGGAGGCGTATCGGCCATATCAAGTCATCCTTGGTAATTCTTGTTGAACCGGAATGTGGGGGGCAAACCGCCCACGTCAACTGCTGTTCCATTCTTTGTTATGCTGCAATTGCACAATGTGGCCTGCTCCGATAGGGGCGCGCGCAGATGTCCGCCGACGTTCAGGGAGCCGAAATGACCGAAATCATTGAAATTCATGGCCGCAGCATCGTGGATAGCCGCGGCAATCCGACGGTCGAAGTCGATGTGTTGCTGGAGGATGGCAGTTTCGGGCGGGCTGCGGTGCCTTCGGGCGCATCGACAGGGGCATATGAAGCGGTTGAATTGCGCGACGGTGGCAAGGCTTGGGCGGGGAAGGGCGTCACGAAGGCGATCGACGCCGTGAATGGCGAGATTGCAAGCGCACTGGTCGGGCTGGATGCCGAAGACCAAAGCGAAGTCGATGCGACAATGATCGCGCTCGACGGTACGCTGAACAAAGCGCGGCTTGGGGCAAATGCTATTCTGGGTGTATCGCTGGCGGTGGCCAAGGCAGCAGCGGATGCCCGCGGCCTACCACTCTATCGTTATGTCGGCGGTGTGGGTGCAAATGTCCTACCGGTGCCGATGATGAACATCATCAATGGTGGCGCGCATGCAGATAACCCGATTGATTTTCAGGAATTCATGGTCATGCCGATTGGGGCCGAGACCATGTTCGACGCGGTGCGGATCGGCGCGGAGATTTTCCATACTTTGAAGAAAAAGTTGCATGACAAGGGATTGGCAACAGCGGTCGGCGATGAAGGCGGCTTTGCGCCTAATCTTGCTTCACCGGCTGATGCGCTTGATTTCATTATGGCCTCGATTGAGGCTGCGGGTTATCAGCCCGGCGAAGATGTGATGCTGGCGCTCGATTGTGCGGCGACCGAATATTACCAGAAGGGCAATTATGTTTTTGAGGGTGAAGGCCGCACGCTGACACCGTCCGAGAACGCGGCCTATCTTGCCGAACTGTGCGCGCGCTATCCGATTGCGTCGGTCGAGGATGGCATGGCCGAGGATGATTTCGAAGGCTGGAAAGCGCTGACCGACTTGATCGGGGATAAGGTTCAGCTGGTCGGAGACGATTTGTTCGTCACCAACGTGACGCGGTTGTCCGATGGCATGGCGAAGGGGTTAGCCAACTCGCTGTTGGTAAAGGTCAACCAGATCGGGACGCTCACCGAAACGCTCGATGCTGTGTCGATGGCGCAGCGCGGCGGTTATTCAGCTGTCATGTCGCACCGGTCAGGCGAGACGGAGGATTCGACGATTGCCGACTTGGCCGTCGCAACCAATTGTGGACAAATCAAAACAGGGTCGCTCGCGCGGTCCGACCGGTTGGCGAAGTATAATCAGCTCATCCGGATCGAAGAAGAGCTGGGTGGTCAGGCAAAATATGCTGGAAAATCAATCTTCACACGATTTCGAGGTTGACAGCGGGAATCGACATTGATTCAAGCGTGTTGTGAATAAAGCTCGCAAACGGATTTGGATGAGTGTGCAAGCGGCGGCGATGCCCGCGCTGGCGACGCTCATCATTGCCTTTTTTGCGGGCTATGCTCTGTTCGGGTCGAATGGCGTGCTTGCATGGGGCGAATATTCAAAAGCGCTTGAGAAGCGACGTGCGGCGTTGATTCAGGTCGAGCGCGAAAAGGCGGTGCTTTCCAACCGGGTTGCCTTGCTCGATCCGCGTCATGCCAACCCCGACATGGTCGACGAACTCGTCCGCCGCGATCTGGGCGTCGCGCATCCCGACGAGATAATCGTTCCGCTTAATTAGATTTCCGTAGCGTATCTGTTGCGCGTTCGCATGGGCGATGCTTATAGCGGCGGCTTGTTCATCAGCCACCGCTCGAAAGGCAGACGCCCTTGGCCAAAGCAGCCGCCAAACCCGCAACGAACAATCCGCGACCGCCTGAGTCCAAACGCTATGCGGCGACCAAAGCGGAAATGCTCGAATTTTATCGCCAGATGCTGCTGATCCGTCGGTTTGAGGAGAAAGCGGGTCAGCTTTACGGGCTCGGACTGATCGGTGGCTTTTGCCATCTTTATATTGGGCAGGAAGCGGTGGCAGTTGGGTTACAGTCTGCGCTCAATATCGGGCTGGATTCGGTGATCACCGGCTACCGCGATCACGGCCATATGCTGTTGTGCGATATCGAGCCCAAAGTCGTCATGGCCGAACTGACTGGCCGCGCCGCCGGCATATCGAAGGGCAAGGGCGGTTCGATGCACATGTTTGATGTGCAGAAGGGCTTTTACGGCGGCCATGGCATTGTTGGCGCGCAGGTCTCGCTCGGAACCGGACTCGCCTTTGGTCACAAATACAAAAGCGATGGTGGCGTTTGCCTCGCTTATTTTGGCGACGGCGCTTCGAACCAGGGGCAGGTGTACGAGAGTTTCAATATGGCCGAGCTGTGGAAGCTGCCAGTCATCTACGCCATTGAAAACAACCAATATGCGATGGGCACGAGTGTCGCGCGGTCGAGTTCCGAAACGCAACTGCACCGGCGCGGCGACAGTTTCCGCATTCCAGGTATTCAAGTCGACGGGATGGATGTGCTGGCGGTTCGTGGTGCCGCGCAAGTCGCGTTTGAATGGACGCGGGGCGGGAACGGGCCGATCATCCTCGAGCTCAAGACCTATCGCTATCGCGGGCATTCGATGTCCGACCCCGCCAAGTACCGCAGCCGCGACGAAGTTCAGGCGATGCGCGACAAATCGGACCCGATCGAGGGATTGAAGAAAGAACTCGAAGCGCTGGGCGTGACCGAGGATGAATTGAAAGCCATCGACAAGGACATTCGCAGCATTGTGGCGGAAGCGGCTGACTTCGCCGAACAATCGCCCGAACCAGCGCTTAACGAGCTTTATACCGACGTTCTGGTGGGGCAATATTGATGGCCATCGAGATTAAAATGCCCTCGCTTTCTCCGACGATGGAGGAAGGGACGCTGGCCAAATGGCTTGTCAAAGCCGGGGACAGCGTGAAGTCGGGTGATATTCTCGCCGAGATCGAGACCGACAAAGCGACAATGGAGTTCGAGGCGGTTGATGAAGGCGTAATTGGTGATATTTTGGTGGCCGAGGGCACGGATGCGGTGAAAGTCGGGACTGTAATCGCGACGATGGCTAGTGACGATGAAGCAAACGTCTCCCCGGCGAAGGCCGGGGTCGCTGCAGAGTCGAGTGCATCTGTTGTGACCGTTGCACCCAAGCCTCAAGCGGCCCCGGCCTCCGGCGGGGTGACGGAAATTAGCGCGTCGGAAGGTTCGCAATCGCTGACCCTCCGTGAAGCTCTGCGTGATGCGATGGCCGAGGAAATGCGGGCCGATGACCGTGTTTTCGTGATGGGAGAGGAAGTCGCCGAATACCAAGGCGCGTATAAAGTCACGCAGGGGCTGCTCGACGAATTTGGTGCGCGGCGCGTTATTGATACGCCGATCACCGAACATGGTTTTGCCGGGATCGGTGCGGGCGCGGCAATGGGTGGTTTGCGGCCAGTTATCGAGTTCATGACCTTTAACTTTGCTATGCAAGCCATTGATCATATTATTAATTCGGCGGCGAAAACGAACTATATGTCGGGCGGTCAAATGCGCTGTCCGGTGGTCTTCCGCGGCCCCAATGGTGCTGCTTCGCGGGTCGCGGCACAGCACAGCCAGAATTATGGGCCATGGTATGCAAGCGTCCCCGGTCTAATCGTGATTGCGCCTTACGACGCGGCGGATGCGAAAGGATTGCTTAAAGCGGCAATCCGTTGCGAGGACCCGGTGGTTTTCCTCGAAAACGAGCTGCTTTATGGCCGCACGTTCGATGTGCCCGAGGGCGAGAATGTCGTCCCCATCGGGAAGGCACGCACGATGCGCACTGGCAACGATGTGACAATCGTAAGCTACTCAATCGGTGTCGGCATCGCACTCGAAGCCGCCGAAACGTTGGCGGGTGAGGGCATCGACTGCGAAGTCGTCGACTTGCGCACGCTCCGTCCACTCGACAGTGCGGCTGTGCTCGCCAGTTTGAAGAAAACCAACCGAATGGTTGTCGTCGAAGAAGGCTGGCCCGCTTGCTCTATTGCATCCGAAATCGCCGCAATTTGCATGGAACATGGATTCGATGATCTCGACGCCCCCGTCTTACGTGTCACCAACGAAGACGTGCCGATGCCTTATGCCGCGAACCTTGAAAAGGCGATGCTCGTCACCCCTGCCAAGGTGATCGAGACGGTGAAGCGGGTTTGTTTCCGCGCCACCGCCTCCTAAATTCAGCGGATCAACCGAGGTTTTGCGATCGACTGCTGAAAGAGCTGATTAAGTGCGTCGGTAATGTTCGTGCCCGTTTTCACTGGATAATAAAGATCCTGCGATGCACATTGCTCCAAAGTGACTCTCGATGCCGCGGCTTGATTGTCACCTGGCGTCCAACCCGAGGGGTAAACCCAAAGATACAGGATTGCGATTTTGATGCCGCGCGCCTTTAAGGCACTGCATTTTGCGACATCAATTGTGCCAAAGCCCGGATTGTTATATCGGCTTTGCTCGTTGAAACCGTCCGAAATGATGAACAAGATTTTCTGCGGCGAATCTCCAACAAGATTTGTGCCATTACCAGCCGTCGGTATGCGAAATGTGCCGCTGGTGGCATTGAGCGCGTCCATCATGCTGTCCCAATGTGTTTGCTGGTCATTGTCCGGGTTTCCGTCTTTGTCGGTCCCGTTTATCCATGGCACATACAGCGGGGCGGTTAACGCAGATGCTGCCGCTGTGTCTCGGTTTATGGTGGAGTAAGTCGTCGTGCCGTCGGAGATTTGAATCAAGTTTTGGACAGAACTCACAGTTTTGTCGAAGTTGTTGATGACGACGCGATATTCGGCTTCGGTTGCGGCACCCGACGCGTATGCTGTACCCATCAGTCCGCTAACCGCGCTAAGCATCGCGTCATAACGGAACACGACTCTTTCAGAGTTGCCCGCACCCCAGCGAAGCTGTCGGGCTACGCCATAGGAATCCATCCATACACCATTATACAATTGCATACCGTCCACCCCGGGCGTCTGATTGCCCTGATGGCACGCAAACGCGCATCCGATGGCAGCCTGCATTTTGTTGATTGCGACTTGCGTTGTTGGAAAGAGCATCGACGGCGATGTATCCATCATGACATAGAAGTCGATATTTGGCGCAACAGTGGTTTCGGACCCTGCTCGCCCCGCCACAGGCAAATTGTTACGGCCTAATATGCCGCCGAAAAAATTGCCCGATGCGACTGAGTAGGTCAATGAGACGACGCGCGCCATTGCGCTTGAAGGTGCGCCTGACGGCGTCGTGCAGGTATTTGTCCCCCCATCATAAGTCACGTTGTTTGGGTTGCCGCCTGAGCCGACGGAAAGCGTGATGCTTGTGGCTTTGCTATAACTGACAGACGCAATGCTTCGAGCCTGCGCGTCGAACATTGCTGCTGCGCGTTCGCACACTGTTCGGTCGTTCGCCGCGCCACCAGCTTCCGAAACAGCTGACAGGACAGCCGCATCTGCTGCGGCATCAAGTTTGGTTTTCAGCCGTGCCGCCCGCGTGTAGTCAACGGTCATGCCTGCCGCGATCGTGATCGGTATCAACGCGAAGCCCATGATTAAAAGGACATTGCCGCGCTTATTGGTCAAAATATGACGCAACCTCGCGAAAAATTCTGAATTTTTTTTCATCGTCTGGCCTCAGATCAAGTATTTGGAATGCTGTTAGAAATGCGCGGATACATATAAATTGTATCTGCCAGCGGAATATCAGTCTGTAAAAATCCACCAATGCGCGCGCTGTAATCCACATTTACTTTAGCAATAATGAGCGATGTATTTGGGATGTTCATGTCTGTTGGAAGCGTATAAACACTATCAGCATCATCAGCAGATGGAGCATTAGCAGATTTTTTACTCCAATTCACGGTTGCAACGCCCGTGTTGTCAACTGTAACGTGAGTGATGACCATTCTGACATTTGAAGTGGGATAGGGCGCCATGATCTGGCTCGATGCGTTCATGATCGTATTGATCTCTGTATTGCTCAGGGCGACATACTGGGTGGAGATGTCCGCAAGCGTTCGCGCCGTCGTTGTCGCTTTGCGATAAACAGTGACGACTTCACAGATTTGGACGCATCCCAGATAAAGGATCAGCAGCACGGGCAGCGTAATTGCAAACTCAACGAGCGCCGTTCCCTTGCTGTCTCTGACGCAATCGTTGGGCGTGTTCGTTAAGGTCACCGTTTTCGGCGCGCGAAAATAACTCATTTTAACCCCCATATGGCTCAGCGCGGAAAACAGATGTTGCGAACAACAACCGCTTGCCGTTGCTTGTTGTGGACAAATCGAGGCCGAGCGGCCCCGATCCCGCTTCCCAGACGTAAACGATGCGAACCATTCCCATCTCGCTCTTGCCGATTGTCTCGTAACTGCCCGAATTTGTTACATTGCCGCTCGCATTTACCGTCACATTTGGTGCCGACATGTCTAACGACGCGAAGGATGTGGCTCTGCGAACATCTACGTAGAGTTTGCTGCAATCCATGTATTTGGGAATGTTGTTGCAGACTTGTGTTTTGTAGGCTGACTGCGACGTTCCGGCGATCTGTGCGGATCCCGTTAAAATGCTTCGCGCCGATGTTTGGACAGCCGTTTCCAATGCTTGCGTGCTGAAATAAATCAGGCTGGTGTAGAGACTGGCGAGAATGAGCGCGATGAACGGGATGACAACGAACGCAAATTCGACGAGCACAGCGCCATTATCGTTGCGACGTATGTGCTTCAGCACTGATGCCGCGCAATTAAGTGCGCGTTTTGCACTCGTGAAAGTCACGTTCGCCCCCCAAGAAATCAAACCGATGGAGCAGCCATGCGCGATTTTAGGCTAACAGGCGTTGAAGCAATCCGGTTAACGCGGGGTTTGCCGTAAACGATTGTAACGCCGAAATGATCACGCTTTTGCCGCTTATCCCGCCTTATGCGCCCCGATTCGTGCGGGGTGATGTGTCGGCGTTGTTTGATCTCGATGCCACGCTGGGTCGGATCGTTGCATCAACAACCGAGCCGATGATCGGGCAGATGCGGTTGACGTGGTGGTATGAGCGGTTGCTGGGCCTGGGTGATAACGCGCCGCCTGCCGAGCCTGTGTTGGTTGCCTTGCATGCGGGTTCGATTGCGGGTGGTGATTTGGCGGTTATGGTGGAGGGATGGGAGGCGTTGCTGGAAGCGATGCCACTGGATGACGTGGCATTACGGGTGTTTGCCGAGAAGCGGGGCGAACGGTTGTTTTCGATGCTTGCGCGGCTTTGTGGCGGGGCGGCGCCGGTGGGACTTGGCGCGGGTTGGGCGTTGGTTGATTTTGCGATGCGGTGTTCGGATGTCGTGACGGCGTCAAATGCCCTTCGGATGGCGCGGACGTATTTGGGAGCGACCATAATATCTGGGCCGAAATCCTTACGGATATTGGCGCATGTTGCGCGCACTAAAGCGATGGAACCGCCAGAACATATTCGGCAACCAATAAGCCGCATGATGATATTCAAAGCTGTCTTGCGCTGAACTTTACAGCTGTTAGTCTCTGTGCTTTCAATATTTGGGGGACTCGGCGATGTGGCGGTTTCTTGGGGGTGTTGTGTCGGCGATGTTGTTGATGACCGCCGGGTTGTTGGTTTGGCAGGCGCAAGCCAATAAACCGTCGCCGATCCCGCTTGCGCCGACCGAAGCTGTGGCGCAACCGCTTGGTATGGTCGATCTTGCCCCGCCCCCAGCCGCGAGCGAGCGAACGCGCGAGGAAAAGCGTTTTGCCCGATATGACAAAGACAAGAACGGCGCGGTCGGTAAGGCAGAATATCTGCTCAGTCGGCAGAAGGGATTTGCAAAACTTGATGTGAATGGCGACGGGCGGATTTCGTTCGAGGAATATGCGGTAAAGGCGGTGGTGAAGTTCGCCGCTGCCGACCGGGACAAGAACAGCGCGCTGAACGCGACCGAGTTTGCGACTACGCGCGTTATCCGAAAGCCCGCGAAGGCGAAGCCGAACTGTCCGCCTGCACTCACGCGACCTGCCGAGCCGGAAGCGGAAGAGGGGTGAGCCAACCGGCAAGTGCTTCGCGGGCCCGGGACGTGTAGAGCCGTTTACGGTCGGCTTTCTTTGACTTGCCCTCAAGGTCGAGCGGCGGGAACAGACCGAAATTGACGTTCATCGGTTGATAGGTGCTGGCATCTGCACCGCCGGTTATGTGGGCAAGAAGCGCGCCGAGCGCTGTTGTTGGTGGGGGGGGCGTCAGGTCGGGATCAGCGGCGAATCGTCCTGCCAGCATCCCGATGGCGGCGCTTTCAAGATAGCCTTCGCAGCCCGTGATTTGACCGGCGAAGCGAATTTGCGGCGCGCTTTTAAGACGTAGCGTTTTGTCAAGCAGCACGGGTGATTTGATGAAGGTGTTCCGGTGCAGGCCGCCAAGCCGCGCGAATTCGGCGTTTTGCAGGCCGGGGATCATCCGGAACACGCGGACTTGGTCGGCATGTTTCAGCTTGGTCTGGAACCCGACGATGTTCCATAATGTGCCGAGCGCATTGTCCTGGCGCAGCTGAACCACGGCCCAGGGCCAATGGCCCGTTTTTGGATTGTCGAGGCCGACGGGTTTCATCGGGCCATAACGGAGCGTGTCGAGTCCGCGTTCGGCCATGACCTCAATAGGCATGCAACCGTCGAAATAGGGGGTGTTGGCTTCCCATTCCTTGAACGCTGATTTTTCACCCGCGATGAGCGCCGCGTGGAAAGCGAGATATTCCGCCTTGTTCATCGGGCAGTTGATGTAGTCCGCACCGCCCTTGTCCCAGCGGGCGGCGCGCCAGCAGATGTCCATGTCGATGCTGTCATGATGCACGATGGGCGCTAGTGCGTCGAAGAAAGCGAGGGCATCTTCGCCGGTTTGTGCGCCAATGGCCGTGGCAAGGGCAGGGGCGGTGAGGGGGCCGGTAGCGATAATGGTGGGGCCATCAAGTAGGGTATCGATCCGTTCGCGAACGAGAGTGATGTTCGGATGCGTTGCAATTGCTTGTGTTACACCCCCTGAAAAGCCGTCACGGTCAACCGCCAATGCTGACCCCGCAGGCACGCGATGCTCATCCGCCTTCGCCATGATGAGCGAACCGAGTGCACGCATCTCCTGATGCAAGAGGCCGACTGCATTGGAGTCTGCATCGTCGGAACGAAAGCTGTTCGAGCAGACGAGTTCAGCGAGATTATCAGTGCGGTGCGCCGCCGTGAGGTCGCCGCCCGCACCGCCGCGCATTTCGGAGATGCGGACTTTGTGGCCCGCCTCTGCCAACTGCCAAGCGGCTTCCGATCCCGCCATGCCGCCGCCGATGATATGAATGTCATGGGTCATAAAGCCGCCTAACGCAAAACCGCGAAAAAAGCGCTGGTAACTTCACTATCTTCATAGGGTTCAGCGATTTTGTCTGAAGCTAAGGATAGGAAATGCTGATGTCCTTTGAACGGGAAATCGAACCCGACACGTCCGGTCGAATTGGCTGTTACTTTAAACATAAATTTGGTCACATTCTGGTCGTCGATCAGCAGATAATGCTGCCCTAATGTTCCGTAAATGCCAAGATTGGCAGGGCCGGATCAAAGCACCGCCCAAGGCTTTGCCGAGCGGCTGATCCATCCGCACATGCCGCTGGTCACGATAATAGCAAGATCATATTCAAAGGCCGCCGGGAGCCAATCGGTGACGAGGCACAAGATAATCGCTGTAAGCACCGCCGTGACCGTCCAGACCAATCGCCCACGCGCCGGTGGCATGCGGTTGCCGATGGTGCCCATTGCGCCAACGAACGCCATTGTCAGCGCCGCGGCTACGACGAAGGCGATTATTGCCGACATCAACATGCTGGTCTGAATGCCAACAAACGCGAGCGGCTGAAAAATGACGGGCATGGGGTTGGTGTGAAACCGGCTGCCCAATGCAATGATCGTAAAGATGACGGGACCGGCAAGGAGCCCGGCGACTAAAACCGAAGGGATCAGATTCCAGGCGCAAGCGACGGTGCGTTCTTTTGCATAGGTATCCATGGCGTTTCCCTCTGTCGACGTTTTACGATTGTTGCGGTCGTGTTCAACCACATAGTTTCGGCCACCGACTTTCCATTCGCCGCATGATGCACTCGAACCACCGGCCTTCACAAAATGCCGCGCGGAACCAATCTGTTGCATGACGCATTAACTTCAATTGGCGGGGGCCGTTGTAAGGAGTCGCTGAATGCGTATCATTTCCAACCGGACGGGAAGCCTCGTCCTTATTTCCATGCTTAGTGTTTCAATCCCCGCCATGCTGTCCGCGCAGGACCAGCAGTCTGCCGATCCGATCATCGTGAAGGGGCAACCCGCGCGCGAACAACCGGTCGTTCCCGCCACAATAACCAAAGGACCCGAGATCAAGGGGATCATTTCGGCGCGCAATGATAACAAGATGAAAGTGACAGCAGCCGATGGCACAAGCACGGTGATCGCCATCAATGAGGCGACCAAGGTCGGCGGCGGCGGCCTGTTCGGTGGCGGTAGCCGCAAGCTGGACCCCACCGCGCTGCTCAATGGTTTGCCCGTGACCGTTAAGACGATGCAATCTGGCGATGGCCTAGTCGCAAGCCGGATAACGTTTCGCAAAGGCGACATGAAAACCGCTTCGATGATCCGCAATGGCACTTCGCAGCAATTCGAAGAGCAGACAGCGGCAACGCAAGCGCTGCGCGGTCGCATGGGCGACATCGACAAATATAACGTCAAGGGCACGACGAACGTGTATTTCGATACTGGTAAGGCCGCGCTTTCGGAGCAAGCCAAGGCCGAGCTCTGTAACGCGGCAACGACCGCCGCACAGACGGATAATGCCCTGATGCTGGTGGTCGGCTATACCGATTCCGTGGGCAGCGAGGATTATAACCAAACGCTGAGCGAAAAACGCGCCGGGCGCGTGATCAACTACCTCCAGCAAGCGTGCCGCTGGCAGCCTTACCGAATGCTGACCCCGACCGGTATGGCTGAAGCCGACCCGGCAGCGGACAACACGACGGCGCAGGGAAAGGCCCAAAACCGGCGTGTTTCGGTCAATGTACTGGTCAGCAAGAGTGTTGATGGGCTTTAGGTTATGCTGGGTGGGTTTCGCGACCCACCCTTAGCCCGCCGTTCGTTTCATCCGAACGAGCGCTTCATCGAGTGCCGCTAGAAACCGTGACCGGTCTTGTTTCGCAAATGGTGCTGGTCCGCCGTGCACATCACCGCCTGCGCGTAAGTCAGCCATGATTGCGCGGGTGGCAATGGCCGTGCCGATGCTGTTCATGGTGAAGGGTTTGCCGTTATGGGCGAGCACAGTTGCGCCTGCCTTAAGGGCACGGTCGGCGAGAAGGATGTCGGCAGTGATGACGATACTGTGCGGGGTGGCGCGCTCGGCGATCCAGTTGTCAGCTTCGTCAAAGCCATCGCCGACGACCACGCGTTCGACGAGTGGGTGAGCGAGAACGCGGAAAGGCGAGTTACTGACAATTTTTACCAATACGGCGTGGCGCAGCGCGACTTTGTAAATCTCGTCCTTCACCGGGCAGGCATCGGCATCAACGAGGATTTGGACCATCACTCCCAAAGGATCAACGGGGCGCGCGGGTTGGCTTAGCGCGATAGGGAGGCTTTCCGCCGGGGGTTCGAGGACCACGCGGCGGGCCGTCACGCCGGGGAGCCGACGATCCTTCGCGTCGTGCCAGCGTGGGTCGTGCAGGCAGCGGGCCATCGCGGCGCGGGCCTTTATGATGCTCTGGCGCAGGGCCGGCATGTTGTTCGATACGGATGCCGTCTTCGCCGTCGGGATCGCCGCCCTCGGTTCGTTTCAGTGCATCCTTGAACTTGGCGGCCGCCGCACGCGGAACCTGAAAGAACGTCTCGGTCTGGCCAATGCGGATCGCGCCGATTTCCGATTTGGTGATGTGGCCGCGGCGGCACAACAGCGGCAGGATCCAGCGCGGGTCGGCATTTTGTTTCCGCCCGCAATCCATGCGGAACCAAATAGTGTCTTCGAACCCCGCGCGTGGGGCCCCTGTATCGCGGGTTTCGCGGGGGGCACGCACGCTGACGTCGAGCATTTCTTCGGACGATGGCATTTTGGCGCGGTGCATGCGGACGAGCGCGGCAGCAATGTCTTCGGGCGAGCGCTCAGACAGAAGGCGCGCGGCGAGGGCCTTGTCCTCGTCATCGGTCTCGACGGGTTCGAGGAGATTGATGAGCAACCGTTCGCGGTCATTGGCGCGGATCTGATCGGCGGTGGGGACGCCGATCCAGTCGGCCGTGACACGGGCATCGCGGAGCATCGCTTCGACGCGGCGGCGGCGGGGATGGGGCACGATGAGAATCGCGGTGCCCTTTTTGCCTGCGCGTCCAGTGCGGCCCGATCTGTGTTGCAAGGCATCGGGATCGCGCGGCAGTTCGACGTGGATGACGAGCGTCAGCGTGGGTAGATCGATCCCGCGTGCAGCGACATCGGTCGCGACACAGACGCGCGCGCGCTTGTCGCGGAGGGCTTGCAGCGCCGCATTGCGCTCGTTCTGGCTATGCTCGCCTGACAGCGCGACGGCGTGGAAACCGCGCTCGATCAGGCTGGCGTGGAGGTGGCGGACATTGTCGCGCGTGGCGCAGAACAGCATGGCTGATTCGGCTTCGTGGAAACGCAACAGGTTGACGACGGCGTTCTCGATGTCCGACGGTGCGACAGTGACCGCTTGATAAGCGATGTCGCCATGTCCGCGGTCCGCCGTTACCGTCGAAATGCGCAAGGCATCTTTCTGATAGCGCTTGGCGAGCGCAACGATGGTCTTGGGCATCGTCGCCGAGAACATCAGAGTGCGCCGTTCGGACGGGCTGGCGTCGAGGATGTTTTCAAGGTCTTCGCGAAAACCCATATCGAGCATTTCATCGGCTTCATCGAGGACGGCAACGCGGAGTGCACGCAGGTCGAGCGCACCACGATTGAGGTGATCGCACAGACGGCCCGGTGTGCCGACGACGATATGTGCGCCTTGGCTGAGCATCTTGCGCTCTTTCGACGCGTCCATGCCACCGACACAGGTGGCGATACGCGCACCGGCTTTGCCATAAAGCCAGATCAGCTCGCGGCTGACTTGCAACGCGAGTTCGCGGGTTGGCGCGATAACGAGGGCTTGCGGTTCGCGGATGAAGCGGACCTTGCCGTCGTCGCCCAATAACTCGCCTGCCATGGCGAGACCGAAGGCGACGGTCTTGCCCGAGCCGGTCTGGGCAGAAACGATGAGGTCGCGGCCTTCGGCTTCGGGTTCGAGGACAGCGGCCTGAACCGGGGTGGGGGCTTCATAGCCACGAGTGGTCAGAGCTTCGGCAAGAAGCGGCGGGAGCGTTTCAAATGGGGACATCGCGGGCGCTTAGCGGAAGTTTGCGCGCTTGTCGCCTGTTGCGTTCAGGCCGGTCGAGTTTCCACCACCGCCGCCATCGGCAACGCGCCATAATAATGCGGGAACAGCGCCCCGCCGCGTGAGACTTCCCATTTGAGGGCATCGCCGAGTTGGGACAGATCGACGGTCGCGATGACAAGGCCCGTCTGCCCCGCGAAATGCTTGGAGAGCGTTTCTTCGAGCTGCTCCGCCGTCGACATGTGGATATAGCCGTCCGCCAAATCGACCGGCGCGCCGGTGAAGACGCCGGCGGATTGGAACTGCGCCCATTGGGGGGTGGTCATGATTTTGTAGACGTGGGTCATCATTCTGTTTCAGTTTTGTTGAGGTTCGCGCAAAGGCGCAGAGGCGCAAAGGTTTTCGATTTCATTTGTGATTGTTGACCAAGCGGCGAATGCCTTCTTTAAACGTCTCTCCGCCGAAATTGATGAGGAGGCCAAGTGATCGATTTGAAAGGCGAAGGTAAGTGAGCACTTGTTTGGCATGGACCGGCGCAAGTTTTTCGATCGATTTTATTTCCACAATCAATTGATCTTCGATCAAAAGATCGATGCGAAAGGCATTTTCGAACCGCAGTCCGCGATAGCCGAAGCTGATCGGCTTTTGATGTTCGACATGAAGCCCCGCGCGTTCAAGTTCTGCCGCCAAAACCATTTCGTAAACGGATTCAAGGAGCCCTGGCCCAAGTTCGCGGTGCACCTGCAATCCGGTATCTACGACGATCCGGCTCAAGTCATTTGCTGTCATCGCCGAACTCCTTCGCGCCTTTGCGTCTTTGCGCGAACCTATTCGGGTGTTGGTTCAGGAGTGGCCTCAACGTCCCCCTCATCCTCCGCCTCAATCCGCGCCGCCCCAACAACATGCTCGCCTTTACCGACGTCGAACAGCTTCACGCCAGCGCTGTTGCGGCCGATCACGCGCATGTCGCTGATGTTCATGCGGATGAGTTTGGCCTGGTCGGTGACGAGCATCAGTTGCTGACCGTCGGCCGCGGGGAACGACGCGACGACGGGGCCATTGCGTTCGATATTGTCGATGTTGCCGATGCCCTGTCCGCCGCGGTTGGTGCGGCGATATTCGAACGCCGACGAGCGCTTGCCATACCCGTTGGCGCAGACCGTAAGGATAAACTGCTCAGCGGCTGCCATTTCGAGGACGCGCTCCGGCTCCAGCGTCGAGACATTGTCATTGTCCTTCCACGGCGCGGCGCGCAGATACGCCTCGCGCCCCTCGGTGGTTGCACCCGAACGGTGGAGGATCGACAGCGAAATCACTTCGTCGTCGCCTTTCAGCGTCATGCCCCGTACACCCGTTGCGGTGCGGCTCTGGAATTCGCGGACGTCATCGCCCTTGAAGCGGATGGCCTTGCCCTGCCGCGTGGCAAGCAAGACATCGTCCTCCTCGGTGAGTAGCGCGACGCCGATCAGGCGGTCGGCACTGTCTTCGTCAAAACGCATCGCAATCTTGCCGTTGTTCGGAATATTGGCGAACGCATCCATGCTGTTGCGGCGCACGCCACCCTTGGCGGTCGCGAACATGACGTGGAGCTTGCCCCATTCATCCTCGTTTTCGGGGAGCGTGAGCACGGTCGAGATCGTCTCACCCTCGGCCAGCGGCAACAAGTTGACCATCGGGCGACCGCGCGTGTTGGGTCCACCTTCGGGCAGTCGCCAGACTTTCTTGCGATAGACTTTGCCGAGGGTGGAGAAGAACAGCACCGGTGTGTGCGTGCTCGTCACGAACAATTCGGTGATGACGTCCTCGTCCTTTGTCGCCATCCCCGCGCGACCTTTGCCGCCGCGACGTTGCGCGCGGAAGGTGTCGAGCGTTGTGCGCTTGATGTAGCCGTCCATTGTGACCGTTACGACCATCTCTTCGCGCTCGATCAGGTCTTCATCATCGATGCCGTCCCACGCTGGCGCGATTTCGGACCGACGGGGCGTTGCGAATTCATCGCGCACGGCAATCAGTTCACCGGTCAGAACGTCGTATAGTCGCACGCGGTTGCCCAGAATTTCGAGTAGCTCGGTGATGCCGCTCGCCAGCTTCTTGAGTTCATCGGCGATTTCCTCGCGGCCCAGTGCGGTGAGGCGGTTGAGGCGCAGGTCTAGGATCGCGCGCGCCTGAATTTCCGACAGCTGATACGTATCGGCCCCGGCCTGCGGCTCGATGGCTTCGACCAGCGCGATATAGGGCGCGATCTCGCCAATCGGCCAGGTGCGCGCCATCAACTTGTCACGCGCTTCGGCCGGGCTCGACGACGCGCGAATGATGCGGACGACTTCGTCGAGGTTGGTGACGGCAACGACAAGACCGAGCAAGATGTGCGCACGATCACGCGCTTTGGCGAGTTCGAATTTCGAACGTCTTGTGATTACTTCCTCGCGGAACTTCACGAACGCTTCGATCATGTCCTTAAGGTTCAGCAGCTCAGGCCGTCCGCCGCGAATGGCAAGCATGTTGGCGGGGAAACTCGATTGAGCAGGGGTGTGGCGCCACAGCTGATTCAGGACAACTTCAGGGGTTGCGTCACGCTTCAGATCAATGACGATGCGGACGCCTTCGCGGTTCGATTCATCGCGTAGATCGGAAACGCCCTCGATGCGCTTGTCTTTCGCGGCTTCCGCGATTTTTTCGACCAAGCCGTTTTTGCCGGTCTGGAACGGGATTTCGGTGAGGACAATCGAACGCCGCTCGCCACGGCCTTCTTCGATAACATAGCGCGACCGCATGATGATCGAACCACGACCCGTTGCGTAGGCTAATTTTGCGCCTGCCGTGCCGAGAATGTAAGCACCGGTGGGGAAGTCCGGACCGGGAACGATTTCGCAAAGCGCTTCAATTGAAATCAGCGGATTTTCAATCCACGCCAAACAAGCGTTGATGACTTCACCCAGATTATGCGGCGGAATGTTGGTCGCCATGCCGACCGCAATGCCGCCCGCGCCATTGACCAACAGGTTCGGATAACGTGCAGGGAGCACTTGCGGCTCGCTTTCAGAGCCATCGTAGTTGGGCTGGAAATTGACCGTGTCTTTGTCGATGTCCTCAAGCAGCGAGCCCGAAATCTTGGCAAGGCGCGCTTCGGTATAACGCATCGCAGCCGGTGCATCGGGATCCATTGACCCGAAATTACCCTGACCGTCCATAAGCGGGGCGCGCATCGACCAGTCTTGAGTCATCCGCGCCAGCGCATCATAAATCGAGCTGTCGCCGTGCGGATGGTATTTGCCCATCGCGTCTCCGACGATGCGTGCGCATTTGCGATAGGCCTTGTTGTGCGTAAATCCGCTTTCATAGGCAGACCAGAGGATGCGGCGGTGAACAGGCTTCAGGCCATCGCGGACATCGGGCAGCGCGCGGCTGACAATCACCGACATCGCGTAATCGAGATACGATGTTTTCATCTCGTCAACGATATTGATCGGCGTGATGTCGGAAGGGTCGGCGAGAATTAGCTCGTCGCTCATGTGCAGGGATTCTTTCGATGACGATTAAGTGACAATCGTTCTAGCGCGGCGCGGCGCAAGATACTAGCTTTTCAGTCGGGAATTCGGCTGCCGTCCCACGCGAAATGACCACCGCTGTCGGTCGGGGTCAGGCGGTTGATGACATGGAGCAATCGTTCGGCCGACGCTTCAGGCGTAAACAGTTTTTCAGCAACAACATTGCTTTGAAAGGGTTTGCTCATGGCAGTGTCTACAGTGCCGGGATGGAGGGTGATGATGATGGCTTCGGGTCGCGACCGGGCAGCCTCGATCGCGATGTTCTTTATGAGCATGACCAGTGCGGCTTTTGAAGCACGGTAGCCATGCCAGCCACCAGTGCGGTTGTCGCCGATGCTGCCGACGCGGGCACCTAGGACGGCGAAGACGGCGCGTCGGTCACGCGGCATTTTAGGGATCAAATGCTTTGCGACAATGGCAGGGGCAATCGTGTTGATTGCAAAGCTGCGCGCAAGGGCAGTGGGGTCGAGTTCCTTGAGCGCCCGTTCGGGGCGTTGCTGGGCATCGTGGAGCATGCCGGTTGTCACAATGGCGAGGTCGACTATTTCCAACCCCGTTGCGGCGCGAATAATGCTTGCTTCGACTGTCGGATCAACCAGCGGCCGAGACCAGCGCAACGCGCCGTCGATCTGGTCGGCGAGCGCGGCCCCAATCCCGCCTTGGCCAATGATGATTTTGCTCATTCTGGAAGGAAATCAGGGACCGATAGGTAGCGCTCGCCAGTATCATAATTAAACCCGATCACGCGCGCATTCGGACCGAGATCAGGCAATTTCTGCGCAATCGCCGCAAGTGTCGCGCCCGACGAAATGCCCACAAGCATTCCTTCTTCTGCCGCCGCACGTTTTGCCATGGTCTTGGCGTCAACAGGGTCAACTTTAATCACACCATCAAGCATTTGGGTATGCAAGTTTGCAGGGACAAACCCTGCACCAATCCCTTGAATGGGGTGTGGCCCAGGTTGGCCACCCGATATGACCGGCGACAGCGTGGGCTCGACCGCGAACACCTTGAAGTTCGGCCAAACCTTTTTGAGCGCCTCCGCGCATCCCGTGATATGTCCGCCAGTGCCAACGCCGGTAATCATCGCGTCGAGCCCATCGGGGAAGTCAGCCAGAATTTCCCGCGCTGTCGTGCGAACATGAATGGCAATATTGGCGGGGTTCTCAAACTGCGCGGGCATCCAGCTGTTCGGCGTCGCAGCGACTAGTTCGATGGCGCGTTCGATGGCCCCCTTCATGCCCTTTTCGCGCGGCGTCAGGTCGAATGTCGCACCATAAGCGAGCATCAGGCGACGGCGTTCGAGGCTCATGCTTTCGGGCATGACGAGAACGAGTTTGTAACCCTTCACCGCCGCAACCATCGCCAAACCGATACCTGTGTTGCCCGATGTCGGCTCGACAATCGTCCCGCCAGGTTTCAGCGCGCCAGATTTTTCGGCATCCTCGATCATCGCGAGCGCAATGCGGTCCTTGATCGATCCGCCGGGATTGGTGCGTTCGGACTTGATCCAGACTTCATTGTTCGGGAATAGCTTGCTCATACGGATATGCGGGGTGTTGCCGATGGTCTCGAGGATGTTGGCGGCTTTCATGCGGGTTTCTCCTGAAGCATGGGTTCGGGGGGATCAAATGTGCGCGCGCGGCGCAACTCGGGAAAGATATAGGCCCAAACGACCGCGATTCCCATCGCGCCGATGCCACCGAAGACGACAGCGCCGACGGGGCCGAGCAAGGCTGCGGCGAGGCCTGACTGGACTTCGCCCAGTTCGTTCGAACTGGAAATCGCAAGGCCAGATGCAGCGGAGACGCGGCCACGCATCGTATCGGGCGTGTAAAGCTGGACTAGCGACGAGCGGACATAGACCGACAGCATGTCGAACGCGCCGAGCGTGACCAATGCACCCATAGAAAGCATCATTGATTTGGACAGGCCGAACACGACAGTCGCGATGCCAAAGCCGACAACTGCCCCCAGCATTTTGATGCCGACATTGTTTTGCAACGGACGAAACGCAAACCAGAGCGCGACGATGGCTGCACCAACGGCGGGGGCAGCGCGGAGTTGGCCGAGCCCCTCGGCACCGACATTCAAAATATCGCGGGCAAACACCGGGAGCAGCGCAGTTGCGCCACCCAAAAGGACTGCGAACAGGTCAAGCGTGATTGCACCCAACAAAAATCGATGATCGCGAACGTAGATCAAACCGTCCTTCATCTGCTGGATAGGGTGGACATCGGCAGCCATTGCGGGCGGGACAATGCGGCGGATCGGGGTGAGCGCGAGAGTCGCCACCAACAACCCACCAGCTGCAAACCAATAAGGCGCGGCAGGATTCTCGCCGTAAAGAAGCCCCGCCAGCGCCGGCCCGCCAACCGAGGCCGATTGCCAAGCAATCGAACTCATCGCAATTCCGCGTGGCAAAAGAGCGGGTGGGAGGAGGTTTGGACCAATCGCGGACATTGCCGGTCCCACAAACACCCGCGCGACACCGTGCAATGCGGCGAAGAGAAATAGGATCGGCAGCGTGATCGCGTCATTATGCGTCAACCAGCCAAGACCGAGTGCCACGATCATGTCGATGGCATTGGCCAACCGCGCAACCGAGCGCCGCTCAAACCGGTCTGCCACCCAACCCGCGACCGGCGTCAACAAGAATAACGGCACAAACTGCGCGAGACCGACGAGGCCGAGCTGAAGCGCCGCCTCGCGAATGCTCATCCCGTAATCGGCGCGGGCGACGTCGTAAACTTGGTAGCCGATGATAACGACCATCCCCATTGTCGCCAGCACAGCGGAAAAACGCGCGATCCAGTAAAGGCGGAAATCAGGAATCTGGAGCGGAGAGGTCGGCTCGGTCACGCAACCCCTTTGGCGGCTTGTGGGCGTGCCCGCAACGGGGCATCGCTATCGGCGCAAAAAAGTTAGGCTTTCGAGCGGGGCTTTTCCGGCGCGGCGGTTGCGATGATATCCCCGGCGCGCAAATCACGCGCCTTTGTCACGACAATCCGGTCGCCAATTTCGACGACGCCGAACAGCTTTTTGGCGAACGTATTGGGAATGCCGACGCAGCCATTGGTTGCGTAGATTGGTTTGATTTTGTCAGCACCGTGTACCGAAATGCCGTCATTGGTTATGCGAAGCATATAGGGCATCGGCGCGTTGACGAAGATGTTGGAGCGATGCTTCTCGCTCTTCTGCGTGATCGGAAACACGCCGATGGGCGTCGGCTTATCATTATCGCCATAGGTCATCCGCGTCATGCCAATCTGATGCCCGCCGCGAAAAACTGAGAGGGTTTCGCTATTGATATCGACGGTGATCAGGACCGGCCCCGTGAGCGGCGCGTTGGTTTCGTTCCACGCCCAATCGCCAAAGGGGATCGGGCCGTTGAACTTCATTGTCCGTTCAATGCGATAGCTGTCGGGATAGGGGCTCGCCCGCGCGAGCATTGGCAATGGTTTGATGACGGGCAGTGGCGGGTTGGTCGCCGCTTGGACCGTCGGACTGATTTGCCCGAGACCGACCGCAGCCCCGAACGCCGCCAGCGCGGGCGCAACTGTCAGCATGGGGGACAGTGCCGCCTGAAGCGGGGAGGGGCGTCGTGATCGCATGGTAAAGCGCAGGTTAACGCAAACTCGGGGGCTGCGGAAAGTCCCCATTTCCGACTGTCCCGCGACGGGGCATTAAGGGTGTTGCTTAGGGGTTAGGCGGGCAGCGAAACAAACGAGTCGAGCACTCGTTTCCGCCCAGCGCTTTCGAAATCGATCTCGAGCTTATTACCTTCGATTTCCGCGATCAGGCCGTAGCCAAACTTCGCATGAAACACGCGCTGGCCAAGCTCGATGTCATCGCGGCCTTTATTGCCCAAACTGACCGCCGATCCGCGTGCCTCAACAATGCGCTGGGGTTGAGCGGCAAAGCCGCCCGATGCGCGTTGCCAGCCGGGGCCGCGCCCTGTGCCGCGCGCGACGTCAGCGAAGGGGTCGGCATGGGTGGTCCAATTGGCTTGCCACAGGCTTGCGCCGCCGCTCATCGTGGTTTCGCTGTCCACATTTTCGGGCGGGAGTTCGCCGACGAAGCGGCTGGGGATGCTGCTCGTCCACTGGCCATAGATGCGGCGGTTGGCGGCATGAATGATCGTTGCCATCTTCCGCGCGCGTGTGATCGCGACATAAGCGAGGCGGCGCTCTTCTTCGAGACTAGCGAGGCCGCCTTCGTCAAGCGAGCGTTGCGACGGGAATACGCCTTCTTCCCAGCCGGGCAGGAAAACCCGGTCGAACTCAAGACCCTTGGCGGCGTGCATCGTCATGATCGTGACCTTGGGGGTGTCGCGCTGCGCCTCATTGTCCATGACGAGGCTGACATGTTCAAGGAACGCGCCGAGCGTTTCATATTCCTCCATCGCGCGGGCCAGTTCGGTGAGATTTTCGAGGCGACCCGACGCTTCGGTCGACCGGTCAGCCTGAAGCGCAGCGGTATAGCCCGATTCATCGAGGATCTGCCGCGCGAGATCGGCATGCGGCATTGATGTCGCCATGTCGCGCCAGCGGGCAATATCGCCGACCAAACTGCCGAGCGCGCGGCGCGCTTGCGGGGTCAACTCATCGGTGTCGAGAATCTGCGCCGCCGCGGAGAGGAGCGGGACATTATTGGCGCGGGCCAGCATTTGCACTTTGGCAACCGCTTTGTCGCCCAATCCCCGCTTGGGCACATTGATGATTCGTTCGAGCGCGAGATCGTCCGATGGTTGGTTGACGAGGCGGAGATAGGCAAGTGCGTCACGGATTTCAGCGCGTTCGTAAAAGCGGAAACCGCCGACGATGCGATAAGGCATGCCGATCGCGATGAAGCGGTCTTCAAATTCGCGGCTCTGATATTGCGCGCGGATCAGGATCGCGATGTTGTCGAGGCTGTTGCGGCGTCCGTTCGTTTCTTGGCGCTGCCAGCTTTCAATGTCGTCGCCGACGCGGCGCGCTTCTTCGGGGCCGTCCCACACGCCGATGACTTGGACTTTGTCGCCTTGGGGGAGTTCGGTGAACAATGTTTTGCCCAGCCGCCCGCTGTTATTGGCAATGACGCCCGACGCGGCGGCGAGGATGTGCGGCGTGCTGCGGTAATTTTGTTCGAGGCGAATGACTTTTGCGCCGGGGAAATCCTTTTCAAACTTCAGAATATTTTCGACCTGCGCGCCGCGCCAGCTGTAGATCGACTGGTCATCATCGCCGACGCAGCAGATATTCTTGCGTTGCTGGGCAAGGAGGCGGAGCCAGAGATATTGGCTGCTGTTCGTGTCCTGATATTCGTCGACCATGATGTAACGGAATTTGGTTTGGTAATTTTCGAGGACGTCGCGGTGCGTCTTCAGGATCGTCAGGACGTGAAGCAACAGGTCGCCGAAATCGCAGGCGTTGAGCGCAAGCATGCGCGTCTGATATTGCTGATAAAGCATCTGACCCTTGCCCGCTGCGAACCGCTCGCTTTCACCCGCGTCGATGTCTTTCGGGGTCAGGCCCTTATTTTTCCACTGGTCGATCAGCCCGCCGAGCGCGCGGGCGGTGAAGCGTTTCTCGTCAATCTCGGCGGCTAGGATCAGCTGTTTCATCACGCGCAGCTGATCATCGGTATCAAGGATCGTGAAATTGGATTGCAACCCAACCAGTTCGGCATGGCGGCGCAGCATCTTGGCACCAATCGCATGGAAGGTACCGAGCCACGGCATCCCCTCCACCGCATCGCCGACAATCGCGCGCACCCGTTCGCGCATCTCCCGCGCGGCCTTGTTGGTGAAGGTAACGCTCAGGATTTCCGACGGATAGGCTTTGCGCGTGTACAACAAATGCGCAAGCCGCGCCGTCAGCGCCGCCGTCTTCCCCGTTCCCGCGCCCGCCAGCACAAGCACCGGGCCATCGGTCGTCAACACAGCTTCACGCTGTGGTGCGTTTAGGCCACGGATATAAAGCGGATCGGATTCGGCGGGGAGACTCACGTGCGAACGATTAGGGAACGCGAGGGGCGGGGGCAACCGGCTATTAGGGGTAAGTAATCCCCAATACTTCCCATTCGCGTTCGCCGGTGGGGAGGCTCACCCGGCGTAGGTCGCCGATCGCCGATCCGCGAAGGGCACGGGCGAGGGGAAAACTCCAGCCAATCCGGCCAACGCCGGCGTCGCTTTCGTCATCGCCCACCAAAGTGACGGTGCGCTGATTATCGTCCTCGTCAGCTATCGTGACGGTGGCACAGAACCAGACGCGGTTACGGTCTGTCTGGGCAGCAGGGTCGATGATCCGTGACGCCTTCATCCGACGGGCAAGAAAACTTGCGCGCCGGTCAATCGCGCGGAGCCGCTGACGGCCATAGATGTAATCGCCATTTTCGGAGCGGTCGCCATTACCCGCCGCCCAGCTGACCGTTTCGACGACCGAGGGACGTTCTACGGTCATCAACTGCTCATATTCGGCGCGCATCGCCGCATAACCGGCAGGCGTGATGGGATTGCTCGCCTCGCTCAACCGGGCTGCCGCTTGCCCAGATAGGTCGAAAGCGGATTACGGCGCGGTTGATTACCCTTTGGATGAAGCAGGTCATAAACGACGGCATTTTCCAGAACCCGCTGCACATAGCCCCGGGTTTCGGTAAACGGAATTGCTTCGATCCAGCCCAGTATATCCCCCGTCACGCGCGGGTCACCATTTGCCACGAGCCATTTGTTCACATTGCCTGCACCCGCGTTATAGGCTGCGACCGCAAGCGGATAGCTGCCCTGATAGCGGTCCATTAGCCGCCCGAAATACCAGCTTCCCAGCCGGATATTATATTCTGGATCATCGAGCATTGACGGGTTGTAACTGATGCCGATGAACCCCGCCGTTTCGCGTGCAGTGCCGGGCATAAGCTGCATCAGGCCGCGCGCGCCCGCACGGCTGACGATCTTGCGGTCAAACTGGCTTTCCTGCCGTGCGATGGCGTGGATCATCGTCCAAGTGTCGTGATCCGCACTGTCGCCGGTGACCGTCGGAAATCCGGCGCGGACATAGTCGCGAAGCCCGTTAATGCCGGCACTGCGTCCCGCCATCACCGCGAGGTCGGGCCGCTTGATCCGCTGCGATAGCTCAACCGCGAGCATATGATCGGCATCGCTTTCGGCGGCGGCAGCGATGGCACGCATGAACAGGCTTTGGTTTGACCAATCGCCCGTCTGCCCCAGCATTTCCGCGACCCGAACAATTTCGCGCTTGTTAAAGGCGTCGCGTTCATTCGCAGAGATTTCGATGGTGCGGCTCGCAGCAGAAATGGCAAGCGGCAACCCAAGGCGCTCGGTCGCAAGTTGGCCGTAGAACTGATCGAAGTAAGCGGCGGCTTGCGTGTAATAGGCATTGGCCTGAGCCGTCTGGCGCGCGGCTTCGGCAGCGCGACCGGCCCAGTACAGCCCCTTTGATATTGTCTGCGGCGATTTGGCGGCCCGCGCATAACGGTCGAACATGCCAACCGCGTCGGCGGGTCGCCCCAGTTTGTTCAGAGCCGAAGTGCCCGCTAGCCACGTCAGATTGGTATAAAGGTCGCGCTCGCCAATTGGGCGGTCGCGCACGGTCATGCGCGCTGGATAGGTGTCGTCAACTTGCTTCGCGATGTCGAATGCTTGCTGCGTTGCCCCCGTTGCAGCGGCCCCGCGGGCGGTAGCATAGAGCGTTTCCATCCATTTGACGGGGTCAAGCGGCGCGAACGACAATTGACGCGGGGCGGCAAGCAAAGCGCGGGCCGTGCCTTCTTGTCCCGTCATGCGCAGCCAGGTGACGCGATCCATCAACAAGCCCGTATCGCCACGTGCACGGTCGAGCGCTGCCGACAGTTTGGTCGCGGCGTCGGGTGCTTTGGTCAACAGAGCGAGGCGCGTGCCATATACCGGCTGCCGTGTCGGCGATGTTGCCGGTAGTTGGCGCGCGGCAATCGTTGTCGCGCGCTGCCACAATAGACGATCCATGCGCAGGTCATGTTCGTCGGGGCCTAGGATGGGACCGAAGCGGCTGAGCAACCGCGTTTCGTCTTCTGCCGATAAGGCCCCGCCGGTCCAAGCGCGACGTGCGGCAGCATGTGCGGCTTCGGTCTGGTTGAGTGACACATGGGCCTCAGCA
>JANMPU010000022.1:0-17925 GCA_031369985.1 Sphingomonas sp. | reverse complement strand
GCCGAGCAACAGCGACAAACCGAGGTTGAGGACCAATCGCGGGCTGGACGGTTTGATCGGCAAGTCAGCGGGATCAACCACCGCAATATTGTTCACGCCGACGCCGCCAGCCACACCGATTTCCTTGTAGCGCTGGAGCAGTGCGTCATAGAGCTGTCGGTTCGTGTCAGCGTCGCGCTGATAGATATTGTATTCGATGCTGGTGCGTTGCAGATCGAGCACACCCTGTTTCAACTGACCAACTTTGCGTTGCAATTCGCGTTCACGCGCGACGCTCGCTGTATAGGTCTGGCGCAATGTCCCTGTAATGCGCGACTCCTCACGTGAAATCGAGCGGTCGAGCTGCTGAATTTGCGTCTGTAGCGCTTCCGCTGGTGGATATTGGGGTTCGAACTGGACCATCATCTTGGCATAGTCAGCCGCAAAAACCGCGCGACGTTCTCGAAGTGTTGCGATCGCAGGATTTTCGATGGCCTCAGTAACTTCGCCACCTTTTGATGAAAGTCGGCTTTCGGCGAGCACCCGCGCCGCTGTCGCATTGGCTAGTTCACGGTTCAGGTTGGCAAGATCATCCGCAACGAGTGATCGTTCACCCGTTACCTGACCACCACCCGTCGAAGGGACCGAGGATGGCAGGTTCACGATGCCTTCGCGCGTAGCATAGGCAACCACCTTACGTTCGGATTCATCAATCCGCGCGCGAAGTTGTGTCAGCCGTTCGTCAAGAAAACGACGGGCATAGGATGTCGCATCATAACGACGATCAAGCGTCGTTTGCACAAACGCAGCCGACCACGCATCGACAACACGCTTTGACAATGCTGGGTCAGGACTCGAAAAGTATATCTCGACCAGTCGCGATTGGCGGCTCGGCTTCACCGTCAGTTTATTCAACAACAATGTGCCCGCTTCACGGATCCGTGATTGACGCATCACAGGACCGGGTTTCGACAGAGCACCATCAAAATACTTGCTCGTCTCCGCCGAATCCATGCTGTCGAAAAACGATCGGCTATCCATCAGCTTCAGATTTTGCGCCACACGCTCGGCGAGCGCGCGCGACTTTAACAAGCCATATTGGGTTTCGTAAAATTCCTGATCGACGAGGTTGGATTTTGGTTGAACACCCTCGACCTCAATGAAGTTACCGTTCTCGCGTTCGATCTCGAGGGTTGAGGTGGCCGTATAAAGCGGCGTCATCAGCATGGTGACGAGCAGCCCTAGCGCAACAGCCGCCGCCATCACGCCCAGAATCAGCCATTTGCGCCGACGCAGGACGGATAGAATCTGTGCGACCAGTGGCTGACCATCGTCGCTACCGAGCGCAGCGGTCCGCGCAAGATTAGGCGTCGCTGGTGCAGCTTCAGAAGACAGTATCGCCCCAAGCTGGCGGAAATTCACATCGTTCATGCTTAATCTTTACCTGTGCGACCGGCTATTTCCGAGACAAAAGAATGGTGAGCGGCCCCGCAATCGCAGCACCGAGCTGTACGGCGTCTTTGAACACACGTTTCGATTTTGATTCGCCGACAAGGACAACATCATTGGGATAAATTTCTGGATCGGCATAAATGCCCTCCCGAATGGACTGGAGATTATAAACAGCCGCGAGATCCTGACCTTTTACACGGCGAAAAACCGCGACAAAATCACTTTTTGCGAATTCTGTCGCTCCCTCAGCCGTGGCAATCGCACGCACCAACGTCATGCGACCTGTAACCGGATAAAGACCGGGCTTTTTAACCTGACCGTCAACCGTCACAGTTTGATTCACGGTGTCGGTATTCACCGTGACTTGTGGATTACGAACATAGCGCCCGCGAAGGCGGCTTGCGACAATTTCTGCCAGTTCTGAGGGCGTGTTGCCCGACGCCTGAATCTCCCCGGCCAACGGCATCTGGATTTTTCCGCTCGCATCGACCTGAACCGTCCGGCTCAACTCGGGCACGTTGTAGACATCAATCGAAACCTTGTCGAAAGGACCTATCAAATAGGAGCGTTGCGCCAATATTAGATCGTCACGCGACGGCACGGCTAACTCGTCGCCCTTCACGATCTTCATGCCTGGACGACCAATCAACTGGGGCCCACCGCAGGCGGAAAGCAGAAGTGTGGCCACGCAAACAAGAACGCCAGCCAATCTCATTCACATAATCCCTTGATTCTGTCCCTGCCCCTGAAGGCGTTGCACCGCTAGCCGATAGGGTCTGAAGCGTAAAGGCTATTTGCCCGCAGCCGTGCCTGATCCGCTGCGACCGGAACCGGTTGCGGGTATGCGATCTAGAAACCAAACGACCACCAGCGCGACAACTGCCGACATTAAGGGTGTACGCAGCGGATAATCGACGACACTCGCAAGCACGACAAACAACAGCATGACGGCAGCACCCCGTTGCATCGCTCCACCGCCAGCACGCCATAGGGCCATCGATCGGAGGGCAAACCAAATCAGAACGCCGGCAATCAAAAGCACGGCGGGCAACCCGCCGGTGATCAGCATTTCCAGAAAATCATTGTGGGCATGATTGAAATAGGTGCGTTCAAGTGACCAGTCGGGTTCGAAAATCCGGAAGACAGTATCGAAGCTGCCCAAACCGGTGCCGAACGGAAAGAAATCCTTGGCGATCTGCCAGCTCGTCGGTGTGAGCAGCACGCGCGCATCTTCGCCTATACTATTTGAAAAAAGCCGTTGAATTGCCGTTGCGCGGCCAAGCAACACGACAAGTCCGCCAATGGCCAGCGGAACAACGACCAGCGCAGTGCGAACCAGGGCGCGGGTTCGAGATGACCATCCTTCGGGCATGCGCACCGGGGCAATGAGAAGCGTCGAACCCAAACCCAAAAATCCGATTGCCATGCCGGTGCGAGACCCGGTAACCAGCAGCATCGGGATCAGAAGCGTGCCAATCACGCCACCGATCCAGCCGCGCAAACGGCGTTGTTCAGGGTCGCGCGAACCGATCAAGTACCAGACGCGGAGCAGCGGAAAACCCATCGCAAGTAAAGTCGCTTGATGATTGCGATTGGCGAACAGCCCCACTGCCGACGCTTCATGCGTGACGCGATAAAGATAAGCAGCGCCGCGTCCGCCGCTCGCGACTTGAAGGACACCCATAAACATGGCCACCACAACGACGGCAATCATAACGGGCACAAGCCTCTGACGGTCTGCTGTGCCAAGCGATGCCATCCCAATCAGAACGACCAACGGCGGCAAAAGTGCGAGCAGGCTGTTGATTGTTAAATCCGGTGTCAACGAAAGCGGTCGCCAAGGCTGAGCAATCCCCGCCGCAGCCGCCGCTTCACCAAAGCGCTCGCGCCCCGGTAGCGAGAGCCATAAATCAGGCGGGATCGGCACAAGCTGTATGAGCGTCAGGGCAACCATTGCGCCAAGAATGACAAAGGCAGGTTTCAACCCTGCAAAATTCCAAGTGCCGGGGCTCAGCAGCAATGCCGCCAGCGCGATGACAGCTGCCGGGCGCAGATAAAGCAACGAAAGCGTGTCGGCCCGCGAAGCGCCGCCGCCGAGCGTACAAAGCACCAGAAACAACACCATTATGCTAAATCTGAACTTTGCATCGGCAAAAGATGAAAACGGGGATTGTGGCATTGCCAACCTAATCGCGGATCAACGGCGCTCGCCCTTTGCCGAGTTGCCAATCTATTGCAAGGGCACCGCGACGGGGCGATGCAGGAATCAGGGGTAGCTTGATCAGCGTTTTCGCCCTATCGGCCCGCCGCAACCAATGCGCGCCGTCAAAAAAATGCCGGCGCCACAATGACAAGTGACTAAAAGGGATACCAGAATGGGCTATATCGGCGAACGAGTATTGGTGACGGGTGGCGCGGGCTTTATCGGGTCGCATCTGTGCGAGCGTTTGCTCGAAGCCGGCAATGAAGTTTTGTGCGTCGATAATTTTTACACAGGGCAACGCCGCAATATCGCGCATCTGCTTGATTCGCCGAAATTCGAAGTGCTTCGGCATGACGTGACGTTCCCGCTCTATGTTGAGGTCGACAAAATCTACAACCTCGCGTGCCCGGCATCGCCTGTTCACTACCAGTTCGACCCCGTCCAGACGACCAAAACCAGCGTCATGGGTGCGATCAATATGCTTGGTCTCGCTAAGCGTTTGAAGGTGCCTATCCTCCAAGCCTCGACAAGTGAAGTTTACGGCGACCCCTCGGTTCACCCGCAACCCGAAGCCTATTGGGGAAATGTAAACCCGATCGGCCCGCGCTCGTGCTACGATGAGGGCAAGCGTTGCGCCGAAACACTGTTCTTCGACTATCATCGTCAGCACGCGCTTGCGATTAAGGTCATCCGCATTTTCAACACCTATGGCCCGCGCATGCACCCAGCGGACGGGCGCGTCGTGTCAAATTTCATTGTTCAAGCCCTTAGTGGCGAGCCGATTACGCTGTATGGTGACGGCGAACAGACGCGCTCATTCTGCTACGTCGACGATCTGGTCAGCGGCCTGATGGCCATGATGGCGACCGACAAAGACGTGACCGGACCCATTAATCTGGGCAATCCGGGCGAATTCACGATGCGTGAACTGGCGGAGATGGTCCAGAACATCATTGGTTCGTCGGTTGAGATCGTAAACCTACCCCTGCCTCAGGATGATCCGCGCCAGCGTCAGCCTATTATCGACAATGCAAAGCAGCAGCTTGGCTGGGAACCTAAGATCGCGTTGCGCGACGGGCTGACCAAGACAATTGCGTATTTCGATGAACTGCTGAAAAGCTAAGCTGGGTCAGTCGTCCAGCGCGACCCGGACGCGATTTGCGATTGTCACCGGGTCATAGCGGGTGCGAATGTCCTGTATCTGCGCGTCGGTGATGACGGGTGGTGAAATCACCATTTCCTCAAGTGCGCCCGCCCACTCAGCGGCACCCGCACTTACGGGTAGGTAGCGCGCATAACCCCGAGTGACTTCGGGCACTGCCGTGGCATCGACCAGCAATGCCGGCTTGCCGAGTCCTAATGCTTCAACGGCCGGAATACCGAACCCTTCATAAACTGAAGGCAATGCAAACATTAGTGATTGACGATAAAATTGCCCGAGGTCTGCGTCTGAAACGTAACCGGTAAACCTGACACGCGCGGCGATGGCGGGGTCGAGGCTGGCCAACGCATTTTCGACCAAGCCGGGCGCCCGCCGCCCGACGAGGACCAGTTCGACATCACGTTGGCGCAGAGCGAGAATTCCAAAGGCCTTGATGAGAAGATCAAGACGCTTGTGTGGATAATGTTGCGTCACACTTAGGATGAACGGCCGGTCAAATCCTTCGAGGCGGGAAGGCGTTTCTGCACAAGTTTCGAAACGCCCCCAATCCAGCGCAACATGCACCGTCCGGCCGCGCTTGGTGAAAGCCGAGCCGTAAAACCGCTCCGCCTGCTGCCGCTCGAATTCCGATATGAACAGGACTTTATCAGCAAATCTGGCGGCCAAGGGCATTACCCGGTCCAACCAGAACCGCTTCTTCGCGCTGAAAAATTGAGGGTAAGCCTTGTGCTGCACATCATAGAGAAACACCGCGCTCTGCCGAATGCGTGGTTTTACGGGCGGCACAAAGTAATTCGGAAAGATGACGCGGTCTGCACGCGTGGTCATGCCATAGACAACTTCTTCCGCAAATCGAGCTGAACCACCAGCACCAAATGCCCTTGCGTCATGAACCGGTACTTTTGCGTCCGCCAGCCAATCGAGAATTGTCGGCGAAACATAGTCGCTATCCGAAACGGCGACCTCAAGATCGCCGCCGGTGGCATCCAGACCTTTCATAAGATTGAAAACGACAAACTCTGCCCCGCTTGTCTTACCTCGGCGCAACGCAAACAACGGAACGGTAATCGTCACGCGCGGTAATCGCCATGTTGACCGAGGAACCAATCATAGGTCGAAGCCAAGCCCGCGCGCAGCCCGATTTTCGGCGCCCATCCTAATGCACGAATCTTGTCAGCGGACATCAGTTTGCGCGGTGTTCCGTCTGGCTTTGCGGTGTCGTGTTCAATTTCACCCTCAAAGCCGACGACCTCGCAAACAAGTTCGGCGAGGTCGCGAATTGAAAGGTCTTCGCCCGACCCAACATTGACGTGCAAATCACCAGAGTAGTTTTTCAACAGATGAACGCACCCGTCCGCACAATCATCGACATGAAGAAATTCGCGGAGAGGCCTGCCGGTTCCCCAAATGGTGATTGACCGAGCGCCCATCCGTTTTGCTTCATGCGCCTTTCGAAGCAGGGCGGGAACGACATGGCTAGACTGCAAATCGAAATTGTCGCCCGGACCATAAAGGTTCGTTGGCATCGCCGAAATATAGTCTCGGCCATATTGCTTTCGGTACGCTTGCGCCATTTTAATGCCTGCGATTTTTGCAATCGCATACCATTCGTTTGTCGGTTCGAGCGGCCCAGTCAACAAGCTGTCTTCTTTGATCGGTTGTGCTGCAAATTTAGGATAAACGCAGCTTGAACCGAGGAACAAAAGATTGGCAACATCACTGCGATGCGCGGCATCGATGATATTCGTCTGAATCATGATATTTTGATAAATGAATTCTGCGGGCAAACTGTCATTGGCGAGAATTCCACCGACGCGCGCCGCCGCAACAATAATGACATCGGGACGTTCATCGGCGACCCAAGAACGCACATTTGCTTGATCCAAAAGATCAAGAGTCGCGCGCTCCGCTGTCAAAATTTCGCAGTTTTCGGTTTCTAATCGGCGGACAATAGCACCGCCAACCATGCCTTTATGCCCAGCCACCCAAACGCGCTTCCCCGACAAATCAAGCATTTGGTGCTGCCTCTGCCAAGGCCATTCGTTGTGCAACTGCGGGCATGTGAGTTTCTGCCCGCCAACCCAAACGCGCTTCACAGTGCCGGGGGTCAGCCCCGCTCCAGTCGAGGTCGGATGGCCGCTTTAATGATTCACTCGTCACAACATGGTCGCGCCAATCAAGATCAAATGCCGCAAATGCCTCTGCAACAAATGTTTGCAAACTGTGTGATTCGCCCGTTGCGATCACATAATCGTCCGCCTCATCCTGCTGCAGGATGCGCCACATCGCCTCGACATATTCAGGGGCCCATCCCCAATCGCGAACGATGTCGATTCGTCCCAATTGCAAGGTCTCGTCCGAACCTGACGCAATTCGCCGCGCTGCCGATGTCACCTTTCGCGTTACAAAACGCGGCGGCCGTAGCGGAGACTCATGATTAAAGAGAATTCCATTTGCGGCGTAAAGTTTATACGCCTCACGATAATTCGCGACCAACATATGCGCCGAGGCCTTGGCAATGCCGTAGGGGCTTCGTGGTCGAAACGCCGTATGCTCATTGGCACGAATTCCATTCAGATCGCCGAAGCATTCCGACGAACTTGCGTGATACAATCGTGCTTTCGACCCAATGAAGCGCATCGCCTCTAAAACGTTCAAAATCCCGAAGACGCCACTTTCGAGTGTTTCAACAGGTATCTCAAACGAAAGACCAACGGAGCTCTGGCCAGCAAGTGCATAAATCTCATCGGGTTCGCTTCGGACTATGGCCGTTAACACACTTCGGTAATCTGTCAGTGTCATCGATAGGGCGGTTATGCGATCCGCGATGCCCAAGGCGATGGCGCCGCTTTGGTTTACCATATGTGCATCACGTGAGGTGCCGAATACGCGATACCCCTTGGCCAGCAACGAAGCCGCGAGATACGTCCCGTCTTGACCGAATGCGCCGAGAATGAGTGCGGTCTTCAACTCAGCCGCCTGATCCGATTGGCGCATCGCGCATAACGATAAGGTCAGCCTCGACCATTTCACGCGCAAGTTCGCGGACCGAAACTTGGTGCTTCCAACCGAGGACTGTCTGCGCTTTGGTCGGATCACCGATCAACAGATCAACTTCAGTTGGACGGAAATAGCGCGCATCGACCGCAACGACACATTTGCCGGTCGCTTTGTCGAATCCCTGTTCTTCAACACCTTCACCGCGCCATTCGAGCGCGATCCCGGCGTCCGCAAATGCCCATTCAACGAATGTGCGCACAGGGGTCGTCTCGCCCGTGGCTAGCACGTAGTCGTCTGCCTTGTCCTGTTGCATCATCAGCCACATACCGCGGACATAGTCGCGGGCATGGCCCCAGTCGCGCTTGGCATCAATGTTGCCGAGATACAGCCGTTCCTGTCGCCCGAGGCTGATCGCCGCCGCTGCGCGCGTTATCTTGCGAGTGACAAAAGTCTCACCACGCAATGGGCTTTCGTGGTTGAACAGAATGCCATTAGACGCGTGCATTCCGTAGGCTTCGCGATAGTTCACAACGATCCAATAGGCATAAAGTTTTGCCGCGGCATAAGGTGAGCGCGGATAAAAGGGCGTGGTCTCGCGCTGCGGCACTTCCTGCACCAGCCCGTAAAGTTCCGATGTCGACGCCTGATAAAAACGGCATGTCTTTTCCATGCCTAGAATGCGGATCGCCTCCAGCAACCGCAGCGTGCCAAGTGCATCAGAATTTGCCGTATATTCGGGCGTTTCGAAACTGACTGCGACATGGCTCTGTGCGGCAAGGTTATAGATTTCGGTCGGCTTCACATCTTGGACGATCCGGATCAGGTTCGTGCTGTCGGTCATGTCACCATAATGAAGATGGAACCGCGCATTTTCGACATGCGGATCCTGATAAATATCTTCGATGCGCCCTGTGTTGAAAGATGAAGACCGCCGTTTCAGGCCATGAACCTCATACCCCTTTTCCAGCAAAAGCTGCGCCAGATAGGCCCCGTCCTGCCCCGTTACACCAGTGACAAGTGCCACTTTTGCAGTCATATTCTTATCTCCTGAAAGTGGCGGCTCGCTAAGCGATTAGCGCTGGACGCGCAACCCGAGTGCGATCAAACCTCCCTGCGTTTAAACAGGAAATCTGCCTGTGTTGGGCCAAAAGCATCTGTTACGACCTGATTGAAAGCACCCGCCAGCGTAAAACCACGTCCCATCAGATAGGTGGCGACATCACTGAAAAGCGGCTGCCCTTCGTAAAGTTCGACAAAGGAAAGTTCGACATAAATGAAATCAACCAGCTCAAGCCAGGCGCACCCCTGAAGCGCGCGCAACTCCGCACCCTGCACGTCGATTTTCATCAATATGGGATGGGTCAGGCTTTTCACATCGACGCGCGCATCCAATCGCTCGACGGGCACTTGGATGGTGACGGCCTCCGATACACCAAATGCGCTTGCTTGACCGGCACCCGGTTTGAGCAAGGATGAGCTGTCTTCTCGGTCGGTCACATGAAATTCTGCCGTCGAAGCGGCTTCAGCCAGAGCAACTCGGTGCAAAGTCGCCGCTCTATCGTTCGCAAACAGACGCTCATACTTGTCGGCGGCTTGCGGTAGTGGTTCAAAACCGATGATCGTTGCGTTGGGTCGAAGTTGCCGAAAAGCGAGGCTGAACTGCCCTTTATTCGCACCAACATCGAGCAAAGTGGCCGATTTTGTCAGGGCAATTGCTTCTAGATGTTCAACCGCAGCGGCAATATTTTGACCGAGCGCCGCACGCACAAATCGTGGACGCGCGCCGAGTGCTACCGCTTTTCTGATTTTTGCCACCAAACCCATGAAGTCGGCTTTCCTCGTTATTCTACTGTGCGCCGCCTATTGCCCACCACCGTGACTGTCTAGCGTTGTGCTCTAGCAAAACACTGCTCAAACCGAGCCGTAACCGTCCCTAAATCAAAATTGGCTTCGGCATAGGCGCGTCCGCGATCGCCCATCGCCGAGCGTTCTGGATCGTCAAGCGTCACGATTGCGGCCTTCACGAAACCAGCCTCATCATCGGGGGCCACGATCCGTCCGGCACCCGCGCGCTCAACGATCCGAGCCGCCAGATTGCTGAGCGGTACCGCCAGCAAAATCGGTCGCCCGGCACACAGATAGGACAGCACTTTAGAAGGAACCGAAAAAACGCCAGCATCAGGTTCGATTGTTGCGATGAACGCGTCGGCCGATCCAAGGATATCTGGTAATAAATGAAAGGGCTGCAATGGCAGGATTTTGAGATTGTCGAGGCCAAGTTCGGCTTTGCGCTCCATCAAATAGGGCACACTCGCCCCTTGGCTGACAACGATGACATTGCCGCGCGATCCGATTTCCTTCGCAAGCACCGCCAGCAATTCGGGATTATGTTTCAGCCCCAACGTGCCCGAATAAATGAAATTGAATTGATCATGGATGCCCATCGAACGCGACCAGTGATTGTCATGCGGACGGCGCGGAATTTCGCTCAGGGCACCCCAGTTCTCGATCACGTCAATATTGTCGTTGCGTCCGCCCCACGCGACCGTTTGCTCTCGGAAATCCTCTGTGATCAGGACGACGCGGTCACTCGCACGAACATGTTTACGGTCGAGGTGGCGGTAATAGGCGCCAATCGCAGCGCCGACCGGCCCCAGCTTCCTTTTCAAGAGCTTGGTCGCGGCGATGCTGTAGATATCCTGCATCCAGTAGATGAAGGGGATGCGGTGCTGCGTGCAGGCAGTGACGACAAACTCCTGCGTCTCCGTCGGGCAGGTGCTGATCACAACGTCGGGTCGGAGCTGAGGTATCATCGCGGCTAACTCTTGTCCCGCAGCGCGGTCGTATCGCCGGCGGCTGACGAAGGCACCTTTCTTATACTCGCCGATACTCGTCAGGCCGAGTATCCGTGGCGGATTGGGCTGCGCGCGCGCCGCATCGAAATCGCCTTTCGGTCCTGGCTCGCTCGCCAAATAGACGTAATCGACGTCGTGGCCATTCGCGGCAAGCTGAACCGCGAGCGAAAGCGTGAAGGCGTGGCCGCAAAAATCGTGGACGAGAATTTTCATGAGATATCAAAGCACCGAGCAAAAGGCGCCGCGCACTACAATGATGCGATGGGGCTGGCAATCTGTTGCGCTTTCACTAGATAGGCGCGCGTCCGGTATTGGAGCGACGGGTGAACAACAGCGAAAAAATCTACCTGAATGTCGGCTGTGGCTACACGGCTCCTGCGGGATGGTTGAATGTCGACTCATCGCCCACCGCGCGGATCGAGAAGCTGCCATTGGTCGGTGGCATTTTGGGCAAGCTATCTGGCAATCCGATGCGATTCCCGGACAATGTGCGCTACGGAAACATCATCAGTGGCCACTTCCTGCCCGACAATAGCGTCGAGGCGATTTATGCGTCGCACGTGCTCGAGCATCTTGCACTCACCGATATGCGAAGCGCGCTCGCCAATCTGTGCCGCATGCTTCGTCCCGGTGGCACGATCCGGGCAATCGTGCCCGATCTCGCTGCACGCGCCGAAGCGTATGTGAACAGAGCCAAAGAAGGTGACGAAGCCGCCGCTGAAGCATTTATGCGGGGCTGTTATCTAGGGCGCGAAACCAGACCGCGGGGATTGATCGGCAACGTCCGGTCGGTGTTTGGCGGCTCCGACCATTTGTGGATGTGGGACGAAGCATCGATGCGCCGCGAGCTTGAACGCGCGGGCTTTGCTGACATTCGGCGCGCGAACTTCGGTGACTCCGCCGATCCGATGTTCGCAGCTGTCGAGGACCCAACGCGCTTCATTGATGACGGCATCGTTGAGATTGCTTTCAACGCCGTCAAACTGACGTAAGCGCACTCTACCCCGTTACAGACCACTCGCGCGCTACGATACTGCCCACCCATTTAACGGCGCGCGAGAGCAGGCTTTGGCCTGCGGCGTCGATAATGACGCGACCGGAGATCGATTGTGGTCCGGTTGAAACTTCACGATCATCGCGCACAGCGACAAGGCGGAGGCGCGAGACGGGTATGCGGGGTTTGAGCTTGTCCTTGTCGGAGGAGGCGACGGCAATGGGACCGCCATTGGTTGAAGCAAGGACAGGCAGATCAATATGTTGCGCAGCGCTATTCGCAGTTTCAACGAGTTTTGCCGCGCGTGAGGCCTGAGCTGAGTCGTCAGGAACGAAGCGAGCGGAAGCACCGTTGTCGAGACGCCAGATGTCGTCCTGCGCGGCGTAGGCCTGAACGTCGTAGCGGCCCGGCGTTACGATCCGCGCAACGATCTCGGCCCCGCCAAGCCAGCGTCCGGCGTGCATATCGGGTGTGATATCAACGACTTTACCAGCAATCGGTGCGCGCAGCACAAGTTTCGCGCGGCGTGATTCACTCCCGACGAGCGCCTCACGCGTCCCCTGTAACTGGCGTTCGAGGACAGCGCGGTCGGACAAATCCTTTGCATCGGACATGGCGCGGTCAAGCTGGGCAGACAGGCGCGCAATTTCGACGCGGTGGAGCGCGACGTCGCGATCCAGATCGGGCGCGGTTAGCGTCGCGATAGGCGCACCCGCTGCAACCTGATCACCGTTGCGGACGTGGATTTTGACGATCTGCGCGGGATCCCCCGAAACCAACGGCGCATCACCGATGGGCGACAGAACAGCAGGTGCGGAGACAGTGCGGTCAAGCGGCAGGATCATCAACAACGCAAGGCCACCAAGCGCATAGGCCCAGAGCCGCCCCCGCTTGCTTTCGCCAATTGCGTCGCGCCGGGTCCACCAGGCGGAAATCTCGTTCATGATCGGACGTCCCACAAAAACCACCATTTCGACGACGAAGAGAATGATCCCCAGCGCCTTGAAAAACATGTGGTAAACCAGAATTGCGATCCCGATGAACAGGATCAGGCGATAAATCCACGTTGTAATTGCGTAAACGATCAGCCCTGTTTCGAGCCGTTTCGGAAAATATTCGGGCGGCGCTTCGCCAAGGTCGAACAGCTTTTCACGCAACCACCAGCGGGCGAGCGCAAAGCTGCGCGGCTGCAAGTTCGGCACACCCAATGCGTCGGACAAGACGTAATAGCCGTCGTAGCGCATGAACGGGCTGATGTTGATGATCACACTCGCAATCCAGCTGGTTGTTGCAAGGACGAACAAGCCGCTGCGCAAGGTGCCATCGGGCACGAAGCTCCACAAAAGTGTGCAGACCGACGCAACCATCAATTCCGCGCCGACGCCGGCACAATCGATCATCATCCGTTGTTTGCGTGATGTCAGCCGCCACGCCGCGGTTGTATCGGTGTAGAGCACCGGCATCATGATCAGCAGGCTGATCCCCATGGTCGGCACGCGGACACCGAATCGGGTGGCGGTGTAGGCGTGGCCGAGCTCGTGGATAATCTTCACCCCACCGAGCGCGACCCCGTAAGCGATCAGGCCCTGCCAGTTGAAAAAATAAAGGAAGGACGCAACGAACGCATCCCATTGCCGCGCGACCAGCACGAAGCCGAGCAGTGCCATGCCAACAAATAGCATCATGCTCGTCCGCGACCAGAGCGGCGCGACGATCGGCATTGTCCGTTGCAGAAACGCGGTCGGCTTCACGATCGGAATGCGGATGAACAGGTAATTGTCCACCAGCCATTTCCACCATTCACGCTTGCGCAGTTTGCGCTGGGCGGTGAATTGTTCGACCGCCGGGCCGTTGGGCGTGACGGTCAGGCTGTTCTGAAACGAAAAATCGAGGACGCGCCCAATGGCAAGATTGGCTTCCTTATCATCAACACCATCCGCCGCCAGCCCCGCTCGGATATGGTTGAGTGATCCCGCTTGCCAGAGCGCAAAAATACGAAATTCGAGCTTACCCAATTGATAGAACATATGCCGCACCGGATCGAACAGCGTCCAGCTGGGCGCACCTGTGACCAACGGCGCGCCACGCTCGATGCGCAGCTCCTGCCGTAGTCCAGGAAGCGTTATGTCGTCAGCCGGTGCCGCCGAAGCCATCGCACTAAAAGCCCAGATATTGGCGCGCGCTCGAAATCGGGCGCTTCAGCATCGAATAGGAAAACGGGACCCAGCGCCCATAGACCCGCGCCGTCCCGCGCGAACCGATGCGCGGATTGCTGGCAAGCGGTTTAGCCGTGAGCGCAAAAGCAAGTATGTTTTCGGGCGTCATCCGCGCCTGAAAGCTCGCGCGTTCCAGCCGCGCATCAAGCGACCAAAGCGGCTGGCTATCGAGCCATATTTTGACTGGTGCGTCCGCCTCCAGCGACATCTGCTCATGCGCGGGCAAATCGATGCGCAGCGAGACGTCGCGCGGATCGGCCACTTGCATGATCGCTTCACCGGTGTTGACGGCGCGTCCTTCCCATTCGCGACGGTCGGTATAGATCGCCATGCCGTCGCGCGGCGCGTTGATACGCGATTTGGTCATCATGTCGGTGGCATAGGCATGTTCGGCCTTGGCCAGTTCATATTCAGCACGTGTAATCGAAATTTCCCGTGACTCTTCAGCCGCACCGAATGCTGCGGTTGATGCGCGTTCGACCCGGGCGCGGGCAACGGCAAGTTTTTCGGTCGCAATGCCAAGTTCGTTGCGCAGCTTGGTATCGTCGAACTGGACAAGCGGCTGCCCCTTGCGAACCTGGCTGTTCGGCGGAATTTCGAGGCGCTGGACAACGCCGGCAAAGGGCGCAGTGATGACGAAGGGCCGCGCGGCGACGACTTCAACGGGGGCAAGCGCGGTCATGCGGACGGGCAGCAATGCAATCCCGATGAGCGCAACCGCAATGCCGCGCCGTTCGCGTTTGCCGAGTTTCTTGATTGGCTTGACCGGACGACCCCCGGCAAGCGCGCGCCAGCCATGTTCGACAGTCTCCGCGATTCGGGCCAAGCGGAATGCTTCGCCTTCGCGCAGGGGTTCGGTCCGCGCGACCAGAAGGCCCGCAAAAACATCACCAGCGGCATCACGCATCGGTTGCCATTGCCAGGCGTGGAAAGGATAATCGTCAAGCGCGTCATCGCTGGTCAGCGCGTAAGCAGAGGCGTCAAAAGACTGTGCTTCAGCAACATCAAGGCGCTTCAGACTGCTTTCGATAAAGGCAATCAGCGGCGCATTGCGATCCACCACTGCGATGCTTGAGGCGGCAATGACATGATGCCCCTCCCCGATCCGCGCGCGGCGCAGGACGAACATCTGGTCATAAGGCAGGATGCGGCGGCTTTCGTTCGCCACATGATAGATGAGTTCGGCCTCAGTCGGCTGGCGACGGACTTCGGCTTCAAACTGAAGGAGCGCAGCAAGCGTAGCGCTCTCGGGCGAGGCAGCGCGCGGGATTTGTTGGGGTATGCTGAGCGTGATCGGCTCAGGCGCCGGCTGGCTTGCCACTTTGTCCCTGCCCTTCAAAATTGGCGGAACCGCTCATGCCCGGCAGAACAGTGGCACCAGCGCCCGACAGATGGCCAACAACGCGAATTGTCTTGCTGACCGGATCGACCGACGCCCCGAGGCGAGCAATGGAGCCGCTGACCGTCTGGCCAGTTTCATCGACCTTGAAATCGAATTTCGCACCCGGCTTCATCCACACGAGCCATTTCGACGGCACGATGATCTGGACTTCGAGATTGCTCGCATCCTGAATTTTCATGAGTGGCTGGCCGGTGGCTGCGACTTCATTGGCATGGGCAATCTGTTCGACAACCACGCCACTGAACGGCGCATAGACTGCGCAATCGCCGAGTTGCGACGACACGGCTGCGGCTTCGGCGGATGCTTTGCCGAGATTGGCTTTTGACACACCAACTTCATTCTTGCCGACGGCCTGATACAGGTCGAGTTCGACATTGGTGTCGTAGGTTTTCTTATAGGCCATCGTGGCTGCATTCGCCGCTGCATATTGGGCGCGAAGCGTCGAGCAGTCGAAGCTGGCGAGCAGCGCACCGCGACCGAATTTCTGACCGACTTTATACGGCATCGAAATGATCCCGGCAGTCATGCGCGAGGCAATTGTCGCTTCGGATTGCGAGGCAATGACGCCGCGAATGATCGACGATGGATCGACCGCCGTAGGAGCAGCGGCAGCCTTTGGCGCTTCGGCGACAGCAGCGACGGGCGCTTCAGCCTCGGACCACTGCTTGTCATTACCGCTGAAAGCATAGGCCGCGCCTGCAACCATGACGAGTGCGGCACCGGCCACAAACATCGGCTTGCGATTGCGCGGGGCAGCCGCAGGGGTTTCCGTCGCCGCAGTTTCAGCGTTGACGGGCCATTCAATTTTTTCATGCAACATGATTTTATCCGATCAGTCGAGTTTGAGCGCCGTCGCGCGGCGGTCCCACAAGGTTGAGAGGGATGTGGCGAGCGTCGCGACATTTTCGCGACCCGTCACATCGGGGGCAAATTCATCAATCCCCATTGAGGAGAAGAGATTGGCATAGGCGTTCTGTGCCGCGGCATACGCAATGTCATATTTGACCTCGCTGACCAGCGTGTTCATTTCTTCGCGGAGCAGCGTCTGCTGGCTCATCGCACCGGCCTTAAAACCGCTGCGGATTTGATACATGATCTTGTTCTGGACAGCGTGCTGGTGCGATGCCGTGTCGAGTTCGTTCGACAGATGCGCATAGTTGGCGCGAGCGACATGGACTTGCGTCATGACGGCCATCGTCAGGGCCAGTTCGCGCTGGCGAAGGAGATCGCCCTGCGCATTGATGACTTTTTTCTGAGCAGGCAGCTTGAACAGGTTCAGGATGTTCCAGCTGGCCCGTGCGCCATATTGTAGCCAGTCGCTGTTGAACAAGAAGCTGTTTGAATCGACGTTTGCACCGATCACGCCTTTCAGGCTGGGCAGCGCGGAAAGCAGCGCGGCATCCAGCTCTTTCTTGTTAATGCGTTCACGATAGTTGATTTCGCGAAGCTCCGCGCGATTGCGCAGGGCCGTCATGACCATTTCATCACCAGCAACCGAAACGGCGGGCGGTGTGTTGACACGTTCGGGCATGACCAGCGAGAAATCGGTGCCGGGCTGCAAGTTCATCAATGCCGCAAGCTGCGACTTGGCAATCACCAGCTCGCGCTGAAGCTGCTGGATGTTCGTCTTGATGTCGATCAGTTCGCGCTGATAGGTCAGCGCGGTCAGCGGCGCGGACAGGCGGCGCTCGGCCAGACGTTCCGAATTGTTGAGCGTCGACGACACATTGCCTTCAAGCTGTTGCAGCTTGACGAGCAGGCGTTCGGCACTGACGGCGCGCCAGTAAGCGGTGCGAACGTCTTCGATGATGCGATTGGCGACTTTGCGGCGACGCTCAAGCGCGATCAGCCCTTCATTCGCTTTCTGCTGCGCACGGACATAGGAAAGCCCGAAATCGAGCACGTCCCAGCTGAGCGTCAGATCACCCGAGAAAATCCCGCGATCCGACGATGTTGACGGCTCCAGCGACTGGCGACGGGTGATCAGCGACAGGCTGCTCGCACCGGCAAAATTATTGCGACCCGCATAGCCGCCCGAGGCGACCAGCTGTGGCAGCATGTCATAAGTCGAAAGATTGAGTTCACGCGATTTCAGCGCGGCTTCCATCAGCTCGACCTTGTAATCGAGATTATATTTGAGCGCTCGGGCCATCGCATCGTATAGGCCAATCGGGGCACCGACCGGCTCCTGATCCGCCGTCACTTTGACCACATTTTCGGTCGCGCGTGTGGCGAGTTCGCCCGGCGTGATGGGCTTTGGCGTCACGCTGCACCCGGCCAGCAATGCCAGCATCGATACGCCCAAAATGGCTTTGTTACTCATACCCTGCGTCCTTCAAATTCGTGTCCGTGAAGACAATTTGTTGCTACGACGTTAACCATTAACAAAAGGTAAAACTTAACTGTTAAATGAGGTTAACAGCCTTTCGGTCTCGGTCTGTGCGGCGGCGTGTGCCAGTTGCACCGTGTGGTCGAGTGGCACGGCAACACTGGTCTTGAGCGGCTTATCAAGCTGGATTTCGCCCGTGGCCCCCTGGATCACGACGGGCGTCTCAATGACTTTCCCATCGCTGCGGATTGACCGCACGATCAGGTGGATTTCATCAACATCCGCCGGACGTTCGATAATCGCCAGACCGCGTTTGTCGAAATGGATCCAGTC
>JANMPU010000007.1:0-82225 GCA_031369985.1 Sphingomonas sp. | reverse complement strand
GGGACGACGATCAGCACGTTGCGGGCGCGATAGTCCACCGCCTCTGTCCGACAGGACAGAACATGTGCGATACTCATGTCGGCTTTTTCAAACTGTCGACAACCACTAACGCAGAATTCACTGTTCAACGCACCGTCGCTTAACTTCACACGCGATGCGCGAAGCGTACGAAGTTAGTGAAGCTAACGCCGCTTTTTTGCCGCTTTTGCGTAAACGCTAGATCAACCCCGCTAACGGACTGGAGGGGTCTGCATAACGCCGCAATCCCATCCGCCCCGCCCGATACGCCATGCGCCCGCTTTCGACCGACAGTTTCATCGCCTGCGCCATCAAGATCGGGTCTTTGGCCTCTGCAATCGCGGTGTTCATCAGCACGCCGTCGCAGCCGAGCTCCATCGCCACGCTCGCGTCCGACGCCGTGCCAACCCCGGCATCGACCAGCACGGGCACGGTCGCGCCCTCGACGATCAACCGGATCATCACGCGGTTCTGAATGCCCAGTCCCGAGCCAATCGGCGCGCCCAGCGGCATGATCGCGACCGCGCCGGCATCCTCGAGCCGCTTCGCCATGATCGGATCGTCGCTGCAATAGACCATCGGGTGAAAGCCCTCCTTGGCCAAGATTTCCGTCGCGCGCAGGGTTTCCACCATGTCGGGATAGAGCGTCTTGGCCTCGCCGAGCACTTCGAGTTTGACCAGATCCCAACCGCCTGCTTCACGCGCCAGCCGCAGCGTGCGGATCGCGTCTTCACCAGTGAAACACCCCGCCGTGTTAGGCAGGTAAGTGATCTTCTTTGGGTCAATATAGTCCATCAGTATCGGCGCATTGGGGTCGCTGATATTTACTCGCCGCACTGCGACCGTCACGATTTCCGCGCCTGATGCTGCAACGGCAGCGGCATTTTGTTCGAAGTCCTTATACTTACCTGTCCCCACGATCAGGCGCGAGTGGAAGGTCCGCCCCGCCACGGTCCAGCTATCCTCATGATCGCCGCCGCCGACGAAGGTCACAATCTCGATCTCGTCACTGTCATTGACCAACACATCGGCGAGCGTCGAACGCGGCACAATTTCCAGATTGCGTTCGACCGCGCATTTGGCGGGATTGAGACCAAGCTCTTGCGCCAGATCGGCAAAGGTCGCCCCCTTGGCGATCTGCCGAGGTTCGCCATTCACGCGGATGGAAAGCATATCGGTATTGGTCATGAGGTGTCCGTCGATTCTCCGTCGGCCTTGCCGATAGGCGTCGTTGACGTTTGGAGCTAGCACCGTCTATCGCTCGTATATGCAACCAGTCTCCACCATCGCAGGGCGCGCTTATCCATTTGGGCGTAAAAATGTCGATACCGACGTGATTATCCCCGCCAAATGGTTGAAAACGGTAACCCGCGCGGGGCTTTCCAAGGGGGCGTTTGAAACGGTGCGGGCCGAGGCGGGCAATGTATTTGATGATCCCGAATATGCAGGCGCGTCAATCATCGTCGCAGGTGACAATTTCGGCTGCGGGTCGAGCCGCGAACATGCCGCTTGGGCGCTTGATGATATGGGCGTGAAGGCAGTAATTGCGCCGAGTTTTTCCGACATTTTTTCGGGCAATGCTTACAAAAATGGCATCCTGACCGTTGCCCTACCGCAGGCGGCGATTGACCGGTTGATGGACGTTGCGAAGACCGACCCGATCCACATCGACCTCGAAGCGCAAACCGTGACGACGCAATTTCAGGATCGCTTTTCGTTCGAGATTGATCCGTTTCGCAAGGAATGCCTGTTGAATGGCGCTGACGAGATTGGCTTGACCTTGGCCTCGGTGGACAAGATAGCAGCTTATGAGCGTCGCGCAGGGGATGTGCGGCCATGGTCGCAAGTGGAGAATGCCGCGTGAAGGCTTTGCTGTCGGTCGCTACGGGCGGCCCTGATTCACTGGTGTTGAGTGACATCGAGGCGCCAGTCGCGGGGCCAGGGCAGTTGCTCGTTGCGGTCAAGGCCTGCGCCGTCAATTATCCCGACGTCCTGATCATTGAGGACAAATATCAATTCAAGCCCGCGCGGCCCTTTGCGCCGGGAAGCGAAATTGCGGGCATCGTCACGGCGCTGGGGCAGGGTGTAACAGGATTCAAAGTTGGTGACCGCGTGATTGCGGTGACAGGGCATGGCGGATTGGTCGAACATATCGCAGTGCCAGCGGCTTCAGCTTATAAATTGCCACCCGAGCGCAGCTTTGAAGATGGTGCTGCCTTGTTGATGACTTATGCAACTTCGATCCATGCTTTGGCGGATCGCGGACGCATTAAAGAAGGCGATGTTCTGCTCGTACTCGGTGCGGCAGGCGGCGTTGGTTTGGCGGCAGTCGAGCTGGGTGTGGCGTTTGGTGCGCGCGTGATTGCTGCGGTGTCGAGCGAGGAAAAAGCAGCTGCTGCGCGAGCGGCGGGCGCGCATGATACGATTATTTATGGGCGCGCGCCGTTCGACAAGGACGCCTCAAAGGCGCTGGCCGACGCTTTCAAGGCGAAAGTCGGCCCGGACGGTGCGGACGTAATCTATGACGCGGTTGGCGGCGATTATGCTGAACCCGCTGTGCGGTGCATGGCATGGGAGGGGCGTTATCTGGTCGTCGGCTTTCCGGCGGGCATTCCGAAGCTCCCGCTCAACCTGACATTGCTCAAGAGTTGCGATGTCTGTGGCGTGTTCTGGGGCGCGTTTGCGGCGCGCAATCCGTCGGCCAACGCGGCCAATGTCGCGCGGCTCTTCAGGCTGTGGGGCGAAGGCAAGATCCATCCGCGCGTCACCGAGACCTTCGCCTTTGAACGCGGCGGCGACGCGATTGCGGCACTCGGCAATCGTGAAGCCATCGGCAAGCTGGTGGTTAAGGTTGCCGATTAGTGGCCCAGCGCCTATCTTTGGTGCCGGTATTTGCAAGGAACCGTCATGACAGACTTTAAGGATCGCGAGACTGCGTTCGAAACCAAATTCGCGCGTGACGAAGACATGCAGTTCCGCATCACGGCGCGGCGCAACAAGCTGATCGGGCTTTGGGCGGCGGGACAAATGGGCCTGACTGAAGCCGAGGCGGGTCCCTATGCCACGTCCGTCGTGCAGGCCGATTTTGAAGAAGCGGGCGATGAGGATGTCGTCCGCAAGCTGGTCGGCGACATGACGGCGGCAGGCGTCGACACCAACGCTGCCGCGATCACGGCGATGCTTGCCGAGAAAACCGTCGAAGCCCGCCGCCAGCTGATGGAATCGCAATAAGATGGGCATGCCCGCCGCCGACATCGAAGCAATGATACTGGCCGCGATCCCCGACGCGCAGGTCGAGATCACCGATTTGGCGGGTGACGAAAATCATTATGCCGCGCGTGTTGTTTCGGAAACTTTCCGGGGCCAGCCGCGCATCAAGCAGCATCAGGCCGTTTACAATGCACTCGGCGGAAGGATGGGCGGCGTGCTCCACGCGCTTCAGCTGACCACTGCGACACCCGAATAAGGACCGAAGATATGACCGACGCTATCCACGCCCGCATCAAGGAGCTGGTGACCACCAACAATGTGGTCCTGTTCATGAAAGGCACGCCGCTGTTCCCTCAATGCGGCTTTTCATCAAAAGCGATTTCAATCCTTGACCATCTGAACGTCGAATATGAAACAGTCGACGTGCTGCAGGACATGGAAATTCGCCAGGGCATCAAGGAATATAGCGACTGGCCGACGGTCCCTCAGCTTTATGTCAAGGGCGAGTTTCTGGGCGGTAGCGACATCATGATGGAAATGTTCGAAGCGGGCGAACTTCAGGACGCGCTGGCGAATTAGTCTTTGTGGGGAAGTCCGGGTGAGGGCGGGTCAGTTCGCGAGACCAGGGGAGCTGGAACTGACCCGCCACTCGATCAGCGGGGGACACCGCCGTTGGGACACAAACAGTGATGCAGGGTGCGTGCCAGTTTTAGGTAATGCCGCTTTTCTGCGGTTTGTGATGGTTGATGGAAATTAACCAAAGCGCGGAATGTAAAAAATTCCGACGGAAAATGTGGCTCTAAGGCGCAACGACCAAGCAAGCATTCCCGGCCGCTTTCACCGACGCGCAGAGTTTGTCGGCGGCGGCGCGGTTGGGGAGGGGGCCGGCTTGGAGGCGGGTCACCGCGCCTGCGGGCACAATGAAGCTCTGATAGGGACCGAGCGCGCCGATGCGGCTTTGGAGCTTGCTCCATAAGGCTGAGGCGCCCGACGCATTGCCGAACGCGCCAAGCTGGACGCGCCACGCACCGCCGACCGCTGCGGGAGCTGGGCGCGGGGTGACAGCGGCAACGACCGGCGGTTTGGCGGTGGGCGGCTTCGCAACTGGTTGTCGCGGCGTCGCAACAACCGGCGGCCGCGTCACTGGCGCAACCGTCGATGGCGGCGGATCGGCGCGGGTGATGGTTGTCCCGCCCCCACCACTGCCAATTTCGGCGAGATTCGGGTTGGCATTGCCCATCACCTCGGCGAGGCGAAGACCGCGCTGGCGCTGGTCGAGCGGAATATATTTGTCGAGCTGGGCAAGGCCTGCCTTCGCCGCAGCAACATCGCCCGCTGCTGCGCGCGTCATTAGTGCGTAGGATCGCACCCAATCCTTTTCGACCATGTCACCGTTAAACAGCAACGTTGCGAACACATATTGTGATTGCGGATAACCGCGCCCTGCCGATTCCTCGACAAAGGGAATTGCTTCTTGGCGACGACCATTTTGGAACAGCGTCAGCCCATAAGCATTGCGCGCGCGCTCATGGCCCTGATCAGCGGCCTTCTTGAACCAACTTTCGGCCATTTGCGGATCAACCGGCACGCCGCGACCCAGACGATAAGCCTGCCCCAGATTATACTGTGCGTCCGCGTCGCCCGCGATGGCCATGGGTCGCCACGCACTGACGGCGGCGGCGAAATCACCACGTTGATAGGCGTCGATCCCCGTCTTTACATCGGCAAAGGCGGGGGTGCTGGCAAGGAGTGCGGCAACAATCGCACCCGAAATCAGACTGTTACGACGCTTCATCATTGATACTCCGCATACTCACACGCGCAATGCCACGCAATTACTTAACGCGCCGTTAGCATATCCGCCGCATGATCCAAGCGGTCCGTCGCATCTTATGCCGACATGTTAACCCTATCTTAGCGACCGGCGTGGCACTGCAACCTTTGAACGGGCAAATATCCAAGGAATCCAGATGCGCGTATTGGCAATGGCTTCGCAAAAAGGGGGATCGGGGAAAACTACCCTTTCCGGACATCTTGCGGTGCAGGCACAGTTAGCAGGGGCAGGCCCCGTCGTCCTGATCGACATCGATCCGCAGGGGTCGCTGGCCGATTGGTGGAACGAACGCGAGGCCGAGCTTCCCGCATTTGCGCAGACCACGGTCGCTCGCTTGTCGGCCGACCTTGAAATGTTGCGGCAGCAGGGGTTTCGCCTTGCCGTCATTGATACACCGCCCGCAATTACCATGGCGATCCAGAGCGTTATCGCCGTCGCCGAACTGATTGTTATTCCCACCCGGCCCAGCCCGCATGATCTTCGCGCCGTTGGTGCCACTGTTGATTTGTGCGATCGCGCGGGCAAGCCTTTGCTGTTTGTCGTTAATGGCGCGACCCCGAAGGCCAAGATTACTTATGAAGCCGCGGTTGCCTTGTCGCAGCATGGCACGGTGGCGCCGGTCACGCTGCACCACCGCACCGATTTTGCCGCATCGATGATCGATGGCCGAACGGTGATGGAATGTGATCCCAACGGTCGCTCGGCGAACGAGGTCCGCGAATTGTGGGACTATGTTTCGGATCGCCTCGAAAAGAATTTCCGGCGCACTGTTTTTGCAGCGCCCGGTGCCTCCGCGTCGCCGACTCAGGCGGCTCGTCCCGCTGCGGGTGGCTTCGGCCGCCGCGTGGTCGGTCAGTGAGGCCCGCCATGATGACCGAACCAAAGCCTCTCGCGTCGCTTTCCTCCACACTGCTGGCACGCAAAGGACAGGCGAAGCCTGCTATGCGTCCTCAGGGTTTTGCCGGTTTCAGCATGACCGCCGCGACCGCCGTGCATGATGATCTTGGCTGGAACGACATGGGCTTCGAAGCTCAGCAGCCGAGCGCCGACATCGTGCCGATTCATGCGGCAGTTGCGCCAGAGCCTGCGCCCGCTGTGGTGCACCGCCAGCAAGAAGAAATCGCTCGCGAACTCGCACCTGCACCGAAGCTGGTCGCGTCGCTGCGCACCGACAAGATTGTGCGTGCTGCTCCGGGATCAAAGGGCAAGGCTGCGTTCACGCTGCGCCTTGATCCTGAACGTCATCTGCAACTGCGCCTTGTCTGTGCAGTACAACACCGTTCGGCGCAGCAGGTTGTGATCGCTGCCCTTGATGCGTTTCTCTCCAACCAACCTGCAATGGCTGAACTGGCCGTCGCAAAATCCGCTCCCAAGCGCTGAAGGAACCGACGATGATTTCCACCCGCTTCGTCAAAATTGCAGTATCCGGCCTTGCCATTGGCATGTCGCTGACCGGGGGGCATCCCGTTGCGACCACGCCGTCATTGGCCTCGTCCGAGGGGAAACAGCTTGCTGTGGCTGCTGAGGCCGCCAATCGCGCCAATGTTGCGCTGGCGTCGCAAAACTATCGTGGCGCGGTGAAGGCGGCTGAAATGGCCGTCGAATACGCGCCGCGTGATGCGAACTATCGTATGTTGCTGGGGCAAGCCTATCTGGGTGCAGGGCGTTTCGCTTCAGCGGAAACGAGCTTTGCCGATTCGCTGAAATTGTCGCCAGATAATGCGCGGGCCGCGCTCAACCTCGCGCTCACAGAAATCGCGCAGGGAAAGCGTGACGAAGCACTGTCGACGCTCGGCGATTATCGCGAAAAGCTCGCGGTTTCGGATTATGGTCTGGCCGTCGGTCTTGCCGGTGATGTCGAAATGGCGATTGCGACGCTCGAAGGCGCAGTTCGTGCCGGTGGCGCCGATGCCAAAACCCGTCAAAACCTCGCGCTCGCTTATGCTATGGCGGGTCGCTGGTCGAATGCGCGCGTTATGGCGACGCAAGATCTTTCGGGATCAGACGTCAATGATCGTATTGGGCAATGGGCGAGTTTTGTTCGTCCGAGCTCGAGCTACGATCAGGTCGCCTCGCTTCTTGGCGTGAAGCCCGTAGAACAGGATACGGGGCAACCTTCGCGCCTCGCGCTGAACATGGGGTCGAACGAACAGCTTGCAGCGGTCGAGCAGGAAGTTGCTGCACCTGCGCCTGTCCAAGCTGCGGCGATTGAATCCGCTGCACCCGTTTTTGAAACCGGCCGCGTGGCTTCGGCACCGGTGATGGCGGCTGCGCCTAAGTCGTCGGGTCTAATGATGGGTGAACGCCGTGAAGTGGTGCAACCGCTTCCCGCAAATTACGCCGTTGCATCGCGATCCCCGGTTGCACGGGTCGTCAAGCCAGCGCCGATGATCCGGGCCGCAGCCATGCCAGCCAAACAGCAACTGATCGTGCCCAAGTCGAAGGCTGTAATGCCAGCGATCGCCGCCGCGGCAGTTCAACCTAAGCCGCGTGGTGTTGAGGCAGGTAAGTTTGTGGTTCAGCTCGGCGCATTCGCCAACGCATCGGTTTCGCGCGATGCGTGGAAGCGTATGTCGGGCCGGTTTAGCCTTAGTGCGTTCGACCCCGCGAACAGCGCGGCGAAGGTCAATGGCGCGAGCTTCGTCCGATTGTCGGTTGGTGGTTTTGCCACCCGTGCCGAAGCAGCGGGCATCTGCTCACGCATCCAACGCGCGGGCGGCACATGCTTTGTCCGGGGCAATTTGGGCGATGCGCCAGCGCAATGGGTCCAGCGTGGGATGCCCAAAGCGGCACCCAAGCCGATCCGTGTCGCTTCGCGCTAAGCCGGAAAGATCGTTCGGCCACCCTTGATGGTGCGCACGGCCTTGCCCTGAACAGGAAGGCCGTCGAACGGCGTATTGCCCGCGCCTGAGGCGAAGACTGAACCTCTGATCTGCCACGGCTTATCGGCGTCGATCAAGACGATGTCGGCAGGTGTGCCGGGCATTAACGTGCCTGCCTCCACACCCAATAATCGTGCCGGATTGGCAGCCAACAGCTCGAACAGGCGCGGCATGTTGATCGTGCCGTCGCGCACCAATCCCATACCGAGAGCGAGCAACGTCTCTGCACCCGCCATGCCGGGCTCGGCATCGGAGAACGGTAAGCGCTTTGCTTCGGGACCGCGCGGGTCGTGGCTGGAACATAGCACATCAATCGTGCCGTCGCTGAGCGCTTCGAGGCTGGCCTGACGGTCATCCTCGCAGCGCAGCGGCGGCGAGAGGCGTGCGAAAGTGCGGAAATCGCTGACCGCGATGTCCGATAGCAACAGATGTGCCGGCGTGATGCCACAGGTGACGCGCAGGCCCTTTGTCTTTGCACGGCGGATACGTTCGAACCCAGCGCGCGTGGTGACCTGGCGGAAATGGATCGCAGTACCGGTGTCCTCGGCGAGCATGATGTCGCGGGCAATCGCCATCGCTTCGGCAAAAGCGGGGGCTGCGGGGAGACCGTGGCGGGTCGCGGTTTCGCCCGCTGTTGCCACCGCATTGCCAGTTAACCCGCCATCTTCTGCATGGGCAATTACTGTCAGGCCAAGAGATCCGGCATAGGCAAGCACGCGGTGCATGACGCCCGCATCGGCGACCCAGCGGCGGCCAGTGGAAACGGCCTTGGCACCGGCACGCTGCATCAGGGCATATTCAGCCAAATCGGACCCGGCGAGACCGCGTGTGGCGGCGGCCATCGGATGGACCCAGAGATGCGGTTTGGCGGCGAGGCTGGCGCGCTGGACAAGGCCGGGATCGTCGAGCGGCGGCGACTGATCGGGCATAAGGGCCACACGAGTAATGCCTCCCGCTGCACAGGCTGCGCGGTCAACGCCGAAGACGCCAAAATCGACAATACCGGGAGCAACGATCAGGCCTTTGGCGTCGATAACTTCGTCAACATTGCGCATATCGATGTCGGTCGTGGCGGCGATGCGGTCCCCGTCGATGAGGAGGTCGAGGCTGCCGCTTGTGATGGCGAGGCGGGTCATTGGCGGTGTCCTCTGGTCAGGACATCGAGGCAGGCCATGCGGACAGCGACGCCCATCTGAACTTGCTCAGCGATAAGAGAAGTGTCTTGTAAATCAGCTAGATAACTTGATATTTCAACCCCGCGATTCATCGGTCCCGGGTGCATGACCATCGCGCCGGGTGCAGCAACGGCGAGGCGTTCGGCGGTTAGGCCATAGAGCAGATGATACTCGCGCGTCGAAGGGATGTAGGCACCGTCCATGCGTTCATTTTGCAACCGCAGCATCATGACGACGTCCACGCCTGCGATCCCCGCGTCCATGTCGGTATAAGCCGTCACACCCATGCGCTCGATATCGCGGGGCATGAGCGTGGCGGGCGCAACAACGCGAACCTCGGCGGCAAGCGCCGTGAGCGCAAGGATGTTCGACCGCGCCACTCGGCTGTGCAGCAGATCGCCGCAAATGGCGATTTTGACGCCCGCGATGCGCCCGAAATGACGGCGGATAGTGAGCGCGTCGAGCAAGGCTTGTGTGGGGTGCTCATGGCTTCCGTCGCCCGCGTTCAAGACGGGGCAATCGACTTTGTCGGCGATCAGCGCGACCGCCCCCGACGAGGCATGGCGGATGACGATGACATCGGCGCGCATCGCGTTGAGCGTGATCGCAGTGTCGATCAGCGTTTCGCCTTTTTTCACCGAGCTTTGCGCCGCGTGCATGTTGACGTCGTCGGCGCCCAATCGTTTGCCCGCAATCTCGAAACTCAGCAGGGTGCGCGTCGAGTTTTCAAAAAAGGCGTTGATCTGGGTCAGGCCCGCGAGGCGCTTGTCCGGCGTCGCGTGATCGCGGTTATGATCAACCCATTGGTCGGCCTCATCAAGCAGAAATGAAATCTCGTGCGGCTGAAGGCCCGCGATACCGGTGAGGTCGCGATGGGGGAACGGCGATGTCATTAAAGGGATCGCTTAGGCGGCGCTGGCGAGCCGGTCAATCGCGCCCTGCAGGATATACGCCGCCGCCGCACAATCGACGCGGACAGCGCGTTTGGCGCGCGTAATGTCGGCTTCTATCATCTGGCGTTCAACGGCGGCGGTCGACCAGCGTTCGTCCCACAACAGGATTGGCAAGTCGAGGGCTTCGAGATTGCGGGCGAAGGCGCGGGTGGACTGAGTGCGCGGTGATTCGCTGCCATCGAGATTGAGCGGGAGGCCGATGACGATGCCTTTGATCTGTTCGCGGGCAATCTGCGTTTCGAGCGCGGCTTTGTCCGCGGTAAATTTGGCGCGGGTGATGAGGGTGGCGGGGCTGGCGATGGTCCAATGGGCATCGCATAGCGCGGTGCCAATGGTCTTTGTGCCGACGTCAAGCGCGATGAGGCGGCCGCGGGTGGGGAGAGTGGTCGTGAAAGTGTCGGGGTCAGTAGTGGTCACGCTCGACAAATAGCCGTTTGCCCTGAGCTTGTCGAAGGGGTGTCCTTTCTCGTGCTGTGACCAAGACAGAAGGGCAGGGCTTCGACAAACTCAGCCTGAACGGTTTTTGTTGGTCGATTATCGCTTTCCAAAACCAGCCACCCGCCGTGCTGCGTCCGCCCGGACATTTGCCCAAAACAGGCTGTAGTCGAACACATGATAATTGTTGCCTGGCAGCACATAGGCCGAAATCCCCTTTGGCGGCACCCCGATCAGGAGATAGCCCGCCGGATCGCAGCGCGCGGGGATCGTGCCGGTTTCATATTTCGCAGTTTTGAGGTCGATGCTGGGGATCGTCGCCCCAAGATTGGCCGATCCGGGCGCTGCGCCGCCCAAGGTGCCGGTGATCGGGTTGGTGCAGAGGATTTTGGTGCCGCGCCGCGTTTTGCCGGTGAAGCCGACGCTGCTTTCAAACAGTGCCTGCCACTGCGTCACATCGGCGGGCTCGGCGAAACTTTGCCAGCTGAGAATACAGCCTGATTGGTCCGCCGTCGTGCAGGCGGGAAGGCCGAGTTTGGGGAGGTCGGCCTCGACGGAGGCCGGCCAGCCAATGACATAAGCAGCAGCAATGCGCTTTGCGACGGGTTGGCCCGCGATACGGTCACGCAGCAGGCGGAGGAGGTGGACGCTGCCTTGACTGTGCCCCGCGACGATGATCGGGCGGTCGGCGGGCTGCGTTGCGAGGAACAGGTTCCAAGCGGCTTCGACGTCAGCATAGGCAGCATCGAGTGCTTTTTGTGCCTCGGGCTGGGTCGTCAGGAAAGTACCAAACGTGACTTGGCGATAGCGCGGTGCCCAGATTTCGCCCGCGCCGCTGAAGGGGCTGGCCATTCCCTGAACAAAGAGTTTTGCACGGTCATTCGTGACGGCATCGTCGAGCGAAGCATTCCATGTCGGTGGCATTGGCTGAATATAGCTGGTTGGGTGAATGAAGAAGACAGCGGCTTTGCCCTTTGGCGCGCTATCGTTGAAGCCGGGAGGCAGCCAGAGCGCGGGGTTGCCCGGAATATCGGGGCGCGCGATCCACATTTTGGGGTCGGCATAAGCATTTTCTGCAATTGGTTTTTGCGCGACAAATTCGGATTTCGGCACCATCGCAAAGCGCATCAGACGTTCACTGTACAAGGACCAGCCGATCCCCGCTGCAAGGATCAACGTGATGATGACGGCAATGATAATCAGGAATTTGCGGGCCACGCGCGTCTCTCATGTTGATGCGATGCAGCCCGCCTGCTAGCGGGCTCACCCATGTCAGTCGATAGCGCCACCGTCAGGAAAATCGCATCGCTCGCCCGCATTGCCGTGACCGACGGTGAAGTTGAGGCGATGGTGCCCGAACTCAACAACATCCTTGGCTGGATCGAACAGCTGGGCGAAGTCGATGTGACGGGGGTGGAGCCAATGACGGCGGTGATTGCGAATGTGCTGCGGTTGCGCGCGGATGTGGTGACCGATGGTGGCATTCGCGAGCGGGTATTGGCGAATGCACCGGCGGCGGAGCATGGCTTTTTTGGCGTGCCGAAGGTGATTGAATAATGCCAAAAAGCTCAAATGTGCTGACTGATCTGGGGATTGCGGCAATCCGCGATGGCGTGCGTGATGGCGACTTTTCGGCGCGTGAAGTGACGACGTCGTTTGTCGATGCGGTGGCGGGCGCGAAGGTGCTCAATGCGTTTCTGGTCGAGACGCCCGAGCATGCGCTGGCGGCGGCGGACAGGGCCGATGCGGACCGGGTGACGGGGACGCTGAAGCCGATGTCGGGTGTGCCGATTGGCATGAAGGATTTGTTCTGCACAGAGGGCGTTGAGGCCACTGCGGGGAGTTTGATCCTGGGCGGGTTCAAGCCGCAATATGAATCGACTGTGTCGGGCAATTTGTGGGCGGCGGGCGCGGGGATGCTCGGCAAGCTCAACATGGACCAGTTCGCGATGGGATCGTCGAACGAGACGTCGGCATTCGGGAATGTGATTTCGCCGTGGCGTCGTTCGGACGGCGGCAATGCGGCGCTGACGCCGGGCGGATCATCGGGCGGGTCGGCGGCGGGCGTTGCAGCTCGGCTTTGCCCGGGAGCGACGGGAACTGATACGGGCGGGTCGATCCGTCAGCCTGCGGCCTTTGTGGGGATTTCGGGTATCAAGCCGACCTATGGTCGCTGCTCGCGCTGGGGCGTGGTGGCGTTTGCCTCGTCGCTTGATCAGGCGGGGGCAATGGCACGCGATGTGCGTGACTGCGCGATCATGCTGGGCGCGATGGCGGGGTTTGATCCGAAGGATTCGACGTCGCTTGATCTGCCCGTGCCGCATTGGGATGCGGGATTGTCGAGTGATTTGCGCGGGAAGCGGGTTGGCATTCCGAAGGAATATCGCGTCGATAATATGCCGCCCGAAATCGATGCGCTGTGGGAGCGGGGCATCGCTTGGCTGACGGATGCAGGGGCGGAGATCGTCGAGGTTAGCCTGCCGCACACCAAATATGCGCTGCCGGCTTATTATATCATTGCCCCCGCCGAGGCGTCGTCGAACCTCGCGCGTTATGATGGCGTGCGGTACGGGTTGCGCGACTTGCCCGAGGGGGCAGGGTTGCAGGACATGTATGCCGCGACGCGCGCCGCTGGGTTCGGGCCGGAGGTCAAGCGGCGGATCATGATCGGCACTTATGTTTTGTCGGCAGGGTTTTACGATGCCTATTTTACTCAGGCTTCGAAAGTCCGTTCGTTGATTGCGCGCGATTTTGATCGGGCTTGGGAGTCGTGTGATTTGCTCCTCACGCCCACGGCGCCGAGTGCGGCCTTTGCGCTGGGCGAGAAATCGGATGATCCGCTGGCGATGTATTTGAACGATGTCTTCACGGTGCCTTCGTCGTTGGCGGGGTTGCCTGCGATGTCTGTGCCGGGTGGGCTGGACGCGAGTGGGCTGCCTCTGGGGCTCCAGGTGATCGGCAAGGCGCTCGACGAGCAGGGCGTGCTGAATGCGTGTCTTGCCATTGAAGAACGTGCCGGATTCGTTGCGCGGCCTGACATTTGGTGGTAACAAAATAATGCTCAGGGCGTTGACGTGACGGAGACGTTTACGTGCCCTTGTTTAGCGACCAAGTGAAAGATCAATTGGCGACCGCGATCGGCTATGTCGGCGCACCCGTTTTGCGCAAATTGTCCGAGCGGCGAACGACCATGCCGCGCTTTAATGCGATGGCGGACGCGCAGGGGTTTCAGGTGCGATCGACGCATTATTATGAGCCGACCTATAGCGAGGCGGACCTTCCGCCCGACACCGCCGTTGATCGCGCCTTGCCGGGAATCGACTGGAATGAAGCGGGACAGCTGGCGTTGCTCGCGCAGTTTGATTTCGGCGATGAATTGCGTGCTTTCCCGCAGGCAAAGCCGGGGCCGTCGCAATTCGGCTATCAGGACACCCAATATGGCAATGGCGATGCCGAGATATATTACAGCATGATCCGCACCAAAAAGCCGCAGCGGATCATCGAAATCGGGTCGGGCGATTCGACGCTGATTGCCAGCCTTGCGGTCGCGGCCAATAGCTATGACGACCCAAATTATGTGTGCGAGCTGATTTGCGTCGAACCCTATGAAATGCCTTGGCTCGAAGCCACCGGTGTGACCGTGATCCGTGAAAGAGTGGAGAAAATTGATCTCGCGATCTTCGACACGCTGGGCGCGAACGACTTCCTCTTCATCGACAGCTCGCATATTATCCGGCCATGGGGCGACGTGCTGCGCGAGTATCAGGAGATTATTCCGCGTGTCGCCAGTGGCGTGCTGATCCATGTCCACGACATTTTCTCACCCCGCGACTATCCCGAAAACTGGCTGCGCGAAGAGCGGCGTTTGTGGAACGAGCAATATCTGCTCGAGGCGTTTCTGGCGTTTAATGATCGGTACGCGATTGTCTGTGCGATGAACTGGCTGTGGCGACACCATTATGATGCGCTTGCCAAATGCTGCCCGATGACTCTAACGCCCAAGGCAGGGCCAAGCGCATTCTGGTTTCAGGCCAAATAGCGCGCGCCCGTCTTTCTTTTAGGGCTTTGCATGACTGAAACATCTTACCGCATCAAAGGCGCCACGGGCGATTGGGAAGTCGTCGTCGGCCTTGAGGTCCATGCGCAGATTACGAGCGCCGCAAAGCTCTTTTCGGGCGCTTCGACCGAATTTGGTGCGGAACCGAACCGCCAGGTGTCGCTGGTTGATGCTGCGATGCCGGGGATGCTGCCGGTGCCCAATGCCGAATGCGTGAAGCAGGCAGTACGGACGGGGCTGGCCATTGATGCCGAAATCCATCGCTGGAGCCGGTTTGACCGTAAAAATTATTTCTATGCCGATCTGCCACAGGGGTATCAGATTTCGCAGCTTTATCATCCAATTGTTGGCGAAGGTTCGCTGACGGTGGAAACTGATGAGGGCGAGAAGGTCATCGGGGTCGAGCGCATCCATATCGAACAGGATGCCGGCAAGCTGATGCATGACCAGCATCCGACGATGTCCTATGTCGACCTCAACCGCTGCGGCGTCGCGCTGATGGAAATCGTGTCGAAGCCCGACATGCGGTCGCCTGCCGAGGCTGGCGCATACGTCAAGAAACTGCGTGCAATCCTGCGTTATGTCGGCAGTTGTGACGGCAATATGGAACAGGGGTCGATGCGTGCCGACGTCAATGTCAGCGTGCGCAAGCGGGGTGACGAATTCGGCACGCGGACCGAGACAAAGAATGTCAATTCGGTGCGCTTCATTCAGGCAGTTGTCGAATATGAGGCCAAGCGTCAGGTGGCGCTGATCGAGGATGGCGGGACGATCGTTCAGGAAACGCGGTTGTGGGATCCCGACAAGAATGTGACGCGGTCGATGCGGTCCAAAGAAGACGCGCATGACTATCGCTATTTCCCCGATCCCGACTTGCTGCCGCTGGTCCTGACCGAGGAATTTGTTGCGGAATGCAAGGCGAGTTTGCCTGAACTGCCTGATGCGAAGCGTGCGCGCTTTGTCGATACGTTGGGGATTACGCCCTATAATGCTGACGTCATAACGTCGGATGTGGAGACGGCGCGCTGGTTCGAGGCGTTGTTGGCTCAAGGGGCGGAGGCGAAAGCGGGGGCAAACTGGCTGACGTCCGAGTTTTTCGGCGCGCTGAACCGTCTGGGCAAGGATATAGCCGACAGCCCAGTGTCGCCAGCAGGCGCGGCGGAATTGCTGAAGCTCGTCAGCGACGGCACAATCTCGGGCAGCATGGCCAAGCAGGTGTTCGAAGCGATGCTCGAGACCGGCGACGGCGCGAGCAAGATCGTCGAGGACCGCGGCCTGAAACAGACCAGCGACACCGGCGCGATTGATGCCGTCATCGCGGAAATCCTGTCCGCCAACGCCGACAAAGTTGCGCAGTATAAGGATGGGAAAGAAGCGCTGTTCGGGTTTTTCGTGGGGCAGACGATGAAAGCCATGGCGGGAAAGGCAAACCCGCAGGTTGTGAATGAGTTGTTGAAGAAGGCGCTTGCGTAGGCAGAGTTAACCAGCCGTGTTGACATCTTTGGCGCATCGGCTAGTCAAAAGGCTGAGCACGCGGGGGGTCGTCATGAAAAAATTTGTATTTAGGTTTACGCTGTTCACGGCATTGTCTGTTGCTGCTCCTGCTCAAGCTCAACTCGTTGCAGCATCAACACGGGCACAAGCCGAATTCGTGTTTCCTAAAGACAAAGCGGTCCGTATTCTCGTCTTCCGCCCGGACGTAGCGGTCGGCTCGGTTGGTATTGGCGGCGTTACTCAGGCAAACGCGGATTGGACTGCCACAGCCCGCGCAAATATTGTCGATGCATTAAAGAAGCACGGAGCTTCTCGCGGCAACGAGATACTGTTCTTAAGTGATCAAGAGGGCGCAACCGCTCAATTGGTTGCCGACTACCAATCGCTGTTCAAGGCCGTCGCCAACGCCGTCATTACGCACAAGGTTTATGGCGCAAAGCTGCCGACCAAGAAGGACAGGTTCGATTGGACGCTGGGCCCGGGTGCCGCGAAGTTAGCGGACATTGCACCCGGCAACTATGCTTTAATGGTTTATTCTGAAGATGCGTATGGCGATGCGGGCCGCAAGGTTGCGCAATTGTTGATGGCGGGCCTGTTGGGCGCTTACTTGCCTGCGGGCATTCACGTGACATATGCCGGGCTTGTTGACCTTTCGAATGGCAACTTGGTTTGGTTCAATGTCGATCCTGCAGCAGGCGGTGATCCGCGCGAAGTTGCCGGAGCCGACAAACGCGTCGGGCAGATTTTGCGCAACTGGCCGCTGCGAGAGGGCGAGCAGCCGCCAGCGGCAACAAAGAAGCGCTGACCTTCATGCGAAGAGTGATAATCGTGGCGGTACTGGCTGCGCAGTTGTTGACTGCGATGCCCAATATTGCGGCAGCGAAGGTGACGCCGATAGCGACCGGCGAATTGCCCACCGAGAAGGATGAGCGCGGGCTTTGGATGCGCGCCGACGAGGACGAACGACTGGTCAAAGCGTCGAATTTTGTCATTCGAGATGAAGCGTTGAACCAATATGTCCGTGGTGTCTTTTGTCGAACGGTTGGTGCTTCAGAGTGCGCGAACGTGCGGATCTACGTCGTCCGTACGGCATATTTCAATGCAAGCATGTCCCCCAACGGAATGATGGTGATGTGGTCGGGACTGTTCCTGCGCGTTCGCGATGAGGCGCAGCTTGCGGCGGTGCTCAGTCATGAATTTACGCACTACAAGAACAGGCACACCACACAGATTTTTCGTGACTTGAAAAGCAAAGCAAATACGGCCGCAATATTCGGCATTTTCGGGTTGGTAGGTTCGCTCGCGCAGTTGGCCATTTTGTCGACAATCTTCACTTTTTCCCGATCAATGGAAAGCGAAGCTGATGCAGGTTCGATTCCGTTGATGGTTAATGCGGGCTACGATCCATTGGCAGCTGCAAAGATTTGGGAGCAGATTCGAGCAGAGGCCGACGCGACGGCGCTCGCGCGGGGGACCAAGAGCCGTAAGGATAGAAACGGCGGCATGTTCGCGACACACCCGGGAAGCGCTGAACGAGTGGTGGTACTGACGACGCTAGCTGGACGAGCCAAGTCGGACGGTGCTGTCAAGTTGAACCGCGACGAATATCGCCGGGCGATTGCGCCATTTTGGACCGATTTTGTTGATGATCAGATCAAGCTAAATGATTTCGGCGCGACCGAATTTTTGCTGGCTGACCTCGCAAAAGATGGTTGGACGCCTGACCTTCTGTATGCTCGTGGTGAATTGTATCGGACGCGCGGGAAACCCGATGATCTTAAAGCGGCGTCCGAGTTTTATCGGCAATCCACTTTGGGTGCCGGGCCTGTGGAGGCTTGGCGAGGCATGGGCTTGTCGCTCCTTAGGAGCGGCGCACAAGCCGAGGGCCAGGCGGCACTCAAGCACTATCTCGCGGCCAAACCGGACGCGAGTGACCGGGCGATGATCGCAATGCTATCAGGGGAGAGCAAATGAAATATGCGAATATGAAGTTTTTTGCCGCAGCTGTTGTATGCGCGTCTTTGGCGTTGCCCGCAGCGGCGGGCTTTAAGCTCATGCCGACTGGCAAGCCTCAAATCGTCGCAAAATCTACGCTGTCGGTGACGCCTTCAATCGACTGGAACCGACTTGGAGCCCGTCCTGGTCGCAACGCGGAAAGCTGGACGCTTGACGGGCTGACCTTGAATGATTTGACTTTTTATGGGGGCATTGCTGACGGGGCAACGCTCTTTCGCGACGCGCGCAAGAAAGACGCGCCGCTTCCGAAATTTTCAGCGACAATGCTGGCTCCTGATATCGCACAACTATTTGAAGGCAGTTACCGCGTCTCTAACCAGACTGCGCTAATGAAGATTGAATCGATGGAGCCCGCTCAATTCGCGGGGCAGCCGGGATTCAGATTCAAATACAGTTTTACGATCCAAGGTGAAGAAGTGCGGCGACTTGGTGAGGCCACCGGGGCCATAATCGGCGGTATGCTTTATATGGTGACGTTTGAGGCACCTGTGATCCACTATTTTGACCGAGACGTGGCATCTGCGCGCGCCGTCACTCAAAGCGCCGTGGTAGGGGCAACACCGAAGAAGTGATCGGTCAGTTGAAGGCGATTGAATATGGATGGAGCCCCGCTGCCAGTTTTGACCTACTCCATTGCAGCCATCGAATACTTACCCACGCCGCTTGAAAAAGTGGGAAAGCTGCAGGCAGGGTTGCTTTGTTTGCCGAAGGGGAAACTGCGGTGGCGTGATGTGGCGCGGCCCACGGACGACGTGTTGCTGACGCGTTTGACGGGGGTTTTGGGCGAGGGTGGTTTGTCCGCACCAAAGCGGGCGGATCGGTTGTTTGCTGATCCCGAGCCACTCACCACCTATCGCCTGAAAGTCGTGGTCGAAACGGTCAAGCTGCGGCTGTGCGTCGCGGGGTTGGGGATTGGCGAGATGCAGCCCAAGGGCGAAGGGCGGATGACGGTGCGCTGGGAGACTTACGACCGGGCAGCGCGGGCAGAGGTGGCGCGGGTCAGCTATGACGTGCCGCTGTTGCTTAACCAGCGCGATGTGCGCGGGGCGAGTGGTGTAATCAGCGACGGGCTGGTCGAAAGTGCTGTTCGTTATGCGGCTGCACGCAAAGCCGCCGACTAATCCTTGCCCTTCGCGCTCGCGCTGGTATAGGCCGCCGCTTGCTGAACACGACAAGCGGGCGTGGCGGAATTGGTAGACGCGCTGGTTTTAGGTACCAGTATCGCAAGATGTGGGGGTTCGAGTCCCTTCGCCCGCACCAGTTTTGTCCTGACCCGACGTAATTTAAGAGTGAAGAGAAACCATGCAGATTGCCGAAACGCTGAACGAAGGCCTGAAGCGCGCCTACACGCTGACCATTACCGCGAAGGACATTGAGTCGCGCATCGAGGGCGAGGTCAAGAAACTCGTCCCGCAGATGAAAATGCCCGGTTTCCGGCCAGGGAAAGTGCCCGCGAACTTGGTTCGCAAGATGCATGGTCCGCAGCTGTTTCAGGAAGCGCTGAACACGTCGATTCAGGACGGTGTGCAGAAGATGATGGTGGATCATAATCTGCGCCCCGCAATGCAACCGTCGGTCGAGCTCAACGAAGGCTATGAGCAAGGCAAGGATGCCGAGATCAAGATTGCGCTCGAAGTGCTGCCTGATGTGCCCGCACCACAGATCGAGGGGATCAAGCTCGAGCGCCTGACAGCCGAAATTGATGAGTCCGCAATTGATGCACAGGTCGCGACGCTGGTCGGCCAGCAGAAATCGTTCGACGACGCGCCGAAGGGACATAAGGCTGCGACCGGCGATCTGGTCGTGATGGATTATCTTGGCAAAGTCGATGGCGAGCCGTTCGACGGCGGCAAAGGCGAAGGCATGTCGGTCGAAATCGGCACAGGTCGGTTGATCCCGGGTTTCGAAGATCAGCTGATCGGCGTGAAAGCCAATGACGAAAAGCAAATCAAGGTAACTTTTCCCGACGATTACAATGTCGCTTATCTGAAGGGGAAGCCCGCGACGTTCGACCTTGTGATCAACGATGTCCGCGTGGCGAAGGCAGCGACGGCGGATGATGATTTCGCAAAGTCGCTGGGACTTGAGAGCCTCGAGCAACTGCGTGGTTTGCTGAAAGGGCAAATCGAGCAGGAGCATAATGGCCTGACGCGCACGCACATGAAGCGCAAATTGCTCGACAATCTTGCTGCGGCACATGATTTTGCGGTGCCGCCGACAATGGTCGAAGCGGAATTCAATCAGATTTGGCAACAGTTGGAGCAGGAAGCGGCGCGCGAGGAAGATCCGAAAGCGGCGCTTGCCGAAATGGAAAAGGACAAGGGCGATTACCGCGCGATTGCCGAACGGCGCGTGCGGTTGGGGCTCTTGCTTTCCGAAATCGGGCAGCAAAATGGCATTGAGATCACGAGCGCCGAAATGAACCGCCTAGTTCAGCAGGCTGCGGCGCAATATGACGCGAAGGATCGCGAGCGCTTTGTTCAATATGTGCAGCAAGAGCCAATGGCGGCGGCCCAGCTGCGTGCGCCATTATACGAGGACAAGGTTGTCGATTTCCTGTTCGCGAAGGCCGACATTAGCGACCGGACTGTGCCCAAGGCCGAACTGGAAGCCGCGATTGAGGAAGAGGAAGGTCATGTGCATGGGCCGGGTTGTGGCCATGATCATGACGCGAAGCCCGCCAAGGCAAAGGGGGCCAAAAAGCCTGCTGAGAAGAAGTCCGACGACAAGAAAGCCGAGCCCCAAGCCAAGGCTGCTGCGCCCGCAAAGAAGGCCGTCGCAAAGAAAGCGGACGATGCACCGGCCAAGGACGCGAAGAAGCCGGCAGCAAAAAAGAAGGCAGGCTGAGCTCATTTCGGTTTTCGCGCCCCCCCAGGAGCGCCTGAGCTGGGTCGATACTGCGCGCGGGGTCGGCATCATCCTAGTCGTCTATGCGCATGCGCTGCGCGGGCACGTCACCAGCGGGGCCTATGATCCCGCGTGGCATGCCGATGTGCAGGATGATGTCATTTATGCTTTTCACATGCCGATGTTCTTTTTCCTTGCGGGGCTGTTTGCGGCAAAGTCGCTGACGAAGGGGGCAGTGCCGTTTCTGCGCGACAAGGGCGTGACGTTGGTGTGGCCCTATATCCTGTGGAGTGTCGTTTCGATTGTCCTCGGTGTGCTGGGGTCGGGGGCGGTGAATGGGCCGATCACTTATGCATCTATAGCCGAGATTTGGCGGACGCCGGTTTACCAATATTGGTTTCTCTATGTGCTGCTGATTTGCCAGTTGTTGCTACTTGCGGTGCGGGCGGATTGGCGGTTGGTCTCGGTGCTGACACTGGCCAGTGCGCTGATCGGGATCACGCCGACATTGGGGATGCTGTCGTTCGCGTTCAATTTCTTTGTGTATTTTGGGGCGGGGGTGCTGGCGGCACCTTGGTTGTTGAAGTGGCAGGCGGGACGACCGTTGCTGGTGGCGATCCTGTTGGGGAGCGTTGTGGTATTCGCTGGCAGCTATACCATCGGTGACGCTATTCCGTCGCGCGTGCTGGTCCTGATGCGGGCCTTTTTGGGGAGTGCGGGCGTCATTGCGCTAGCGATGCTGACCGCGCCCTATGCGCGCTGGCTCGCCGTGTTAGGGGCGGCGTCGATGTCAATTTATGTCTTGCATACGATTTTTTCAGCCGGCGTGCGTATAGCGTGGCTGATGACGGGGATTGAGAATAACTTGGTGGCGCTCGTACTGGGGACGTTAGTGGGGATCATCGTGCCGCTAGCGATCTGGTTTGTGGCGCAGCGTTTTCATCTGCTGCCATGGCTGGGGCTCGGTTCACAGCCGCAGGTGCGCACATGAAAATCGCCGTCCTGCTCCCCTGCTATAACGAAGAAGCCGCCATTGCGCAGACCGTGGCGGGGTTTCGTGCCGTTTTGCCCGATGCCGATATCTATGTGTACGATAATAATTCGGCGGACCGGACGCGTGAAGTCGCGGCGGCGGCGGGCGCGATTGTCCGCAGCGAGCGGATGCAGGGCAAGGGGCATGTTGTCCGCCGCATGTTCGCCGACATCGACGCCGATGTGTATGTGATGGCCGATGGCGACGCGACCTATGAAGCTGCCGCTGCGCCCGCGATGATTTCGCAATTGGTGGACGAACAGCTGGATATGGTTGTTGGCGCGCGGCGTTCCGAAGTCGAGGCGGCGTATCGGCGGGGGCATCAGTTCGGCAATGCGCTGTTGACCAACATGCTCGCTTGGACATTCGGGCGCAGTTTCAGTGATATCTTATCGGGTTACCGGGTGTTTTCGCGGCGGTTTGTGAAGAGTTTTCCGCTTTTGTCGTCGGGTTTCGAGATCGAAACCGAGATCAGTGTCCATGCGCTTGAAATGCGGTTGCCGGTGGCGGAAGTGATGACCGCCTATGCCGCGCGACCCGAGGGATCGGTGTCGAAGCTCAGCACTTATTCGGACGGGTGGCGCATCCTGAAGACGATTGCGATGCTGTTTCGGTTCGAGCGGCCACTGCTGTTTTTCGGCGGGCTGGGGGCGTTGCTGGCGGCAGTGGCGATGGGTCTCGCGGTGCCGCTGGTGATGACTTTCGTCGAAACTGGGCTGGTCCCACGTTTCCCGACGGCGATCCTCTCGACGGGCTTAATGATCCTTGCAGCGCTCAACGGCTTTTGCGGCTTGATCCTCGATACAGTCGTGCGGGGGCGGCGCGAGGTTCGGCGCTTGGCCTATCTCGCGCTGCCCGCGCCGGGAAACGCACCCTAGATTTTGATATCCTTCATGCTCGTCGCCACCGACCCGAGGATGCCATAGGCCTTCGCTTCGTCGGTCGACATCCAGTAATCGCGGTCGATGTCGGTCATCACGCGCTCTAGCGTCTGGCCGGTGCGTTCGGCAATGATCCGACCGAGGCGCTCGCGCATCTTGACGATTTCCTGTGCCTGAATCGCGATATCGCTCGCTTTGCCGCCCGCGCCGCCCGAAGGCTGATGGATCAGGAAGCGGGTGTTCGGCAGGCAGAAACGGCGCTCTTTGGGTGCGCCGAGGAAAATGTGCGTGCCTGCACTTGCCACCCAGCCGGTGCCGATGACGGCGACGGGCGATGAAATGAACTGGATCAAGTCATGGATTGTATCGCCCGATTCGACATGACCGCCGGGCGAATTGATGATCAGCTTGATCGGGTCCGAACTGATATGATCGAGATAGAGAAGCTGCGTCGCGACGCGTTCGGCCAGCTTCTGGTCGATCCCGCCGAAGAGCAGGATCGTACGTGCCTCAAGGAATTTTTTCATGATGGCGCCGGTGCCGTTTCCGCTGCCTTCGCCTTGCTCTTCGTCATCGTTGCGGAAAAATTCGGGGAGGCTCATGAAAGTCACCTGTCTTGTTGGATTTATCTCGCGGTGACTTAGGGACGCGACTGCGTTGGCGCAACCACGGGCAGTATCCGATAAAGCACCGATCCGTCATTGTTCCAGATGCGTTGCAGGCGCGCGGCCTTTGGCCATTCGGCGGCTGGTACTTCGACGACCCAAAGATAATCGAACGCATCAAGGGGCACGCGTTTGAAATTGGTTGCCAGACGGTCGATCCGGTCGCTGCATCCCGACACATCGACAAATTGTGAAGGGTCGGACGTGAATGGGCCGCCCGCCATGTAGGTTACGTCAATGATCTGGGCCCCCGCCATGTCCCAATGGCCGTTGGTGAAAGCGTCACGCCGTACGGTCGCCATTTCGGGCAAATGGAGATGACGCGACGCGGGCCAGTTGCCGCAGCGTTGGCCAACCAATGTGGCGATGCGGCTGCCGCGCTTGATGTGGTTCAGGGCTTTGAGGTTGCTGCGGGCTTGCGCGTCGGCAATGACATAGCTGGCGGTCTGGCTGATCAGGCGGACGCCCACGAACAAAAGCCCTGCGATCATAAACCAGCGCATGAATTTCGCCGGTAGGCTGGGCCGTAGTGCGATGATCGTGAGCGCGAGTGCGTAGGGAAACAGGCGGACACCGGCAAAATAGGAACCGGCCAGCATGTTGGGCAGCCCCAGTGCCGTCAGCCAAAGGGCAGCGGCAGGGACGGCAAGCGTCCATTCGATCATGATCGAGCGTCGGAAAAAGATGGGCGAAGCCGCGAGGGCGTAAATCAAACCCGCTGAAGCCAAGTCGAGCCATTGCCAGCGGTCGCGCAGAACCGTGACAATCCAGGTGACCCACATTTTGACACTAAACCATTCGCCCGTCGCGCCGACGCCTTCCTCGCCCCAGATCATGCTGAACAAGAAAGGAAGCGTGAGCGGCGCACAGAGCAGGAACGTGCGAAAGAATGTACTTAACCAAGCCGTGCCCGCCTGTCGTTGGCGGACGAGCTCAAAGGTGCCGACCAGCAAGCCGAGCACCAGCCAGCCATAAAGATGGGTGATCCAGAGCATCGGAGAGATAATCAGGAAAAGCCAGCCGCGCCGTTGTTGCTGTCCAAGCCGCGTCAATTGCAGCCAAATTCCGAACGCAAGCATCGCGACGCCCATCGACAGGCAATAGTTCACGAAGCCATTTTGAAGTGGCCACGCATAGGTGAGTGGCAGCGCAAAGAGGGTGGTTGGCGGGACGCGTCCGTGAATTTCGCGCGCGACAAGCAAGAAACCCGCACCGGTCAGGACCGGGATCAGCATCACGACGATCTTCACGGCGGGTTCGAGGCCGACGAGTGGCGCGAGCAGCATCACCAAGAGATCGACACCCAGATTGGGCAGCAACCGCCATTCGACCGAAAAAAACTGCTGAAGCAGCGGATTTTCCGGTTCAAGCTGAATGCGGTAACGCCCGATATGGCCGAGGAGGTCAATGAGCGGCGGGATGCCTGGCCAGAGCAGCGGGATCGCGAGGACGAGCGGGAGAAAAGCCCACCATCTCCCTTGCTGATCTAATCGCGTTATGCGCATGGCCGAAATCATGTCCCATCGAAAAATGGTGCGACGCGAACGACATGTGATCCTGCCCGTTGTCTGGCGACGGGCTTGAAGCTAACGAGCGGAACGCCGATGTAACTGGGCGATAACAAAACACCAAGGAATTTTCATGCGCACCCCTGATCACGCGGACATTATTGGAGGCCTTATCCCGGTCGTCATTGAGCAATCGACCCGCGGCGAACGCAGTTTCGACATTTATTCGCGGCTTTTGCGCGAACGCATCATCTTTATTACGGGCGGGATTGAGGATCATATGGCCTCGGTCATCACCGCGCAGCTGCTCTTTCTTGAATCGGAAAATCCCAAGAAAGATATCTTCATGTACATTAATTCGCCGGGCGGGGTCGTGACATCCGGCCTCGCGATTCACGATACGATGAATTACATTCGCCCCGAAGTGTCGACCGTGTGCATCGGCCAGTGCGCCTCGATGGGCAGTTTCCTCCTCGCTGCGGGACAGCCGGGCAAGCGCGTTGCGCTGACTAACAGCCGGATCATGATTCACCAGCCTTCGGGCGGCGCGCAGGGCATGGCGTCCGACATTGAGATTCAGGCGAAGGAAATCCTGCGCATGCGTCACCGGCTGAACACTTTGTATGCCAAATACACGGACAAACCGATTGAAGAGATCGAAAAGGCGATGGACCGTGACATGTTCCTCGAAGCTGACGAAGCCAAGGCGTTCGGGCTGGTCGACGAAGTGATGGACAAACGACCGGTTGCCGTCGAAGAGTGACGATCACAACATATTCAGCATTGCCCGTTAGAAATGAAACAGTAACATACTCCCGGGGCGACAGGGTTTTTGGGGCCCGTTTGGAAGGCACGAATGACGAAGCTTAGCGGCAGCGATTCGAAGAGCACGCTTTATTGCTCTTTCTGCGGCAAGTCGCAGCATGAGGTCCGCAAACTGATTGCGGGGCCGACCGTGTTCATCTGTGATGAATGCGTCGATTTGTGCAACGACATCATCCGCGAGGAAACGAAATCGGCGCTCGTCAGCAAAAAAGACGGGGGCGTGCCGACGCCGCAGGAAATCTGCGACGTCCTTGACGATTATGTCATCGGCCAGAAGAAGGCGAAGCGCGTTCTGTCGGTCGCGGTGCACAACCATTATAAGCGGCTGAATCACGGGGCGAAGGGCGCGGATGTTGAGCTCGCCAAATCGAACATACTGCTCGTCGGGCCGACGGGGTGCGGGAAGACATTGTTGGCGCAAACATTAGCGCGCATCCTCGATGTGCCGTTCACGATGGCGGATGCGACGACGCTGACCGAAGCGGGCTATGTCGGCGAAGATGTTGAGAATATCATTCTGAAGCTGCTGCAAGCGTCCGATTACAACGTTGAGCGGGCACAGCGCGGCATTGTGTATATCGACGAAATCGACAAGATTTCGCGGAAAGCCGAAAACCCCTCGATCACGCGCGACGTGTCGGGCGAAGGCGTGCAACAGGCTTTGTTGAAGCTAATGGAAGGCACAACTGCCTCGGTGCCGCCGCAGGGTGGGCGCAAGCATCCGCAGCAGGAATTCCTGCAGGTCGACACGACGAACATCCTGTTTATCTGTGGCGGGGCGTTCAGTGGCCTTGAAAAGATCATTGGCGACCGGTTGCAGGGCAAGTCGATCGGCTTTGGCGCGCATGTTGCGGGGCCGGATGATCGCAGGACTGGCGCGATTCTGCAAAGCTGCGAGCCGGAGGATTTGCTCAAGTTCGGCTTGATCCCTGAGTTTGTCGGGCGTTTGCCGGTGGTGGCGACGCTCGAAGATCTCGACACCGAGGCGCTGGTCAAGATTTTGACCGAGCCGAAGAATGCTCTGGTGAAGCAGTATCGCAAGCTGTTCGAGATGGAAGATGTCGATCTCGGCTTCACTGACGAAGCGCTTGTCGCGATTGCTAAGAAAGGCATCGAACGCAAAACCGGTGCACGCGGGTTGCGGTCGATCCTTGAAAGCATCCTGCTCGATACGATGTTCGACCTGCCCGGGATGGACGGCGTCGACGAAGTGATGGTCGACAAGGACGTCGTTGCGGGAACGAAGGAACCGGTGCGGGTTTACGCGAAGAAGGAAGCGGTGGGCGACGCGGCTTAGGTTTTCCTAGGCCGCCGGTCGCCACGTCACCACACGATAAACATACCAAAGCACGATCCCGCCGATCACGACCACCGACAACGGCCCCAGCACATTCTCGACGCTGCTGAATTGATTGCCCAAGACCCAGCCTGCGATCGCGAGGCCTGCGGTCCAGATCAGTGAGCCGAGCGTTGACCAGAGGACGAAGGGCAGGAACTTCATCCGGAGCAACCCTGCGGGCACCGAGACCAGCGAGCGCACGGTGGGGAGCATTCGCGCAACGAACACAATCGTGCCGCCATGCCGATCAAACAGGCGGTGCGCGCGTTCGATTTCGGCCCAGTCGATGGTCAGCCAGCGGCCATAGCGATTGATGAGTGGGCGGAAACGGTCGAGGCCCAGCGCTTTGGCCGCGACATACCAAAGGATATTGCCGAGCATTGCGCCTGCTGTACCCGAGACGATGACCAGTGGGAGCGACAACTGCCCGCGTGCCGCCACAACGCCGGCCAGCGGCATGATCACTTCGGACGGGATCGGCGGGAATACGGTTTCGAGCAGCATCAGGAACGCGACGCCCCAATAGCCGCCTTGCTCTACGAGTTTGAAAACGAAGTCGGTCATATCTCTAAGGCCGCCTCTGGGACGCATCCCAGAAATGGCCGCAGTATCGGTGCTGCTTAACGTGTAGATGGCGAAGAACAACAGCCGACGCATTTGTAACTTCAGGGGATTGCGCTGCGCAGATTTCCTGTTCGCAGGCCATGTGGCGCATCGCTTTAATGCACGTTGAACTGGGCAGCCGAGGGCATAAGTTCATTCCGGCCAACGCGGACGTGGGTTTAGCTGGCGCTCAATCTGACGAACGGAGTCTTCAACTCTATCAAGTTGCTCTTCGACACGCCTAGTTCGCTGTTCAGCGATCATGACAAAAGTGTGCGTTTGGAAAATACCACGCTCGATGGCCGACCCCACAATTCCTGCAAGTTCAAACAAAACGATGGCCAACGCAATGCGTGACCCAGTCAACGCGTACCAAATCACGCAGGGGATGAATGGAAGGCTGCATATCAGAACAGTCCAATTGAGAATCCGCCGTTCGTCACGCCGGTCGCGCATAATTGCGTCTGCGTCATCATCGCCGGATACGCTCCCCCAATCGCTATGCATTGCTGGTCTCTAGGTTGGTGCCAGCTTGAGCTCCCAACCGCGCCTCGATAGCGTCCCAGATCATGCCTGCCGTATCGGTACCGTTGAACCTGTCGATGGCCACGATGCCGGTGGGGGATGTCACGTTGATCTCCGTAAGCCATTCGCCGCCGATGACGTCGATGCCGACGAACAGCAGCCCGCGCCGTTTGAGTTCCGGCCCCAAAGCCTCGCAGATTTCGCGTTCGCGTTTCGTCAGTTCGGTCTTCGCCGCCTTGCCGCCGACCGCCAAGTTGCTGCGGATTTCACCCTCGCCAGGGATGCGGTTGACCGCGCCCGCCACGACGCCGTCAACCAGCACGATTCGCTTGTCGCCCGCCGCGACGCTGGGCAGGAACGCCTGCACCATGTGCGGCTCGACATAGGCAGTGTTGAAAACCTCGATCAGCGATGACAGGTTCGCGCCGTCGCTGTCGATTTTGAAGATTGCCTTGCCGCCGTTGCCGTTCAGCGGCTTGATGACGATCTGCCCATGTTTGCTCAAGAAGGCGCGGGCATCGTTGATTGACCGCGTGATCATCGTTGGCGGCATGAAGTGCGCAAAATCGAGGACGAACAGCTTTTCGGGCGCATTGCGGACGCTTTCGGGGTCATTGACCACAAGCGTTTCACCGCGGATTCGTTCAAGCAAGTGTGTGGCGGTGATGTAGCTGAGGTCGAACGGCGGGTCTTGTCGCATCAAGACGACGTCAATGTCGCGGCCCAGATCAAGCGTGACGGGCTCGCCGAAATTGAAATGATGGCCGACTTGATGCTGAACCGTGACGGGGTGGGCATGCGCATAAAGCCGCCCGCTGTCCCACGTCAGTGATCCGACATCATAATGCCAGAGATCAATGCCGCGCTCCTGCGCGCGGAGCATGAGCGCAAAGCTCGAATCGCCGCCGATATTAAGCGTCGGCATCGGGTCCATCTGGAATGCGGCGCGAAGGGTCATCCGCGCCCTTTGTCAGCCATGCCACACGTTGACAAGGTGGCGGGGCAGGGTGCGCGGCGCGAGGAGGATGACGTCGATACGGACATCATCGCCGTCCTGCATGTATCGATGCGCGAGGATTTCGGCAGCAGCGGCCACGCGGCGCAGGCGGTAATCGTCAATAGCATGGTCCAGCTCGGCGGCGGTGGCGCGGTTTTTGACTTCGATAAAGGCGACAATGCCGGGGCGGCGGGCGACCAGATCGACTTCGCCGACGGCAGTGCGGACGCGTGTATCGAGGATGCGCCAACCCTTGAGCCGCAGCCATGTCGCCGCAAAACGTTCGGCGCGGCGGCCTCGCGCTTCGGCGGCTTGACGCTTCATGCCTTCATGTCGAGCGCGCGGGCATAAAGTGTGCGGCGGTCGAGATTGAGTTTTTTTGCGACTTCGCTCGCGGCTTGTCCGGGTGAGAGGCGGGAGAGCGCTTCTTTGAGAGCGTCGTCCGCGTCGTCTTGCGAAGCCGCTTCGGGCGCAGAAGGTGGCGCGACGACAATGACGATTTCGCCCTTGGGTGGGGTGTCGGCATAGCGGGTGGCAAGGTCGGACAGAGTACCGGTGACGCATTCTTCGTAAAGTTTGGTTAATTCACGCGCGACAGCAGCGCTGCGGTTACCAAGGGCTTCGGCGAGCGCGGACAGGCTGGCAGCGAGGCGGCGGCCGGATTCGTAGAAGACGAGGGTTGCGCGAACGGATGCGACTTCAGCGAGGGTTTCAGCGCGGGCTTTTGCTTTGCTGGGAATGAAACCCATGAAGAGGAATCGGTCGGTTGGCAGGCCCGCGAGCGTCAGGGCGGATATGGCGGCGCTGGGGCCGGGTACTGTCACCACCGCCACTCCGGCCGCGCGGGCATCGCGGACGAGCTTGTAACCGGGATCGGAAATCAGCGGCGTCCCCGCGTCCGAAACTAAGGCCACCGCTTCGGTCGCCATTCTGGTGATCAAAGACTCGCGCACCCTCGCGTCGCTATGGTCGTGATAGGGGACCATCGGGCGCTTCACACCGATATGGTTCAACAGCTTGCCGGTAACACGGCTGTCCTCCACCGCAATCACATTTGCCGCCGAAAGCGTGGCTGCCGCGCGCGGCGACAGATCACCGAGATTGCCGATTGGGGTCGCGACGATGTAAAGACCGGGACTCAGGGTAAGCGTCATAGGAACAGGGTCATGGCAGAGGCGGTAGCATTGCGGCAAGGCGCACTCGTGGGGCGGTTTGGCATATTAGGCTTTTTCGTGCTTGTCGCCGGGTGCGCAGTCGTGCCGAAGGGGCCGCCGAGGACAGTCGAAACGCCGCCGGTGGTTGTGACGCCAGACCCGGTCACGCCTGCTTTGCCAACCGATACAGAGCGTAACCGGGTCGCGGTGCTTGTGCCTTTGACGGGGATGCACGCTGGCGTTGGCACGTCGATTTCGAACGCTGCGAATATGGCCGTGCTTGATACCGGCGGGGCGCGGATACGCGTGACGATCTATGACACCGCACCGGGTGCGGCGGCGGCTGCTCAGAAAGCGTTGGCCGAGGGAAACAAGTTGATTCTCGGGCCGCTGCTGGCCGATGATGTTCGTGCGATTGCGCCGATTGCTCGTGCGGCGCGGGTTCCGGTGATTGCCTTTTCGAATGATGTCGCAGTGGCCGGGAACGGCGCCTACATCATGGGATCGACGCCTGCGCAGTCGGTTGACCGCGTGGTCGGTTATGCGCGCAGCCGGGGCTTGACCAAATTCGCGGGGCTGATCCCGGCGGGTATTTATGGCCAACGCGCATCAACGGCCTTCATGCGATCCGTCGAGGCGGGCGGTGGGCAAGTTGTCGGCATGCAGAATTTCGACCGGACGGCAGGGTCGATCACTGCAGCCGTGCGGCGGTTGAACCAGACATCGGCCTATGATGCAATCCTGATTGCCGATTCGGGGCGGACCGCGATTCAGGCCGTCCCCGTAATCCGCGCCAATGGTGGCGCGTCGGCGAAAATCTTGGGCACCGAGCTTTGGAATACCGAAGGTGCTTTGGCAGCATCCCCGGCGCTGCGCGGTGCTTGGTTCGCGAGTGTTTCGGACGGAATGTATAACAAGCTGGCAACCAAATATCGCGAGCGCTTTGGAAAATCGCCTTACCGACTAGCGAGTCTGGGTTATGATGCGGTCCTGCTGGTCACGCGGATCGCGGGCGATTGGCGTACGGGGACGGCTTTTCCGTCGGCGCGGTTAACCGATCCGGGCGGCTTTGATGGCGTTGATGGTGCGTTCCGGTTCAACCGTGACGGTGTCGTTGAGCGCGCGTTGGAAGTTCAGCAGGCGGGCCCGACGGGGTCCACCGTCGTGTCGCCCGCAGCAAAGGGCTTCGGGAACTAGGTCACCACGATTTCGGCGAGGATTGAGTCGAGCAGGAGCATTCCCGTTTCGGTCACGGTTAGACGGTCCGCGTCGGGCGTTAGAAGGTCGTGCGTGATCAGGCTGTTGATGGCATCATGATCGACGATGTCGGTCAGCCCGCTAATCGCGCGTATGCGGGCAAGATCGACACCTTCGCGCAGGCGCAACCCCATCAACAACGCTTCAGTCGCCCGTTCGCGCCCCAACAGCGGCGTTTCACTTTGCGCACCCTGTCCATTGCGGGCGACGGCGCTTAACCAGTTTTCGGGCTTTTTGTGGCGCACCGTGGCCATGGCACTGCGTCGTCCATGTGCACCGGGGCCGATGCCGACATAATCGCGATAGCGCCAATAGGTCAGATTATGGCGGCTCTCTGCGCCGGGGCGGGCATGGTTCGACACTTCGTAGGCGGGGAGGCCGCGCGCGGCGGTTGTGGTGCGGGTGGCTTCGAAAAGGTCTGCGGCTGCTTCCTCATCAATTGGTTTTAGCGCGCCTTGCTGCACCAAAGTCGCGAACCGCGTGCCCGGTTCAATCGTGAGTTGATAAAGCGATAGGTGTTCGGTGCCGAAGCCCAGCGCGCGGTTTAGCTCGGATGCCCATGCGTCCGCCGACTGATCGGGACGTGCATAGATCAAATCGAAACTGACGCGTGCGAAATGCCTTTGCGCGGTATTCAGCGCTGCCAATCCTTCGTCGACATCGTGCGCACGACCGAGGAAATGCAAAGCGTCGTTGTCGAGGGCTTGCAATCCGAGTGAACTCCGGTTGACGCCTGCCCTCGCAAGGTCGGCAAAGCGCGCAGCTTCGACCGAGGACGGGTTTGCTTCCAGCGTGATTTCAACATCATCCGCCAACAACCAATATTTGCCCGTTGCTTCGATCAGCGCGGCGACGGTGGCGGGCGGCATAAGTGACGGTGTGCCGCCGCCGAAGAAAATCGAGCCGATGGTCCTCCCGGGCGTTAGCGACGCTTCATAAGCGAGGTCTTTGAGCAGCGCCGCCTTCCAAGCATCCTGATCCACGCTGTCGCGCACATGGCTGTTGAAATCGCAATAGGGGCATTTGGAGACGCAAAAGGGCCAGTGGATGTAAAGCGCCAGCGGGTCCATTTGCGGATCGTTCATCTTTCGCGCCCTATCAGCATACCTCATGAGATTGCGAGCTATCTTGACGGCGGCTGCGCTGTTTGCCGGGCAGGCGGCCCTTGCGCAGCAAAGTGACTTTGCCGCGCGTGTTCTGGCGCGCCACAATGGCGAGCGGGCGTCAGTTGGCATGAAGCCACTTACATGGGATACAAAGCTCGCGGCTGATGCTGCGAAATGGGCGCGTTATTTGGCTGCGACGGGCACGTTTGACCATGCGCCCGATGATCCCAAAGCGGCACCACAAGGCGAAAATCTGTGGATGGGCACAGCGCGGGCCTATTCGTTTGAGGATATGGTCGATGGCTGGATTGACGAGAAGCAATTTTACCGTCCCGGCTTGTTTCCGCGCATCAGCACGACGCCCAATTGGACTGATGTTGGGCATTACACCCAGCTGATTTGGCACAACACAACGCATGTCGGCTGTGCGCTGGCGACGGGACGGGGGAATGATGTGCTTGTCTGTCGGTATACGCCGGCGGGCAATTGGGATGGTGAGAACCCGACCGGCAAGGCGCTTGCCACAGTGAAACGTAAACAATGATTAAGTGATTGCGTTACAAGCAATTTTGGTTAATCTTTTGGATACGGGGTGCGGCATGGAGTGCTCTATAACAAGAAAGGTTGCGCCATGATCGGTGTGAAATTTAAAACAATTACCAACATATTGGGTGTTTTCGCCCTTTTCGCCTTCGTCGCGACGCCAACGATGTCGATTGCAGACGCATCTAATCCAACGGCGACTCGGATGAAGGCGAAAGCCAAGCCGAAAGCGCGTGCGCGCCAGCGTGTTGTTCGTGCCAAGGTCCGCGCGCCGCAACCGGTTCAGCAGGCACCTGTTGAAACGGTTCAGGCACCTGCGCCCGAGCCTATGCCAGCGCCCGCACCTGAGCCGATGCCGCAGGTTGTTGAAGCGCCTGCTGCACCAGCTCCAGCACCGGCTCCTGCAGCACCGCTCGCCGTTGCCAAAAGCGGTGGTTCTGGCTGGCTGCTCGGCGTTCTCGGCGCGGCGGCCGTGGTCGCTGGTGTGGTGATCGCTTCCGACGGGTCGAAGAGCCCCTAGATTCTAAATGACTGTTGCCGCGGCGTGTTATTTGAGCGTCGCGGCCACGAGTTTTTTGAACGCATCGGCGCGGTGGCTGATGGCGTGTTTGGCGTCAGGGTCCATTTCGCCGAATGTTTCGTTGTAGCTGTCGGGCACAAAGACGGGGTCATAGCCGAAACCTCGTTCGCCGCGCGGGGGCCAGACCAGCGTTCCGTCCACGCGGCCTTCGAACAGGGCATCGCTGCCGTCGGGCCAGACAAGCGCCAATGTGCAGACGAAATGGGCGCGGCGTGACACGTTCTGACCGAGCGCCTGCAAGCGATCCTCGACTTTTTGCATCGCCGTCATCCAGTCGCGGGGGCCGCTGTCTTCGGTTTCCGCCCAGTTTGCGGTGTAAACACCGGGTTCGCCGCCGAGCGCCTCAACGCACAGGCCACTGTCATCGGCTAGCGCGACGATGCCCGAGAGATCACAGGACGAGACCGCTTTGAGCAAAGCGTTCGCGGCGAAGGTCGTACCGGTTTCCTCCGGTTCGGGCAGATCGAGCGAGGCGGCCGAGATTGGCTCAATGCCAAAAGGTTCGAGCAACGTCCGGATTTCGCGCACTTTCCCGGCATTGTGGCTGGCAATCACCAGCTTGCCGGGAAGAAGCCGATGCGTCACCGCCCCGTTGCCCGGTCCTGCGCCGCAAAAATCTCGGTGCAACCAATCCGCGCCAAGCGGAGGAGACGGAGAAGGGCTTCCTCGTCATAGGTCGCGCCCTCTGCCGTTGCTTGGACCTCGGCAATGTTGCCGTCACCGATCAGAACGAAGTTGGCGTCGGCATGCGCGTTCGAATCCTCGATATAATCGAGGTCTAGCACCGGCGTCCCTTCGTAAATGCCGCAGCTGATGGCGGCGACTTTTTGTTTGATTGGGTCTTCGGTCAGCTTGCCGCTCTTGAGCAGGCTATCGACCGCGAGGCGCATTGCTACCCATGCACCCGAAATGGACGCCGTGCGGGTTCCGCCATCGGCCTGGATCACGTCGCAATCGAGCGTGATCTGCCGCTCGCCAAGCACTTTCATATCCATGATCGAGCGCAGCGAACGCCCGATCAGCCGCTGAATTTCCTGTGTTCGCCCCGATTGCTTGCCTTTCGCGGCTTCGCGGTTGCTGCGCGTGTGTGTCGAACGGGGAAGCATGCCATATTCGGCGGTGACCCAGCCTTCGCCCTTGCCGCGCATAAAAGGCGGCACGCGGTCTTCGACGCTGGCGGTGACCAGCACGCGGGTCTCGCCGAAGCTGATCAGGCAAGACCCTTCGGCATGTTTGGTGAAGCCGGGTTCGATGGTGATGGTGCGCATTTCGTCGGGCGCACGGCCAGAGGGTCGCATATTTTTGTCTGTCCTAATTGTTTGAACGGGCGCATCTAGCGGGCCGATGGGTTTGGGACAACGCGCATGAAGACAATTTTATTGATCGTTGGCGTGTTGGCGCTGCTTATGGGATTGCTGTGGATCGGTCAGGGCTTTGGTCTTGTCATGTGGCCGTCGTCGAGTTTCATGCTGGAGCAGAAGATCTGGGCGCTTTGGGGTGCGCTGCTTGCGGGCGTTGGCGCACTGATTATCTGGCGCGGGCGGCGTTGATCCCCATATTGATCGGATGACCGCACCCGTTACTGAGCTGACCGACCGCGCGCGAGATGTGTTTCGCATCGTGGTGGAAAGCTATCTTGAATCGGGCCAGCCGGTGGGCTCGCGGACGATTTCGAAACTGTCGCCGCTCAACCTGTCGCCTGCGTCAATCCGCAATGTGATGCAGGATTTGGAGGAAGTCGGCTTGCTCGCCGCGCCCCACACGTCGGCGGGGCGGATGCCAACGGAAAGCGGGCTGCGGCTGTTTGTTGACGGGATGATGCAGGCGGCGGAACCTTCAGTGGAGGAGCGCGCCGTCATTGAATCAGGCTTGTCGGTCGGTGGTCCGGTCGAGGGCGCGTTGACGGCGGCGACGGCGGCCTTGTCCGGGCTTTCGGCCTGTGCGGGGATTGTACTCGTGCCGACGCGCGAGGTTCGCATTCAGCAATTTGCTTTTGTACCGTTGCAGGCGGGGCAGGCGCTAGCCGTGTTGGTCGGTGATGATGGCTCGATTGAAAACCGCGTTGTGACATTACCAGCGGGCATGCGACCCGACGACCTGACGCAGGCCTGTAATTATATGTCGGCGCGGCTGACCGGTTTGACGCTTGCCGATGCGCAGCAACGGATTGCACGCGAATTGAACTCGGGGCGGGCTGCATTGGACGCGGCCTCACGCGATCTGGTCGAACGTGGGCTTGCCGTCTGGACAAAGGACGGCGAGGCACGACCAGTGCTGATTGTCCGCGGGGCGGCGAACCTGATCGACGACAATGCCGCCGCGGACCTAGAGCGGGTGCGGCAATTGCTTGATGAAATTGAGGGGCAGGAGGAGATCGCCCGACTGCTCGACAGTGCACGCGAAGGAGCCGCAACGAAAGTTTTCATTGGCGCGGAGAATAAATTGTTCGCCCTTTCGGGGTCTTCGGTGATAGCGGCACCCTATCGCGGACGGGACGGGCGTGTTGTCGGCGTGGTGGGTGTTATTGGCCCGACCCGCTTGAATTATGCCCGCGTCGTTCCGATGGTGGATTTCACCGCACAAACTTTGACGAGATTATTGGGATGAATGACGAACAAGACCTGACTGCCGAAGACGAAATGATTGCGGAAGGCGCGCCCGCCGAACCCGATCCCGAGGAGCGGTACATGGCACTCGAAGCCGAACTCGCCGAAGCCAAGCAGTCAGTGCTTTACGCGCAGGCTGAAACGCAAAATGTGCGGCGGCGGCTCGAGAAGGATGCGCAGGACGCGCGTGCCTATGCCGCTACCGGTTTTGCGCGCGATATTCTGTCGGTGGCAGACAATCTGTCGCGGGCGTTGGATGCGATCCCGGCGGAATTGCGCGCGGATGAAAAGTTCAAGGGTCTGGTTGTTGGGTTGGAAGCAACGGGCCGCGAGATTGAGTCGGTGTTCCAGCGCAACGGCATCACGCGGATTATGTCGCTCGGCGAAACGCTCGATCCCAACAAGCATCAGGCGATGATCGAAATCCCTTCGGCAGACGCGGAACCCGGGACGATCGTTCAGGAAATGCAGGCGGGTTATATGATCAAGGATCGGTTGTTGCGCCCGGCGATGGTTGGGGTGGCGAAGGCGGGTTGATCAGCTGTTTCAATTGATTGGCGACGCTGTTTAGATGCCTTCTGCTGTCTTCTAAGTCGAATATAGCAAGATGGGTAAATTGCGGAAACTCCCTTGCTAGGTCGGTCGCGTTCTGAAAGGCCGCTTTGGGAACGCCTTCGTGAATTATGATCGTCATCAATCCATGAACAAGATCGTTTCTTAGCTTCGTTTGCTTGGCAACCTCTTGGCCTAATCCTTCAAAGCGTTTGAGCGCCTTTTCGGAGAACGGGCACCCTGCGATTTTTCGAAGTGTCTTCAGCTTGTTTAGCTTGCTGACGAATGGAGAGCCCGCTTCAAACTGCGGGTCAAGGCGGAGAATGATCTTTGTGATTTCCGCTTCGAGGCGCACAAAGCTCTCAATCATTTGAACGCGAGCGACGGCAAATTGCTCTTTGGTGGGCGACCCCAAATCTGTTTGGTTCGACTGATTGAACGCTTTCGGTTGAATAAACATGAATTACGCATAACCTGCGATTACCTAAGCACCTATAAACACCTGCCCGAAAACGATTGCATTGCGCGGGCGCGCATGGATAGGTCTCGCATCCGCGAGCGCTCAGCGATTCTGCGGGGTAAAACAGGAGGGTAGCATGGCCACGGACTGGGCAGCAGACGTCAAAAAATATGTTTCGAGCGCGGATGATGAAGTGATCAAGGGTATTGTCCGATACTGCGGGATTGCGCTTCAGAAAGTGGATTCCTCGCTGGTGTCGTTCAGCGACCCGACCGAGCTGGCGCGGGTGCGCAACAATTTCCTTAAGAAAAAGTGCGGGCTGACTGATGCCGACGATGTGCTTGATGGGCACATTGCGACCGTTGGTGATCGAATGAAGGCGGACCGCACCAAGAACCGCGTCACGGTTTACTATTTGCTCGTCGAGAAGTTGGGCTTGCAGCACCTGTTCAAAAAGGGTGTTGCGGCGGCGGCGACCGCAGTGGTCGCAGCGCCACTTGCCGCAGCATCCATTCCCGCCGCCGCGCCTGTCGCGGCGCCCATCGCAAAGGCAGCGGCTCCAATCGTGGCTCTGGCGACCGCTTCCGCCGCTTACAAAAGCCCGCGCGTTGGCCCGGCCAATCATTTTGCGATGGACGATAGCAAAGGCGGCTTGGGCTGGATATTGTGGCTCCTCGCGGGCCTCGCGTTCTTGTGGGCGCTCTGGATCCTGTTCACTCAGGACCGTGCGGCAGTCGCCCCAGTCGCGACCGATAATGCGATTACAGTGCCGTTGACCGATGACGCGAATAGCGCTGTCGCCCTGCCCGAACCCGCTCCGGCGCCAGTGGTTATCCCGACCGGTGCAGGTGTCACGTCCGAAGTGCGCGACGGCAAACCGCTCGTGAAGGTGTATTTCGACACGGGCAAATCGCAAGTGGTTCAGGCGTTCACGCCTGCGGCGGCAACGCTCAAGACTTATCTTGAAACCAATCCCGGCAGTGGCCTCGGTGTATCTGGTTACAATGACCCAACGGGCAATGCAGTGGCGAACGCTGCACTCTCGAAAAGCCGGGCACAGGCGGTTCAGGCTTCACTCGTTGGTGCGGGCATTGCCGCCACATCAATCGAACTGATCAAGCCCGAAGCCGCAACCGATGCGCAGGTGACCAAGGAAGAAGCCCGCCGCGTTGAGGTTTACATTAAGTAAGCGGGTTAAAAAGTAAGCGGGTTAAACGGCAGGATCGACTGATAATCGGCCAAGGAGGGCGTGCCAGCGATGGTGCGCCCTTCGCGTAGCAGGAATGCGTGGCGGACAATTTCGGCTTGCTGTTCTATGCCATAGCGGCGCAGCGGCTGGCCCGGTTTAAATGTATATTTATAGCGGCAAAACGGATGCCGCCGCAGGATTAGGTTTATGCCAGATTGCACCTGCCACACATGCGTCATTTCGTGGATGAACAGGCCTTGTTCATCGACATGGCCTTCGCAAAAATCGCTGCAATACAGGTCACCTTTGGGGTGAAACCAGATATGGCCATTGGGAGCCATCGCCACGCTGCGCGGCTGGAAAAAGGCCCATTTGCGATTGTGAATGCGCACCGCTTCATAATCGACGGCGTTACCAAAAACGGACTCTGCAAGTCTCGTTTCGGCATGCGTCAAAAATCTTCCCGTCACTGATCGCCTGCGCGCTTTACCTGTGCATCCGCAGTAATGCGGGTGCCACTGGCAAAGGTGAAGATCATCTGGACGGTGCGGGGCGGCTGGATGCCCGGGTTGATGTTATACATCATGACATGCTTGCCACCGGGTCTGAATTCGACAAAGCCGCCGGCGGGCACCTCAATGCCGCCTTCGATGGGCTTCATTGTCATCATGCCGCTATGGCCAGCCATGCTTTCATGGATCTCGGTGCGGATGACGACCGGCGACGAAACGCTCACTAACCGATCTGTCTTCGGCCCGCCTGCAACGTAAAAATAAGCCGCACCGGGATTGCCAGGCGTCGCAGGCAGGCGAACCCATGCATCGCGCACATTCAGCACCGGATCGGGCGCGCAACCATTCAGGGCGACGGCGGACAGGGCAGCAAGAACAGCGAAGGCACGCATGGGGTCAGAACTCCTGTTTTAGATAAGCCTTCAGTTAGTGTTGCCGAAAGGTTGCGGCAAGCGATCCGCTCCCTATATCTCACTCGAAGTTCATTGCGGCCAAGCGGGGAGTTTGGCCAAACAGCACAGGGTAAATTGAAAATATGGCTAAAGTTATCGGGATCGACCTCGGGACGACCAATTCATGCGTTGCCGTTATGGAAGGCGGCAAGCCCAAGGTTATCGAAAATGCCGAAGGCGCGCGGACGACGCCGTCGATTGTCGCCTTCGCGAAGGATGGCGAGCGCCTGATTGGCCAGCCCGCCAAGAGGCAAGCTGTGACCAATTCGGACAACACGATTTTCGCAGTGAAGCGCCTGATCGGTCGCCGGTTTGATGACCCCATCACCAAGAAGGACACTGAGCTCGTCCCCTATACGATCTCGAAGGGCCCGAATGGCGATGCGTGGGTCTAGGCGAGTGGCGATGATTATTCGCCGTCGCAGATTTCGGCGTTCATTCTGCAGAAAATGAAAGACACAGCTGAAGCGTATCTCGGCGAAACGGTGACGCAGGCGGTCATCACGGTGCCCGCATATTTCAACGATGCTCAGCGGCAGGCGACGAAGGATGCGGGCAAGATTGCCGGTCTTGAAGTGCTCCGCATCATCAACGAACCGACCGCAGCGGCGCTGGCTTACGGCCTTGAGAAGCAGGACGGCAAGACGATTGCTGTCTATGACCTTGGCGGCGGCACGTTTGACGTTTCGATCCTCGAAATCGGTGATGGCGTGTTCGAAGTGAAGTCGACAAACGGCGACACATTTCTCGGCGGTGAAGATTTCGACTCGAAGATCGTCGAATTTCTCGCGGCGGACTTCAAGAAGGTCGAAGGCATTGACCTGACCAAGGATAAACTCGCGCTTCAGCGTTTGAAGGAAGCAGCGGAAAAGGCGAAGATCGAACTGTCTTCGGCGCAGACGACCGAAGTGAACTTGCCCTTCATCACTGCCGACGCGACCGGACCGAAGCATCTCGTCAAGGCGATCAGCCGCTCGGATCTCGAAAAGCTGGTCGAAAGCCTGATCACGCGGACGCTTGAGCCCTGCAAAAAGGCGCTGGCCGATGCGGGCCTGAAAGCGGACGGCATTGATGAAGTTGTCCTCGTCGGCGGGATGACGCGCATGCCGCGTGTCCGCGAAGTCGTGAAGAATTTCTTTGGGCAGGAGCCGCAAACCGGCGTGAACCCCGACGAAGTGGTCGCGATGGGCGCGGCAATTCAGGCAGGCGTGTTGCAGGGCGATGTGAAGGACGTCCTGCTGCTCGACGTGACGCCGTTGTCGCTGGGCATCGAGACGCTGGGCGGCGTGTTCACGCGGATGATTGACCGCAACACGACGATCCCGACGAAGAAGTCGCAAACCTATTCGACGGCCGACGACAATCAGAATGCCGTCACGATCCGCGTGTTCCAGGGCGAGCGCGAAATGGCGGCAGACAACAAGATCCTCGGCCAGTTCGACTTGATCGGTATCCCGCCCGCACCGCGCGGTGTGCCACAGATCGAAGTCACGTTTGACATCGATGCCAACGGCCTCGTCAACGTGTCCGCCAAGGACAAGGGGACGGGCAAGGAGCAGCAGATCAAGATTCAGGCGTCGGGTGGTCTTTCGGACAGCGACATTGATCAGATGGTCCGCGACGCCGAAACCTTTGCCGAGGAAGACAAGAAGCGGCGCGAGGCAGCCGAAGCCAAGAACAATGCGGAGTCGCTGATCCATACGACCGAGCGCCAGTTGATCGACAATGGCGACAAGATCGACGAAGCACTGAAGACCGAGATCGAAGCTGCAGTTGCGGAAGCCAAGACGGCTGTCGAAAGTGGCGATGTCACGGCGATGACTGACAAGGCGCAGGCGCTGGCGCAGGTTGCCATGAAAATGGGGCAGGCGATTTACGAAAAGGAACAGGCGTCAGCGGCGTCACCCGAAGCTGAAGCGGCCCCGGCGGATGACGGCGTTGTCGATGCCGAGTTCTCTGAGGTCGATGACAACGCGAAGGCGTAGGAAACTAGTGAGAACTTCGTGAACTTTGCCGCTCCGGAGCGATCCGGAGCGGCTGGCATTTCAGGGGCGGCGCGTGGCTGATACTGACTATTACGAATTGCTTGAGATAGAGCGCACCGCCGACGACGGGACGATCAAGACGTCCTATCGCAAGCTGGCGATGAAATTCCACCCGGACAAGAATCCCGGATGTGCCGATTCCGAAGCCAAGTTCAAGGAAATCTCGGAAGCCTATGATGTCCTGAAAGACCCGCAAAAGCGGGCGGCGTATGACCGGTTCGGCAAGGCGGCGTTCCAGAATGGCGGCGGCGGTGGACAGGGGCAGGGTTTCGAAGGTTTTTCGGACATTTTCGAGAATATCTTCGGCGAGTTCATGGGCGGCGGACGTGGGCGGCAATCGGGACCACGACGTGGCGCCGATCTGCGCTACGATCTCGAAATTACACTCGAAGACGCTTTCCATGGCAAGGCGACCGAGATCAGTGTTGATGTTTCGGCACGTTGCGATCCATGCGAGGGAACCGGCGCAAAACCGGGGACTTCGGCCAAACAATGCACAACGTGCGGCGGGCATGGCAAAGTGCGCGCGCAACAAGGGTTTTTCGTGGTCGAGCGCGCATGCCCGACATGCCACGGCGCCGGACAGGTGATCGCCGAGCCGTGCACATCATGCCGCGGCGAAGGTCGGATCGACAAAGCAAAGACGCTGTCGGTAAACATTCCGGCAGGTGTTGACGAAGGCACACGTATCCGTTTGTCGGGCGAAGGCGAAGCGGGCGCACGCGGCGCACCGGCGGGTGATCTGTATATTTTCCTGCATGTTGCGCGGCATTCGCTGTTCGAACGCGACGGCACGACGTTGTTTGCACGAGCGCCAATTAGCTTCACGAAAGCGGCGCTGGGCGGGAGCATCGAGATTCCGGGTTTGGACGGTGAACGGCATGACATCCGCATCCCGGCAGGCATTCAGTCGGGCAAGCAGTTGCGTCAACGCGGTGCCGGGATGCCGGTGCTGAACGCACGCGGGACCGGCGATCTGGTGATTCAGGTCGAGGTCGAAACGCCGACGAAGCTGACCGCCAAACAAAAGGAACTGCTTGAGGCGTTTCGCGAAACCGAAACCGGTGACGAATGTCCGAAATCGCAGGGATTTTTTGACAAATTGCGTTCGGTGTTCGACGATATTGTCTAGCTAACAAGGGGAAATGTCATGAAGCGTGCTGTTCTCACTCTCTTGGCGATGATTTCCGCCCCATCATCGGCGCAGCAGGATTTTTCTAAAGTCGAAATCAAAGCCGAGACACTGGCCCCCGGTGTCGCTGTCCTGTTCGGAGCAGGTGGCAATATCGGCGTGTCCTATGGTCCCGATGGTACCGTCCTGATTGACGATCAATATGCGCCCATGACCTCGAAAATTCAGGCAGCGGTTGCCGGATTGGGTGCGACCCCGGTCAAATATCTCATCAACACCCATTGGCACGGCGACCATTCTGGCGGGAACGAGAATCTCGGCAACGCAGGCGCGCTCATCTTTGCGCATGACAATGTCCGCATCCGGTTAGCGCAAGGTGCCGTCTCCGGAGCAGGCACGCCACGCGCACGGGTTATTCCGCCCGCGCCAAAGATCGCACTCCCGGTTGTTACTTATGATCGGGGGCTGAAGCTGCACCTCAATGGCGATGAAGTGCGCGCCGTGTTTCTGCAGGGTGGTCACACCGATGGCGACTCGATCATTGTCTGGCAAAAAGCGAATGTCATTCACATGGGCGACCTGTTCATGAACAAGGTCAGCCTGCCGTATCTAGACCTTAGTTCGGGCGCGAGTGCGCTTAACTTTCTGGCGAGCATCGAGGCGGCGTTGAAGCTGACCAATGCCGAGACGAAAATCATCCCCGGCCATGGCCCGATGGCGACGCAGGCCGATCTGGCGGCGTGGCGCGACATGCTGAAATCGGTAATCGGCAGCGTGCGGGCGGGGATCAAAGCGAAAAAGACGCTGGCCCAAATCATGGCGGCGAAGCCCGCTGCGAAATGGGAAGTGAAGGGCGGCTTTATTAGCGGTGATGCCTTCACCGAAGCCGTTTACAAGAGTCTAAACGCACCGGCTGCACCGCATAAAGCGCACCGTTAGGGTCGGATAGCGCGCCCATTCCAATTTAATGGAACGGGCGGCTAGGCGCCGCTACGCATTAGCCGACAAAAGTGGCAATGAGCAGCATCTGGGCACCGATTGCTGTCGCGGTGAAAACCACGCCTTCAAACGTCTTCATGATGTGTCTCCTGATTCAATCGCTATGCTGCGATGCAGCAATACCTACTAATTTAGTATGAATACTCAATCGCAACGATTGCGTTGACGATTGCACTTTTTGCAATCGTAAGTCCTTGATGTTATTGGCGATGCGCAATGATAGAGTGCTGCGACAGCGACTCAGGGGTAGGTGGTATATGGCGCCGGGGCGACGAGACATATTGATTGGGGCAGCGAGTACCCTGCTCGGCAGCACTGCGGCGCGGGCACAGTCGGCAAACCCACTCGCGGCGCTGGGACTAGGCGACGACGTGCTTGGCCTGATCCAATCAAAGCCCGGCGATATCATTCGTGTGCTGTCGACGATCCTTCGACTTGAGACCGCTGCCGACCAACGCCAGCTTCCGGCAAGCACATTGTCATTCAAGACAGCAGGCGATGGCGGATCGACGTTGCCCACGACACAGGGCGGGCTTTATGCCATTGCTATACCGCGCTTGATCCGTGTACTTGACCGCGCCGATGGTGCGGACCCCGGAATGACGGACGAAGCCGGTAAACTGCTTGCCGAGTTGAATGCGGCGCAGCGCGAAATCCCCGAAGCGCTTCAGGAAAACCCGCCGCCGCCGAGTCGCGCAACGTCGTTCGAGGTTTTGAAGGGCGAATACTCTACCTTCTTTGCTACCACCGAATTGCGGCCCGACCGAAGCGAACTCGCTGACTGGCACAAGCGGGTGATGCTCGAATATCGGTCTCGGTACGAGGGCGTTTCGAAAGTCACGGGCGTGCCTTGGTATTTTATCGGTGCGATTCACGGGCTCGAAGCGAGCTATAATTTCCGCGCGCACTTGCATAATGGCGACTTCCCGTTGTCGGCGCGAACGCGTCAGGTGCCTGCCAATCGGCCTGCGAACTGGGGTGCGCCTTATAGTTGGGAGGCAAGTGCGAAGGATGCGCTGACGCTGCTCGGCTTTGTTGGCAAAAGCGACTGGACGCTGGAACGGACGCTGTATCGGCTCGAGGCTTATAATGGCTTTGGATACCGGCGGCGGGGCGTGCCGTCACCCTATCTTTGGAGCTTTTCCAACCATTATGAGACCGGGAAATTTGTGGCTGACGGCAAATGGAACCCCGCCGCCCGGTCGCAACAATGCGGGGCGGCGACCAAGATCAAGATGCTGGTTGATGCCGGAGTCGTGAGTTTCGCCTAACCAAACACGCGGTCGAAAATCGTGTCGACATGTTTGTAATGATAGCCGAGGTCAAACTTGTCTTCGATTTCAGCGACTGACAAGTGCTCGGCGACGTCAGCGTCGGCCTTGAGCAATTCCATCAGTGATAGCATGCCATCCGAGTCCCAGACCTGCATGGCACTGCGCTGGACAACCTTATAGGCATCCTCGCGGCTCATGCCCGCCTGCGTCAGCGCGAGGAGAACACGCTGCGAATGGACAAGGCCGCCCATGCGGTCGAGATTTTTCTGCATGCGCGCGGGATAGATCAGCAGCTTGTCGATGACCCCGGTGAGGCGGGTAAGGGCAAAATCGAGTGTGATACAGGCATCGGGGCCGATCATCCGCTCGACACTCGAATGCGAAATATCGCGCTCGTGCCATAGCGCGACGTTCTCCAATGCGGGCGTGACGGCACTCCGTACCATGCGGGCAAGGCCAGTGAGATTCTCGGTCAGCACCGGGTTGCGCTTGTGCGGCATGGCCGACGAGCCCTTTTGCCCGGGCGCGAAATATTCCTCGGCCTCGAGCACTTCGGTGCGCTGAAGGTGACGGACTTCGGTGGCCAGGCGTTCGATCGATCCCGCAATAACGCCCAGAGTCGCAAAGAACATGGCATGCCGGTCGCGGGGGATCACCTGCGTCGACACGGGCTCCACCGTCAGTTCGAGCTTTGCCGCCACATGCGCCTCAACGCGGGGATCGATATTCGCGAAGGTCCCAACCGCACCCGAAATCGCGCAAGTGGCAATATCGGCCCGCGCGGCGACAAGGCGTTCGCGATTTCGTGTGAACTCCGCATAAGCCTGCGCCAGCTTCAGCCCGAATGTGACCGGCTCGGCATGGATACCGTGACTGCGCCCGATGGTCGGCGTCATTTTATGTTCGAAGGCGCGCGTCTTGATGGCAGCAAGCAGCGCGTCGAGATCGGCCAGCAACATGTCCGCTGCCCGCGCAAGCTGCACCGACAAGCAGGTGTCGAGAACGTCAGACGATGTCATCCCTTGATGCAAGAAGCGCGCTTCGTCGCCGACTTGTTCGGCCACCCAGGTCAAGAACGCGATCACGTCATGTTTGGTCACCGCTTCAATGGCGTCGATGGCTGCCACGTCGATGGTCGGATTGGTGGCCCACCAGTCCCAAACCGCCTTTGCCGCCGATTTGGGAACAGTGCCCAATTCGGCCATCGCATCGAGCGCGTGCGCCTCGATTTCAAACCAGATGCGGAAGCGGGACTCGGCTGACCACAAGGCAACCATATCGGGACGAGAATAGCGTTCGATCATGCGGTGCCGCCTAGCAGGGACGAGTTGGGGCGACAATGCGGTCGAGCGAGCAACGCGCTTGGTTTCCGCCCGTTTCACAAACAGCGGCGCGAAAACGTCGCAAATATGTCGCTTACCGAGTTTGGAGATTATCAATGAAATCCGTTTTATTTACGGTCAGCCTTATTGCGCTGGCAACGCCTGCACTTGCCCAAATGACTGAACCCGCACCGGCAAGCCCGCCATCGTCCAGTAGTTCAACGTCACCGAAACCAATGGAGATGCCCGCGTCATCGGCAGCACCCGCGCAGGATGCGGCAGCACCCGCCGCGAGTGCGCCTGCTGATCCAAAGGCCATCATTGCGTCGGAATTTCCGACTTATGACAAGGATGCAAGTGGTGCGTTGAACCGCACCGAGTTTGATACATGGCTCGTCGCGCTCAAAGACAAGTCAGGCGATACGACCATGAAACCCGCTGACAAAACGGCGTGGCTGAAGAAGGCGTTTACGACGGCAGACAAAGACAAAGACAAGGGGGTGAGCCTTGCCGAACTCACGGAATACCTGACTGCGGCCGGTTAACGCCGGGACTGCAACGGGTCGCAAGGCGGGTCTTCCTGTTGCGGGGAGGCCCGTTTTGTTATGCGTCCTTGGGCAGCGTCTGAGCCATTGCAATGGCATCAAGGATTTTTGCCCCGGCCATGAACACAGCGCCGCTGCACGCCGCAAACAGAAGCCAACCACCAATGCCGGGATAAGCCGTCACATAGGCTTTGCCGCGCTCCATCGCTCCCGTCGCCAGCGCGTAGATGATCAAATATGCTTCCCACCGTGTTTTGATGACGAATAAGCGACCGACTTTTTTCCACATGCTTTTCATGCTGCAAGGATTAGGCCAGTGGCGGAAAAGCGTAAACAAAGATTACCAGATAAGGTAAATTGTCAGTTAATCCGACAGTTCGATGATCCCGAGTTCGGCCAGCAGCGCGGCGCGAGCGGTTTCGATTTTTGTCCACAGGTCACGGGATGCGAGATCGTCGGGATGAATGGTTTCGGGCCAATATTTGGTGATGACCGCGGCAATCCGCTCCAGCTTGGCTTCATCGACCAAAAAGCGCGGGTCGATTGTCGCGGGGTCGGCAACGACGCGCAGACGCAAGCAGGCCGGGCCGCCGCCATTGGCCATGGACTCGCGGACGTCGACGGGGATCGCCGCGCGTATCGGGCCATTGCCCGCAATGTGGCCGTCGAGCCATGCGCGGACGCGGGGATGATCATGCGCTTCGGTCGGGAGGATCAGCGCCATGCTGCCATCGGGAACGGTAACGAGCTGGGCGTTGAACAAATAGCTTTGGATGGCCTCAGCGAGCGAGACTTCGCTGGCGGGTACTTCAACGATTTCGACTTCGGGCATCCGCGCGCGGAGGTCGGTATACAAGCGGTCCTTGTCCTCAAACGCCTGTTCATGTGCAAACAGGACTCGCTCATTGGCAACGGCGACCACATCGTTGTGGAATGCGCCCACTGCGATGGCTTCGGTTGATTGCTGGACGAAGAGCGCGTTTTGAACCCGGTGCGTGCGCGCCACCGCCTTTGACGCTTCGACATGCTGGCGGGCGGGGAAGGGGCCACCGCTTGCGCCATAGACGAAGACTTCGACTCCAGCCTCTCCGTGGCGCGGGCAGAGGCGCATATGGTTCGCCGCGCCTTCGTCACCGAAAGGGGCGGGGACATGCCGGTGGACAGCGAAAACATCATTTGCGAAGGCGAGCTGAAGCTGCGCCAATGTGTCGGGCCATTCATGACTGCGATGCGGCATGGTCATCAGGTTTGCGGGCGTCAGATGGCATTTGCCGTCAGATGAATCGGGCGCAGGCGTGACGGTGGCTGCATTGGCTGCCCACATTGCCGACGCCGACAAGGCGCAGGCCCGGATACCGGGCTCCGCGCTGCCGATGGTCGTGCCCAGTGACGTCAGCCAATCATGCGCCGGACGCCGCGCGGGCACAAAAATCCCCTGCGTCAGGCCAAGGCGAATATTGGCGCGCATCTTCTCGATGCCCTGTAACGCCGCCGCACGCGGATGCGACGGTCCGCCCGCATTCTTGGCAGAAGCAAGATTGCCGAGGCTGAGCCCCGCATAATTATGGCTCGGGCCAACAATACCGTCGAAGTTGATTTCGACCAGATTCATTGCGGCGCGACCAAGACGGTCTCACCCGGCTCAATGCCCAGCGCTTTTGCGCCTTCAGGATCGATCACCCCGTCGTCGCTGACTCGTGCCCAAGTGGCTCGGAAAGTGCCGAGCCGCCCGTGCGATGTAATCGCGCGCGGGGCATCGGTTTCGGCAATTTTGGCGATTTCGACTTCGCGCGCACCGGATACAGTTTTCACGCGGTCAGTTTGGGTGTGCATTGTCGGCCCACCGTCAAAAATGTCGATATAATGATCTTGCACAAAACCTTCATTCTCCAGCATCCGCATCGCCGCACGCCCGCTTGGGTGGGGCAAACCCATGACGGCGCGTGCACTTTCGGGGAGGAGCGCGGTGTAAATCGGATGTTTGGGCATCAGGTCAGCGATAAATTGGAAGCCGTTCACGGCGTTGAAGGCATCAGCTTCGGGGAAGGTCATCCCGAAAAACTTGCCCGCAAGCCCATCCCAGAAGGGTGATCCGCCGCCTTCGTCAAACACCCCGCGCAGCTCGGCAAAAATGCGCTCGGCAAAACGGGCGCGGTGCGTGCGGATGTAGAGATAGCGGCTACGCGCGAGGAGCATGCCGAGGCCGCCCGCGCGTTCATTGGGGTGCAGAAAGAGCCCGCCGACTTCGCTTGCGCCTTCGAAATCGGTGGATAGCGAGAGCATTTCAGCGCGGAAGGTGCGGTCAAGCTCCTTCGAATGCTGCGTCAAAGTGCCGATACGATAGCTGTAGAAGGGCGCAGTTTCGCCGATCATACTATAGATTTGGCAGGTGCCGCGCACTTGGCCAGTCTCGATGTTTTCGAGGATCATGACGATGAGATCGTCGGCTAGCGTGTCTTCTTGGCGCGCGAAACAGGCTTCAGCGCGGGCGAGTTTGGCTTTCAGGTTCGGCTTGTCGGCAGGCAAATTGGTGAAGCCGCCGCCGGTCAGCTTCGCCATTTCGTACATCGAAGCGAGGTCGGACGCGCGCGCGGCGCGAAGGCGGAATGTCATAAAGTGAAGGCCCCATTTGCAATGCGATGCAGCGTCAACGCGGAGAGCATCGCCCGCTCCGCGAGCGATTCGACGATCATGTATTCGTCTGCCGAATGAATGGCACCCCCGCGCACGCCCATCGTGTCGACCACGGGAATGCCACAGGCCGCGATGTTATTGCCGTCGCACACCCCGCCTGATGCTTTCCAACTGATGTTTTGACCGAGGTCGGCACCGCATTGCTTGACGAGAGTGAACAGCGCTTCGGCCGTGGCATCCATCGGTTTGGGCGGTCGACCGAAGCCGCCGTGCATGTGGATGCCAACGTCATGGTGAGCAGCAATACGCGCGACGATGGCGTCGATCGCGGCTTTTGCTTCGGCTTCGAGTTCGGGTGTGGCGGGGCGCAAGTTGACGCGGAGGACAGCATGGTCAGGTACGACATTGTTTGGCCCGCCGCCGTCGATCTTTGCGGGGTTCACGGTTAGGCCTGCCTTTACAAGAGCCGCGAGTTCGAGCGTAAGAGCTGCGGCGGCGAGGAGAGCATTGCGGCCATCTTCGGGATTGCGCCCGGCGTGGGCCGATTTGCCGGTGATGATGAAGCTGAAATTGCCGCTGCCGGGGCGGGCACCCGCGAGCGTGCCGTCTGGTAGGGCCGCCGGTTCGTAGGTCAGAGCTGCGATTTTGCCGCGGGCGAGATCGGCAATGAGCGCGGCGGAGGAGGTGGAGCCGGTTTCTTCATCGCTGTTGATCAGGACATCGTAGCCAAGAGCAGAGGCTTGCGGACTGGTCTCGAACGCCTTCAGCGCCGCGAGCATGACGGCAATGCCGCCCTTCATATCCGCCGTGCCGGGGCCGTTGATGACGCCGGGTTCAATCTCGCGCAGGCTTTGGAAGGTGTGATCCAACGGGAACACCGTGTCCATATGGCCGGTCAGCAGGATGCGCCGGTTCGCGCCGGGGCGGACGCTTAAGTGAAGATGCTGGCCGCGTTGTATGGTGCGCTTGCTGCCGTCGGAGAGGATGCATTCTTCGGGCACAGGGTCGACCAAGCGCATATCGCCTGCCAGGTTCGAAAAAGCATCAGCAAGCAGACCCGCGACCTTTGCGAGACCTTCCAGATTGCCTGTCCCGCTGTTGATCGCAGCCCATTGCTCGATTTGGGGCAGCATCGGCTGGGCGGCGGCATTGTCAACGAGCGTCTGTTCAGCGGCATTCATACTGCGCTCTCTAGCCGCCCGCGAAGTGCTTGTCGAAGGGCGGATTTGGCGGCATAGGCGCGTCACTCCTCCTCCCTGGGGTCCATGACCAATCAGGAGTAATACATGTTGTCACACATTGACCGTTCAGGCCTGAAGGTCGCCGATGTCCTTGCCGCGTTTGTCGAGGAACAGGTGCTGCCGGGCACGGGGATAGAGCCCGCGCGGCTGTGGGATGGACTGGCGGCGATCCTCGCGCGCTTTGTCCCGGTCAACCGAGCTTTGTTGGCCAAGCGCGATGATTTGCAGGCGAAGATTGATGCGTGGCATGCAGCCAATGCGTTCGAGCAAGCGGCGTATGAAGCGTTTCTGCGTGAGATTGGGTATCTCGTGCCCGAGCCTGCGCCGTTTACGGTTGATACCGCCGATGTGGACGCCGAAGTGGCGACGATGGCAGGACCGCAGCTCGTGGCGCCAGCGCTGAATACGCGCTTTGCCTTGAATGCCGCCAATGCGCGGTGGGGCAGCTTGTATGATGCGCTTTATGGCACTGATGCGCTCGATGCGCCGTCGGCGAAGCCCGGCGGATATGATGTTGCGCGCGGTGCAGCAGTGATTGCGCGGGCCAAGGCTTTTCTGGATGAAGCCGTGCCGAGCTGGCGCGAGGGCGCGCATTTGGTCGCCGAACATGCGAACCGAAAACTGTTCAAAAATAACGGGCTGCACATCGAAATCGTTTTTAATCGCGACAGTGCGATCGGACACCATGATCCCGATGGCGTGTCCGATGTGATCCTTGAATCGGCGTTGTCGACAATCATCGATCTTGAGGATTCGGTCGCGGCGGTGGATGCCGAGGACAAGGTTCAGGGATACCGGACCTGGCTCGGCTTGATGAAGGGCGATTTGACCGCGACGTTCGACAAGGGCGGCAAGTCGATGACGCGATCGCTGGAGCCGGACCGGGTGTGGGGTGATTTGACGCTGCACGGGCGCAGTTTGATGTTCGTGCGTAACGTCGGGCATTTGATGACCAATCCGGCAGTGCTGCTTACCGACGAATCGGAGGTGCCCGAAGGTATCCTCGATGCGGTTATGACATCACTGATTGCGATGCATGATCGGGGCGGGAACAGCCGGACCGGCAGCATTTACATCGTCAAGCCGAAGATGCACGGGTCGGAAGAAGCTGCCTTCACCAACGATCTGTTCGACGCGACGGAGGATATGCTCGGCCTGAAGCGGCACACGATCAAAGTCGGCGTGATGGACGAGGAACGACGCACGTCAGCGAATCTGGCGGCGACCATATATGCAGTCCGGCACCGGATTGCGTTTATCAACACCGGATTTCTCGACCGGACGGGCGACGAAATCCACACATCGATGCAGGCCGGCGCGATGGTGGCCAAGGCCGACATGAAGTCGAGCGCTTGGATCAAGGCGTATGAAGCGCGCAATGTCGCCATTGGTTTGGCTTGTGGTCTGAGCGGCAAAGCGCAGATCGGCAAGGGCATGTGGGCCGCGCCCGACCGGATGGCCGACATGATGGTGCAGAAAATCGGGCATCCAATGGCAGGCGCGAATACGGCGTGGGTGCCGTCGCCGACCGCCGCGACGCTGCATGCAATGCATTATCATCAGGTCGATGTGTTTGCGCGTCAGAAGGAACTGACAGCGATTGCGCCTTTGTCCGATTTGCTGACGGTGCCATTGGCGGGGGGACATAATTGGTCGCCATCCGAGATCGAGCGCGAACTGGACAATAACGCGCAGGGTATTCTTGGCTATGTCGTGCGCTGGATTGATCAAGGGATTGGCTGTTCAAAAGTGCCCGACATCGATGACGTGGGCCTGATGGAAGACCGCGCGACGCTGCGTATTTCATCACAGCATATTGCAAACTGGTTGTTGCACGGGGTGTGCACGCCTGCCCAAGTCGATGTTGCAATGATGCGGATGGCAGCGAAGGTTGATGCGCAAAATGCTAGTGATCCGCTGTATCGGGCGCTGGCACCCGACAGCATTGCGTTTCAAGCGGCACGAGCGCTGGTTTTTGAAGGCGTGGCGCAGCGCAACGGCTACACGGAGCCGTTGCTGCACAAGTTCCGACAGGTGTTTAAGGCGGCAGCTTAAGGGGTGGGCGGCGCGGTTAATCCGACAATGCGCATGATGACCGATTGCGCCACCATCGTTACAAGCCAATATCCGCAATCAGCAGTCAGACTGCGGATTCCAATTTTTCGAATCTGGTAACTGCCCGCCAGTGCCGGCAGGATAAAGCCCGCCCATATGACGACGGCGGTGCCCATGGTCATGGTCCATATGCTGCCCTTCGGCGGCGCAAGGATCAGCGCGCCGGCAAGGATTGCGGAAAGCCAAAGATTTGCAAGGAACAGAATGAAGATCGCTGAAGCCGGCATCCGCTTTCGATACCATATGTTGGCGAAAGTGAGGCCAAACAGCGCAGCCGCCATGATCGGAAACGCGTTGATAACGATGTAAATCATGGGCCGCTATTTACCCCTTGTTTGGCTTTCCACTCCATCGCATTGCGCACACGCCATTCGACCGAAGGGTGAGTGTAGAACAGTATTTCCTGCAATGCCGATGGTCGCGGGTAGCGATATTCAGCGGTCTTCACGAGCGCGCTGGCCAATGCGTCGGGTAAATTGACTGTCCTCAGCGAATAATTGTCGGCGTCGCGTTCTCCTTGCCGGATCACGGCGTTGATCGCGGGTTGAGCGAACAGGAATAGCAGGCCGACGATGAAGAGGAGCACAGGCAAACCCTGTGGGTCGCCGATGGAGGCATTGCTTCCGAAAAGCCGAGCAAAGCGGGGCAACAGACGGTCGGCAAGAAAGAAGCCCAGAAGTGCCAAGCCCACCAGCAAACCAACTGTGTTCCATACATGGCCGAGGACATAATGGCCGATTTCATGTCCGGTGACGGCGCGGACTTCGTCGAGCGATGCCTGTTTCAAGGCAACGTCCGAAATTGCGATCCGCGCGCTGCCGAACACGCCCGAAACATTGGCCGTGAAATTGTTCGACTGGCGAGAACCGTCGAACATGAAGATGCGGTCATGCGGGATTTTTGCTTCGTCCGCCATTGTGATGAGGGCCGTGCGAACGGGGCCTTCGGGAACGGGTTTATAATCGTTGAACAGCGGTTCGATGACAATCGGCGACGCAACGAGCGTCAGTGCCGCCGCCGCCGCTGCAAACCCGCCCGACCATAGCCACCACATTCGGCCGGTGCGACGGATGAGCGCGTATATGCCCGTGAAGAACAGTCCGCCGAGGACGGCAGAGAGCGCGATCCCGATGGCGTCTTGTGATAAGAAATCAGAGAGCGGCTGGCTGGTGCGGCCATAGCTCTTTTCACGCCAGTATTCCTGATACAGTCCCCACGGCATACTGATCAGCGCGTTGACGAGGAAGTAAGTGGCGCAGACGAGCCAAGTGCGGAGAGCCCATCCATGGGATTCGAAGCGCTTCGCAATGCGGTCGAGCACGCCCCAACGGACGATCAGCCACGTGACGAGCGCGGAGACAAGGAGGCCCGCGAGCAGCAGCCAATGGTTGCCGGTTGTGTAGCTCGCTGCTTTTTCAAGCGCTTCTGGCCCGAGGCTGTCGATGTAACGCTTGGTTTCGGTCGCCGGATTGAAGGTCATTTATCTCTCCCTGTGTTAGGTTGGTATAACACTAGGCGGCAGTCGTCAAAGGGGGACTTGGTTATGGCAAATGCGCGGCGAATTCCACCAGCACATCTTCATATAGTTTTCGTTTGAAGGGTACGATCAGGTCGGGGAGTCGGCAATGATCGACCCACTGGAAAGCATTGAATTCGGGATGTTCGGTTTCGAGGTTGATGTCGGAGTCTGACCCATGGAAGCGCGCCAGAAACCACGCCTGCGTCTGTCCGCCATATTTGCCGCCCCACATACGGCTCTGCATATCGACGGGGAGGTCGTAGAGGAGGTCGCGAGAGGCTCGGGCGATGATGGTCACCAGATGATGACCGATGCCCGTTTCTTCTTCGAGTTCGCGCAGGGCTCCAGTTTGGGCGTCCTCGCCAGGATCGAGGCCGCCTTGCGGCATTTGCCAGGCGTCGAGCGTGGAATCGATGCGCTGCGCGACGAAGACTTTATTGTCGCGGTTGAGCAGCATGACGGCAGCGGCGGGGCGGTAGGGCAGAGCGCTCATGCGTCGACGCTGACCATTTCCTTGAGTGCTGCAAGTGCGCGTGATACGTCGCCGACTGTTGAGGGGATGGCTTTGCGCAGCTGGAAGCAGCCGTGGATATTGCCGTCGGCTTCGAGATAGACGGTGGGCACTCCGGCCGCTTCGAGCGCTTCGGCATAAGCGCGGCCTTGATCGAACAAGGGGTCGAGTGTTGCGGTCATGATGACTGTTGGCGGCATACCCGCATGATCAAACGCGAGCGGCGCGGCGCGGCGGTCGGTTTCGTCGGCGGCGTAGCAATCCTTGAACCAGTCCATCACTTCGGCGGTAAGCAGCTTGCCTTCGTTATGCGCTTGGTAGGATGGCCAGTCATTGCTGTCCGCAACCACTGGATAGATCGGGAATTGGGCGATGACGGGAACAGCGGCGGGCATGTCGCGCAGTGCCATGGTCGTGACGATGGCCAGGTTCCCGCCCGCACTATCGCCCGACGTAATGAGGCCAGTGCAGGGTATGTTCTCGGCAATCCAACGGGTGGCGGCTTCGCAATCGTCGGGTGCGGCGGGCCAAGGATGTTCCGGCGCAAGGCGATAGTCGATCGAGATCACGGGCATGTCGAGCGTGCGCGCAGCCTCGGCACAATAAGGCTCATATGTGTCGAGATCACCGATCACGAATCCGCCGCCATGATAGAAGACCATGACCGGACCGGGGGCGCGGTGCTCTCGGGCATCGTATAGGCGAGCGGGGATGGTGCCCGCAGGTCCCGGGATGGCAATGTCTTTGACCACGGCGAGCGGCCCACGCTCAAGTTCGGCCATGCCAATCAGCGTGACATTCATCGTTCGCATCATGTCCGCCGTAACGGTCGCATAATCGACTTTGGGCATCGAGTTGAGAAGCGCTAGGAAATTGGCGACATCGGGGCGGGCGTCGGTGGTCATTATACTCTCCGTTTGGGCTGAGCTTGTCGAAGCCTTGCCCTTCTTGCAAGCGCGCTAAAGAAAGGACAGCCCTTCGACAAGCTCAGGGCGAACGGAGTAGAGGGTGGCGATGCTCCACGTCGTCCACCATCCCGATTATGTTGTCCGCGCGGTGGGTGGTGCGCATCAGTTCAACAAATATGGCGTGGTGATGGACGTGCTGCGTGACGGGCCGTTGGTCGAGCATGCGCCCGAAGCGATGCCTGTCCGCTGGCTCGAGGTCGCGCATTCGCCCGACTATGTTGCGGCGGTGATGGCGGCGACGGTTGCGCCCGAGATCGAGCGGCGGATCGGTTTTGCGGTCACGCCCGGGGTGGCGCGGCGGGCTGTGTTGTCGCCGGGCGGGACGTGGCTCGCGGCGAAGCTGGCGATGGAACATGGCTATGCGGCGAATGCGGCTGGGGGGAGCCATCATGCCTTGCCGGATAGCGGGGCGGGGTTTTGCGTGTTCAATGATCTGGCGGTGGCGGCGCTAAGGTTGCTGGGTGAGAGGGATGCTCGGCGCATTTTGATTGTCGATTGTGATGTGCATCAGGGCGACGGGACGGCCGTCATTCTGGCGGGTCGTGAGAACGTGGCGACGCTGTCGATCCATGCAGACAAGAATTTTCCGGTGCGCAAGGCGCGGTCGACCATGGATGTGGCGTTGCCCGACGGGACGGGAGATGAGGATTATATGGCGGCATTGGCGCCCGCGCTGGACGCCATGATTGATCGCGTTCGCCCCGATCTGATCCTGTATCAGGCAGGCGTGGACGTGCATGCTCAGGACAAATTGGGGCGCCTTACCCTTACGGATGCCGGGATTGCAGCGCGCGATGCTTTTGTGGCGGGACGAGCACGTGGCCTCGGCATTCCGCTGGCAAGCGCGATGGGGGGTGGCTATGGCGATGATGTCCATGCGGTTGCCGCGCGCCATGCCGCCACGATGCGCACATTGGCTTCGGCCTATTTTGATTGATTGCCGTGACAGATTTACTACTTTGGCATGAAGGCCGGGGCGGCGTAGGGCACGCCACCGACTCAAGCAGGATGAATTGATGGCTACCGCCGCACAGGAACTTCCGCCGCAGGACAATGCGGCCCCCGACCCCGAGAATATTGTCGTGCGTTTTGCCGGGGACTCGGGCGACGGGATGCAGCTAACCGGTGGGCAGTTCATGCTGTCTTCGGCGCTCGCGGGGAATGATTTTTCGACCTTCCCCGATTTTCCGGCCGAAATCCGGGCACCGCAGGGGACGTTGTTTGGCGTTTCCGCATTTCAGATCAATTTTGGATCGACCTCGATCGATACCGCGGGCGACGCGCCCGACGTGCTGGTAGCGATGAACCCGGCGGCGTTGAAGACCAACGTCGTTGATTTGAAACCGGGCGGGCTGATTATTGCCGATGAGGGTGAGTTTGGCGCGCGCAATCTGGCGAAGGCGGGTTATGCCGAGTCGCCATTGAGTGACGGATCGCTCGCCAAGTGGCAGCTGATTTCGTTCAATATCTCGCAGCTGACGATGGACGCGGTGAAGCCATTTGGCCTTGGCAACAAGGAAGCGCTGCGCTGCAAGAATATGTGGACGCTGGGGCTGGCGCTGTGGATGTTCGGGCGACGACGCGCGCCGATTATCGATTGGCTGAATGCAAAGTTCAAGAAGACGCCGTTGCTCGCCGAGGCGAATATCGCGGCGCTGAACGCGGGCCATGCTTATGGTGAGACGGCGGAATTGGGGGCGTCAGTAAGGCAACATGCGGTTGCACCAGCTGAGGTCGAGCCGGGGTTGTATCGCACCGTCACGGGCGCAGAAGCGCTGTCACTCGGGTTGGTTGCGGGGGCGAAGCTGGCCAATCTCAAGATGTTTTTTGGCGGCTATCCAATCACCCCCGCGTCGGCGATTTTGCATCATCTCGCGCGGCTGAAGGAGTTCGGCGTTACGACCTTTCAAGCGGAGGACGAGATTGCGGCCATCGGGGCGGCCATCGGCGCGTCTTATGCCGGGCAGTTGGGGGTTACGTCGTCATCGGGGCCGGGCATCGCGCTGAAAGGCGAATTCATGGGGCTGGCGATCATGACCGAATTGCCGCTGGTCATCGTCAATTCGCAGCGTGGTGGGCCGTCGACAGGCTTGCCAACCAAGACTGAGCAATCGGACCTGTATCAGGCAGTTTATGGCCGCAATGGCGATGCGCCGATGCCAATAATTTCGGCACGTTCGCCGTCTGATTGTTTTGATTGTGCGATCGAAGCGGTGCGGATTGCCGTGCAATTCATGACGCCGGTAATGCTGCTGACTGACGGCTATATCGCAAACGCCGCCGAGCCGTGGAAAGTGCCGCATCGTGACGAATTCGGCGCGTTTCCGGTCGAGTTTATGGAAGAAGCACCGGCGGACGGGTTCAAACCCTATGCCCGCGATGCCAAGGGCGCGCGGCCGTGGGTCAAGCCGGGAACACCGGGGCTGCTTCACCGCATCGGCGGGATCGAAAAGCAGGTTGATACCGGCCATATCAATTATGAAGCGGCGAACCATCAGGCGATGACCGACTTGCGCAAGGGCAAGGTCGATGGGGTCGCGGATCATATTCCCGATCAGGCGGTCGAGCTGGGCACGACGACGGGCAGACTGGTCGTCGTCGGCTGGGGATCGACCTTTGGCCCGATCCTGCAAGCCGTCCGCCGCGCGCGGAACAAGGGGCTGGATGTTTCGCATGTGCACATTCGCCATATCTGGCCATTGCCAAAAAATCTCGGCGGCCTGCTGCGAGGCTATGACAAGATTTTGGTGCCGGAGATGAATACGGGGCAGCTGAAGACGGTGCTCCGCGACCAGTATCTGGTCGATGCCAAGCCGCTCAATAAGGTGTCGGGACAGCCGTTCCGGATTGCCGAGATTGAGGCGGCGATTGAAGGGGAATTGGCATAGTGACCGAACTTCCGGCTGGTCATCCCCTCGCAAACCCACGTGAGCAGGCAAGATTTCTTTTTGGATTGGCCGTGCGATGGTTCGGTGCGGCCGTTGTGGGAATTATGGTTGAGCTCCCAATTATCTCACTGTTGTTGGCGCTCGGACTTTTTCACCTTTGGTTTCGAAAGTTCCGTAGTCGAAGTTATTGGTTGCCATATGGTGGCGATTACCAAGCTGCACCTCTTTGGATCGCCCGCGTTGCTTTGTTGGCCATTTCAACGGTCGCATTGCTCGCGAATTGGAATGACATTCGGATTTTTCCATTTGTCATGGGTTGGGTGGGCATCTGTCTTGCACTTCTGATTGAGAGTTTCTTGGTGCCACCAATCCTCACCGCCTCGAAAGATAGCAAATGAACGACATGACCCCCATTCGCCTGACGACGCCCAAGGATTGGGAGACTGATCAGGAAGTGCGCTGGTGCCCCGGCTGCGGCGATTATGCGATCCTGAAGGCGGTGCAGCGGACGATGCCAGAGCTGAACGCGCGGCCCGAAAATACCGTTTTCGTTAGCGGGATCGGCTGCTCGTCGCGCTTTCCTTATTATATGGAAACATATGGCTTCCACACGATCCACGGCCGCGCACCGGCGGTGGCGACGGGGGTGAAGCTGGCCAATCCCGAACTCGATGTGTGGATCATCACCGGCGACGGCGACGCGCTGTCGATTGGCGGCAACCACACGATGCACTTGTTGCGGCGCAATCTGAATTGCCAGTTCCTGTTGTTCAACAACGAGATTTATGGCCTGACTAAGGGGCAATATTCACCGACATCGCGCGAAGGGACGAAGTCGCCCTCCACGCCATTCGGGTCGGTCGACCGGCCCGCGCGACCTTGTGCGTTTGCTTTGGGGGCAGGCGCTCGGTTCGTGGCGCGCGGCATTGATATTCACAAGAAACTGCCTGAGGTTTTGAAGGCGGCCTATCGCCACAATGGCGCGGCGTTTGTCGAGATTTTCCAGAATTGCATTGTGTATAACGCCGATGTGTTTGGCGAATTTACCGACAAGGCGAATGCCGATGACCAGCAGCTGTGGCTCGAAGATGGCAAACCGATGCTGTTTTCTAAGGGGTTGAAGGGGATCACGCTTGACACGGCGACGCTGAACCTGAAGGTCGTGGACGTTGTCGATGGCGACTGGGCCGCGGCGGGGGTGATCGTCCATGACGTCACCAATCGCGCGGTGGCGCATATGCTGGTCGAGATGATCCTCGGGCCGTTCCCGATGGCGCTGGGCGTGCTGTATGATGATCCGCGCCCGACATTCGACCAGACGTTGCTGGCGGCGGATGAAGCAACGGCGGATGGAAAATCGGCGGACTTGCAAGCACTGATGGAACGTGCGCAGACATGGCATGTTGATAAGGATCATCATGTGATCTAGCCGAGGGCTATGTCATCACCTTCGATCCTGTGGTTTCGCCAAGACCTTCGCCTGTCCGACAATGCTGCGCTGAATGCGGCGGCAACGGCGGGGTCGGTTGTGGCGGTTTATATCTTCGACGAGCATGCGGGCGCGGCGCAGCACTGGTGGTTGCATCATAGCCTGACGGCGCTGGCCGGTAGTCTTGCCGAGCGCGGTGTGCCGCTCATCTTGCGGCGCGGCGATGCAGTCACAGAACTGAAATCGCTGATGGCCGAGACCGGTGCAACGCATATCCATGCGATGCGGGCGTATGAGCCATGGTGGAAAGCGGCGGACACGGCGCTCGGCGATGCACTGACGCTACATCACGGCAGTTATCTGGTGCATCCGCCGACCGTGCTGACAGGCAGCGGGGGTCGGTACAAGATTTTCACGCCCTATTGGCGCGCAATCCTGACGCGGATGCCGCCGCCTTTGCCGGTGAAAACGCCGGAGAAGATCGAGGGTGTGACGGCCACGAGTGATCGGTTAGACGACTGGAACTTGCTGCCGACGAAGCCAGACTGGTCGAAGGGTTTCGATGTCTGGACGCCGGGCGAGGTGGGGGCGAAGGCAGCGCTTAAGCTCTGGCTTGATCATGTCGACGGCTATGACCGCGCGCGCAATTTTCCGTCTGAAGCGGGCGTCTCACGCCTGTCGCCGCATCTGCATTTTGGCGAGATTTCGCCGGCGACAGTGTGGCATCATGTGACAAAACGAGTGGGGGCGAAGGGTGAGCCGTATCTTCGCGAAATCGGCTGGCGCGATTATGCGGCAAACACGATTGATCAGTTTCCCGATTACGGGACCGCAAATGCCCGCGCGGATTTTGACCGGCTGAACTGGCGCGATGACGAGAGTGATTTCACAGCGTGGACTAAGGGTCAGACAGGATACCCCATCGTCGACGCCGGGATGCGCGAGCTGTGGGCGACGGGATGGATGCACAATCGCGTGCGGATGATAACGGCGTCGTTCCTGATCAAACATCTGTTGATCGACTGGCGGCGCGGCGAACAGTGGTTCAAGGAGACGCTGCTGGATTATGATGCCGCGTCGAACGCAGTAAACTGGCAATGGACGGCGGGGACGGGGGTCGATTCGAACATGTTTGTCCGGATTATGGCACCGCTTTCGCAGTCGGAGAAATTCGACACGGCGGGTTATATCCGGCGCTGGGTGCCCGAGCTGGCCAAGACGCCCGAGCCGTGGATCCATGATCCGTATGGAGCGGGCGAGGCACCGGCAGGTTATGCCAAACCCTTGGTTGGTCACCGCGAGGGGCGCGAACGTGCGCTAGCGGCTTATGCGGCGATGAAGGGCTGAGATGAACGCGCCGGTCCAGCCCGTTTCATGGATGCAACGTCGGATCGCGGGGCTGTTCCAGCCGGTTCTCGACCGAATCGACGCAGGGCTTGCCATCGGCCAGATCGATATTTTCCTGCCCGATGGCAGTTTTCGTGTGCTCGGTGGGCGCGCGGCGGGGCCATCTTGCACTGTGATTGTTCGCCGGTGGCGCTCCTTTCTGCGGCTGGCGCGGTCTGGATCAGTTGGCTGGTATGAGGGGTGGGCGGTTGGCGAATGGTCGAGCCCTGACATTGTATCGCTATTTGAATTATTTGCGCGCAATCGCGAGACGTTGAAACAGACCGCGCGGGCCAAGGGATTGTCGCGGATCGTGAAGCGAGTGCGCCATGCGCTGAACCGCAATAACCGGGCGGGTGCGCGGCGGAACATCGTCGCGCATTATGATCTGGGCAATGATTTTTACAGTTTGTGGCTCGACCCGACGATGAGCTATTCGAGCGCGATTTTTGCCGAAGGTTGTACGCTGGAGATGGCGCAGCGCCGCAAGCAGGCCGCGGTATTGGATCGGCTGACGCTGCGGCCCGGTGACAGCATGCTTGAGATCGGATGCGGCTGGGGGAGTTTGGCGCAGGCAGCGCATGCGCGCGGTGCGGCAGTGACAGCGGTCAGTCTGTCGCCAAGCCAACTCGACTATGCCCGTGCGCATTATGGTGATGTCGATTTCAAACTGTGTGACTATCGCGACGTTGCGGGTCAATTTGATGCTATTGCCAGCATCGAAATGGTCGAGGCGGTAGGCGAGCGATATTGGCCCGATTATCTGGACACCATCGTCCGTTGCCTGAAACCCGGCGGCCGCGCGGCGATCCAGTTTATATCGATCCCCGACGATATGTATGAAGCGTATCGGGCGGGCGTCGATTTCATCCAGACCTATATTTTTCCGGGTGGGATGCTGATGTCCGAAAGCCGGTTTCGCGCCTTGGCCGAGGTGCGGGGGCTGGTGTGGACCGACGAGCATCGCTTTGGCGCGGATTATGGCGAGACCGTCAGACTTTGGCGCGAACGCTTTGATGCCGCCGATCTCCCGCCGCAATTCGATAGTTCGTTCAAAAACCTGTGGCGTTATTATTTGATGTATTGCGAAGGCGGATTTCGCAGCGGCGGGATCGATGTGTTGCAAGTCACGCTGGTGAAAGCATGATCAGCCGCGTTGCCGCTCTTTTATCGCTATTGGCGCTCGCAGGTTGCGATGCAATCAAACTTTATACCAATTTACCGAAGGATGAGAATGTGTTGTTTTGGACGCAAGACCAGCGCGACACCGCGTTTCGGCAGATGGAGACGCTGACCAAGACCAATACCATCGAGGCGGGTGACGATGTCCATCAGTTCGGGAAAGGTACGCCGCTGAAAATTGGCATCGATGTTGATGCCTATATGGCGAGCCAGCGGACGGCGGGGATCATCATCATTCAGGACAACAAGATACGGTTCGAGAAATATGGTCTCGGTTATGACGGCGCGGGTCGCTGGACAAGTTTTTCGGTTGCCAAGTCGCTGACGTCGACACTGGTTGGTGCGGCGCTTCGCGATGGCGCGATCAAAAGCCTTGAGGATAAGGTCACAACCTACATCCCCGATTTAAAGGGGTCGGCTTATGACGATGTCACGGTGCGGCAATTGCTGATGATGACATCGGGGGTGAAGTGGACCGAGGATTACACTAATCCCAAATCCGACGTGGCGCTGTTCGGGCTGCATCAGGCCGAACCGGGAGTCGATGTCACCGTGAGCTATATGCGCAAACTACCGCGCGAAGCTCCGGCGGGGACGAAGTGGGTTTATAAAACGGGTGAGACCAATCTCATCGGTGTGCTGGTTTCGAGCGCAACCAAGAAAACGCTATCCGCTTACCTGAGCGAAAAAATCTGGAAGCCCTATGGCATGGCGCAGGATGCGGTTTGGATCACGGGATCGACGGGGCATGAAATCAGCGGATGCTGCATTTCGGCGTCGCTGCAAGATTATGCTCGCTTTGGACAGTTCATCCTCGACGGCGCGATGATCGACGGGAAGCGGGTTGTGCCCGACGATTGGCTGCCCGTAGCAACCACGAAACAGGCTGGGATCGACAAGGCCGGCCGTGGCTATGGCTTTCAATGGTGGACCAACGACGACGGCAGTTTCGCCGCGCAGGGGATTTTTGGGCAGGGGATTTTCATCGACCCCAAACGCCGCCTCGTCATTGCGACCAACGGCAACTGGAAAGTTGCCAAAGACGATGCGGGTGTGGGGGCCGACCGTGAAGCCTTTTATCGCGCGGTTCAGGCTGCGGTCGATTAGCCGTAACGATTGATAACCGATTCAAACACCGCAGGGTTGAGCAGATCAGAGAACGCGCAGCCGACCATGCCAGCATGATTCCAGATCACCTCGGCTTGAAGCGCCGAAAGTCCGGGTAACGTCAACCAGCAAAAAGCGCCGGGACGAAGGCGTGATAAGGCTTCGCACGAAAACCCGCCAAGCGAGAGATCATGTACGGTCGTTGCAAAGCCCTTGTCCCCCGATGGGCGCAGCGACGCTGGAATTTCTAGTCGTGTTCGCGGTGCGCAGCGATCTTCTTGTGCTGCTACAGTATAACGGTCGTAAAGCATCGTGCTGGTCATGTGGTCGCCTCCGGTTGTTCGTTCCCGAACGGTGGTTCCCCCGAGCAATCTCTACGCTTTAGCGGGTTAACGACCCATCGCCGGACCTAGTTAATGCGTCCGCGATGACCGGTTTCGAAACCTGCTGCGGCAAGTTCGGCAATGCGCGCGCCGACGCTTGCGGGTTCCTTGACCGACGCCGGGTCTTCGCCGGGAAAAGCGCGGGCGCGCATGACGGTGCGGGTGGCACCAGGATCAACGATGGCGACTTTGACGCGGCCAATGTTCCGCGTTTCCTCGGCATAGCTGCCCAATAGCGTATCGAACGCTGCCTTCGAGGCCCCATAAGCGCCCCAATAAGCGCGCGGGGCGGCGCCGACACTGGATGTGACCCCAATAACGCGGGCGTTTTCAGCTTTGCGGAGCATTTGATCGAATGCGCCGATGATCGCGGCTTGCGATGTCAGGTTCAGTGTGATGACACGGGTAAATTCCTTGGCATCAATATGGGGCACGGGCGTCAACGTGCCAAGCGTTGCAGCGTTCAGTACGAGAATATCAAGTGCTTGCCAGCGCCCCGATATGGCTTCGGCGAGGCGGATAATGGCATCATTGTCGGCGAGGTCGAGCGGGGCAATGGTGGCATTGCCGCCCGCTTGATGGATACGTTCTTCGACATCTTCGAGGCCCGCAACCGTCCGCGCGGTTAGAATGACATGCGCACCGCGTGCTGCAAGTGCCTCGGCTGTGGCCGCGCCGATGCCACGTGATGCGCCGGTGACCAGAGCCAGTTGGCCCACGAGTTCATCGCTCAAATCACGCGCTCCGCAAGCATTTCGAACTGGTCGTCGACAGCCGTTTCATCCTGATCGGTTAGGCGCGTCGGATAATCGCCGGTGAAGCACGCGTCGCAATATTGCGGGCGGATATCAGCGCGGTGCGCTTCGCCAAGCGCTTTATAGAGACCGTCGATGCTGACGAAAGCAAGGCTGTCGGCGTGCATGAAATCCTGCATCCCGACAATGTCGAGCTTGTGCGCAAGCAGTTTGGTGCGTTCGGGCGTATCAACGCCGTAGAAACAGCTGTGCCGCGTTGGCGGACTGGCGATGCGCATGTGCACTTCGGCGGCGCCGGCATCGCGCATCATCTGGACGATTTTCAGGCTGGTTGTACCGCGCACGACGCTGTCATCGACAAGGATGATGCGCTTGCCCGCGATCAGCGCGCGGTTGGCGTTGTGCTTGAGCTTTACGCCCAAGTGCCGAACCTGATCGCCCGGCTGAATGAAAGTGCGACCGACATAATGTGACCGGATGATGCCAAGCTCAAACGGGATACCCGATTCCTGCGCATAGCCGATGGCGGCAGGTGTGCCCGAGTCTGGAACGGGAATGATGTAGTCGGCTTCAACTGGGCTTTCTATGGCAAGCTGCGCGCCGATGGCTTTCCGGACTGAATAAATGCTCGATCCGTCAACAATCGAATCAGGGCGGCTGAAATAAACATGTTCAAAAATGCAGGGGCGCGCGCTCATTGGGGGGAAGGGCGTGATCGATTTAATCCCCTGCGCTGTGACAATCACGATTTCGCCGGGTTCGACCGAGCGTTCATAGGTCGCACCGACAACGTCAAGCGCTACCGTTTCCGAGGCAAAAATCGTGGCATTGCCGAGCTTGCCCATGACGAGCGGGCGAATGCCAAGTGGATCGCGACAGGCAATCATGCCCTCGGGCGTCATGCAGATGAGTGAGTAGGCGCCCTCAACTTGCTTCAAAGCATCAACAAATTTGTCGAGTAACGTGCGATAAGTGCTGGTTGCGACCAGATGGATGATAACTTCAGTGTCGCTGGTCGATTGAAAAATTGAGCCACGGCGAACCAGCTCGCGCTTTACGGCCATCGCGTTCGATATGTTGCCATTGTGCGCGACGGCAAACCCGCCCGAGGCCAAGTCGGCATAGAGCGGTTGGACATTACGTAACGACGTTTCGCCGGTTGTTGCATAACGGACATGCCCGCACGCGACATCACCCGGCAAACCACGGATGACTTCATCACGGTCGAAATTGCCCGCAACCTGGCCCATCGCACGGTGGGAATGGAAATTGGCACCGTCCCAGCTGGTGATGCCCGCCGCTTCCTGCCCGCGATGCTGCAACGCGTGAAGGCCAAGCGCAACGATAGCGGACGCGGTATCAGCGCCCCAGATACCAAATACACCGCACTCTTCGCGAAGTTTGTCGTCTTCAAATGGATGCGTGGTCAACATGATTCGGGCGATCTGCGTTGCGCGGATGCCGCCCTATAGGCAGAGTGAAATCGATTGTCTTCACTTTGTAACGGAAAACCGATGAACGACCTAGAACAGGGTTCAGTCCTCAGCCCCAAATGGGATCACAATGGTCTGATCACTGGCATTGTCACTGATGCGGCAACGGGGGAATTGCTGATGGTCGCGCATTTGAACGCCGAAGCGCTGGCACTTACACAAGCGACGGGCGAAGCGTATTTCTGGTCGCGCAGTCGTCGTCGGATTTGGAAGAAGGGTGAAGAGTCGGGGAATGTGCTGCGCGTGACTGAATTGCGGATTGATTGCGATCAGGATGCGCTGTGGATAAAAGCCGAACCGGCGGGCCCTGCCTGCCATACGGGGACGCGCAGTTGTTTTTATCGGCGGGTTGATGGGGATGTTCTCATTCAACCGTAAAAAACGGGCGGCACCGTTTCCGATGCCGCCCGCTAATCTGCCCAAGGGCAAATCGTTCAGCCGAAGCTGTACGATGTCTTCATCCGGCGACGCATTGCGCCACCGACAATGCCGAAACCAGCCACCATCATCAGCCATGTGCCGGATTCGGGCACTGCCGTGATCGAACGGACGTTCACCCGCTGTGACAGGAGGAACGGCTGGTTGTTGCCGTTGTCACGCAAACCGTAGCTGAGCGTGAATAACGGTGAACCCGAGGCAACATTGGCACCGAGGAAGTCGATGAAGTCGCGCGCATCGCTCAGTTCGTCCACAACCACTGTCGGGAACACTGATGACACCCGCGGAATGCTGCCGCCTTGTGCGAAGCTCAATCCGTCCTGATCCGAAGACGTGCTGTATCCGATGGGAACAAAGCCAGGTTGTGGCCGTGGATCTTCGGCATCAAGGCCTGGATCAAGCAACTCGTTCGCAATCGACGTCCATGTCGATCCCGAATTATTGATGATCCGTTTGACGACGGTGTAGTCCACGTTCGCATCCAGACCGTTGATCTGGAGAAACACATTGTTTGTGTTTGACCAAGTTTCGTTGATCGTGATTGTGGTGCCTGCAAGGCTCCACGAAAATGCACCAAGCGTTGTGCCAGGATGTTGGACGATTGTTATGGCCGCATTCGCAGCAGCCGGAATGGCCAGTGCGGCCGCAGTAAGTAACAGTTTTTTAAAGGTATTCATTGTCAGCCCTCTCTGTTTGATACAAAGTCGAGCGACCCCGGAGTTTTTTGTTAGCGGCCCGGGATTTTTGTTATGAACGCTGCATTAACCCGAGTCGGGGCCGATTGATTGGACAAATGCGTCGGCATGTATGCGCTCGCGGGACGATTGACCTTTACGTTCACGTCAACTAGCAACCACGCATGGCAGAACTAGGTGCGCATGCGACCATCGACACGCCGGATTTTCGCGACCGGCACATGTATTCGATTTCCGATTTGTCGGAGGAATTTGGCGTGACCGCGCGGGCGTTGCGCTTTTACGAGGATGAAGGGCTGATCGCGCCGGTCCGGCGCGGGACGACGCGGATTTACACGAAGCGCGATCGGGCGCGGCTAGCGTGGATACTGCGCGCCAAGCGTGTGGGCTTTTCGCTCGCCGATATTCGTGAGATGATTGACCTTTATGACGTCGGCGATGACCGCGCGACGCAGCGCCATGTTACTATTGAAAAATGCCTGTCGCGTATTGATCTTTTGAAGAACCAGCGCGTTGATATCGATGCGCATATCGACGAGCTGTCGCGGTTCGTAAAGATGGTTCAGGCCGCCGAAGACGCCGGTCATTAGTTTTGAGTTCGGAGTAAAGCATGCCCCAATATACGCCCCCGATCCGCGATACGCGCTTCGTGATCGACGCCGTGCTCGGCCTTGATCGTTATTCGAACTTGCCGGGGTTTGAGAACGCAACGCCCGACATGATCGATGCGGTGCTGACCGAAGGCGGAAAGTTTGCCGCAGAAGTACTGTTCCCGCTCAACCAGTCGGGTGATCAGGAAGGCTGCACGCGGCATGCCGACGGTTCAGTGTCGACGCCCAAGGGGTTCAAGGAAGCCTATAAAGCGTTCATCGAAGGTGGCTGGACAACGCTGGGCATGCCAATTGAATATGGCGGACAGGGGCTGCCCCATGTCGTTTCTTCGGCATTCGAAGAATATCTGATGAGCTCGAATATGGCATTCGGCATGTATCAGGGGCTGGCGATGGGCGCTGTCTCGTCGATCATTGCCAAAGGCTCCGAAGAGCAGAAGGCGCAATATCTGCCTAAGATGGTGGCGGGCCAGTGGGGCGGCACCATGAACCTTACTGAACCACAATGCGGAACCGATCTGGGCCTGATCAAGACCAAAGCGGTGCCGCAATCGGATGGTTCGTTTGCGATTACAGGAACCAAGATTTTCATTTCGGCGGGCGAGCATGACCTGACCGAAAATATCATTCACCTCGTGCTCGCGAAAACCCCGGACGCACCCGACAGCGTAAAGGGCATTTCGCTCTTCATTGTGCCAAAGTTCATGGTGAATGACGACGGTTCGCTGGGTGCACGCAACGGCGTGACCTGTGGGTCGATCGAACATAAGATGGGTATTCACGGAAATTCGACGTGCGTCATGAACTATGACGGCGCGACTGGCTTTCTTGTTGGCGAGGAAATGAAGGGTCTCGCTGCGATGTTCATCATGATGAATACCGCACGACTGGGTGTCGGCATGCAAGGGCTGGCGCAAGGCGAAGTCTCGCACCAGAATGCAGTGCATTATGCCAAGGATCGTCGCCAAGGGCGTGCGCTGACCGGTGCCGCCGAGCCCGATCAGAAGGCGGATACGCTTTTCGTTCATCCTGATGTCCGCCGGATGCTGATGGAAGGCAAAGCAATAACGGAAGGGTTGCGTGCACTATGTCTGTGGGGCGCGCTGCAAGCCGACCTAGCCCATAAGGCGCAGACCGAGGAAGAGCGCCAGCGCGCTGACGATCTGCTTAGCCTGCTGACGCCGGTCATCAAGGGCTATGGCACCGATAAGGGTTACGAGATCGCGACCAACAGCCAGCAAGTTTATGGGGGCCATGGCTACATCGCTGAATGGGGCATGGAACAATATGTCCGCGATGCGCGGATCGCGATGATTTATGAAGGCACCAATGGCATTCAGGCGCTTGACTTGGTGGGCCGCAAGCTCGCGAAGGATGGCGGGCGGGCCATCCAGTTGTTCTTCGGTATTCTTGGCGAGGAAATTGGTGCGGCGAAGTTGAATCCCGAACTGGCCGATTTTGCGGGACGGCTTGAGAAAGCAACAGACGACCTACAAAATTCGACGATGTGGTTTATGCAGAATGGCCTGACCAATCCCAATAATGCAGGGGCAGGATCGGTCGCGTATATGCACATGATGGGCATCGTGACGCTCGGCCTGATGTGGTTGCGTATGGCAAGCACCGCGCAGACGATGCTGGCAGCGGGTGAAGGCGATAAGGCGTTTCTTGAAGCCAAGCTGGTCACTGCGCGCTTCTTTGCCGAGCGCATCATGCCTGATACGGGGTCATTGCGCCGCAAGATCGAAGGCGGGGCGGAGAGCATTATGGCGCTGCCCGTCGAAATGTTTGAAGCCGCCTAGGGCACTTCGGCCAAGTTCAAGCGTTGTTCAAGGCGGACAGGTGACTTGTGCGTGTGGAGTGCCGACGCTAGTCACGGATTTGAAGGCGGCACCCCCGATGTCGCGACAGGAGGATAAGTTATGAAGCTGGTTTCGTCATTGGCGCTGGGTGCAGCGCTTGCGCTTGGTACTGTGCCTTCTGATGCGCTCGCTCAAAAAGAGAAGCCAGCTGCGGCGCCCAAAATGACGCTGAGCAAGGAATTTCGTGCTGCGGCCAGTCCGGCGCAGGCCGCAATCAAGGCGAACGCCGCCGGGGCCGACGCGCAAGTGGCGACTGCTGAGGCAGCTGCAACGACCCCCGACGATAAATTTGTAGCAGCGCAACTCCGTCTTCAAGTTGGTGGCGCGCTCAAGAATCAGGCGATGCAACAAAAGGCTGTTCTTGCAATGCTTGGCAGCGGCAGCGCGCTGGGAAATGCCGAATTGCCGCGCCTCAATTTTTATGCGGGACAGTTTGCTTATTCGGCAAACGATTTTCCGACAGCGATTCGTTATCTGACCGAAGCCGACCGGTTGGGCTATAAAGGCACCAATCAAGATTCGCTATTGTTACTCGCAGAATCAAACTTCAAATCAAACAACGTGCCATTGGGTCTGTCGTTTGTTGATCGTGCCGTTGCCGCTTCGACCGCAGCGGGGACGAAAGCACCTGAGGCTTGGTTCGCGCGGGCTTCGTCAGTGGCCTATAAGGCCAAGTTGTTTTCGGAGTCAGCCAAATGGACACGGCTGCAGGTGAAGGCATATCCGTCGGTTGATAATTGGCGCAGCGCATTGGTTGTTTATCGTGACGGCGCGCAGCGCGACGGCAATTTGAACCTCGACATTTTCCGCCTCATGCGGTTGACCAAGAGCCTTGCCGGTGAGCGCGATTATTATGAATTTGCCTCGCTCGCGACCGAGCGTGGCCTGCCCGGTGAAGCCAAGTCAATTATCGACGAAGGCATGGCCAACAGCGCGATTCCGTCGAGCAGTCGCGCATTGAACGAATTGCGCGGGATGGCGTCGGCCAAAATCGCGGGGGATCAGGCATCGCTTGTAACTGCTGAGAGACAAGCAGCGGCCTCGGCAACAGGTCGCGTAGCCTCTGCGACCGGCGATGCGTATCTTGGCTATGGTCAGGATGCAAAAGCGATTGCACTTTATAAAACGGCGATGACCAAAGGCGGCGTTGACGCAGATGCCGTAAACACGCGCATGGGCATTGCGTTGCTGCGGTCAGGCGACAAGGTCGGCGCGCGCGCTGCTTTCTCGGCGGTTAAGGGCACGCGGGCGGACATTGCGGCCTTCTGGCTACTCTGGCTCGACCAGCAGGCTTAATCGGGAACCGGAACCCCCGGCACATTTTTCGCGGTGCGGATCGTCAGCGAGGTTTTAACGCTGGCGACATTGGGCGCAGTTGTCAGTGATGATGTCAAAAAGCTCTGAAATTCCTGAAGGTTGCGCGCGACAACCTTCAAGATGAAATCAATTTCGCCATTGAGCATATGGCATTCGCGCACCGGCTCGAGTGTTTCGACATGCGCTTCGAAGGCTTTCAAATCGGGTTCGGCTTGGCTTTTCAAACTGACCATTGCGAACACGGTAATCGAGTAACCTAATGCCTCCGCATTCAGTTGCGCGTGATACCCTTCAATTGCGCCACGTTCCTCTAGCGCACGGACCCGGCGAAGGCAGGGCGGAGCCGTCAGGCCGACACGCGTGGCGAGCTCGACATTGGTGATGCGGCCATCGGCTTGCAATTCGGCCAATATGCACCGGTCGACCGAATCAAAAACTTCACCGACCATATTACGCATCATCCTTTTGTATCATTACAAAAGACAATAATAATATTGCGGCCAAATGCAATTGTGCCACTATGCGACGTCCCAAAACGGGCGCTTGGCGAAGCGCATATCGTGGCGTAACGAAAGCGTTAACGACCCGCCGCATGTGGCGCGCGGGCATGCAGCCCCGGGGACATAGTGCGATACGATTCGATGCTTGCCACAGCGCTTGCCCTCGACGTGGAAGACGTCGCGGGACAGACAGCGCAGTGGCGTCAGCTCGTCGATTTGATTGTTCAGGCGCGCGGTGATTTAAGTGAAACGGTGCGGTCGGCGGTGCTGGACCGTATTGCGGCGCTGCGGGCGTCCGTGCCGATTGATCAGCGACGATTGGCGGCAACGCAATCGGCGGCGCGTGCGGGTGACGGTGATGCAGTCGCGCTGTTTGGCGTGGATGAGCCGGTTGTGGCCGCACCGATTTTGTCTCGGGCAGCGCTCGATGGTGAGACATGGCAAGTCCTGATCCCGCAATTGCCACCTGCGTCGCGCTCGCTCCTCCGAAATCGCCGTGATTTGCCCGAAGCTGCGGCGCGCGCTTTGGCAAGCTACGGCCTGACCGACTTTGCGCTTCCCGCCACCGAGGGGCAGGTCGCCGATGCCGGCAACCAGATTCGCGAACTTGTCGCGCGGATTGAGGCGTTTCGGCAGTCTGGTGGCGATGCGAGTGCGCAGCCAGCACAAATTGCCGAGGATTTTGGTTTCGAGGCTTCAGCGGATGGCCTGATCGACTGGATCGTTGGTGCTCCCCGGGAAGCGCTTATCGGTCTCGTGATCGGTGAGATTGCCGATGCAGGCGGTTATGGCGTTGACGGGCAGGCCGCCGGTGCGTTTCGTCGACGCGCACCATTCCGCAATGCACGGCTCTTAGTCGCAGGCGCAGGCCCAGCGGGCGGCGACTGGTTGATATCGGCCATTCCTGTGTTCAATCCGCGTGATGGTCGTTTTGCGGGTTATCACGGCAATGCACGACGGCCACGTGCTGACGAGATTGCGGGGCCGGTGGCGAACTTTGCAGGCACGACAATGCCTGTCGATTCGCTGCGCCAGTTGATCCACGAATTGCGCACGCCATTAAATGCCATCCTCGGCTTTGCCGCGATGATCGACGGGCAATTGCTCGGCCCGGCGGCGAATGTTTACCGCGAACAGGCGCGGGCCATTGTCGCGGACGGCGAGCGACTGCTCGAGATGGTCGATGATTTGGATCAAGCAGCGCGCGCGCGGCGGGATGCTGATTCGGTGCCCGCGGACATCGTCAGCGATCCCGCGGCGATGTTGCATCGGATCGAGGGGCGGTTGACACCGTCACTTGCGGCGCGGGGTGCGTCGCTGACGATCAAGGCCAATGACAGCGTCGAAGTCGCAGGCGTCAATCCTGCCGTTCTTGAACGGATGATGGGGCGGCTGATCGCTTCCGCCCTCGCTCTGGCTGAACCCGGCGAGGCGCTGGCGGTAGCACTTTCGCACGGTGCCGCAGGTCGTGCGGAGCTTTCAGTGGCACGTCCGGCGGCGCTGATGGGCGTTGCCGAGGCTCAGCTTCTCGATCCAGGGTACGCGCCCGATATGCCTTATCCCGATGCGCCTTTACTGGGGCTCGGCTTTACGCTGCGCCTGATTGAGGGGTTGGCGCGCGATGTCGGTGGACGGTTGACCATCGGCGATACCGCTTTCGTCTTGGCACTGTCGGGGCCTCATGCACAGGCCGACTTGCCAGCAGGAACGCCTTAGCGCTATCGCGAGCACGCACTGGGGGCCTGTAGCTCAACGGTAGAGCCGGCCGCTCATAACGGCTAGGTTGCGGGTTCGATTCCTGCCGGGCCCACCAGCGCGCGCTTGGCGAGACGAAATAGCACTCTCGCTATTTCGACTTCGCAGCGCGCGCGGCCCGAAGGTGCCGACTGACGACTTGGGCTTTGCCCAAGTCCGCCTAATCAGAATTCTCTCAAACCATTGCTTGCATTCCAAGCCCCGTCGCTGCAAAGCCCCGCCGTCGGTCGCGTGGTCACGCGCCGTCCGGGTTTGTGCGTCGGGCAATTGGCTTCGCCAATCGTTCCGCGTACTTCACCGGGGAGTGGCGCAGCCTGGTAGCGCATCTGGTTTGGGACCAGAGGGTCGCAGGTTCGAATCCTGTCTCCCCGACCATTTTCTTTCCCAGCTTGTGTCTTTTTGTCTCATATAGTTCCAAAAACCTATGTAACTCAGATACTTAGATCGGTCACGTCGTTTCAGGCGATTTCATCCGATCCCACCGATTACCAACACTTTGTTGGTAGGATTTTTGGTTATCACGCTCGAATGTGGTAAGTTACCAACATGCTGAGCGATGCCGTCATCCGCAGTCTTAAGGCTGGACCCAAACCGACCAAACACGCCGATAGCGGCGGTTTGTTCATTCTTATCAATCCCGATGGCAAGAAACATTGGCGGTTGGCGTATCGGTTCGCTGGCAAACAAAAGCTGCTTTCTGGCGGGCCTTACCCCATCGTCAAACTGACCGACGCCCGCAGGTGGCGCGACGAGGCCAAGGGCCATCTCTTGGAGGGGCGCGATCCAAGCACGATCAGGAAGGCCGAAAAGAAGGCGTTGGCAGCTGAAGGACAAGACCTGTTCGAAATCGTGGCGCGCGAATGGCTTCATACCCGTTCGCGTGTCTGGTCCGAACGCTATGCGCGGATAACGACAACCCGACTGGAGCAGGATATTTTTCCGGTGCTTGGCACAGTTCCGATTGCAGACATCGATCCTGTGATGTTGCTGACCGAGCTACGCAAGATCGAGCAGCGCGGTTCGGTTGAAATGGCGCACCGCATCAGAAATCACGTTGGCGAGGTCTTCCGCTACGGGATTGCCACGCAAAGATGCCGAAGCGACCCCAGCCGCGATATTGCGCCTGCCATGATGCGTCCGGCACCGGTCAAGCACCATGCAAAGGTCCACGCACGAGACTTGCCCGAATTCTTCGCCAAGCTGACGCTGGACGAGGGAACGCGCATGAGCCATCTGGCTTTGCGCTGGACTATCCTCACAATGGTGCGGACGCAGGAAACGCGATTTGCCGCGTGGAGCGAATTTGAAGGGCTGGACGGCAATCAGCCACTTTGGCGCATCACGCCAGAGCGGATGAAAATGCGCAGCGAACATATTGTCCCGCTGTCGCAGCAGGCAGTTGCCTTGCTCAAAGAGATCGAGGCCGTGAACGTGTTTCGCACGGCTGGAAACGAGCGGCTGGGCAAATTCCTGTTTCCTGTGGCTACCAGTAAAAGCAACGTGATCAGCGAAAACCGGATGCTCGACATCCTCTATCGCATGGGACTGCGCGGCAAGGCGACCGTTCACGGTTTTCGCGGGCTGGCAAGCACGGTGCTGAACGAGTCTGGCGAGTTTGAACCCGACTGGATCGAGGTGCAGTTGGCGCATGTCGCGCGCGGCGTTCGCGCGGCTTACAATTCGGCCCGATACTTGGCCCACAGGCGCAGAATGATGCAGTGGTGGGCCGATTATCTTGAGCGGGCCGAGAAGGCGGGCCTGACTGTAGATGGTCAGGCCGGAAGGTGATCGGTCGAAGCGGCACGGTAGGCCGGGGGATCAGCGATCCAGCGGTTAAGTTCGGACTCCTTCCATCCAATACCGTTGATGCCGACCTTGAGCCGCAGCGGAAACGTGCCTTCGTCCATTTTGCGATAGACGGTCGAGCGGGACAGGCCGGAGCGGTGGAGGACAGTCTTGAGGCGGATGATGCGGTCTGGTTCAGGCATTGTCTTGGTTCCATTCGTTGCGCGTTGATGACACCCCCTGCGAACAATTTTGGCCGCGCCACGCTCAATGAAAAGTGCTTCTCCAGTGCATCGAAGTGCAGCGTAGAGAAACTGGCGCACGGCGGGTTTGGGCGGAAGCTTGACCGCACGCAAACCGGCGCAGAATCGCGAAAAGCGTATGGCGTAACTTGACGCCGAACGAATCATAGGATAGGTAACGCTATGAAGATCAAGAACGTGATCCACAAAGGGTTGCGGCGCTTCATCGAAGACGATGACGCCAGCGGGTTGCAGCCCGCCGTTGTCGTCAAAGTGCAGCGCATCGTCTCGTTCCTCCAGGACATGGAGCAGGAGGAGGAGCTTCGCACCGTGCAGAGCTGGAAAGCGCATATGCTGACCGGCGACCGCAAGGGAACGTGGAGCCTGTCCGTCACCAGAAACTGGCGGATGACGTTTCGGATCGACCGTCAGGAAATCGAGATTATCGACCTCGATTACGAAGACTATCATTAGGGACTGGCACTAGGAGTTGGATATGAGCGCGATTGCAGGCATCCGCATGAAGAACCCCGCTCATCCGGGCGGCTTCGTGAAATCCGAAATCATCGAGCCGCTGGGCCTGTCGGTGACGGCAGCGGCGCGGGTGCTGGGCGTCACCCGCGCGACGCTATCGACCTTGCTCAACGAGCATTCGCAGCTTTCGTCCGAAATGGCTTTGCGGATCGAAAAGGCGTTCGGGGTGTCGATGGACACGCTCATGCGGATGCAGAACAGCTACGACATCGCGCAAGCGAGGAAGCGCGAGGGGGAGATCAAGGTTGCGCGGTTTTCCGGTTCAGTGATCAGCCCAAGCTCGCAATCAGCGCACCTTTAAGGGGAACAGCCAGTGTCGCAGCCAGAGTTTAAGCCAAATCTTTATGTTGTGGAAACTGCGCCTGATTTGGCGCGCCCGGTTACCAAGGCTAACGAGGCGATGCACCCGCGCGTAATGTCAGAATCGGCTTTCACTTCCGAGCGTTTAAGAAAAGCAGCCTATTACTCAGATGACACGGCGCTCGTCTTTCACATGGACGTGCGCGAAGGACTGAAATTGCTTTCTGAATCCGATGTTGAGGTTAATTGCGTCGTGACCTCTCCGCCATTCTACGGCCAGCGGGACTACGAGGTAGACGATCAGATTGGCTTAGAAGACCATCCTTCTCAATTTATAGCAAGCCTAGCCGACGTCTTTGACGGTGCGGGTTCGGTGATGGCCGATAACGGTAGCCTTTGGGTAAACATTGGTGACACGTATTGGAGCGGAAAAGGCGAACATCGCAGCGGTGAGGCTAAGCAGTCGGCTCGTCGGTTTGGCATCCGTCCGCAGGACAAAAAGGGTGACGGAAAATGGTGTGTTCCAAAACAGCTACTTTTGATTCCTCACCGCTTGGCAATTGCATTGCAGGAGCGAGGATGGCTCGTTCGGAACGATAATGTTTGGGTAAAACCAAATCCGACGCCCGATCAGGTCAGAGATCGCTGTTCGATGTCGCATGAGTATGTGTTTCATTTCGTCAAGGAGCGCTGGTATTACTTCGATAAGAATGCGGTCGGTCGGACTACCGAGAGTGGATCGGTTTTGCCTCCACTCGACACTTGGGAAATTCAGCCGGTGCGAGGTCAGACCGGTCGACACAAAGCGCGATTTTCAGAGGAGCTGGTCCGCATCCCTATCCTAACAACAACGCCTCCGAGAGGGGTGGTCCTAGACCCCTTTGCCGGGAGCGGGACGTCACTTGTCTTTGCTAGAAAGCATGGCTTCCGCGTGATAGGCATCGATGCAAAGCAGGAATATTGCGATCTTATGGTTCAACAACTCAAGGGGTTGAAGGACGAAGATGCGATTGACCAAGAGTAACACGGTATTGAAACCGGAAATGGGGCATAAATGTATCTTTCGACGGACGCTGTTCTAAAGGCGATAGAAGCGCTCCGCCGCGAGGTGCACCCTTTCGTGGGAATTACCTTTGTCGCTTGCAAGCGCCACAACCTCAGCATTGGGGCAATGGATGACTTGAGCATCGACATGCTCACCCGCGCGCATCTGGAGGCTCATCACCGCATTGACCGCCGCAGCTCATATTACTTCCAACCATTTCGCAGTGCTACTTGGTGGGTGGCGGAAAAGTATCCGTCAAGCGGCTTGCAGACAGTCAACACGCAGACCTTCGACGATGTGTTTTTACGGACGCGCGGCAAAAGAAAATGGGGATTTCAAACAGATTATCTGAATCAGTTGACGACGGTTCTCAAAAAACTGAACCTCAAATCACATGTGCCCGCTGATGCCTTGGCTGTGTGGTTGCTTAAGGATGCCGACGTAGGGAGCATCAGCAGTTATGATTCCCTAACCCAGCTGTTTTTCGAACGATACAACATTTCCAATGACGAACAGGCTGGAATTTTTTCCGGCAGGGTGATGGACCAATGCCTGCCATCGAACGAGGCTTTCGTTTCTGAACCGTTGGAAATGACGGCCGTCACCCATTCGTTGCCGGAGCCACCAGATGCGGAAGCCGAAGGTGGTAGGACAATCGCTTCATTGCGCCTCATAAATGCGGGACCAGCTCAGGAGATGAGCGTGGATTTCGGACAACGATTGACAATCGTTACGGGTGACAACGGTCTTGGTAAATCTTTCCTCCTCGATTTTGCGTGGTGGGTTGCAACAGGCATTTGGGCAGAGCGAGAAGCGTTGCCGCAGCCCAACGGCTCCAAAGCGAACTCCCAAGTCGAATATACGTTGAGTGGCAAGTCGGGCCGACTATCGACCTTTACAGCCAAGTTTGACCAAAAGAGCTACGCTTGGACTCGCTCGCGTGGGGCCATGACGGTCGAGGCGCTCGCGGTATTTTCGCGAGCCGACGGCTCCTTTGCGATTGCTGACCCGATCAGGGCTAAGCTGAATCAAGGCACTCAAACCAGCGGGTGCCTTACCGCAAACGAAGTCTGGAACGGTCGCCCAGGACTGATTGAAGGATTGATCCGAGACTGGGTAAGGTGGGAAAGCGCTTCCGACAAATCGACCTTCGCACAATTTGCTTCGGTTCTAAAGCGCCTCTCTCCCGAAGATCTCGGAACGCTGACTCCGGGGCCTTCTGTTCGACTGCCACCCGATCCACGCGATATTCCAACAATTCAACATCGATATGGCACAGTGCCGATTACACAGGCTTCGTCAGGCGTAAAACGAGTTCTTCTTCTCGCATACCTTATCATTTGGTCTTGGCAGGAGCATGAGCTGGCGGCTCAGCGCTTGGGTAGGCAGCCATTGCATCGAATGATGGTCATCGTCGATGAACTGGAAGCTCATTTGCATCCGAAGTGGCAAAGAATAGTGCTTCCTGCTCTGATGGGCGTAGGCGACCTCCTGAGTGGCGATCTCGCGCTTCAGATGATCGCGGCAACTCACTCACCAATGATTTTGGCGTCTATGGAACCGACCTTCGACCCATCAACAGACATCCTTTACCACCTTTACGGAGCCGGTCCGACGGTGAAACTGGAGGAAACTCCGTTTGTTAAATATGGGGACGCTTCGGGCTGGCTGACGTCGCCCTTGTTCGGGATGCGTCACGCGCGTTCGCGCGAGGCGGAATTGGCCATTGAAGACGCCAAGAAATTGCAGTTGGCAGACAACCCCTCTGCCAGCGAGGTTGCTGCTGTGTCTGACAGGCTTAGGCTTCATCTCGCCGGTGACGACAAATTCTGGCCGCGTTGGCTCTTCTTTGCCGAAGAGCATGGGGTCAGCATATGATCCGGGTGGCGTTGGCGCCTGAATATCCCAATTTTGATGCTGAGGTCCGCGTTCCGGGCGCAGCATTCCTAGCCGAATGCCCAAACCCGACCTCGGAGCATTTCAAAAGGAAAAATTTCTGGAACCGCGCCGCAAAGGAACTGCACGCTGCCTATTCCGGCATCTGCGCCTACACGGCGATGTATCTTCCCGAACAAGGATCAGTGGATCATTTTCGCCCAAAATCGACTTTTCCGTCGTTGGCGTATGAATGGGCCAATTTTCGACTGGCAAGCGGAAGGGTCAATAACTCCAAAGGCAATCAAACGGAAATCATTGATCCATTTGAGGTCGAAAATGATTGGTTCTACCTCGATATTCCGGCTTGCTTGCTGAGGCCAAATCCCACTCTCGACAAGCCGACGCGCAACAGGATCAAAGGAACGATCAACTCGCTTCGCCTGAATCAAGACGACAACTATGTTCAGGAGCGCTGCAATATCCTCATTGATTTTGCTCTCGGCGACATTTCCGAGAATTTTTTGTCGAGGCGATATCCATTCCTGTCGAAAGAGGTGGCCAGGCAGGCGTTAGATCAAACCGCATTGCGTCAGTTGTTTCGAATTTAGTGGCGACGAGTTGAACGGTTACCGCTATTCTTGGTCTGATCCGCTCTATCCGCTGCCGCGGACTCCGCCTATAGTCGCGGGTCATACGGGCAAATATTGGGAGCCGAACCAAGCGTTCCTCAAACGAGCGGGGATAGTCGGTAAAAGCTCGTTTTCGACGGCTTTGATGCAAGAGGAAAAATGACCCTCATCGTAGGACTACTTAACGAGCGCAACGCTCTCCTCCTCGCAGATCGACGGCTAACCGTCGGGCAACAAATTGAAGACGATCACTACAATAAGGTGACGTTGCTGTGTTGCCACGATGCTCGCGTCGGTATTGCATTCACGGGATTAGCCAAAGCGCCGTCATTCGATACCGACCGATATTTGATGGAATTTCTAGATCGAGCCTCGTTTGCCGATGACCGAATTGATACAATAGGGCAGGAGCTTGCTGAAAACCTGTCCGGTGAATTCACTAGGCGCGGTTTCAAGGCACACAGTCTTGTGTTCGTTATGCTTGGATACCGGCATAGCGAAAACGCCACAACGCCGTTCTGCGCCCAAGTCTCAAATTGTTCTGAAGACGGCTCGATACGGCCCTTGTTCTGTTACGACGACCTTAGTCCACGAGATGGAGTAGCAGCACCCGTGTTCGGTATGCACACGGCTGTGGACAGCGCGACTTTAGCGGAATTGAAGAAGATTGCGGGTCGCGCGATGGAACCGCAGGCAGCACTCCGAAAATTGGTCATCTCCCTTGATAAGGCGGCGTCAAGCATTGAGTCGAAGGGTACGATTGGTCACCGCTGCAATAGTGTTGTAATCTTGTCGGAAGTGAACATTCCGATGGTCGCGACTTATCATGTGGCAACGACCGAACAAGAGGCGCACGGACCAAACTTCGTCGTTACAGGCCATTATTACAGCTACGGATCGTCGATGATCGCTGGAGAGGCTTTGGCGGGATCAGGATCGCTTAAGAAGAATTCGCCGTGCTGGTGTGGATCAAGAAAACGCTTCAAAGAGTGCCACCTGAAGAAGTTCGGGTCCGCTTACGCTCGCCACCCACAATTTTCCCAGCCGCTGACTTGGTTTTCCCGCGTGCAAACAGACGATGGAAGACCGTCAGGAAGCTTCTTTTCCTTGTCGGGAGGCTTTGCTTAGGCCGCTACCCTGCGGGCGACCCGCTCTATCCGCTTGTGCGGACCGGGCCAGTAGTCCCGACCCATTCGGGTAACGATCGGGAGCGGGGGCAAATGAGCGGGAGGGTTTAAGGACGCACTCTGTCCCGCGCTTCGCGCTCCTAAGGGTGCGGCGTTTTTGAGCTGACCCGCTGGCACTCTTGCCTCTCGACTGGCCGGACGCCCGCTTGCCCACAGGCCCGCGCGCAGGGCGTCCGGCTGGCGTCGCGCCGTGCAAGGGTGCCGTTCTTGTGCCGCGTTGCGGCGGAGGAGGCTGATCGCCTCCGTTTCCTTATTGGCGGGAACGCCAAGGACTTTGCCCTCTCGTTTCCCGAAGCAGAATAGTCGCCCCCGTGTGGCGGTCGCTGCGCGCCCGCTGGCCCGCGCCGGGGCGAAGATTCAGCTTTCCCTCCCCCTCCCATCCTCGCCGGAAGGCAGGCCGCATGTCGCAGACAGTGCGGCTTTCAGCCGAAGAAGGGGTTGGGGAATGACCGATTTGCTTTTGCTCTATCGTGCTTGCGGGGCGGAATGCCGTGACGATTACCTGCGTTATGTGGCGCATGAGAACGGCTTGCCGCTGGCCTGTGTGCGGCAGATTGCTGACCGGCTTGGCGAGCGCGAGGAATTCGGGGCGCTTGTCCTGATTTGCGAGGAGCGCCGAGGGCGGGTGCTATGAACGCGGGAAAGCATGTCGCTCGCGTCCACCTGCTACACTTGTTGGGGAACATGTTTGGATTGGCCAAGACTCAAAACCGGATCGCCGCTCGGCAGTCCGTCAGCACGGCGAACGCAAACCGCAAGATGCGTAGAGGCACTTTAGCTGGGACTCGCAGCCAACTACCCCGGTCGGCCC
>JANMPU010000084.1:0-42527 GCA_031369985.1 Sphingomonas sp. | reverse complement strand
GCCGACATCGCCCCTTCGAAATCTTCGCGTTCGATTGCGGCAGTGGCGAGCGGTTCCGCCGAATCGAGCGCTTGGATGAGCGACTGTTCGGGGATTTCGGGCTTGTAGGACAGGGGATTCTTAAAGCCCTCCCCCTCGAGGGGGAGGGTTGGGTGGGGGTGCTCCGAGGTCGAGGGCTGGACACCCCTCCCCCGCTCGCCTGCGGGCGAATCGCCCCTCCCCTGAGGGAGGGGTGATTTTTTGAGGATATTCGCCGCGCGCTTATATCCGGCGAGCAGGTTCTTCCCCTCGTCGGTCGCGACGAACGATTGCAACGCACGCATTCGCAGACCGAGTCTGGATAGATCGCCGTCTGACGAAGCTGCAACTACGGCATCAATCAAGTCGGGGCGACCGCCAGCTTCACGGTTTTGAACCTTCCAACGATCAATCAGAAAATCAAATACTTCGTCACCAACAAGCGCGTGGAGGTCGAGCCTTAGCTCCTTTTGAAGAACGTAATAGATAATACCGAGGCCAGCCCGCCTAATTGCAAATGGATCGCGTGACCCAGTTGGACGCTCGCCAATTTCAAAGAACGATTTGGTCGTGTCTATCCGGTCCGCCAAGGCTACGGAGATTTCGACAGAACTATAGGCCGTTAGGCCGTAATGATCGCGGATCGCGTCGGCGACCGCGTCCGGATAACCCTGCGCGCGGGCGTAATAGCCGCCCATGATGCCCTGCAATTCTGGGAATTCGCCGACCATACCGGTGACGAGGTCGGCTTTGCAGAGGCGGGCGGCGGTTTCGGCCATGTCCGCCAAACTTACCTCCCCCTTGAGGGGGAGGCGACTCGCGTCAGCGAGCGGGTGGGGGTGCGCCGAACTTCGAGAGTCGGAAGCCCTCCCCCGCTCGCCTGAGGGCGAGTCGCCCCTCCCCTTAGGGAGGGGTGTGATGACTCCGCTGTCCACCAACCACCGCGCCAGTTTGGCAACACGCTCGACCTTGTCCGCAACCGTGCCCAGCTTTTCGTGGAAAACAATCTGCGATAGCTTCGCCGCCTGATCCTCAAGCGGGATTTTGAGATCCTGTTCCCAGAAAAACTTCGCGTCTGAAAGCCGCGCCGAAAGCACTTTTTCGTTCCCGGCGATCACCGCCGCGCCGCAGTCGCTCGCATCGATATTCGCGGTGCAGACGAACGCGTTCGCCAGCTTCCCATCCGCTTCCGCACAGGCGAAATATTTCTGGTTGGTGCGCATCGTCAGCTGGATGACTTCGCGTGGCACGTTCAGAAATTCGGGATCGAAGCGCCCGAGAAGCGGCACCGGCCATTCGGTGAGGCCAGCATTTTCGAGGACCAATCCTTCGTCCGGGATCACCGTCAGTCCCGCCGCAGCAGCCGCCTTCGCCGCGCCATCCTCAATCAATTTGCGACGTTCGGACAGGTGGACGATCACGTGGCAAGCACGCAGTTTTTCGACATAGTCGTTCGCGCTGCCGATGATGATCGGGCCATGATGATGAAAGCGGTGGCCCATCGTCGCCGCGCCGCTAACGATGCCATCGACTTCGCACGGCACAATGTCTTCGCCAAACAACGCGACGATCCCCTGCAACGGGCGGACCCAACGCAGGCTTTCGGTGCTGATCGATGCATCGCCCCAACGCATCGATTTGGGCCATGGGAACGCGCGGATGATGGCGGGGATGGAGTCGCTTAGAACATCCGACGTCGGGCGTCCGGGTTTGTCGATGACCGCAAACAACACGCCGTCACGCTCGGTCAGTTGCTCGCGGGTCAGGCCGGTCGAGCGAAGGAACCCCGCCAGTGCCGCTTCAGGCGCATTGGCGCGGGGGCCTTTGCGTTCTTCCGATTTAGGAGGCGTCATTGCTGGCAGGTCTTTAATGATGACTGCCAGTCGGCGAGGTGTTGCGAATGTTTCCGGCGTTCCGACAGTTATGCCCGCTTCGTAGAGAGCATCGCTGAGATCCTCACCCAAGTTCGCCGACGCAGCGATCTGCATCCGCGCGGGGATTTCTTCGGAGCGTAGTTCAAGGAGAAAATCAGTCATCAGAAGGTGCCATAGCCGGGCATTGCTTCCATCTTCAGCTGCGCTTCCTCGGCATCTTTCCGCTTTTCCAAAAGTGTCATCCAGCTGGCACATGCGCCTTTTGCCAGATCGCGCACGCGGCCCATATATGCCGCACGTTCGGCGACCGAAATCACGCCGCGCGCCTGCAGCGTGTTGAAGATGTGGCTCGCCTTGATCGCCTGTTCGTAGGCGGGGATCGGCAGGTTCGCGTCGAGGCAGTTTTCGCATTCGGCCGTGGCCATCCTGAACCCGTCGAACAGCGTTTTCGTATCGGCAATTTCGAAATTCCAGCGGCTCATCTGCTTCTCATTCTCTAAGAACACATCGCCGTAAGTCACGCCGTTCCCGTTGAAATCGAGATCGTAAACGCTATCCACATTCTGGACATACATGGCGAGGCGCTCGAGGCCGTAAGTGAGTTCGCCCGCCACCGGTTTGCAGTCGAACCCGCCCATCTGCTGGAAATAAGTGAACTGCGTCACCTCCATCCCGTCGCACCAGACTTCCCAGCCCAGCCCCCACGCGCCGAGCGTCGGCGATTCCCAGTCGTCCTCCACAAAACGGATATCGTGGAGGAGAGGGTCGATGCCAATTGCGGCGAGGCTACCGAGATAGAGTTCTTGCAAATCGGGCGGGCTGGGCTTCAGGATCACTTGATATTGATAATAATGGCCGAGCCGGTTCGGGTTTTCGCCATAGCGCCCATCGGTCGGTCGGCGGCACGGCTGAACAAACGCCGCATTCCACGGATCAGGGCCAAGCGCGCGCAATGTCGTTGCAGTGTGGAACGTCCCTGCCCCCATTTCCATGTCATAAGGTTGCAGGATCACGCAGCCGCGATCACTCCAATAATCATGGAGCGTCAGGATCAGCTTTTGAAAGCTGAGCGGTTGGGTCACGCGCGGGTTCCTTTCTCTTGGCCCCTTCGCAGGTGCAACATTATTGCCAAAGCCTTTGGCTTAGGGGTGGCGACGGGTCAAGCAAGCCGCTAACCCTGCGCGCATGAAACGCACCATCGGTGTCGCGCTCGCGGCTTTCGCTCTCCTGTCCTGCCAAGCCAACAAGAGCGAGGCGAAGCCGATCCGGCCCGCTTTGTGGAAAGTCGCCGATGCGGACACCACCATCTATCTGTTCGGGACGATCCATTTGCTGCCCAAGGAATTGGCGTGGCAATCGCCGAAGATTGATGCCGCGATCCGCAATTCGCAGGGGTTGGTGCTTGAAACCGTCTTGGACAAGGATCCTCGTAAAACGGGGTTGATCATGCAGCAACTGGGTTCATCACCTGATCTGCCGCCGTTGCTGGACCGGGTGCCCGCCGACAAACGGGACGCGCTGAAGCGCGTTATCGATCGCAGCGGTGCACCGATGGCCGTGCTTGATCAGTTTGAAACTTGGGCCGCCGCCCTGATGCTGGCATCTGCGGGCATGAAGGATTTGCCCGTCAGTCCTGAATATGGCGCCGAGGCAGTGCTATCGCGGCGATTCATCGGGGACAGCAAAGTTGTCCGCGGCCTTGAAACGCCGAGCCAGCAGCTTGGCTATTTCGATGGGCTTCCCGAAAGCGCGCAGCGTCGCTTTCTGGTTAGCATTGCCGACGACGAGAGCAATGCTCGCGAGGAGTTCGACAAGATGATTGCAGCGTGGACGGCGGGCGACGTCAAGAAAATCGCGCTTACTTTTGATGACGAGTTTCAGCTTTCCCCAGAACTGACTGACGTCCTGCTGCGCCAGCGCAACGCGAACTGGACCGGCTGGATTGCCGAACGGATGAAACAGCCGGGCACTATTTTTGTCGCTGTGGGGGCCGGGCATCTGGCAGGCAAGGACTCGGTCAACGAAATGCTCGCCAAGCGCGGGATCAGGGTTGTTCGCCTCCAATAGAGGCCATTCGCGCTTCCAGATCAGCACGCCACGGCGCATCTTTGGGTGACCGCGCGAGCAGCGTCTTCCACATCGCAACGGCCTCTTCAGTCTTGCCTTCTTGCGCCAAGGCAACGCCCAGAAAAAAGGGTGGCCCCGGATTGTTCGGCGAAAGCTGCGCCGCACGGTTGTACGCAAATCGCGCAGCGGGCGAGACGAGGCCATTCCCATGCGCAACCAGCGCATTGCCGAGGCCGACCCATAATTCGGGATCACGCGGATTGTCGCGAATGCCACTGCGCATCGCGAGTACCGCCATCTGAGTCTGGCCCATCTTCAGCATCGTATCGGCGTAATCGAGCCACTGCGCCTGGGTCCCGAATTTGCCCATCATGTTCTGGCGGCTGGCTGTGATTGACGGGTCGAGTTTGCCGGGTGCGTCACGCGCTTCGATGCTTGTCCCTGCTTCGGACGGGTTCCCAAGCCACGCATAGCCCGCAACACCGAGCAGCGCAGCGGCGGCCGTCAATTCAAGGGCATAACGTGGAAGTTGCGCGAACCGCCAAAGCAAGGCGAGCGCGACCAGAGTCAGCGCCGCAAGAATCCCCCACCCCATCCTATTTTGCTCGCTTCTTAAACCGCCCGCGCGCGAGCAATATGCCAATACCGAGAAGCCCAAACGGCGTGATCCATAGCAGCGCCGTTTGCGCGTCGAACACCGGCTTGTAGCTGACCCAGCTGCCATAGCGTTCGATCAACCAGCTGCGGATATCTTCGGGCTTTTCTCCCGCCGCAATGCGTTTGCGGATCATCGAGCGCATATCAGCAGCCATTTCGGCGTCCGAGTCAGCGATCGATTGCCCCTGACAAACAAGGCAGCGCACCGACAGCATCAGCGCCTGCGCGGCCTTTTCCTGCGCAGGGTCGGCAAGTTGTTTATAAGCATAAGGCGCGGCAGGCATTGAGGAATCGGCGAAAGCGGGGCTCGCCAGCGCCAACATGATGACGGCGAGAAGCCGCTTCACTGTGCTTCCCGCAATTTGTTCAGGATGACCGGCACATCTTCGGGCCGGATATCGCCAATATGCTGATGGCGGATCACGCCCTTGCCGTCGATCACGAAGGTTTCAGGAACGCCCGATGACCCCATTGCAAGTTGGATCGAAGAATCGACATCAGACCCGATTGCCCGAAACGGATTACCGTTGCGCGCAAGGAATTTGTCAACGTCGGCACGTTTGTCACGGATAGCGACGCCTTCGATGACCGCGCCTTGCCGCGCCATCGACGCAAGCACGGGCGCTTCGGCGATGCAGGGGATGCACCAGCTGGCGAAGACGTTGAGCAAGCGCGGTTTGCCGACGAAGTCCTTGCTGGTCAGCGCAGGACGACTTGACGACGCAGCGGGCAGTGTAAATGAAGGCAAAGCCTTGCCCACCATTTTGGACGGATTTTTTGCATCGGTCGGACGGATTAATCCCGACGCTGCCACACCAAACAGGATGAGGAATGCCACCAACGGCGCCCACAGCCACCAACGCGTCATGCGTAGGCCTGTCGCACGGACAATGCCGAATCACGCCGCGCTCGCCCGACCAGTGCCAGCGCGCCGCCCAAAGCAATTAGCACACCGCCAAGCCAGATCAGCGTCACCAACGGTTTCCACCATAGGCGCAATTGCCAGCGACCTGTTTCATCTTGCTTGCCAATGACCAGATAAAGCTGGCCATCGAGCTTCGTCGCAATCGCGGCCTCATTAGTTTCGGTTTGCGGGGAAGAGAATTGACGTGATTGCGGCTTCATGCGGGAAGGCTTTTCGTCGCCGCGTTGCGCCTCAAGCGTGGCCTCCAGCGCGGTCCAGTTCGGCCCCGCAATCGGTTCGATCCCGACTAATTTGATTGTGTAAGGACCCACGACCGCGCTTTCGCCAATGCGTTTGGCGACCAGCGTTTCCTTGAGGAACGCACTTTCGGTCGCCATGCCCAGCATTGCGACGGCAATGCCCAGATGCGAAATCACCATGCCATAAGTAAACATCGGCGTGCGACGCAGGTTTCGGCCCCACAACGGCGCAAGGCTTGCCGCGCCGACGCCAATCGCGACGACGATGCCGAGGAAGGACAAAATGCTGATGTGCGGGGCGAAAATCATCATCGCAACGACGGCAGCCACAAATAGCGCAATGGGCAGCGACACGCGTTTCAGAACCGATTTCAGATCATCACGCCGCCAGCGCGCAAGCGGGCCGAGGCCCATGAAGATCACCAACGCGAGCGTCAGAGGCCCCGCCGTCGCATCAAAATAGGGCGGGCCAACCGAAAGCTTTTCGCCGGTCAGCGCTTCGACTGCGAGCGGATAAAGCGTGCCAATCAGGACGACACCGAGGATCGCCGACAGGAACAGATTGTTCGCAACCAACGCGCCTTCGCGGCTTACCAGTTCAAATTGTGATCCCTCGCGGACGGTGGCGATCCGGATGGCAAAAAGTGCGAGAGCACCACCAATATAGATGGCCAGAAGTGCGAGCAGAACGCTGCCCCGTGCCGGATCAACAGCAAAACTATGCACGCTGGTGAGAATGCCCGAGCGGACGAGGAAAGTGCCCACCATGCTCATCGAAAATGCAACCACGGCAAGCATGATCGTCCACGCCCGCAAACCATCGCGCGTTGCCAGCACTGTCACTGAATGCAGCAACGCCGTCGCCGCTAGCCAAGGCATCAGCGAGGCATTTTCAACCGGATCCCAAAACCACCAGCCGCCCCAGCCCAGCTCATAATAAGCCCAATAGCTGCCTGCGGTGATGCCGAGCGTCAGGAAAATCCATGCCGCAAGCACCCACGGGCGCATCGCACGCGCAAAGTCACGATCGACGTCTTTCGTAATCAAGGCCCCGACAGCGAAACTGAACGCGACAGACATTCCGACATAGCCAAAATAAAGCGTCGGCGGATGGAAAGCGAGGCCGGGGTCTTGCAGCAACGGATTCAGGCCATTGCCGTCAGCAGGCACCGGAAACAGCCGCTTGAACGGGTTGGATGAGAAAAGAAGGAAAGCGTAAAAGCCCAGCCCGATGGCTGCCTGTGCCGCCAATGTCGCCGCCAGCGTGCTATCCTTGATCCGTCGCTCGATGAGCGCAATTGCACCCCCTGCAAAGCCGAGGACAGCGACCCAGAGGAGCATCGACCCCTCATGATTTCCCCATGTCCCCGAAAATTTATACAGCCACGGCTTCATCGAATGGCTGTTGGTCGCCACCAGCGCGACTGACATATCAGAGCGCAGGAAGCACCAGATCAGAAGCCAAAACGATGTGGCGACAAACAGCCCCTGCACGACGGCAACTGTTCGCACGCCGCGCCGCAAATCAGCGCGCGCATCCGAGATCGCCATCGAACCGAGTCCGAGCTGAAGCAGCGCCAGAACCGCCGCAATCCACAATGTGATAAGACCGGCTTCAGCAATCACTGGGTCAACGTATCCGTCTTGTGCTGCGCGCCCGCAAGTTTGGGCGGCATGTAATTTTCGTCATGTTTGGCGAGTAAATTCGTTGCCATGAAGGTTTTCCCTTGGAAAGCCCCCTCAGCAACGACGCCCGACCCTTCCTTGAAAAGGTCGGGTGGAATCCCCTTGAACACGACGTTTACGGTGCTGGCTTCGTCGTGGACCGCAAAAGCCAATGTCACGCCATCCGCTGCGCGTTTGACCGTGCCGGGGGATACCATCCCACCCAAACGAACGGCCTGCCCCTCTGGCGGCGCAGCTTTGGCAACATCACCGGGTGCATAGAAATAGCTCGCCCGGTCACCAATCGCTGACATTGCGAGTACGCCTGACCCGACAACGGCGGTCAGTGCCGCAAGCGCAAGAAACAGCCTTTGATGCTTTGCTTTCACTTTTGCGCCGCCTTCTCTGCCACGCGCATCGACGCCCATGCCCACAAAGTAACCAAGGCCGTCGCGCCAAGCGTGATAGCATAAGCCGCCGTGACAAAAGCCCAATGGGTCATCCGCGTGCCATCCGTTGCAACCGTGCCTCAACCTTCGTTTCGGCCAATATGGCCCGCATCCGCATCAGGACAATGGCACCAAACAACAAACTGAATCCTAATGTTGTGAAGCCCAGCGGCCACAGCAATTCAGGTGCGATTTTGGAACCGCCCATAACTGAAATCGAACTGCCTTGATGCAGCGTGTTCCACCACAGCACTGAATATTTGATGATCGGAATGTTGATCGCACCGACAATGCCGAAAATGGCCGTCGCGCGGCTGACGCTGGTGCGCTCATCACTCGCTGACGCCAGCGCCATATAAGCGATGTAGAGGAACAGCAGGACAAGCATCGACGTCATCCGCCCGTCCCATTCCCACCAAGTCCCCCATGTCGGCCGGCCCCAAATCGAGCCCGTGATCAGGCAAATCGCCGTGAACAAAGCGCCAGGGAGTGCAACCGCGCGGGCACCGACCCCCGCGAGTGGGTGCCGCCAGACCAACTGCACGATGCTTGCAATCGCGATCCCCGTCCAGCCACCCATGCCAAGCCAAGCAGCGGGAACGTGCATATAAAGAATGCGGAACGAGTCACCCTGAAGATAGTCAGCCGGGACTATGAACAACCCTGCATAAGCCCCGATCGCAATCAGCATGATCCCGCCAAGGCCGAAAATCACCGTCAGCGGGCGGGCAAGTTTCAGAAATCGGGTCGGATTCGCGAGTACGTGCATGTTGGCGCCTCAATAGCGTAGCATTTCTGCGCTTGAAAGCAGTTTGCGCTTGCCATCGCAGGAGCATAAACTTTCGCCAAATTAAGATAGGAGTGAATCATGACAACAGCCGAAATCGCCGCCGACTTTGCGGCCATGTGTGTGCGGGGTGACTGGGACGCAGCAGGCGAGAAATATTGGTCGCCCGACATCAACAGCATTGAAGCCGCTGGCCCCGATCCGGTTGCGCGCGGGCTCGAGGCTGTCCATGCCAAGGGTGAATGGTGGTATTCGAACCACGAGATTCACAGCGTCGAAGCCGCTGGCCCCTTCGTCAACGGCGACCAGTTCATCATGCGCTTCAAAATGGACCTGACCTTCAAACCCACCGGCGAACGGACGCAAATGGACGAAGAAGGGCTGTATACCATCAAAGACGGGAAGGTCGTGGAGGAACGGTTTTTCTACGGTCAGTAAAATTCACCGCCCGATCAAGCGCTGCGCCATCCGGTCGGCGACCTCTGCGGGGGTTTCACCGGACGCAGCGCTTTCGTCCCAAATCTGCATCAACCGTTCTGCGATCTGATCGACGCGAGCGTTGATCTCTGCGTCGCCTGCGCCGTCAATATGGCGCAGGACATTGATGATACCGCCTGCGTTGATCACATAATCGGGCGCATAAAGAATCCCGCATGCCGCAAGTTCAGCGCCCTGAGCTGCGGTTGCGAGCTGATTATTCGCACCGCCCGCCACCGCCGACACCTTCAGCGCGGCGATGCTCTCACTCGTCAGGATTGCCCCCAACGCGCACGGGCTGAGCACATCCGCTTCAACCGTCATAATTGCATCCGCGGGCACCCACGTCGCACCCAATTCACGCGCCAATGCTTCCGCGCGAGCCGGATTAGCATCAGCCAATGTCAATCTTGCGCCGTCCTTCGCCAACCAGCGCGCCAGCCCACCGCCAACACTGCCGACGCCTTGAATTGCGACATGCACGCCCGCGACACTATCACGCCCCAGTGCTCGCTTCGCTGCTGCACAAACGCCCAGATAAACGCCGCGCGCGGTCGATGGGCCCGGATCGCCACCGCTTTTGCCCGGCAAGCCCGCCACATGCGCCGTGCCTTTCGACAGCGCAACCATATCGGCTTCGCTCATGCCGACATCTTGCGCCGTGATGTATCGACCGCCCAAGCTATCGACGGCGGCAGCGAAGGCATCCAGCATCGCAGACGTCTTGGCCCGATCAGCTGGCGCAAGGATTACAGCTTTGCCACCGCCCGCAGGCAATCCGGCCATCGCATTTTTGTAACTCATGCCGCGTGACAAGCGCAGGGCGTCCGTAATCGCGTCATCGTTATCGGCATAATGCCAGAACCGCGTGCCCCCCGCCGCCGGACCGAGTGCGGTCGAATGCACTGCGATAATAGCCGTCAGCCCGCTCGCATGATCGCGGAACAGATGAACCCCTTCATGATCATCGAAATCAGGATAGTCCCACACAGCCGTCATTGTCGCCTCATAAAATTACGCCGTGGCGTAATATCATTGCGCCAACATTCTGTCACGTCTTAGAGAAAATGGGGCGATCGACGGGGATTGAACCCGCAACCTCCGGTACCACAAACCGGCGCTCTAACCAATTGAGCTACGACCGCCACAACGGGGCAAGAAGTGCCGCATAAGCCCGAACGCAGCGCGATGCTAGAGTTTTCCCGCAAGCCTGAGGACAAAACCGCCGGGCGCGGGGACAAAACCCGAGGCATTGAGCTTCGCCGCTTGCGCCGGATCGGTTGAGCGCACGAAAAATTCGGCGCGGTATCCACCATCGCCCCGAATGTGCAAGTTCAGCCGCTCCATCGCCGACTGGCTTACCAGCGGAAGAAGGAGCGCCGCGCCATCGCAACGCGCAACCCCGCTCAATCCCTGCGCCAATGACAAGCCACCGACATCGCCCGAAAAAGTCGTGCGCACCCGCCCCTCACCGCGCTTGCAACGACCCGATTCGAAAGCGGCGCTCACATTGGTCACGTCGATCCGGTCCACCGGCAACGGCGCAAAGAGGCGCGATCCATCGACATTGGCGGTAACGCCCGACGCGGCGAAATCACTGCCTGATGCCGTCATGATGCCGCGCCCCAAGGCGCTTTGCATAGCGATGCTGGCGCGGCCGCGAAGCAGATCGAATGGTTTCAGGCCGACCGATACATCGCCCAGAGCGAGACGACCCACTTGCGCTTCAATGAGCTTTCCCGACCAGATCGTCCCCGTCGCCGCACGTGCCGAAAGTCCCTGCGCCGCCCACGACAACGCAAACGACAACGGCATGAATAGGATGAGCGCGAACAAAAAAAGCCCGACAAAAAGTAAAATCCGCCCGCGCGTCATGGCTTGCGCAGCCTTAATGTGCCTTCAATCGACAACGTCGCGTCGGCATTGGCGCGCATGGTCATCCGCTCGACAAAAATCCCCTGCAGCGCGAGCTTGCGCAGCCACCCGAACAGCGCAGCGCTTTTGACAGCAGGCATTGCAATGCCGACGCGGTCTTCGCCTTGCATATCGAGCGTTGAGAGGTTGAACCCCGCGTCCTGCGCGGACTGGCTGACGGCGAGAACCAGCGTGCCAGTCAGCGGCAGTGGCGCATTTTTCTTGGCCTCGCGCAATGTCTCGGCGGCACCGGCAATCTGACCCGACTCAATCGTCACGCGGTCAAGCCGGTCGCGCGCGGCCGTGGTCGCACCCGCCAGCGGACGTATGATTCCAAAGACTAAGATGACAAGCGCGAACAGCGCAAACATGACTGCCAGCAATTGCTGTTCACGCGGTAACCGTTCGGCCCACATCGTTTTCAACTGCGCCATCATCGCACCGACACCGTATAGTCGCGCATTTGGCGCCCTTGATCGACCAAAGTTGGACCTGCAGCTTGTGTCAGGCCTGCCGCGCTCAATTTTGCTTCGAACGCCGTCAGGTCCGCCACGGCAGGCGCGCGAGCTGTGATCCGAAGCGTCCCGCCCCCGTCAAAGATCATGGACGTCAGTTCGATATTGGGTGTCGTATCAACTGCACCAGTAACGCTACTCGCCAGCGGGATCAGCCCGCCGCCAGGGCCACGCATCGCATTCAACTGCTCACGCACTTGCAACAGCGCATTATTGACATTGGTGCCGGGCGGGAGCGCCGCGCGCGCGGTCACCAGATTATTCGCCTCAATCCGGTCCGCCGCCATGTTCAGCCGCAACAGTTGGACAACACTGAACAGCAACGTCAACGCCGCCACGCCCAGCGCCAGCCACCCAATGCGCTTCAACCGCGCCTTATCGAGCCCCCAGTTGCGCCGCTTCGCAAACGCGCCTTGCCGCAAATCGACTTCGGGAGAAGTGACGGCATCAACCAGTTCACGTTCAACCTGAGCGCGGTCCAGCATCATTACTGCGCCACCAGCGAGTAAAGGCGTCAGCACCGGATCATCAGCAAAGCCGCCGTCCCGCCCGCGCACAACCACTTCAGTGCCGAGATCGGCTTTGACAAACCCTTCGTCCGGTCGAGCGACCAACATAGGTGCTGCCACGACACTATCAGGATCACAACCTGCATCGGCCAGCAGTGTAAGTAAATCAGCGAGCTTTGACCGGTCGACTGCAACAACCGGACGGTTCCCCACCCCATTCGCTGCGCCAACTGCAACATGCAGCGTATCAACCGGCGCGGCCGCGTTTTCCGCCACCATTAAGCGCGCTGCCGCCTGCGCCTGAGGTTCGGAAAGGTCGGGCAGTTCGGCATGGCTAATCGTCACATCATCAGCGGGCAAGACCGCCACGACACGCTCTTCACCCTCCGCGGACGCGAGCCCGTCACCGCGTGCGACAATGTTGCCGTCGGCGATGCGCAACCAGCGCGGCACCGCGCCGGTAAGCAAAACGAGCGTATGGCTCATGACGGCTCACCATAGCTGCGCCGGACCAGCTTGCCGGGCTTGAGCGCCGCGTCGATCACTGAATGCTGCTCAAACTCCGCGCCTGCCAATTCGATCATGACTTTCAGGTTGAACCAACGCGTCTTGATCCCGGTTTGCGCGACCGCCTCGACCGGAGCACCCGCAAGCGCTGGCTGCTCCCAGAAACGCGCCGCACTATCAAAGCCCGTAATCGGTCGGTCATCAATCACACGCTGTGCCCGCTGCACATCAATGCCTGGTGCCAGCATCGCGAGCAGCACGGCCTGATTCGGCCCGATCGTATTTATATTGATGGGGGACAGGTCGGTCACCGGCAGCGCACAGAGGAAAGGTCGCAGCCGCGCATAGACATCGGGACGCACCCCGGCAACCGCGCGCAATTCGCTCGTGTCGATCATCAACGTATTTGCAGTTCGATAAGGCGTTTGCATGCCACCATAGGCCGCATCTTCCGCACCACCGGGCACGGGAATGCCATCCGTGTCGATCCAGTCCGCCGTCGCCGCTGATACACCGCGCGCTTCATTGGGCGGAACGCCGACGAGCAGCATGAGCCGCTCGAACTGCACCACACCTTCGGGGCGGACGGTGTAGCCGCCCTGCCCATCATCAATCACGACTGAGTTTAGGTTGAAGCAATTGCCGCCATCATCAAGCTGTGCCGTCGCAATCCCCTTATCAATGGGAAACTCCTGCGGTTGCCCGGCCCAATTGCCTTGCAGCGTCGTCTTCGTGCTGTCGCGCTGAAGCAGATCGCCAATGCGGTAAAGCGCAATGGTTTCGGCGGCCATGCCATAGCTGCGCGCTTGGTCGATGGCCGCGCCGTTGGTTGCGAATTTGGTTGAAAGTTTGAGCTTTTCGAGGCTCGCCGCGCAAAGCACCGCCATCACGGCAACGAGGAGGAGCACGGACAAAAGCGCCGCGCCCCGTTCTCCAGAACCGTTCAGGCTGAGCTTGTCGAAGCTCTGTCCATTTTCTGTGGCCTCAGTTCCAAAGAAACACAGCCCGTCGACAAGCTCAGGGCAAGCGGGGTTGGAACGGTCGGCCCTCATTTCGCCCCCGACCCAACCATGAAGGCCATCATCAGCGCCGGCTGCCCACGCCGCTTGATCACCAGTTCCACCGCGCGCGGCATCGCAATCGGCGTGGGCGAATCCCAAGTCGGTTTCCACTCGCCCTTGTCGCGGAAGCGGAGGCGCAGACTTTCGACATTCTCGGCGAGGACAATGCCCGGCCCCGCTCCTGCGCCGTCGGCCATTGCATAAGTGCGTCGCTCCAACCGCCCCTCGGACAGGGCAATCTCAACGCGCTGAATCGACGCACGCGGAGCGCCGTCCGGATTGCTCCAGCCGCTGCGGACATAACGCAACACGGGTGCTGCGCCGACGCCGTTGGTGCCAACAAAGGCCCGCTGATTCGCACCAACCCCGTCGCGCGTGACGCGCGGAACGGCCTGCGCCAAGTCCGCGGCAAGCAACGACGAAAAGCGCTGGTCATCGCCCACCCGGTCGAGCCGCTCGGTGGCCGCTGCTTGCGCCCGCACGCTGAACGTCAACAGCGACACCCCCGCTGCGGCAAGCATGCCAAAGATCAGCAGCGCAACCATCATTTCGACGAGGGTAAAGCCATTTTCGCGAGTCATTCGACAGTCCTCGCCATCGACAACGCCCCGCTCGGTCGCCCCGCATCGTCGGTGATCGCGATGTCGATCCGCACGATCCGCGCATCATCGGTCCGCGTCACGTTCCGCACCCACCGCCAAGTCCGTCCGGCATTCCCGACCGAACCATTGGCCGCACCAAACGCAGGCGCGCGAACATCAGTCATCAATTCGACTGACAAATTGCGTGCAACAATCTGTCCCAAGGCACGATCGGTCAGCGTTGCTGTGGACGACAAAGTCGCGCCCTCAAGCCGCAACAAGGCGAGCGCGGCGAGACTGAAAATCGCCATCGCGACCAGCGTTTCGATCAGCGTGAAGCCGTGTTCGGCGGAACGCCTCAAAAACGTGAAGCCTTGTTCACGGTCCGACACGAATGTCTCCATTGGCCGCCACTGCTACACTTGCGCGCGCCGCCTCGCGGGTCAGGATCAACGTCGTTGCAGCAGCAGGCGTGCCCGTTGAGTCAAACTGTATTGCTTCGGCGCCGTTCGCGCCCGTTCCAGCGGCCCATTCAACCGGCCGAAAAGGCTTGTCGCGCAACGCTTCCCAAGCCCCGCGCCGACGGCGCTCGACACTGTAGCCATCCGCCGATACCCGCACCCGAACATCGCGCCCCTGAACCACCGCATCGTCACGCGCCGCCAGCACCCGCGCGGCAAAGCGTTCAGCTTCATCCAACACCCGCCCGCGCGGATCAGGGATGGCAAACACGACGACAGCAGACGCGAGTGCTATAATGGTGATGACCACCATCAATTCAATCAGGGTGAACCCCCGGTTGTTACTGCCAGTTGCCGATATCGGCATTCTCGCCTGTCCCTCCCGGCGCGCCGTCCGCCCCGAGCGTGTAAATATCGAACGTCCCTTGCTGGCCCGGTGACGCATAAAGATAGGGTCGGCCCCACGGGTCATTGGGCAATTTTTTGATGTAGCCGCCCTGCTGATAACGGGTCGGGTCGGTCAGCGAAGCGGGCGGCTTGACCAGCGCTTGAAGTCCGTCGGCGGTTGATGGGTAATTGAGATTATTGAGCCGGTATAATTCCATCGCCTGATCAAGCGTGGCGATGTCGGCCTTGGCTTTCTGGTCGCTTGCTTTGCCAAGGTTCGGCAGCACCGTCAGCGCGACCAGTGTCGACAGCAAACCGATGATCACGATGACGACCATCAGCTCCACAAGAGTAAAGCCTTCTTCTGCGGCGGGAACGGGAACAGTCTTACGCATCAGGCACCAGCCAAAGTTTCGAGTTGCAGGATCGGGAGCAGGATCGACAGCACAATCGCCGCCACCACAACGCCCATGACGACAATGATAGCAGGTTCGAGCAACGAAAGCGCGCTTGCCGTAAAACCATCGAATTCGCGTTCGAGATAGTCGGCCGCACGCTCGAGCATGGCGTCCAATTGCCCCGACGATTCCCCCGACGCTGCCAGATAAACCAGCAACGGCGGGAACATCCCCGTCCGCTTCAGCGCTGCTGACAAGCTCCCCCCGCCCCGCACGGCTTCGACAATTTCATCAGACGCCAACCGCAACCGTCGATTGTTGATTGTCTGCCCCGTCAGAACGAGCCCTTCAAGCAAGGGCAATCGGCTTGCAACCATTGTCGACAATGTCCGCGCCATTCGTGCCGCATGCAAATCGCGCGTCAACCGCCCGATCAGCGGAAACCGCAACCACGCAGTGTCGAACCGCAGCCGGATCGCCTCATCCTGCAACGCCCGCCATATAATGAATCCGAAGACCCCCAGGCCAATCAAAATCGCCCACCAATACCCGGCAAGAAACCCCGAAATCGCCATGACAATCCGCGTCAACAGCGGCAGCGTCTGACCCACAGTATCGAACTGCTCGACAACCTTTGGCACGACCCAGATCATCAGTGCCATCACGACAAAACTCGCGACGAACGCCAGAACAATCGGATAAGCCAGCGCTGTCGTCACCTTGGATCGGATCACGGCCTGCCGTTCTTGCAAATCGGCCAGTCGTTCAAGAATTTGCGGCAATGTCCCCGCACTTTCGCCTGCTGCGACCATCGCACGATAGAGCGGTGGAAAACTCTTCGCCTCGCGCCCCATACTGTCCGACAGGCGACGTCCCTCGATCACGCCCGAATGCACGTGCGCAATGATCGCCTGAACCTTTTCGTCTTCGCTTTGCTGGCCAATCGTGCGCAATGCCTCTTCAAGTGGCGTGACGAGCGCGAGTGTGGCCAGTTGCCGCGTAAATAGCGTCAGCGCCTTTACGCTCAGCCTCCGCTGTCGCAGCCCGGCGAACGATGCCAGCGGTGCGGCACGTGTTGCCCCCTGCGCAGCAGGCTCCAGCCGAACAATATAGAATTTCTTCGCGCCCAACCGGTTCCGTGCGTCTTCCAGCGTTTCCGCCGCAACCTGCCCCCGCCGTTCGCGCCCGGCCGGATCAAGCACAAGATAATCGAAATCAGCCATCGCCAACCTCAACCATCATCACTGCCGCGCCGTGATATTCGCACGGCTTCCTCGGGCGTCGTCAGCCCCTGTCGCACCAATTCACGAGCGGCAGTGCTTAAGCTCGGTTCGCGCGCAAACGCATGGCGGGCAATTGCGACTTCATCGCCGCCGTCATTGATCAGGCGTCGGATGGTATCATCAATACGGATCGCTTCGAACACGCCGATGCGGCCCTTGAAACCGGTACCGCCGCATGCCTCACACCCGCCGGGTTCATACAGTATTGTCCCCGGCTCCACGCCCAGCAGTGCCGCGACCGATGGCGTTGCTTCCTCGGGCCGACGGCATTCAGGGCACAACCGCCGCACCAGCCGCTGGGCGACAATTGCACGCAACGTGGACGCAAGCAGGAACGGCTCGATCTTCATGTCGCGCATCCGCGTAACGGCACCGACCGCATCGTTGGTGTGCACGGTCGAAAGCACCAGATGTCCCGTCAGCGACGCCTGCACTGCGATTTCCGCCGTCTCGCGGTCACGGATTTCGCCAACCATGACGACATCGGGATCCTGCCGCAGGATCGCGCGCAGCCCCGCTGCGAACGTCAGCCCGACTTTGGGATTGACTTGCGTCTGGCCAATGCCATCAACTGCATATTCAACTGGATCCTCGACCGTCAGGATATTGCGCGTGCCGTCATTCAGGAGCCTCAGCCCGGCATAAAGCGTCGTGGTCTTGCCACTCCCCGTGGGCCCGGTAACGAGAATGATGCCATTGGGTTCGGTAAAGGATTCGCGCAGCAAACCATGCAGCGCTTCGGTCATCCCCAGTCCATCAAGCGCAATCCCGGCATTCTCCTTGTCCAGAATGCGCAGCACAACGCGTTCACCCACCCGGCTGGGCAGCGTGGACACGCGCACGTCAAGTAACTTGCCCGCAAGTGTTAGCGAAATCCGCCCGTCCTGTGGCACGCGCCGTTCGGCAATATCGAGCCGTGCCATCACTTTAATCCGGCTGACGATTACTGGCGCAACATGCGGCGGCATGCGCAATGTCTCGCGCAACACGCCGTCAATCCGCATGCGAACCACGAGGCCACTTTCATAGGGCTCGACGTGAATGTCCGACACACCCTGCCGCACGGCTTCGGCGATAATGCCGTTGATCAGGCGGATTGCGGGCGCGTCGTCCGCCGTGTCGAGCAAATCCTCCGCACTCGGAATCCCCGTCGCGAGCAAATCAAGATCATCTGCGCCCAGCGCCATCGCGGCCGCCGCGCCGTCCATCTTGTAACTGTCCGACAGCAATCGGTCGAACTCGGTTGCGTTCGCCGACGTCACATCGAACGACTGCGACAGGAATCGCTTCACTTCGATCAGGACGTTCGGATCGCTGCCTTCGCGTAGGGCAACGCTGGGTCGTCCCGCCTCGTCGTGCTGCACCACCACGCCAAATTTGCGCGCAAAGGCATAAGGCAAGTTGAGTGCCGCCATGGGGGCGTCAGTTGCGGTCACTGGCCTTGCGCCTGCTGGGGGGAAGGTCAACGGGGCGAATGGTGCCGCTGCTGCGTGTTTCGGAAACGACGCCGTCGGGAGCAATCCGCTTTGGCGAGGCGGCAGGCGCAGAACCCATTTTGCCGCTTTCAACCTCGCGCCGGATTTGATCGACCGACATAAAGCCCGTGTCGGTGGGGGTAGCCGCCGCTGCTGGTTCGGAATCGGCGGGCGGCTCAATCCCCATATAATCGCGCAGCAGCTCGTCGATTGTCGGCTCGCGGTCGGGCCGATCCGCCAATTGCTGATTGCGGATATAACCCAGACGTTGCTGCGCCAGCCGTTGCGCGTCTGCCGCGGTTCTCATGATTGTGGGGCGAATGAAGACCATCAGATTTGTCTTGCCACGCGATTTACTGCGCGACCGGAACAGCTCGCCCAATAAAGGAATATCGCCCAGTACGGGCACTTTCTCAAGCGTCCGCCGTTCATTGTCATCGAGCAACCCGCCAATTGCCATAATCGCGCCATCGTCGACCGTCATCGTCGTCTGTATTTCGCGCTTGTTGAGGATCAGGTCAGCCGAATTATTGCTCACAGCGCCCGCAATGGAGCTGACTTCCTGGCGCAGGAACAGCTTGATCGACCCACCTTCGCCAATCTGCGGTTTCACCTCAAGCTGGACACCGACATTCTGGCGCGTCACAGTGCGGAAGGCATTGTCGAAATTGCCCCCCAACCGTTCGCCCGTCGTCACGGGCACTTCTTGCCCGACGAGCAGCTTGGCTTCCTGATTATCGAGCGTCACCACTGACGGCGTGGACAACAGGTTCGACTGGTTATCCTGCGCAACCGCATTGATAATCGCGCCGAGATAAAGATTGCCGAGCCGGAATGCACCGCCTGCTGTGCCCCCTGTAGCCGAAGCGATTGAGCCCAGCGCATTGTTGATCAGTCCACCGCCGGTCGTATTGCCCGACGTTGTTGTGGTCGTCGTGCCGTTGACGGTGGTCGTGGTCGTTGTGCCGCCACTCAATTGGTTCTGGAGCAACGCGCCGCCGACAGAAACAATACTCGGCGTAACATTCGAATAAGTAGTGAATGCCCCGCCTGCCGCCCCCCCGAAGCCAAGCTGAATACCCAGCTTCCTCGCCGCCGTATCCGAAATCTCAACGATGATTGCTTCAACGAGCACTTGCTCGCGCCGCGTATCAAGCTGGCGGATGACTTCGCCCAACGTCCGTTGCACATCGGCAGGGGCCGATATGATGATGGCATTGGTGCCTTCATAACGCGCGATCACCGTTTTGCCGCTACCACCCGAAGCCACGGACGATGTTGTGGCTATCGGCGCGGCGGCGGGTGACGACCCGGCACCCACCACTTGAGGCGTAATGCTGCCGACGGCTTGCCCCGCCAATTGTTGCAACACGGGCAGCAGTTTCTCGGCATCGGCATGTTGCAGAAAAATCACCCGGATTTCGGATCCTGCGGCTGCCCGCTTGTCAAGATCGGCGACGATCTCGGCAAACCGCGACACCGTCGGCGCGTCCCCGCGAATGGCAATACTGTTCGACGAATCAATCGCAACAACCGAAACCGGCGTCGATCCACCGCCTGCCCCCGCCAGCGCAGCGAGCGACGTCGCAATTTCGCGCGCGCCAGCATTCCTCAAAGCAATGACTTTGGTCAGGACGTTGTCATTGTCGATGCGGCGAACCAATTCCCGCACGCGCCGCACATTGTCGGCAAAATCAGCGACAACAAGGCTATTCCCCGCACGATTCGCCGTCACCGATCCCTCGCGACTGACCAAGGGACGAAGCGTTTCGACAGCGCTAGCCGCATCAATCGACCGTAACCTAATGACTTCAGTGACGAACTGATTGCGCGCAGCCCCCGATGCGCCAACGCGGCTCGGCTGTTGCGCGGCAGTCTCAATCGGCTGGATGCGATACGCGCCGCCAGCCGTCGGCACCGCGACCAATCCATTGGCGCGCATCGTCGACAGGAAAACCTCGAAATATTCGGACCGGCTCAGCGGCCGTTCAGTAACAACCGAGACTTTTCCCTGAACACGGGAATCGATGATAAACGTCCGCCCCGTTACCCGCGACGCATCCTGAATAAATGCCCGGATATCGGCATCACGCAGGTTCAACACCTGCTGCGCCGGGGCAGCAGTCGCCGCAAGAAGTGCTATCGCGAGCGCCATGCGCTTCATGGCTGCACCTTTGCTGTTAGCGACAATGATTTCCCGCCGCGCTCAACCGCCAGCACGACACTGCCCACATTCGGGTTCGCGCCAATCGCAGCCGTTACATCTTCGGGGGATCGCAGGGGCCGACCATTGATTGCCGTCAGAACATCGCCTTCCTTTAATCCCGCCATACGGAACATTCCGCCTGAACCCTTTGGCGATACAACGAACCCGGCGATCTGACCCTTTTGTGTATAAGGCTCAAGCCCGATTTCGTTGGCCAGTGCCGTCGCGGCGGCTGGCGGCGGAGCAACGGGTGCAGTCATCTGTCCCGTGGGTAGCGGCACGGCGTTTGGTTGAGCAACCGAAGCCGCGACCGATTGATCCAGAAAAATCTGTTCATCAACCCCGCCACGGTCAATCGTCACACCTTCGAAAGTGACGCCTTTCAACTTAACACCCGGCATGATCTCATCACCCACGGCATAACTTGATTGCACCCCATCAGGCGTCGCAATGATCGCTGACCCACGCCCGATGGCTTGGTTCACGCGCACACCGAACAGCTTAATCGGCAGGTTCGTTACAATGGCTGGGCCGCCGCCCGTCGTAGCACCCGTGCGGAAAAAGGGGTCGAACCGTGCAAGTATGCTGTCATCAGCCCGCGCATTCCTGGCGGCTGCTTTCCATTCACCCACGGGGCCGAGCGGCACAAACGATGCCCAAAACAGCCGTGCCGCAGCCAGGGCCAGCAACGTGATTAACGCAAATTCAACGATTTGATATGGTAATTTCGGCGAAACGCGATGTCCAAAGCGCGCAAATACGGGACTGTTCAAAAAATTCATGCGTCGCGAATCCCGCCCCCGATCATGGTTAACTGCCATCTATGGCGGATGAATTTCAAGCGCGATACCCAAATTGCCCGCAGAATGTCCGCATAAGCATCAAAAGGTTGTGCTGATCCCCAACGATACCGTCGTTCCCACCTTGTAACGGTTAAAGAACACAGTGTTTTTTCCATTGGTCTGAAATTCACGGTATCCAGTGCCCAATATGTTACGCGCTTCGACCTTCACATCGAACGTCTGCCCGCCGATAACAACGGCTTCGCGACCAACCAAGTCCAACTGGATGCCAGGCCGTTCGATGATATCGGGCTGCAATGACGCGCCGCGGCTCGTCACGCGGTCGCTCACATAGGTAAACAGCAGCGTATATTGTGACAGCTTTTCGGTGTCCTCTATACCTAGTTGCAGATTAACAAGATGATCGGACTGCCCGGTTAGCGGCGCACCATTGCGAAAGAAATCCGATGCATTTGTGGAAGCGGAAGCAAACACTGCAATCTTGTCCGCCGTCCCGACCTTAATCTTCGATTTTGTATAGGTGTAGTTCGCGACCACGATCGCGCGGCGCGTGGCCCAAAATTCCGATTTGCTAACGCCCTCCAAATTGAAATATTTCTGCGTTTCCAATTCGGCACCATAAAGGTCGGCTGACGGGGCATTGGCAAAACTCGTAATGACCGTATTGTCGACAAAGCTCGCGAACGTCTCAATCGGATTTTTTATCTTCTTGTAAAACCCAGCCACCGACAACCGCTGTTCGCGCGCGAAATACCACTCATACCGCGCTTCGGCATTATACAGTTGGCTGTCGGTCAGCAGTGGGTTGCCACGGAACTGCCGGTTTGATTCAGGATCGAAAAACAACTGAAAAATCTGCTCGCGAAACTGCGGCCGTGCAATTGTTTTCGAAGCATTCACGCGCACTTGCATGTCGCTGCCAATGTCATAGGTGAGCGTGACCGCGGGCAGGAAATAATCACGCTTGATCCGCGCACCCGCCAACGATGCCGTCGGCACTTTGAACACTTGCACGGGCGTCACCGTCTGCACGGCGGTTTCGAACCGCACACCGGCGTTAATCGACAGCGCGTCGGTGATGTCCGCCTGAATCTGGGCATAGCCTGCATTATTGCGCAACCGGGCATCAAACACCGGGTTGGCTTCATTGGTGTCGATCAAACCAATGCCAAACGCGTTGATAACGTTGGGCGAGAGCAAAAAATCAGGCCGCAGAAGGGCTACGCCGATCGGCATTGTGTTCGGTGCCGTGATCAGGAAATCCCGCCGCTCGGTCCGCCGCGCGGTATCAAGCAGTGCAAAGCCAATTGTGCCCGTCACAGTCGGCGAGAATTTATACGACAAGTCCGCACCCGCCGACCACAATCCTTCGTTCAAATCGGAGAAGCTCGCGGTTGCGCTGCCCTGCTGACCATTGTTCAACCGGTTGATAAAGAACGCGCCAAACGGATCAGACGCCTGATTGCTGCGGAAATATTCGAAGTTGTATTCATTGGGGGCTTCACGCTGAGAATTGGCATAGCCGCCACGCACATCCAACCGCAGTTCCGGCGACAGCCGCAGCTCAAACGTGATGTGCGAATCAATCAACTGGCGTTCGAACCAAGCCGTGCTTTGTTGCAGCAACGTCGCGTTCGGCGATCCCGTTGCTCGCGTCCCCTGCCCCAACCGGGCTTGCTTTAGGGTGTCGCGGATATACAGGTTGGTCCAACGGATCTTGTTGTCTTCCCATTCCAGTCCCAAACCGAGCAAGCCATTCACGACAACGCGATTGTCGGTAATGACGCGACGGAAATCGAGCTCTTTTTGCGATAGATCAACCGACGATGCGGTCTGCTGCGTATTGTCGCGCGTGCGCCATTTGCTGCTATATCCGGCGGTTGCGATTACACCCAGCGTATAGTCTCCGAATTCCTTGAATGTGCCGCCCGTCAACGAAGCTGATCCGTTGAAAGGGATTTTTTGATTCCGCTGAACGATTGAATTTCGACCTGTATAAAGCTGCCCGAGGATTGCCTGCGTGTTGACAGTGCCCGCACTGATCCGGTCACCACTGCGGAAAAAACTGGCTAGCGCTGGCGGGGTGTTGCGATTGGCGTTTGTGAAGCCTGACCAGTCGAGGCTGCTTCCGAAATACGTATAGCCTAGACGCTGCGTCGTTTCGCTGTCCCCGCTGATCGATCCGCTTATCGTCAAGAAAGACTCAGTAGGAATTGCTTTGGTCGTCAGGTTGATGACACCGCCCCCGAATTCGCCCGGAAAATTCGCCGAATAACTTTTTTGCACCAGCGATGATGCGATGATGTTTGTCGGGAACAAGTCGAGCGGCACAACGCGCTTCAGTGGTTCGGGACTAGACAATGGCGAACCGTTCAATAGCGCCAGCGAATATCGGTCGCCCAAACCACGCACGTAGACAAACCCGCTGCCAACAACGCTCAGGCCCGTAACGCGACCCAGCGCGCCGGCCACATTGCCTTCGCCCGTACGCGCAATGTCAGCCGACGACAGGACTGCGACAACTTCCGGCGCGACCTTCGAAATATTGGAATTCCGCCGCCCGGTCACAACGATGTCGCCGCCGCCAGGTATCGAAACATCGGTGGTTTCTTCAACAGCCGCAGGCGGCTCTTCTGCCGTCGCCGGTGGTGCAGCAACGGGCGGTGCCGAAGGATCAGCAGGGGCTGGTGTGGCCTGTGCAAACGCAATCGCTGGCGCGCCCAAAGTTGATGACATGAGCAGCAGGCTGACCAACCGCGACGGCTTCGACATATGATTTCCCTTTGTTTTCGGTGTTCGGACGAGCCCACACCGCTCGGGCGCGCGCTCGTCCGTGGTCGTCTCAGCTTTAGATCGTCGGGATTGCCGTGCACGCCGTGCTGGTTGCGCCGAAATTCGCTGTCGCGCTGTTGCACGTCCAGCCGGCATACCAAGTGTCGGTCGCGTTCCGCACGGCACCGACCCACGTCGTGGCGTCAAAGAATGCACCAATCGTCGTCGGGTTGAATGCCGTGACTGCCGTTTCGGTCGCCCCGTTAATGAACGTACCGGTCAAGCTGGGCACGAACGTCACACTGTTGTTGTTTGTCCCTGCACCAAAGATCGCAGCAGTCGCGCCTGCCGCCACACCGTTACGATCCGCAAACGGCGTTGCACTGCACTGGCCAACGACCGACCGGAACGCCGGCGCACCAGCTTCATCAATCGCTGCATCAACCGTTGCCGAGGCTGTCTGCGGGCGGCTGATCGCCAGACAGGTCGTGTTCGGGCTGACAATCACGCCATTCACCGCCGTGTAATCGGTGCCGCCGCGCAGCAGGATGGACGTCAGGTTGCTGATATTATTGCGCTGAATGAACGTGAAGTTGGCAACCCGCACATTCTGGCGCGGAATATTGCCGTCGAGCGCATTGTCCGAATCCGCTTCGATCATCGAATCGCCTGCATTCGGACGCTGGATCGCCAAGACATATTGAAAGAAACCCTTGATGCCGACATCGGTATCAAGATTGTCGTCATCCGCACCGGTCGACACGAAATATTTCATGTTCACGGTGCCACCAAAGAACTCAGCGCCGTCGTCCGAACTGTTGTGCGACTGGATGTGGTCGAGAACCGTTCCGCTGCCGGTGCCGCCCGTGGTCAACGCCTGAAGCTCGCTGTTCCCCGATAGGACAAAGCCCGAATAGCGGATTTGCACATAGCTCATCCGCCCGCTGTTGTCGGCGGAATTGGCGCCGCCATAAAGTGCAGGATCAACGGCACCTTCAACCTGTCGTTCGCAAGCAATGGTGCCGGGCACAGCTGCCGGCGCGATACAATCCGTTATCGGCGCACGGCCATTCAGGACAACGCCACCAAACTGACCGATCGAGTCATCTGTGCTCAGACCAAGGACATTGTCACGGCTCGTAAACACAATCGGGCTGGTCGCGGTGCCAACGGCCGATATGCGGTTGCCGCGATTGACATTCAACCACGAAACACCAGTGCCGCCAAACACAACAACACCGGGATCAATGGTCAGCGTCACCACATTGTTCGTGGATGCAGGACCCTGATCGGTACCCACGTCAACTCGACCGCCCAAACGATAGAGCAGACCGGGCACACGCGTCAGCGTTGATGAAACGTTGATGCGCGCTGGCAAAGTGCAAACACGGTAAGTGCCCTGAGTCGCATTGGTGATCGTCCCAGAATCAGTCAGGCCTTGTGGATCGAGGATCGTCGGACATCCGGTGGCTGGCGTAACAAGCACTGGGCCCGGCGGTGGCGGCGATGGTGGCGGTGCGGGCGGCGTCACATTGTTGATCGTCACATTGCCCCCGACGCCCGGGGAGGCCACATCATCGGCCCCGCATGCGGCCAACGCCATGCTGCTTGCCGTCACCATCAAAATGCTCGCTAAACGATTGGACAAAGCCATCAATATCTCCGCTCCGGTCATGCCGGTTTGTGTGAAACCATGAGCGGATTGGCCCGAATCGCTGGCCGCTTACTTTCCACCCGACGCCAGCGGTTAGGGATGGTGTGTGACAGCGAGAGTCGATTAACATGTCTGTTCGGTGAACTTGGTGCGTCAAATTTATGACAGCGATCAGATCAGAATCAGTGCCGCACCAAGAGCAAGCAAGAACGAAACGACTGTGGATGCAATCACCGGCAGTGATGACCGCCACCCCTGTTCCATCAACAAATTCATCGGCGAACGAATCCCCGTCGCTGTTACGGCGAGCAGCAAAAGTGCCGACGCAATCTTCGGTGACCATGCCAGAACCGGTGCAGGCAACGCGACCAGGGAGTGCAGTGTCGTCATGCCCAGAAACCCCAGCACGAACCATGGCACCCCAACGCCGCCACGCTTGGCATCCGCCGCCGGATAAGCCCAGGCCACCACCACCAGCGCGGGGGCCAGCAGCGCCACGCGTGTCAACTTCACAATCGACGCTGTCTGCCCCGCCGCATCCGAATAGGAATAGCCAGCACCCAGCGCCTGCGCGACGTCATGGATCGATGCGCCCATCAGGAAGCCCGCCTGCGTGTCGTTCAGGTGCAGCGCATGCGCCAGTACTGGATAAACTGACATTGCCAACGCACTCGCTGCTGAAACCGAAACCAGCACCAGCGTCAGCTGTGCCTGCGACGTCCTCTTCTCGCCCAGCACGCTCGACAGTGCCAATGCTGCTGACGCTCCACAAATCGCAACCGCGCCGCCTGCCAGCGTCCCGAATGCAGACCCCATTGGCCCGCCCCTTGCCACGAGCGTTCCGGTCAAAGTCACCAGCGCAATCATCGCCGCAATCGCTGCAAACGCCACCCAGCCTAGCCCGATGATCTGCGCGAACGTAATCTGCAGCCCGACGAGAACGATCCCCCAGCGCAGCAATGTCTTCGATGCAAAACCCAACCCAGCGTGCAACCGCGCATCGGCATTCACAAAATTGAACGCAAGGCCAATGAGCAGCCCCATTAGCATCAGCGGCGCGCCATAATGTTCCGACAGATAGGCCGCAGCCAGCGATGCCACGCCCGTCATCAATAATCCAGGCACATAGCTCCGCCACCCCAGCTTGGGTGAAGGCGCAACATCAAGCAGATCGCCGTAAAGGTCGGCGGCTGCTGGAATGAGTCGCGGGTTGGTCGTCACGCGCGGCGGATAACAGGCAACATCAAATGGAGCCAGAGCAGCGCGATCAGGTATGAAACCGATGCAAAGACAAAGAGCGGCGTAAACCCGGTGCCGGCCACCAGCAGGATCCCCGTCAGCTTGGCAATGCCTGCGCCGCCCATATTACCGCAAAACGCGCCAAACGCTGTCACACGCCCTACTTTGCTGCGCGGCACGACATCGGTGATCGTCGAGAAAATCGACAGCGAAAATCCCTGATGCCCCGCCATCACGAAGCCCATCATGATCGCCACCGGCCAAAAGCTGTTGAGCTCAAGCACCAGCGGCAATGGCAAGACGATCAAGGCCGACGCCAGCATCATCCCCTTGCGCACCCGGTTCACCGACACACCGCGCTCGAGAAGGCGCGTCGACAGCCATCCCGCAAACAGCGCTCCTGCGCCCGACCCTGCGAACGCAATCGCCAGCGGAACAGCAAGTTCCGTCGTCGAAAGGCCAAATTGCTTGCGGTAAAAATCAGCCAGCCAGAAATTGATGAACCACCACGTCGAATCCGAAATTGCTTTGGCAATGACAATCGCCCACGTCCGCCGTTCCATTAGGATCGGGCCATAGGGCTGTGCGGCGTCATTATAATCCTGCGTCTCGTCTTCGGCGGCATCATCGAACTTGATGCCGCGCGCAATGACCAGCCACAGCGCCAGCGTCACAAACCCGCCGACCCCACCGAAAATCAGCGCCCCACGCCAGCCATAAGCAGCCGCCAGCTGCGGAATAAAAAACGGCAACGCAATCGTGCCCAGCCCGGCAATCGCAGTGCCGATGCCAAACGCCAGACTGCGCCGGTTGGGCTCGAACAAAGTCGCCACGGTCTTGATTGTCAGCGGGGTCTGAACCGCTTCGGTCGCGCCAAGGCCAACGCGCGCAGCAATGACATGCCACATCGTAAGCGCCCACCCGTGCGCCATTGCGGCAAAGCTCCACGCCGTCACGCCCACGACCATCGACTTGCGCACGCCCAGCCGATCAACCAGCCAGCCCGTAAACAGAAACGAAAACGCTGCTGCCATTTGCGTGTAAAACGCCAGATCGCCGAAATCCTTGTCCGTCCAGCCGAAATCGGCCGACATATCAGGCTTGAGGATCGCAATGATCGGTCGGTCCATCGCGTTGAAAATCCCCGCGACACACAGCAGCCCGAACAAAAGCCAGACACGGACCGGGGACAGGATCGTTGCTTTACCGGCGGTCGGAACCGTTGCCATGATCAACCGCGTCCCGACTTGTGGACAGCGTATCTACCTGTAAACGCGACAGGGTTTCCGCGTGCCGTCACGACCCCGGCAAAGTTGCCGTGTGTGTCGATAAGGATATTGTGCCGTCGGGGCGATTTCGTTGGTTGCTGCCGTTCCATCCGTGCCCCGCTGCATCGCACATTTGTACGCCTGTCCTTGCGCGGTGTAGCATGTGCCCCATTTTGTCGTTGCGGACAGAATCTGTCCGTCTTCGGGCACTTTCTGACGTCGTACATTGATATTGTTCGTGGTCTCACGATCCGCGCTTTCGCGACCAACTTGCGACAACACCTGATCGATCATCCCGCGTTGCGCCAGAGCCGGAGAGGCTCCCAAACCAAGTACGGCGAACACCACAAATATTCGTTTCATCACAAGCCTTTCGGCCCCCAAAATGAAAGTCGCGGTATTCACTCATGCGGTTCAACTGCCTTGCGCCATATCGTGCCTTTTTATCGGTCGGTCGCTCTGTCCGCGTTCACGAACAGAGCGACTTGATTGTCAGCGGCCTTCGCCGAACTTCACGCGCGCAGTTACGCCGAAATACCGGTCGGCTTCGCGCGGGATGATGTAGCGGAACGAGCCGCCCGGCCCGCCGCCGCCAATCGACGATGCAAAGCTCTGGTCAAACAAATTCTTGACCTGCGCCGTGACGCGGAACCGGTCATCGGCGCTGACAATGCCTGCCGACAAATCGACGATGGCATAAGGGTGAATTGTGCCCGCCGCACGGTTGGCGGCGTTCGTGTCAAAGAATGACAGCTGGCTCGACTGATAGGATCCCTGCGCGCCAAACGTCAGATCAACCGAACCACCCGTGCGCCAGCGATAATCCGCACCCAGCGACGCCTTCATCTTTGGCGCATAGGCCAGCGTCGTGCCATTCGGAATGCTTGCCTGCCCCGGAATCTGACGGAACGCATCAACCCGTGCATCGGTATAGGCAAGCCCGCCTGCGATGTTCAGGTCGCGTGCCGGACGCAACACAAGGTCAACTTCAACACCGCGCGTTGAAACGGTGCCTGCGTTCGTAAAGCGCGCGACAATGGTCGGCACTCCGCCCACATTGATGACATCGGGGTTGTTCGCCTGGAAATTATTGTACTTCGCATAAAAGCCGGCGATGTTGAGCGTCAGCTTGCCACCGAACAACGTGTTTTTCAGACCGACTTCATACGCGTCCGATGTTTCGGGTGCGATCGAATCTGCGCCGTTGCGGTTCAGGTTGAAGAAGACGTTGAACGCCGGTCCCTTATACCCGCGCGAGAACGTCGCATAGGCCGTCGAATTGTCCGTCACGTCATACTGCAGACCGGTTTTCGACGACCAATTCGTGCTCGTCACCTTGTTCCGGTATGGCACCCCGTTTGCCGCCGTGACATTGCCATTGGCATTGAACACGCCTTGGTCAAACGCAGGCTGAATGCCCGGACCACCCGTGAGCGGGTTCGAAACGCGGCTGTGGAACACGTCAAGCTGATCGACCGTGTAGCGCAACCCACCAATCACGCGCAGGCTGTCGGTCACGTTGATCGTCGCCTGCCCAAAGAAAGCGAGGTTCTTGAAAACCGACCCGAAATTCGCCGTCCCCGTCTGGAACGTCGAAGGGTTGGCATTGGCCGAACCGCACGGAATAAGCCCTGTCGCGCCGACAATCGCCGTGCACTGTGTCACGTTTCGCGTGAACGTCCGCTTTGTGTCCGAATGCGAATAATAGGCACCGATGACATAATCGACAAATTCCTTGCCCGGCGATGTCAGCCGCAGTTCCTGGCTGAACGTCTTACCAGTCTGCGGCCCGACATCATGCGTCTGTGGCAAGCCGACAAACGCACCCGGCAACAAATCGCCTTCACGGATTTCATTCTCGTCAAACCGGCGATAGGCCGTGATCGACGTGATTGTCTGCGTGCCCAGCGTCGCGTCGACCTGCGCCGACAACCCCCAGCTCGTCTGTAGTGCCTGCGAAATCAAATTGGTCTTGATCGTCCGCGTCCGGTCGCCGTCGAGCGTCACGCCCGACAAGGCGAGTAAAGCGTTGGCGGTCGGCGCGGCAATCCCCGTCGCCGTCGAAGCCACTTCGGTGCAGCAATCGTCCTTTGCCTTGCGCCAGTCTCCGATGATCGTCAGCTTGACGTCATCCGAAAAGTCGACCGCCAGCGCCCCGCGCACGCCATAGCGTTCGTAACCGTTGACATAATCGTCGGCGACCGGCCCAATGTTGCGGATATTGCCGTCATATTTGCTGTAAAAGCCGGTCAGGCGGAAGCCGCCCGCGTCGCCGATGGGGACATTGATCGCGCCACGCGCGCGATATTCCTGCCGGTCGAAATAGGCGACTTCGGCCGATCCCTCGAATTCCTTCGTCGGCTGCTTTGTCACGATATTGACGACGCCCGCGCTGGCGTTCTTGCCGAACAACGTGCCTTGCGGTCCGCGCAGCACTTCGATCCGCTCGATATCGACCAGATCGCTGAACGCTTCGCCCGCGCGGCTATACACGACACCGTCGACTACGGCCGAAACCGAAGGCTCACCGGCGAGCGAGAACGTCGACGTGCCGACCCCGCGGAGGAACAGCGACTGGTTGATCGACACCGCGCCCTTACGGAACGTCAAAGCGGGGACGAGATATTGTGCGTTCTCGATATTGACCCCGCCCTGCGCCGCAATCGCCGCGCCCGAAATCACGGACACGGCAACGGGAACATCCTGCAACCGCTCGGTCCGCTTCTGCGCGGTCACAACGATTTCAGCGGGCGCATCATCGGCGGTGGGCGCGGGCGTCTGCGCAAAGGCTGGCGCACCGGTCAAAGCAAACGCGGCAACGCTCGCCAGCATCAAATTCTTGGTCATGTTCATTCCTCCTGCATGGTGCCGTCGTTGCGGCGCTGTTCTCGATTAAAAACCCAGCTCACTCATTTCGACAACGCGCTTTTCACGCGCGCTGATTTCGGCGGCAGTGCCAATCGCCACGGCCATCATTCCGTCTTTCGCTGTCACTTCTACCGGCGTCTGGTCGACGATGGCAGCGTAGAATTTCTGGTGCTCGTAAAAGGTTGATCCGTGGTGGCTGCCTGATTTCAGCGCGACTTCATCGACCGGCACATGCGTCCGCTCGACCGCTTTGGGCTGCATGAACCCGGTGCGCGGTGAAAACACGAGGTCACCCGCCGGGATCAAGCACTCGAGCCGCGCCGTGCTCCCCACTGCCGCAATCTCTTCCTGCTGCTCGGCCCCATCGGCAAACATGGAAAGGTCAAGCATCGCCCGCGTGCTGTTCGCAAAATCAACCGTCGTATAACTGTTGTCGATAATGTCGGGCGTCCGTCCATCGTAAAGCTCGTCGAGATGGTTCACATCCATCGCCCCCGAGCAATAAACCCGCACCGCTTCGGACTGTGTAATCAGCCGCATCAGGTCAAAGAAATGACAGCATTTCTCAACCATCGTGCCGCCGGTGTTCGCACTAAAGCGGTTCCAGTCGCCAACCTTCGGCAAAAACGGAAAGCGGTGCTCGCGGATGCTCAGCATCTGGAGCTTGCCGATCCGTCCGCCATGCACTTGTTCGATAAACGCGGCAGCAGGCGGCATGTAGCGATATTCCATCGCCGTCCAGAATATCCCCGGCGACTGCGCGGCGCGCTCGACAATCCAGCGCGCGTCATCAACTGTCGTCGCCAAGGGCTTTTCGCACAGGATATTGAGTCCCGCATCTAACAGCGGTTCGAGGACCGATCGATGCGTATGGTTCGGGCTGGCAACAATAACCGCATCCAAGCCAGCCTTCGCCAGCGCGGCGCTGTCGGCATAAACCGTCGGTTCGGACCCAAGCGCGCTCTTCGCCCACTCAAGCGACCCCGCGACCGGATCGGCAATCGCGACAATCTCGGCATCCACGGCCACGCGGACGTTCTTGATGTGCTCGACGCCCATCATCCCCGTGCCGACCAAGCCGTATCGCAGCGTCAATTGCCTCTCCCGTGCGCCATTTATGACAGCGCTGTCTGAAAAAGCCAATCGCACGAAGAATGCGCGGTCCGCAAGAGGGCATCGCTGCATTGCTGCAAGACTGTTGCACGGCTACAACATCATTTGGGCGGTGTTCGAAATTGGTTGGGCAACTCCCCATCCCCGAGCGTGAGCGAGGGGCACTGCCGAGCGCCAGCGAGGTCACTTCTGACCACGATCTCGTTTCACTCGATAGGGCTCCTCGCTCCGCTCGGAGAGGCGGGTCAGCATCAGTCGGACATGGTCGAACAGGGAAACAAACATGGCCACACGCAACACGATCAGCGATGTCGCAAAAGCTGCGGGCGTGTCGATCAAGACGGTCAGCCGCGTGCTGAACAAGGAACGCTATGTCCGCGCCGCGACCCGCGACAAGGTCGAGGCCGCGATGGCCGCGATGGCGTTCAGCCCCAGCATCGCGGCCCGCAGCCTTGCCGGGCACCGCTCGCACCAGATCGCGCTGATCTACGACAACCACTCCCCCTATTACATCCACGCCATTCAGGAAGGCGTCTGGGCGCGCTGCCGCGACGAAGACGTCCGCATGCTCGCGCAGCCCGCTGATGTCGCCTCCAAAACTATTGTTGCCGAAGTCGGCGGCCTGATCGACGAAACGCATGTCGACGGCATCATATTGTCGTCGCCCGTCACCGATTGCGCGCCCGTGCTCGTCGAACTCGAACGGCGCGGAATCCCTTTCGTCCGCATCTCGCCGGGGACGAACCACGCGCTGACCTCTTCGGTCTATATGGACGATGCGCAGGCAGCGGACGACATGACGACGCACCTCATCAACCTCGGCCACCGCGTCATCGGCTTCGTCGTCGGCCACCCCAACCATATGGCAAGCGAACAGCGCCTCTTCGGCTACCGTCGCGCGCTTGATCGCGCCGGCATCCCCTACGAACCCGGCCTCGTCCACCCCGGCGAATTCGACTTTGCCAGCGGTGTGACGGCGGCGCATTCGTTGCTCAGCTACCCCCGCCGCCCGACCGCAATCTTTGCGAGCAACGACGACATGGCCGCAGGCGTCCTGACCGTCGCCCACGCCAAGGGTTTGCGCCTCCCCGAAGACCTCTCGGTCGCAGGCTTCGACGACACCCCCTTGGCGCAACTGGTCTGGCCCCCACTGACGACAATCCGCCAACCCACCCGCGACCTCGCCTACGCCGCCGCGAGTTTGCTGTTCGAGAAGGCGGATGGCGTAGAACATCGCCGCTTGCAGCATGAACTAGTGGTGCGGGGAAGTGTGGGAAGGGTGGGTTAATTAAAAAACGCCGTGCCCCCTCACTTCACTTGAAAGTGCTTCTACCAAAAACTCACATCAACAATCTTGTCGTCGCCATCCACGTACATATTAACTCGGTTCCGATGGAGCTCCATCGTTCTCGGTTCAAAGCCCTCTTTCACAATTCTCAGTTTATAACCTATCAGGTCTTTGATCTGCGATGGCGAAGCCGACACTGTCGCTAACTGACTAATCATCTCGGCGGGAGAAATAAACGGGAAAGAATCTCCTCCAGGTCCAAAGGCTCGCAAACCGCCACCGTCTAAGGCTAGAGTTTCTTCTGATGGCCAAACAAAGAACCCGCCCTGTCGCAACTTTTTGAGAAAATCGTCTGATTGATCAACATCTATGACAAAAAAGTTTGTGTGACCATTCTTCGCTCCGCAAACACTCGGATAGATATACGGTAGAACACGCTTGCGGGCTTCAACGATCGACCCTGCACCCGCTATTGCAGAAAGGTCAGACTGCGATTTTTCAAGGGAAATCTCTTCCCCCTCTCCACACTGCCGCGTGCCGTCTTCTTGATAGACTTCAACTGTCACCATTGTTCTCCTATAAAAAGGATCATCAACGCGATACGCCGCCAACTTCCAAAGTATGCAGACCAACTGATACAGTTGCAACACATTAACATGACCGGTTGTCCAAAACTTCCAACCCGGCTCACCTGCTCGTTATTGGAAATCAACGTTCCATCGGCAAACACTTGACCCGCCCCCCTCCTTCGCGGCAATAAGACAGCGCTGTCAGAAATATGAAAGCCGCGTGCGCTATGAGTGAGCTTCCCCCCGTCTCGACCACCCGCCTCCTCGGCAAGAGCGGCATTGTGGTGTCCTCGATGGCATGGGGCATGTGGCGGTTTGCGGGCCGCAGCGTCGCCGAAGCCCGCACTCTCGTCGAGGCGGCGCTCGACAGCGGGATCACGCTGCTCGACACCGCTGACATTTATGGCTTCAATGGCTCGGGCGGCTTCGGCGATGCCGAGTCGCTCCTTGGTCAGGTGTTCGCCGAAAGCCCCGGCTTGCGCGACCGAATGGTGCTGGCGACCAAAGGCGGGATTATCCCCCCTGCCCCCTATGACTCGTCGCCCGCCTATCTCGAACGAGCCATTGATGCGTCACTGAAGCGCCTCGGCGTCCCGCGAATCGACCTCTACCAAGTCCACCGCCCCGACATCCTGACGCACCCACACGAAGTCGCCCGTGCCATCGAAAAGGCCTATGCGCTCGGCAAAATCGGGGCATTCGGCGTCTCCAACGTCACTCCGGCGCAAGTCACTGCAATGAACGCGATGATGCCGCGCGAACTGCCACTTTCCACCACACAGCCCGAACTCTCGCCACTGTGCCTGACCACAATCGAAGACGGCACGCTCGACATCGCAATGACGCACAACCAGGCTGTGCTGGCCTGGTCCCCGCTCGGTGGTGGCCGCATCGCCAACCCGACCAACGCCCGCGAAACGGCCGTCGCCGCCGCACTCGACGACGTTGCGACCGCCTACGAAGTCTCGCGCACCGCCGCCGCCTATGCGTGGATCATGGCGCACCCCGCGCACCCTATTCCCATCGTCGGGTCGCAGGACGCGGCCCGCATTAAGGAATCCACCGACGACTACAAAGTCCGCTGGACCCGCGAAAGCTGGTACAAGGTTCTGGTTGCCTCAAGGGGAGTCCCGTTGCCATGACCGAAGTGAGCTGGTTCTCCGCCCTCTGCGATGATGATTACGAATTCCTTGGGGCACCCGACCCGATGCTCGCGTCAAGCTGGGAACATTGCCGCAACATCGTCCTGACGGCGGAAAAGGGCGGGTTCGACAACATCCTTCTCCCCAGCGGATACCAGCTTGGCCTCGACACCACTGCTTTCGCCGCCGCCATCGCCGCGCTGACCAGCAGAATCCGCCTCCTGATGGCGGTCCGCATCGGCGAAAGCTGGCCGCCGCAACTCGCCCGCCAGATCGCGACACTCGATCAAATCACTGGCGGCCGCATGACCATCAACATCATTTCGTCCGACCTCCCCGGTGAAAAGCTTGCCAGCGCGCCCCGCTATGCCCGCACACTGGAAGTGATGCAGATCCTCAAAACCCTGCTCAACGGTGAGCCGCTCAATCACCAGGGCGAGCACTATAAAATAGATGTTGCCCCGCCGCGCATGACGACGGTCAGCGGCAAATGCCCCCCGCTCTACTTCGGTGGCCTCTCCGAAGACGCCCGCGAAGCCGCTGCCCAAGGCTGCGATGTTTACCTGATGTGGCCCGACACCATGCCCGCCGTGCGCGAGATCATATCCGACATGCGCGCGCGCGCCGCCAAACATGGCCGCACCCTTAAATTCGGTTACCGCGCCCATGTCATCGTCCGCGAAACCGAAAGCGAAGCGCGTGCTTATGCCTCTCGCCTGCTCTCTAAACTCGACGCCGAAACCGGAGACGCGATCCGCGCCAAGTCGCTCGATTCAGCCAGCTACGGCGTCCAGCGCCAAGCCGAACTGCGTTCCCAAGCTGGCGACGAAGGCTTTGTCGAGGACAATCTCTGGACCGGCATCGGTCGCGCACGTTCAGGCTGCGGCGCCGCCATTGTCGGCAATCCCGACCAAGTTCTTGCCAAACTCAAAGCCTATCAAGCCGAGGGGATCGAGGCATTCATCCTGTCAGGATACCCGCACGCCGCAGAAGCCGATCTTTTTGCCCGCCACGTCCTGCCGCATCTCGATCATGGGCCATTAATGGTATAATGCAGCAGTAATGCAGACGCGTTTACTCATTTTGGTTCCCGCACTGGCCCTTCCCGGTTGCGTCAGCGCGGTCAGCAGCGTCGTCACGGCTCCTTTCAAAGTTGTCGGCAAAGCTGCCGATTGGGCCACCACCAGCCAATCCGAAGCTGACCGCAACCGCGGCCGCGAAATCCGCAAGGCCGAAGAAAAAGCACGCAAGCAATGCAAGCGCGAAGTCGAGGGCGATTATGATCGCGAACAATGCGTGCGGAACAAATTGCGTGAGTCAGGCGTATCGTGATCCAACGAACGAAGGATATTTTGCCATAGTTCGTTAACGAACAGCGGATATGGCGCATCATCGCCTCAGTCCGCGATTAAAAGGGGATGCACATGCGTGACGACAGCTTGCAAACGCCGGTCGAAACTGAAGTCATTGATCTAGCGTCGTCACCCGATCCCTCCTCCGATCTTCCAATCGTTCCCGCGGGCCTGTCGAACATCGTTGTTGCGACCGCGCCCGCTGCGCTGCTCGCTGCTTGCGGTGGCAGTGGCGGTGGAACGCCGCCGACCGCTGGACCACCTCCACCACCACCGCCGCCCGCAGTCGTCCTGCCGACCGATGCACAGGCGAGCCGGTTCCTGTCACAATCATCAATGGGTGCGACGAAAGCCGACATCAGTGCCATCAAAGCCAGCGGTTATGACGCGTGGTTGAGCACCCAATTTGCGACGGCGAGAGCGACGTCGCATTGGGACTGGATGGTTTCGCAGAATTTCAATGTTGCGGCCAACATGAACAATGAAACGGGGTTCAACCCGACTGTCTGGCGCCAGGCGATTTCGGCACAGGACACGTTGCGCCAGCGCGTCGGCCTTTCGCTGCTCGATTTTCTTGTCGTTGGGATCAGCGGCCTAAACACGTCCTGGCGCCAGTTTGCCGCTGCGGGTTATTTCGACATTCTGCTCGACAACGCGTTCGGCAATTTCCGCACGCTGATCGACAAAATTTCGATGAGCGCCGGAATGGGCATTTATCTCACTTTCCTCAACAACCGCAAAGCGAACACCGCGACGGGTTCGCAGCCCGACGAAAACTATGCGCGCGAACTGCTTCAACTGTTCACCATCGGCCTTTACAAATTGAACGCCGATGGCACGCAGCAAACTGCGAACGGCAAGCCCATCGAAACCTACACACCCGAAGACATTGCCGGGCTCGCCCGCGTGTTTACGGGGTTCGTGCTTGATTCAACGGACGGCAGCACACCCGACCGCATGCGTCGGCCGCTGATCCAGAATGCGGGCAATCACGAACTCGGCGTCAAAACTTTCCTTGGGACGACCATTCCGGCGGGAACGGATGGCATGGCCAGCCTGAAGATCGCACTCGATACGATTTTTGCGCACCCCAATATTGCACCTTTCGTCGGCAAGCAGCTGATCCAGCGCCTCGTCACCAGCAATCCGTCGCCGGCCTATGTCGGTCGTATTTCGGCAGTGTTCGAAAATAATGGTTCAGGCGTCAAAGGTGATCTCCGCGCTGTCGTTCGTGCGATTCTGCTCGACGACGAAGCGCGCAGCGACGCCAACATCACTAACCCGAGCTTTGGAAAACTGCGTGAACCCGTCGTTCGCCTGACCAATTGGGCGCGCGCATTTGGTGTCACGTCGGCATCGGAAGCATGGAATTTCGGCGACACCAGCAGCACGACCAACCGGTTGGGCCAAAGCATCGGACGTGCGCCCAGCGTCTTCAACTATTTCAGGCCCGGCTACATCCCGCCGAATACGTCAATTGCGACGTCGGGATTTGTCGCGCCCGAGTTCCAGATTACCAACGAACCCAGCGTCATTGCCTATGTGAATTACATGCAGACGCTGATTCAAAATGGCGCGAGCGATGCGCGGGGCAATTACACTGACATCCTGACCAAAGCCGCCGATTCACAAGCGTTAATCGACGAACTTAACCTGATCTTCACCGCGAGCCAACTCAGCGCCGCGACAATCACCACAATCAAGGGCGCGGTCGACGCGATCAGCTTCACCGGGACCAACGGACCCATCAACCGCGTTTACACGGCCATCCTGCTGGTCATGGCATCGCCCGAATATATCGCACAGAAATAAGGGAGGGCTCGACATGTACATCCATAAAGACCAGTCACGGCGCGCTTTCCTGAAGGCGTCAGCAACCATGGGCGTTGCAGGCGCTGCAGCACCGTTTGTTACGACCCTCGCCGGTATCGGTGAAGCCGCAGCCGCCGTTGCGACCGATTACAAAGCGTTGGTGTGTATCTTCCTGTATGGCGGAAACGACTATGCCAACACGCTGACGCCCTATGATCAGGCCAGCTACAATATCTACCAAAGTCTCCGCCCTGCGCTTGCTTATACCCGCCCATCGCTCGATGCGACGGCGCTGACGCCAACGAATGCAGTCGCCGGTGGCCGGCAGTATGCACTTGCACCGGCCCTTGCGCCGCTGCTGCCGATTTTCAACGCGGGCAAAATGGCACCTGTGCTCAACGTCGGCACGTTGACGCAGCCAACAACCAAAGCGCAGTATCAGGCGCGCAGTGTCGCGCTGCCCCCCAAATTATTCTCGCATAACGACCAGCAAAGTTATTGGCAGGCGTCCAATCCCGAAGGGGCAACCTCGGGCTGGGGCGGACGTCTCGGTGATCTGCTCGCCAGTGGTAATGGCCAGTCACAGCTGACGTGCATCAACGCAACCGGCAATGCTGTGTTCGTCGCAGGACGCAATGCAATTCCCTATTCGGTGACAAGTTCCGGCCCGATTGCGCTGTCGGGCAATACATCGCTGTTCGGATCCGCAACCGGCAGCACAGCACTTAAATCGCTCATGACCGGCGGTCGTGCCAACATCTTTGAAAACGAACACAGCAAAGTCAGCAAACGGTCGCTCGATACGGGTGCTTTGGTTACGTCATCGCTTGCCGCCGCACCGACATTCACCACGGTATATCCAACCGGAAATGGACTGGCCGACCAGCTCAAAATTGTCGCGCGGATGATTTCGGTCAGCAGCGAACTCGGCGCGAAACGCCAAGTCTTCTTCGTTTCAACCGGTGGCTTCGATCTCCATGACAACCTCGTCGCGCAAGAGCCGGTTCTGCTCGCCAACGTCGCCAATGCCATGAAGGCCTTTTACGATCATACAGTAGAGCTCGGCATTTCGGACAAAGTGACGACCTTCACTGGCTCTGACTTTGGTCGCACGCTTGTTCCCAATGTCGATGGATCCGATCATGGATGGGGATCGATGCATTTTGTCATGGGCGGTGCCGTCAAAGGCAAGAATATCTATGGCAAACCCCCTGAATTCGCCAATAACGGCCCCGACGATGTCGGCCAGGGTCGCTTGCTGCCCAGCACGTCGGTCGATCAATATGCTTCGACGCTGGCAACGTGGTTCGGGGTGTCTACGGGTGACATGTCGACAGTGTTGCCAAATATCGGGAATTATAATCCGTCGACATGGAATGTAGGGTTTGTCTAAGGCGTAGTGCGGGCACGAATTAGCAACGCTAATTCAACCTCGCGCAGGCCCGCATGGCGTCCGCTGCGGCAAAAGCCGCAGTGTCAGTCGACACTTCGCTCGCTGGCCGTGCTTGCGCGAGTGGGCGATAACATATCGCTTCTCCGCGCTGCGCATTGGTGGGCGCGACAGGGATTGAACCTGTGACCCCTCCCGTGTGAAGGGAGTGCTCTACCGCTGAGCTACGCGCCCCGATGTGCCGTCGGTCCAAACCAAACAAACAACACCCAAAATGCGAAAGGCGGCAATGACGCCGCCTGTCGCTGGAATTTGCCTAACCCTCAACAGGGTTCGTTGTAAAGCGTGTTAGTTGACCGAATCCTTGAGCGCTTTGCCGGGGCGGAACTTCGGCTGGCTCGATGCCTTGATTGCCATTGGTTCACCCGTGCGTGGATTGCGCCCCGTTGATGCTTTGCGGCGCGTGACCGAAAAACTGCCAAAACCGACCAACCGGACTTCGCCGCCCTTTTTCAACGCATGTGAAATTGTGTCGAACACTGCCTCAACAGCTTTTGACGCATCGCCTTTGCTCAAGCCCGCGACATGCGAGACTTCGCCAATCAAATCCTGTTTGTTCATACCCTGAATACCCCCTCGGAATCTTGGTGAATGACGGAATCACCTTTTTCAAAGTGGCGCATAGTAAGAACGCAAGTGACGCACTTGTCAAAATAAAAGCGCCACTTGGCTGCACTCGATTGCAACCGTGCCGTTTCGAAACCATTTTAGCTCAATGCCGTAGCGTTTCATCACCGGTGCTGGCGACCAAGGGCGGGGCGGCAGCAAGCTCGTCTGCCTCGCTCCATTCGATGGGACTCAACGTCTCAGTCAACGCCAGTGCCAATACCTCGTCAACATGCCGCACCGGAATAATTTTCAGACCATCGCGTATGTTCACCGGAATTTCGGCAAGGTCTTTCTCGTTCTCGTGCGGGATCAGCACCGTCGTGATCCCCCCGCGCAAGGCCGCGAGCAGTTTTTCCTTCAGCCCGCCAATCGGCAACACGCGGCCGCGCAAGGTGACTTCGCCGGTCATCGCCACATCGCGGCGGACTGCAACACCCGTCAGCGTCGAAACCATCGCAGTCACCATACCAACGCCCGCCGACGGACCATCCTTGGGCACTGCACCTTCAGGCAAATGGATGTGGATATCTTTACGCGCAAAAAGACTGGGCTTGATGCCATACGAAGGCGCGCGAGCCTTCACATAGCTCAGTGCCGCCTGAATCGATTCAGACATCACATCGCCCAGCTTGCCGGTCGAACGGACCATCCCCTTGCCCTGCACGGTCACCGCTTCAATCGTCAGCAACTCGCCGCCGACTTCGGTCCATGCGAGGCCCGTTACAGCGCCGATCTGGTTTTCTTCCTCGCCAAGGCCGTGACGATATTTCTGGACACCGGCGAACTCGTTCAGGTTTTCAGGCGTAATCACAACACCTTCGACCTTTTTCTCCAGAATCTGCCGCAACACTTTTCGCGCCAGTTTGGCGATCTCTCGCTCGAGCGTGCGCACACCAGCCTCGCGGGTATATTGCTGGATCAGAGTCCGCAGCCCTTCGTCAGTCAGCACGAACTCATGCGGCTTCAGCCCATGCGCTTCGATCTGCTTCTCGATCAAATGGCGCTTGGCAATCTCAACTTTCTCGTCCTCGGTATAACCTTCAAGCCGAATAATCTCCATCCGGTCGAGCAACGCCTGCGGCAAGTTCAGCGTGTTCGCTGTCGTCACAAACATGATGTCGGACAAGTCGATATCGACTTCGAGATAATGATCCTGAAACTTGCCATTCTGTTCGGGATCAAGCACTTCGAGCAATGCCGACGCCGGATCGCCACGGAAGTCCTGACCCAGCTTGTCGATTTCATCGAGCAGGAAAAGCGGATTGCTCGTCCCCGCTTTCTTCAGGTTGGTGACGATTTTGCCCGGCAGCGACCCGATATAGGTCCGCCGGTGCCCGCGGATTTCGGCTTCATCGCGAACGCCACCCAGCGACTGGCGGATAAACTCGCGGCCCGTTGCTTTGGCTATGCTTTTGCCCAGCGACGTCTTGCCGACACCCGGCGGCCCGACAAGGCACAGGATCGGCCCCTTTAATTTGTTCGTCCGCGCCTGCACCGCGAGATATTCGACGATCCGGTCTTTCACTTTGTCGAGCGCATAATGATCATCATCGAGCACTGCCTGCGCCGCGACCAGATCACGCTTCAGCTTCGATTTCTTGCCCCACGGCAGCCCGAGCAAAATGTCGAGATAGTTGCGCACGACCGTCGATTCGGCCGACATCGGTGCCATCGTCTTTAGTTTCTTAAGCTCGACCGTGGCCTTGGTCTTGGCTTCCTTCGACAGTTTCAGCTTGGCAATCTTGGCGGCATATTCCGCCACTTCATCGCCCTCGCCATCTTCGCCTTCATTGCCAAGCTCGCGCTGGATCGCTTTCAACTGTTCGTTGAGATAATATTCGCGCTGGGTCTTTTCCATCTGCCGTTTCACACGGCTGCGGATTTTCTTTTCGACCTGCAGGACGCCAAGCTCGCCTTCCATGAAAGCAAAGACCATTTCGAGCCGCTTGCCGGGATCGGCTTCGGCAAGCAGCGCTTGCTTGTCGGCAACCTTGACCGAAATATTCGCCGCGACCGCATCGGCGAGCCGCGCAGGGACATCAATATCGGCAAGCTGCATCGACGTTTCCGCCGGCAATTTCTTGTTGAGCTTGGCATAATTCTCGAACTGATCGACAACCGAACGCATCAGCG
>JANMPU010000079.1:0-13842 GCA_031369985.1 Sphingomonas sp. | reverse complement strand
AAGCCAAGGAAGCGGGGGCACCCGGCCTCGGCATCCACGAAATGGGCACCGCGCGGATGGGGCATGATCCGAAAACGTCAGTGCTCAACAAATGGAATCAAGCGCATGAAGTGCCCAATTTGTTCTGCACCGACGGCGCGGCAATGTCGTCGAGCGGATGCCAGAACCCGTCGTTGACTTACATGGCGCTGGCGGCGCGTGCGGCGCACCATGCGGCGGACTTGCTGAAGGAAGGCAAGCTCCAGCCCCCAACAATGTGATTTTGCGTTTGACGCTCACATTTCAATGTGACAACAGATATGGATGAGCACATTCCTTATCGAAAAACTCCGCGCGCATGTCGCCAATGGTGGCGTGTCTCGCTCGGGCCTTGCCCGCGCGGCGGGGCTGCATGCCAATACGTTGCGCGATCTCGATGCGCCCGACTGGAACCCCACGGCGGAAACCTTGCGCAAGCTCGAAGTGTATCTTGCGGCCAACGACGACCGGCCCGCGCTGGTCCCCATCGAGGAGATTATCGAGGAAGCGCGCAACGGCCGCATGTACATACTCGTCGATGATGAGGACCGCGAGAATGAAGGCGACCTCATCATCCCCGCCCAGATGGCGACGCCCGATGCGATCAATTTCATGGCGACGCATGGCCGCGGGCTGATCTGTCTGGCGATGACCAAGGCGCGCGTCGATCAGCTTGGTCTCGAGCTGATGAGCCGCGCGAACGGCACGCGCCATGAAACCGCGTTTACGACATCAATTGAAGCGCGCGAAGGCGTGACCACGGGCATTTCGGCGGCGGACCGGGCGCGGACGATTTCGGTCGCGATTGATTCGAGCAAAGGGGCAGACGATATTGTGACGCCGGGACACGTCTTCCCGTTGATTGCGCGCGACGGTGGTGTTCTCGTCCGCACGGGGCATACCGAGGCCGCCGTTGACGTATCGCGCCTCGCAGGGCTCAATCCCTCGGGTGTGATCTGCGAGATCATGAAGGACGACGGGACAATGGCGCGGATGGACGATCTTATCGTCTTCGCGCGGATGCACGGTCTGAAAATGGGCACGATCCGCGATCTGATCGCCTATCGGATGCGCAACGATCACTTGGTTGAGCGCGTGTCGGAAAGCCAGTTTACCTCCGATTATGGCGGCAACTGGAAAGCCATGACCTATCGCAACAAAGTCGATAGCTCGATCAATGTTGTCCTGCAAATGGGCAAGGTGCTGCCCGACCAGCCGACGCTGGTGCGGATGCACAGCATTTCGATCTTCTCCGATCTGCTCGGCCAGCAGGGGCCGCGCAAACGCACGCTGCAACGGTCGATGAGCGCGATTGGCAAGGCGGGCGCAGGACTGATCGTGCTGCTGATGCCCAATGATCCCGAAAGCCTAACCCGCGAAATCGGCGGCACCCCACGCACTGAAATGGATTTGCGCAGCTACGGTATTGGTGCCCAGATATTGGCCGATCTGGGCGTGCACGACATGACATTGCTGACCAATGCACATCGCAATGTGATTGCGGTTGAGGGTTATGGCCTGAACATCGTCGGCGAACAGCCGATTCCGGGGCCAGCAGGCGACTAGCGAGCGTGGGGATCGCAACTGGAATAGCCTTAGCAAGCCTATCGGCGCTGACGACCGCATCCGCCCACGCGACGGTTAAGTCAGGCCAGAGCAAACTCGCGGTGCGCGCTTGGGTGAGTTTGATCCAATGCGGTTTGTGCCTGCCCGTCGCGCTTTGGCTGGGCTTGCCGTCGCACGATTTGCTTCCTTGGCTGGCGACGGCTTGGATGCTGCACGTCGTTTATCAGCTGCTTATCATTCGGTCATACAGTCTCGCCGAGTTCTCGCTTGCCTTCCCAATCGCGCGGGGCATCGCGCCCATCGCGACCGTGGCATTCGCAGCATTGATACTCAACGAAACGATTGCCGTGGCAACAATGGCAGGGGTAGCAGCGGTCAGTATCGGGATCATTATCTTGACTATGGGCAGCCGCTTGGCATGGGCGGCCCTATCCGCTGCAATTGGCGCGGGTATCCTGACCGCCCTTTACACAGTCATCGATGCGCAGGGGGTGCGTGTCGCCGAAACCGCCCTCCACTTCATCACCTGGTTTTTTGTGTTCGATGTTTTGGGCATGCCTTTGCTGATCATCGCCACGAAAAAGCGTGAAGCGATTGCCATGCTGCGTCGAGATTTGGCCCCGGGCATCCCGGCAGCGTTGCTTTCGCTTGTGTCGTTCGGCGCCGCGCTGTTTGCGCTCGACTTCGCACCTGCCGGGGTCGTTGCCGCGATCAGGGAAACAAGCATCGTTCTGAGCTTGATCATTGGCGCGGTGATGCTCAAAGAAGTAATCGCTCCAACAAAGATTATTGGTGCTTTGGTCATTGCCGTCGGTGCGCTTGTCGTCGTTTCAACGGCACATATGTAAAAAGGAAATATCATGGCCAAACTCCTCATTGTCGAAGCGCGTTTTTACGATCATCTCAACGACCTCCTGCTCGACGGCGCACGCGCCGCGATTGAGGATGCGGGGCATGTGCATGACACGATCACCGTCCCCGGCGCGCTTGAAATACCCGGTGCTATTTCGCTCGCGGCGGAAAGCGGGCGTTATGATGGCTATGTTGCGCTCGGCGTGGTCATCCGTGGCGAAACCTATCATTTTGAGATTGTGGCGGGTGAAAGTGCGCGCGGGATCATGGCGCTGACGATGGATGGGCTGGCGATTGGCAACGGCATTTTGACTGTCGAGAATGAAGCGCAAGCGCTGACGCGTGCCAAGCCGACAGAGAAGGACAAAGGCGGCGAAGCGGCGAAGGCGGCGCTGGCGATGCTGGCGCTGAAAGAGCGATTTGGATGAGCGCCTATCCGGTCATCGAAACCGAAAACCTGATCCTGCGGGTGCCCGAAGTGTCGGACCTCGACGGCTGGGCGATCATGAATTCGGACGAAGAAACTATGCGATTCATCGGCGGCGTCGCGGCGCGCGCCGAGACGTGGCGACAGTTGTGCACGATGCGAGGGAGCTGGGACATTCGCGGCTTTGCGATGTTCTCATTGATCGAAAAAGCAACAGGCGCATGGGTCGGGCGGATTGGCCCGTGGATGCCCGAAGGCTGGCCGGGCGAGGAAGTCGGCTGGGGCGTGTCGGCGGCGTTTGCGGGCAAAGGCTATGCCTATGAAGCCGCCGTTGCGTCGATGGATTATGCCGTCGACGTCCTCAAATGGCCGTTTATCATCCATACGATTGACCCCGAAAACATCCGGTCAATCAAGCTGGCAGAGCGGCTCGGCTCGACCAATGGCGGGCCGACGAAGCTGCCCTCCCCGTTCGAAAGCGCGCGCGTCGATGCCTGGGGCCAAAGCGCCGATCAGTGGCGGGCGCGGCGGGCTTAGCTTAGGCTGTCCTGCCAATACCGTCATCAACTCGTTGTGCTCCGGACTTGATCCGGAGCTCTGCGAAACATGGTGCGCGCTGGCCGCAAGGCTCCGGGTCGAGACCGGAGCACTGATCGCCCATCTGCGCGGGGATGACGAACATAAAAAATCATCCTAACACTATCGACGCATAGGGCGGAGGGATTTCCATGTTCAAAATATTCCGTGTGCCGGAAAAGCTGTTTTCGGTCGTCATGTGGATCGTTTCGCTGGTCTTTGCGGGGTTCCTGATGGGGCTCGGTCAGCTCGTGATCGGCGATTTGCCGCTGGCGTCGAAGCCGGTCGAAATTACCCAGTTCATGGACCCGACCGCGTTGGCCAATGTGCGGGGCGAACGTGCGGCGCTGGATGCGAAACTTGATGCGCTGCGCCCGCGGGTCGATGCGGCGGACCTGAAAACCGAAACCGCGCGCAACGAATATAATGCCGCCAAGCAGCAATATGACAACTGGATTTCGACGCGAGAGGCGACAACCGACGCGGCGCAGGACCCCGAAGTCATCAGCCGCACCAAGCAGCTCGACACCTTGTCCGCCGCCGTGCGCGAAACCGAAAAGACAAGCGAAGCGATTAGCGCCGAGCGCCTGTCGATCAACAATGCGATCGAAGCGAATGACGGGCGACGCAATGCTCTCGAAGCCGGCGCGCAAGAGCAATATCAGGCCGCCGAGTTCAAATCCGAGTTGTTCGTTTTTGGTCTGCGTCTGCTTGTCACGCTGCCACTGCTGATCCTTGCCGGGTGGTTCACGCTCAAAAAGCGCAAGAGCGAATATTGGCCGTTGATGCGCGGCTTTGCCCTGTTCACGCTTTACGCCTTTTTCTTTGAACTCGTGCCCTATCTGCCCAGCTATGGCGGCTATATCCGTTATATCGTCGGGATCGGCCTGACGCTAGTCGCCGGGCATTACACAATCAAATGGATGCGCCATTATCTCGCGACGCGCGCGGTGGTAGAGCAGCAGGCCGAAGTCGAGCGCAAGCAATCGATCCGTTACGAGGATGCGTTGAAGAAAATGTCATCGGGCGTTTGCCCGGGCTGTGAGCGCGCGGTGGCGACGACGGGCGATGTCCTTGCCGATTTTTGCGTGCATTGCGGGATGAACCTGTTCGATCATTGTGCGAAATGCGAGAAACGTAAATTGTCGTTTTTCCGGTTCTGTATGCAATGCGGCACGCCCGCTGCGGGCAATGCAGCAATCAAGCCCGCCGCGACTTAGAGCATCGTGCTCCGGACTTGATCCGGAGCCTTGCAAGAATGAGTGCGGAACCTGATCGCAAAGCTCCGGGTCAAGCCCGGAGCACTGGGTGTGTCATTCTCTGGCATAGGCCTGCGTGCCGCGTGTGATAACATGGTCTTCATCGGCCACGCTATCGACAGCGTAGTCAGGCACGGTGTCCAGTTCGGCATAGACTGGTGCAAAATCGGTTTCGACCGTCGTTCGCAATAGATCGTCGAACGACGGGATCACGAAATAGGTCTGTTGATAATCGTCAATCCGGTAGTCCGTGCGCATCACCCGGTTCAGGTCAAAACCGATGCGGTTAGGGCTGGGATCGTCGAGCGCGAAGATGCTTTCGCCGTGGCTCGACACAATGCCCGAGCCATAAATGCGCAACGAGCCGCTTTCTTGTACCAGCCCGAATTCAACCGTGTACCAGTACAGCCGCGCGAGGCGTTTTAACGCGCCCAATGATCCGGCGCGCTGTCCACCCTTGCCATAGGCCACCATATAATCGGCAAACACGGGATCAGCGAGCATCGGGACGTGGCCGAACACGTCATGGAAGACGTCGGGTTCCTCAAGATAATCGAGCTGGTCAGGCCGGCGGATGAAATTGCCCGCGACAAAAATACGGTCGGCGAGGCAGTCGAAAAATACGTCATCGGGGATCAGGCCGGGGACCGCGACAATGCGCCAACCCGTCGCGGCGGTCAGTCGTTCGGATAGTTCCTCGAAATGGGGAATCCCCGGCTTTGACAGCTTAAGCACATCAATCCCGCGCAGGAACGCCGCCGATGCCCGCCCGGGGAGCATTGCGGTTTGCCGCGCGAACAGCGTGTCCCATGTTGCATGATCCTGCGCCGAATAATGCGCCCAATCCTGCGGGATGATCCAGTCGCTGGCACTTGTCATAATACCCGCTTACACCGCGCACCATGCGACCGCAAAGCCGCCGCCTGATTGCGCTCCTCATGACGCCCATCGCCCTTTACTTCGCGGCGGCGGGCGTGCTCAGCCATGTGCCGGTGAACCGCGCCTGGCGCGAACCGACGGATGGCGTGACCGTCTACCTCGCCAGCAATGGCATCCACACGGGGCTGGTCGTGCCCGTGACGAGCGCGGGCATTGATTGGCGCCAGCGCGTGCGCGCGTCCGATCTTCCCGATCCTGCACTCGCGGGAAAATGGTTGTTGTTCGGTTGGGGCGACCGGGACTTTTATCAAAACACGCCAACATGGCGCGATTTGCAACCGGGCACGGTAATCTCGGCCTTGGTGGGAAGCGGACAAACCTTGGTCCATGTCGACCATTTTGACGATTTTTATACCGATGCCGACATGCGACCGCTGCGCCTGACCACCGAAGAATATCGGCGTCTATCCGATTTCATTGAACGGAGCTTCGCCGAAACCCGCGATGTCATTCCCGGCTATGGCTCGCGCGATGTATTTTATGCGGGTGTGGGCCGATACAGCATCTTGCGCACCTGCAATGTCTGGACGGGTGATGCGCTCAAAGCGGCGGGCGTTAAGACTGCGATCTGGAGCCCGTTCCCCGCCGGGATCATGCGTTGGGCCAAAGTCCCGTCGCCCGGAAGCTCAACGCGCGGGAGCAGGCGCTAAAGCAGGCACTGATTTCGCGGCGTCCGCGGGATCAATCCCTGGCGGTGGCGCAGCGCTGATCACTTCATTCCCGGCCAAGGCGCGCGCGGCCCGCCGGATCGCACGGCGGACGCGGTTATAGGTGCCGCAGCGGCAGATATTAGTGATTGCCGCGTCAATCTCTGCATCGGTCGGGTTCGGCTTCGCCTTGAGCAGGGTCGATACGGCCATGATCATGCCCGGCTGGCAGAACCCGCATTGCGGGACTTGCTCGGCGACCCACGCTTGTTGCACCGGGTGCGAGCGATCCCGCGACAGGGCCTCGATGGTGGTCACGAATGCGCCCTCGGCTTGCGCCAAAGTGATCTGGCATGACCGCACCGATTTGCCGTCGATATCCACCGTGCAAGCGCCGCAATCGCCGGTGCCGCAACCATATTTGGTACCCGTCAGGTTCGACGCATCGCGGATCGCCCACAGCAACGGCGTCTGCGGGTCCATCCGGTATCGGACGGGCTGGTTGTTGATGGTAAGACTAGTCATTTCTTCTCCATCCCGCAAGCGGGAGGGGTCGGGGGAGGGAAGCGCTGCTGGATGAAGATCGCATGGTTGACTTCATTGCCCTCCCCTAGCCCCTCCCGCAAGCGGGAGGGGAATTAATCACGCCAGCTGGTATCAATCTTGTCCACGCGGCGGACCATCGCGTCGAATTCGGCGCGGCCCGATCCGCCGGGGATTTGCGTCGCGCCAATGTCGCGTTGGTGCACGGCGACCACATCATTACTGACATGAATCGGCGTGCCCATCGACATCGTCGCAATCTGATGCTCGCAGGCACGTTGCAGCACCCAATATTTGATGAAAGCATCGGGGAGGGTTTTGCCCATCACCACCGGCCCGTGATTGCGCAGCAGCATGATGCGCTTGTCGCCGAGACTTTTAAGCAGACGCTCGCCTTCTTCATCGCGGACGGTGACGCCTTCGAAATCATGATAAGCGACGTTGCCAATGAAATTGCAGGCGTAGAAATTGACCGGCTGCAACCCGCCCTCAAGGCTGCACACCGCAACGGTCGCCGTCGTATGCGTGTGGATGATCGCATGGGCATCGGGGAGGTGACGGTGGAACAGACTGTGCTGCACAAAACCGGCGCGGTTGACGTGCCACGGATTGTCAGCGTCGAGTTTGTTCCCGTCAATGTCGATCTTGACCAGCGATGACGCCGTCACTTCACTGAAGTGCATGCCGTAAGGATTGATCAGGAACGCGCCCTCTTCCTCCAGCTTCACCGTGATGTGGTTGAAGATCAGTTCATCCCAACCGAACATTGCAAAAATGCGGTAGCACGCCGCCAGCTCCTGCCGCGCGGCCCATTCGGTTGACGGCATCGTGTGGGACTTAATTGCAGTTGCCATGACATCCTCCTGTCGTATCCACACTAGACAGGCGGCGGCCTTTGAGCAAACCATGTGCACGCGAAATTAAAGGGACCGGATGATGCAGGCCAAGGGTTTTATGTTGGCAGCGCTGGCATTGTTTGCAGCACCCATTTCCGCGATTGGCAGTGGCGCGCCGCAAGTCGTGCTGGCAACGCCCGGATCGGCGGGAACCAATGGCGGCGCGATTGAGCGCTTCACGATGCGGTTCTCAGAGGCGATGGTCGCGCTGGGCGATCCGCGCGCGACGGCACCCGCGACAATGAAATGCCCGGTGGGATCAACGGGACGCTGGGTCGATCCACAGACATATGTGTTTGATTTCCAAAAGGCGTTGCCGGGCGGGATTAGCTGCACCGTGGAGTTGGGCGGAAAGCTGGCGAGTTCGCGCGGCGTGGCCATAGAGGGCGCGCGGATTTTCACGATTGATACCGGCGGGCCATCGGCGCGAGCCGTGATGCCCGGCGGCTATGGCGAGGATATTGAGGAGAATCAGGTTTTCCTCGTCGCGGCCAATGTGGTGCCAACGGCGGCATCAATTGCGGCCAATGGCTATTGCGCAGTCGATGGCATCGGCGAGAAGATCGCGCTGGACGTGATGAAGCCTGAAGTCGTGACGCAGATCATACACGGGCTTGGCGGAAATGATTGGAACCTCAGGAACTTTCAAGAGAATGCGGGCCTGCCGCAGCAATTGCCTGCGAATGCGGCGGATAAGGCGAAGGCGCTCTCGACGGTGGTCGCCGTCAAATGCCGCCGCCCCCTGCCCCCCGGGCGCGACATAGCGCTGGTTTGGGACGCAGGGATCGCCAGTGCCGACGGACGGACGGCGGCACGCGAGCAGCGGTTCGACTTTACGGTGCGCAAGGCCTTCTCCGCGCGGTTTGAATGCTCGCGCGTAAACCCGCAGGCGGGCTGCAATCCAGTAAGCGACGCGCATGTCCGTTTCACTGCCGACATTCCGATGGAAGCGGCGAAGGCAATCCGCCTGACATTTTCGGACGGCAAGACATTTTCACCGACGATTGCCGATGACGCGAAAAGCAATCCGGCGATCAGCGACCTGACCTTCAAAGGCCCCTTCCCCGCCGCAACCAAAGCGACGCTCAACATTCCGGGCGACATCAAGGACGCGAGCGGGCGCGTGCTGGAAAATGCCGCGCGTTTCCCGTTGGCCGTCGGGTTCGACGCTGCCCCGCCGCTAGTGAAGTTCGCCGCCCCCTTCGGGATTATCGAAGCCAAGGAAGGCGGCGTGTTGCCCGTCACGGTCCGCGCGGTTGAGCCGCAGCTGGCGCAGCGTGTCCTGAACGTCGGCGGCGCGAGTTTGAAAGTTGATGGATCGGACGGGCAGGTCGCCGAATGGCTGCGCAAACTCGACGACGCCGACGACAATGATTTCCGCGAGGAACCGACGGGCAAGAAAGATGAGACAAAGACCGTGAACTACACGGGCACGACATCACTGCTCGACGGACAGGGCAATGCGTTGAAACTCGGCCTGCCCGGCGCGGGCAAGGAATTTGAAGTGGTCGGCATTCCGCTGACCAAGCCCGGATTCTATGTCGTCGAGCTGGCGAGCCCGGTGCTCGGCAACGCGCTGCTCGGGCGGAACACGTCGCGTTATGTGGCGGCGGGGGCGCTCGTCACCAACATGGCGGTGCATTTCAAATGGGGCCGCGAGGGCTCGCTCGCGTGGGTCACGGCACTCGACAGCGGCAAGCCGGTGGGCAGCGCTGCGGTCCGCGTAACCGATAGTTGCACCGGCACGACGCTTGCGACCGGCACGAGTGATGCGCAGGGTCGCGTCGCGGTTCCCTCAGGTCTCCCTGACCCCGAAACCTATGGCAGTTGCGAAAGCGACAGCGCGCACCCACTCATGATTTCCGCGCGCGCGGGCGACGATTTCAGTTTCACACTGACCGAATGGGGCGATGGCATTCGTCCCTATGATTTCGACTTGCCCTATGGATATTCGGCGCGCGACGACATTTTGCACACCGTGTTCGACCGCCCCCTGCTCCGCGCTGGCGAAACCGTGAATATGAAGCACATATTGCGCCGTCCGGTCAGCACCGGCTTTGCCTTTGCCGACGGATGGGAGGGCACGCTGCGCCTGCAACATCGAGGGTCGGACACGCAATATGATATGCCGATCAAGATCGGGGTGGACGGGGTCGCGGAAACGAGTTGGACCGCGCCGAAGGGCACGGCGATGGGCGATTACGACCTGAGCGTCATCGTTGGCGACCGGACGATTTCGACCGACCAATCAATCCGCGTTGACGAATTCCGTCTGCCCACGATGCGCGCGACGGTCAGCGGGCCGAAGGAAGCGGTAGTGCGCCCGACCGCCGTGCCGCTAAACCTGTTCGTCGGTTACCTCTCCGGCGGCGGCGCGTCGAACCTGCCGGTTGCGATCCGCACTGCGTTCTCGGTCGAGGATGGGGCGCCCGATGGCTGGGACGGGTGGAGCTTTGGCGGGTCGGACGTGAAGGAAGGCACGACCCCGCTTGATGGCGATGGCAATGCCCCCGAAGCGCCCAAGCCTTTATCACAAACCCTGCCCGTCACTTTGAAGGGTGATGGCACTGCGCAGACTTCGGTCGAGGTCGGGCAAGCGGTGGACGCGACGATGGCGATGGCAGTCGAGATGGATTATCAGGATGCGAACGGTGAAACGCTGACCGCATCGCGTAGCATCCTGCTGCACCCCGCTTCGGTGCGGCTGGGCGTTAAGACCGATGGCTGGTTGATGCGTGACAGTGACTTGCGCCTGAAATTCGTAGCAGTCAGCGTTGATGGAAAGGTGCGGAAAGGACAGCGGGTCAACGTGGCGCTGTTCAGCCGCGAGACGATCACCGCGCGGCGGCGGCTGATCGGCGGGTTCTACGCCTATGATAATCAGGAGAAGGTGACGAAATTGTCGCCATCCTGTTCGGCGTCAACCGACGATAAAGGGCTGACCGGGTGCAGCATCAATGCGGGCGTTTCGGGCAATGTCACGGTGGTTGCCACGACCACTGACGAGAACGGCAATGTCGCGCGTGCCGTGCAATCGGTGTGGTTGGCGGGGGAGGACGACTGGTGGTTCGGCGGCGACAATGGCGACCGGATGGATGTGATCCCCGAAGCCAAATACTACAAAGCAGGCGAGACCGCGAAGCTGCAAGTGCGGATGCCGTTCCGTTCGGCGACCGCGCTGGTGACAGTCGAGCGTGAAGGGGTGTTGTCGAGTTTTGTCACCGAACTTTCGGGCAAGGACCCGGTCGTCAGCGTCCCGATGCCCGCCGCTTATGCGCCCGATGTCTATGTTTCGGTTATGGCCGTGCGCGGACGCGTGGGCGGGTTCAAGCTATGGCTGTCGGACTTTGCGCGGCGGTGGAACCTGCCCTTCTTCAACCGCGAAGGCGGCGAGCCGACCGCGCTCGTTGACTTGGCCAAGCCGAGTTACCGACTGGGCATCGCCAAGATCAAAGTCGGGTGGGAAGGCAATACGCTCGGCGTCAATGTGAAGGCCGACAAAGCGAAATATGCCGTGCGCGAGACGGCGACGGTCGATGTCGCCGTGACCGAACCGGGCGGGCAGCCTGCGAAATCCGCCGAGATTGCCTTTGCGGCGGTCGATGAGGCTTTGCTCCAGTTGAAACCCAATGAAAGCTGGCAAGTTTTGGATGCGATGATGGGCGAGCGCACATTGGACGTCCTGACTGCGACGGGGCAGACACAAGTCGTCGGCAAGCGTCATTATGGCAAGAAAGCGGTCGAAGCGGGCGGCGGCGGGGGCGACGACAGTGCAGTGACGCGCGATGACTTCCGCCCCGTGCTGTTGTGGAAAGGGCGCGTACCATTAGATGCGCAGGGCAAGGCGCGGATCCCAGTGCCGCTGTCGGAGTCGTTGTCGGCGTTCAAGATGGTTGCGATTGCGACGTCGGGTCCCGCACTGTTTGGGACAGGCGAAACGAGTGTGCGGACGGCGCAGGATTTGACGGTGTTTTCCGCGCTGCCGCCGCTCGTCCGGTCAGGCGATTTTTATGGCGCGAGTTTCACGCTACGCAATGGATCGGACAAGCCGATGCAAGTGACCGCTTCGGTCAAGGTCAATCCGTCGGTCGCAGTGGGCAAGCCGTTGACGGTCACCATTCCCGCAGGCGGCGCGGTGCCGGTGACGTGGAACCTGCCCGCGCCCGATGGGGTGACGAAGCTCGACTGGGTCGTCGAGGCGAAGTCCTCGGACGGGAAGACCGATCGGCTCGCCGCGTCGCAGGACGTTGCGCCGTCGGTGCCCATCGAAGTGTGGGCTGCGACACTGACGCGCGTTGGCCCAAATACAAGTGGTGGGATGAGCATCCCGATCGCGCCGCCGAATGGCGCTTTGGCGGGCGGCTATGTTGATGTGAAACTGTCGGACAGTCTTGCTCCACCCTTGGCCGGGGTGCGCGCCTATATGACGGCTTATCCCTATAACTGCTTTGAACAGCAGTTGAGCCGTGCGGTTGCCTTGGGCGATGCCGGGCTGTGGGGTGGTCTGGCGGGCGCGATCCCGACCTATCTCGATGATGATGGCTTGCTGCGATATTTCCCGATGGAGCGGATGCAGGGGTCTGAGGCTTTGACCGCTTATGCCCTGTCGATGACGGCGGAAGCGGGTTTTGCGGTTCCGGCGGCGGCGAAAACGCGGATGATCGAAGCGCTGAAGGCGGTCGTCGAAGGGCGGTTGAAGCGTGATGGCTATGGACCGACCGACCAGCGTTTGTTGAAAGTCGCGGCGCTGGCGGCACTGGCACGCAATGGCGCGTCGAGTGCAGCGCTGATCGGGGCGATTGATATTGCCCCCGCCGACATGCCGACCGCGACGCTTGCCGACTGGATGGTCGCGATTGACCGAACGGCGGGCTTGGCGAATGCGGCGAACTTGCGCAGCCTCGCCGAACAGACATTGCGCAAGCGGATCGTTTATGAAGGGTCACGGGTTGACCTGACCGATGCCAGCACCGCGCCGTGGTGGATGATGGTCGGCGGTGATGAATCGACGATCCGGGCGCTGGGTGCGATTTTGGGGCGGCCGAACTGGAGCGACGAAGGACCGAAGATGATGGTCGGCGTTTCGTTGCGTCAACGGCGCGGGCATTGGGATACGACGCCTGCGAATGCGTGGGGCAGCATCGTCGCGCGGAAGTTCGCGGCGCTTTATCCGGCGAGTGCGATCACCGGAACGACAACCGCGACTTTGGGGCCGGTGAGCCGGAGCCAAAGCTGGCCAATGGCGGCGAACGCAGCGCCCCTACGCCTGCCGTTGGTGCAGGCACCTTTGACGCTGAGCCAAGCGGGCGGTGCGGGGCCTTGGGCCGCTGTCTCGGTCTCCGCCGCGGTGCCACTGCGCGCACCATTGTTCGCGGGCTACAGACTTGAGAAAGCGATCAGCATTGTCAGCCAGCGCAACAAGGGCTGGCTCACGCGCGGGGACGTGATCAAGGTAACGATCACCGTCGATGCGACCGCCGAGCGAAATTGGGTCGTGGTCAGCGATCCAGTGCCGCCCGGCGCCACGATCATCGGTGATCTGGGCGGTCAATCGGGCATTCTTGCGGCGGCGACTGGCGGAGGTGAAGGCGTTGCCCCGGCCTATGTCGAGCGCGGGCGCGACGCGTGGCGCGGCTATTTCGACTGGGTCCCCGCGGGGCGCTTTACGGTGAGCTATGCGGTGCGGCTGAATGGAACGGGGCGGTTCAACTTGCCCCCCACGCGGGTTGAAGCGATGTATTCGCCCGACATCCGCGCGCAAGTGCCGAACAAGGGGATCGAGGTGCGGATGTGAATGCCAACAACCCACCCCTCCCCAAGGGGAGGGGCGACTCGCCGACGGGCGAGCGGGGGAGGGATATCCAGCCCTCGACGTCCGAACACCCCCACCCGCTCGCTGCCGCGAGTCGCCTCCCCCACAAGGGGGCGGGAATTTGGAAAATAGCGCTGGTCCACCCTTATAAGAAATTATAGGTGATGATATACCTGCCTGTCAATAAATATTTCAGAACAGCGCTGGTTAGCTCCATATTCAATCTTAATGTTTTCATGGTATTTTTTTTATGATGAATTACAATGGTATCATTTATTTCTCTGCGTGTTTTAAAAAAATGTGTTAA
>JANMPU010000051.1:0-94986 GCA_031369985.1 Sphingomonas sp. | reverse complement strand
ATCGGTGTAGCGGCCAACGTCTTCGCGCTTCAGATAATCGAGCAGCGTGCGACGCTTGTTGACCAGCATGAGCAAGCCGCGACGCGAATGATTGTCCTTCTTGTGCGTCTTGAAATGCTCGGTGAGGTTAAGGATGCGCGTCGTGATGATCGCGACCTGCACTTCGGGCGATCCGGTATCGTTCGCGCCCTGTGCATATTCAGCAATGACTTCGGTTTTACGTTCAGCAGTAATCGTCATATTTTTCTTTCACGACATCGGGTTACAGATTGAAACCGCGCACGACCCGGACGTTTCCGGCGATGGCCTCAACCAGCGCGACGGGCGTTTGCCCGTCTTTCGCCAGATGGAGACCGTCGTGTGCGGCAATCCCGACCAAGACCCGCCCCTGTCGGAGCAGCCCTGCCTGATCGGGGGTGACGGGTAGAGCCGGGATGTCGTCCAGCCCCGCCGTCAAAGGCAGGCATATGTCTTCAAGGCGCTGCGCCTTAGACTTTTCGAATAGGAAGTCCAGCGAAATCGCTTGTGGCAGCGTGAACGGGCCTGCCTTGGTGCGGCGGAGCATGGTGACATGGCCGACGGTGTTCAGGGCGTAAGCGATGTCGCGAGCAAGGGAGCGGATGTAGGTGCCTTTTGATACATGAGCGGTGAGTGTGATCTCATGAACCGCACTCTCTGCGTCCTCTGCGCCTCTGCGCGAACCATTGCTATCTGTTCGCGCAGAGGCGCAGAGGACGCGGAGGAAGTGCACGGTGATCGAACGAGTGGCCAAAATGACAGTCTCGCCTTTTCGTGCCAGGTCATAAGCGCGCTTTCCATCGATCTTTAGCGCCGAATAGGCTGGCGGCACTTGGTCGATCGGCCCCGTAAACATCGGCAACATCGCTTCGACCTGCGCCAGCGTCGGACGGACATCGCTTGTCGCGATCACTTTACCCTCAAGGTCGAGCGTATCGGTCTCCGCCCCGAACGCGACGGTGAATTCATAAATCTTATCGCTGTCGAGCATCCGGCCCGCGAGCTTAGTCGCTTCGCCCAGCGCAATCGGCAGCACACCGGTCGCGAGCGGATCGAGTGTGCCGCCGTGCCCGACCTTGACCTTGGCATAGCCACCCTCGCGCAGCGCCCGCTTGACCGCGCCGACGCCCTGCGTCGAACCCATGCCCAGCGGCTTGTCGAGGATAATCCAGCCGTGCAAGGGAATGCCTTCATCAAAAGCTGGCGGAGACGGCGAGATTCGAACTCGCGGTGGCGATTACTCGCCACGACGGTTTAGCAAACCGTTGGTTTCAGCCACTCACCCACGTCTCCGGACTTGGCGGCGAAGCGCAGGCCTATAGCGAGGGTGCCCGCAGGGTTCAACCGGTAAGCCATCATGCGATCCAGCGCGAAATCGACTCGGGTCACCGCGCGGTTCATTGCAGTGACAGCGAAGAGGCGCATAAGCAGCGACGAATTGAGTGATTTGAAGGGTCAATTGATATGCGCACACGGATTTTTGCCAGCATTGCTGCTGCATTTGCGCTCACCGCATCGTCGGCCATCGCGCAGATCAGGACGGTTGACCCGAACGCGGCCGCACAAGCCGACGTCGCGCCCCTGCCCGGTGAGCGCGGCTATGCGACACAATCACCCGCAGCACTGGTCGTGCCCGTTGCGCCGCCGATGGACACCACGACCGTCGGTGCGCCACCCGTTTCGCCCACATCCCCCGTGCCCACGAACACAACGGATTCGACCAATTCAGGGGTTTCGACCAATTCAGGACCCTGTGCGCCGCGCAATGTTCAGGCATCAATCGACGCCACGAAAGCGCCCACGACCTATCAGCGCGACGACCTGATTGGCGCGGCAGAGGGCGTGTTCGGCAAAGGTGCAGCGGGACTTGCCGGCATCATGGAAAAAATCCTGAAGGATCAGGGCGAACCCAATGCCTATATTGCCGGCCGGGAAGCATCCGGGGCGTTTGTTGTTGGCTTGCGCTATGGCTCGGGCACCATGTGCCACACAATCGAGGGGCAGCGGGCCGCATATTGGACGGGGCCATCAATCGGCTTTGATGTCGGCGGCGACGCAACCAAAGTCTTTACGCTTGTCTATAATCTCTATGACAGCCAGGATCTCTACAAGCGCTATCCGCAAGTCGAAGGCCGCGCCTATTTCGTCGGCGGTTTCTCCGCGACCTATTTGCGGCGGGGGGACGTCGTGCTGATCCCCGTCCGCCTCGGTGTTGGGGTGCGGTTGGGCGCAAATATCGGCTATATGAAATTTAGTGAGAAGTCTCGGTGGTTGCCGTTTTGATCACTTGAAACGAGCAGCATTGCGGCTAATCTCGTCGTATGCGCTCCACTATTTTTGCTTTCGCCCTAGTCGCAACCCCACTGCAAGCAGCCCCGGTTGATCCGCTAACTGTCACGATTGACCAGACCGACGCGGATCGGTTTGCAAAGCTCTTTCGTGAAACGGATGGCAGGCCGACCGCTGACCAGATTCAGAAACGCTATCTCGACGGCGCGGGCGATGGTGTTCGCATTTTTACGCCCAACCGTATCGAGAATGCCGCGAACTTGGCCGCAGCGGTGGCGGCGCAGCCCGAGAATTATCGCTACGCCATCGAAACCTGCTTGCCGCTGGTTGCATCGATGAATGCGCAGCTGCGCGCGACTTATCTGGCTTATGGTGGTTTGATCCCCGGACGACCGTTGCCGCGCGTCCATGTCGTTTTCGGGGCAGGCACGTCTGGCGGCTTCGCTTCGCCTGATGCGCAAGTGCTTGGTCTTGAAGTGTCGTGTGGAAAGGGAACCACGCCCGACCAGTTCCGCGCCGCGCTTCGTGGGTTGTTCGCGCACGAGACCGTGCATTCATGGCAAACGCGTCCAGCGCCTGCTGCCATGAAGGACTGGCTTCTGTTCATGGCCATATTCGAAGGAACGCCCGATTACCTCGCGTCGCTGGTGACGGGTGCGCAACCCAACCCGGCGCGTGACGCATGGGCGCGAGCACAGGAAGCGAAAGTCTGGGCCGATTTCCAAAAGGATCGCGCGACGCTGCTGGCGCGGACATCGGATGATTTTTCGAAGCAACCCGCGCAAGCTGCGGCAGCAAGCCGGTGGTTCTATAATTATGGCAGGGCGCCCGAAGGCTGGCCGTTCGAAGCAGGCTATTGGGTCGGCATGCAAATCGCGGCGGCTTATGTTGCGCAAGCCGCGGACAAGCGCGCGGCGATCAATGACTTGATCGAAGCCAAGGACCCCGCAGCCATCCTAAAAGCCAGCGGTTACGAAGCGCGCTTCGCTAAGCGCTGAACCGCCACCCGATTGTTTGCCCCGCATGGAAAGGGACGACGCCCTCGATAGCATCGGGCACGGGCTGCGTTGCACGCTCCAACGTCACAGTGCCGTCGTTGAGTGGTAGGCCATAAAATCGGGGGCCATTTTCAGAGGCGAAGCCCTCAAACTTGTCGAGCGCGCCTTCTTCGTCAAACACCGTCGCGTAGCTTTCCAGCGCATAAGGCGCGTTGAAAATCCCGGCGCAGCACACGCGGTTTCTTTTGCTGCAACAACATGCGGTGCGCTGTCTGTGCCCAAGAAGTATTTGGGCGACCCTGATGTTGCGGCTTTGCGCAGCGCTAGCCGGTGTTTCTCGCGCTTGATAACGGGCAGGCAATAAGCGTGCGGGCGGATGCCGCCGTCGAACATCGCATTGCGGTTGAGAATCAGATGCTGGGGCGTGATCGTTGCCGCGATGTTGGGACCGCTGGCATCAACAAACGCAACCGCATCGGCCGTCGTGATATGTTCGAACACGATCTTTAGCGCGGGAAAATCACGGACGAGGCCAGACAGGGCCCGCTCGATAAACACTGCCTCGCGGTCGAAAATATCGACATCATGGTCGGTGACTTCACCGTGGACGAGAAGTGGCATGCCGATCCGCTGCATAGCCTCCAGCGCAGGATTGAGGTTTGCGACGTCAGTCACGCCATGCGCCGACCCCGTCGTGGCGTGCGCAGGGTAGAGTTTGGCGGCGGTAAACACACCTTCGCTGTGCCCGCGTTCGAGTTCGGCGGGGTCGGCGCTGTCGGTTAGGTAGGCCGTCATCAGCGGCGTCAGGCCGGGTGCGGCGGCAATGATGCGGTCGCGATAGGATGCGGCAGCTGCCACTGTCGTCACCGGCGGCGACAGGTTCGGCATCACAATCGCCCGTGCAAATTGCCGCGCGGTATAGGGTGCGACCAGCTTCAGCATCTCGTCATCGCGCAAATGGACATGCCAATCGTCGGGGCGGCGGATGGTGATGCTCTGCGCTTGGTCTTTCATGTCGGAACACCTACCTACATCTGATGGCCAAAACCACCCTTACAGATCGCGCTCTCATCCAGCTTTCGGGGGAGGGGGTTCGCGACTTCCTGCAAGGGCTGGTGACCAACGATGTCGTGGGCGAATTGCCGGTTTGGGCAGCACTCCTGACGCCGCAGGGCAAGGTGCTGTTTGATTTTCTGGTCTGGGCGCATGGTGACGATCTCCTGATCGACTGCGAACTCGCGCAGATGGATGCGCTCATCCGTCGCCTGTCGATTTATCGCCTTCGCCGCCCGATAACCATCGAACGAAGCGACCTGTCGGTTCACTGGTCGCTCGGCGGCGAGGAAGGTGTTCCCGATCCCCGGCTGGCGGCATTGGGGCAACGTTGGGTGGGGCCGGCTGATCAAGCGGCATTTGGCTGGCACGCGCATCGCTTATCACTGGGCGTGACCGAGGGTCGCGTAGAACTTGGCGATGGCACGACACTTTGGCTCGAATGTAATGCGCGCGAATGGAATGGCGTGAGCTTCACCAAGGGTTGTTATGTTGGACAAGAAAACACCGCACGGATGCATCACCGGTCAAAGGTGAACCGGCAGCTGGCGGTCGTGCCCGCAGCCGAAAACCCCGGCGATGCAGCACGAATCTGGTATCCTGACCTCAAACTGGCCGTCGTTCACCAGCGGATAGACTAGGCGGTTGCGCTTTCCAGTCGGGTGGCGCGCATCGCATCAGTGCGCTCGATCCGTTCGGCCATGTCGGCCCACGCAGCCTTGGCGCGCAAATGGCGGTCGCGAACGTTGTCGAGGCTTGCGGCATCGGCTTCGGTCTGTGCTTTGGCGGCCTGCCCACGGTAAAATTCGAGTGTCGACATAATGGGCGGACTTTCTTCGAGAGCAGCAAGGTGCCGGGCGAGCGAACCCGCCCGGCAGTAGATTTTAGGCAGCCTGGATGTTGACAGCCGACGTCTTGCCGCGCTTGTCGGTTTCCAGTTCGTAGGTCACGCGCTGATCCTTATCGAGCGTGCGGAGGCCCGCGCGCTCCACGGCCGAAATGTGGACGAACGCATCGCCACCGCCGCCTTCGGGCGCGATGAAGCCATAGCCTTTATCGGCATTGAAAAATTTGACTGTTCCGGTGATCATGTGGGTATCCTTTATCCCATTCGTGACGGGCATGAATCAGAAGCGATACATCCCGGCGTCGTGAAGCAAGTGTGGGACAAAGGAGGAGCCAAAGCGCACCCCGTATCCGTCGCAGGCGACGTTCAGCGACGGCAACATAGGCGCTTGGCGGGGGAATAGCAAAAGCGGGGCGATTCGGGATGCAAAGGTTACAAAGGTTACGCTCGTGCCGCTACACGAGACGAAGTTCTCGAAGTTCTCACTACGCGCCTACAACGATGGCGACGTTGACAAAGTTGACACTATGGCAGCCACGCAAAGTGCGCAGAAACAGGGATCTGGGACCGACAGTTAGAAAAAGCCGAATCGGAGCGTAGCAAGCGGTTTCCGTGTAGGACAGCGGGATTTAAGCCTCCCAAATTGTCAGTGCAAATTTACCGCCGTGTTCCGGGCTTGACCCGGGGCCTTGCGACTGGGGTTCGCATTTCGTTTCGCAGGGCTCTGGATCAAGCCCGGAGCGCATATGGGGCAGATAAACGGCTCGCCAATACACTAGACGAGCAGCGATCCCGCCACTGCGCCGCCTGCAATAATCACCGGGGTTACCCATGCGCCTTTGACGCGCCACACGATGGTGAGGGCGGCGGCGAACAGGGCGATGGCGATTGGCGGGGATGCGATGCGCGGGATCGTTGCGGCGACCAGTTGGACGAAGGTCGCGGTGATGATCCCGACCACCGCCGCAGCAACGCCCGTGAGTAGCCGGTGCAGCGCGGGGTTTTCGACAATGGCTTCCAGTCGTTCGAAAAAGATCAGTGAAAAGGCGAACGCGGGCAAGAACATCCCCGCCGTGATCGCAAGGGCCCCACCGAGGCCGCCGGCGACATAGCCGACGAATGTGGCGAAAATGACGAGCGGGGCGGGGAGAAGGCCAGAGATTGCAATGCCGTCAAGGAAAGTCGCATCGCTCAGCCAGCCGCGCCCGACGGTGTCGTTTCGGACATAAGGGATCGCGGTGTAAGCGCCGCCGAAGGTAAGCAGTCCACCCTTCAAGCCCGCGATGAACAGCGCCGCGATGGTTGCGGTCCCGCCCGTTGTCACCGTCGTCATCGGGGGTGCGGGCGCGAGGAAATGCCACGCAGCGGCGACCCCGATTGCGGCGCAGGCGGAGGCGACCATCGCGGCGCGGTTCCTTAGTGAATAGACGATGCCCCCTGCCAGCAGCGGAATCCAGAATGGCACGCCCGCCAGCGTCGCGATCAATGCCGCGACGCCGATCGCCGCCAGCAATCGGTTCTCGATGATATGCTGCCCAATGCGGAACACGGCGCGCAGGATCACGGCGAGAACGACAATCTGCACGCCGAGGAGCACCGCCGTCAGGCCGGGATTGGCGGCAACGAAACTTGTATAAAGCCACCCCGAGACCAGCATCAGCGCCAGGCCCGGCAGCATGAACCCCAGCCCCGCAAGCAAGCCGCCCCACCGCCCGCGCGCGATCATGCCGAGGTGGACGCACAGCTCATGCGCTTCGGGGCCGGGCAGGATTTGCATGACGGCCAGCAGCCGATTGAACCGCGCGGGCGAAATCCAGCGCTCATCCTCGACCAGAGCGGCTTTCAGCATCGCGATCTGCGCCACCGGCCCCCCGAATGCGAGCGCGCCAAAGCGGAGGAATTTGAGGAACAGCGCGGGGAGGGAAAGCGGGGGTGGGGCGGCGGTGTCAATCGTCATGCCAGCAGCAAAGCACAAAGTGCGGCGGGTAGCACAGGGGTTTTCACAATTGCTCTGCCGCTTCGTGCCTTTGCGCCTTCGTGCGCGCATACAAATTCACACGAAGGCGCAAAGGCACGAAGAACAAGGCGCGCCACAACCCACGTCGCCCCTGCCTCCGAGGCGGGGCTTGGCTCCTGCCCGTCTACCAGTGTCAAAGAAAAGCCAAACCCCGCATCAAGTGCGGGGTGACGACCGATGGGATGGCTGCACCCGACAACATTGCGGACTTTATGGCTCAACTCTTCCCATGAGCTTCCATCCCCACAGGCTGAGCGCCAGCATCGCGGCGTTTGCTCCAAAATCCAGAGCCAGCCAGCGATTGAAGATCGGCACTTCAAAAATAAACCAATAGTTGAACCAGAAAAACGGTAAAAGCGCGATTGCGTATACCATAAATGTCTTACGCTGCCATTGGCTAAACCAAACGAACAGGCCGCCGAGAATAGCCTGCGCACCAAAGCAACCAATGAATAGTGCACTTGTTGCACTAAGATGCTGGTAATCGGGATTGACAGTAAGGCGCTCAACCATCCTCGGTGCGAGTAAGCACCAACCGCCAAGAATGAAGTAGGGAAGCGCGATCAAGCGCTGGATGTGAAGTGGATGCATGATTGAACGCTCCAACTTTGTTCTAACGTGACTTCGCGCTAGCCCGATTTGTGCAATGAAGGAAGGCGAGCCATCCCTCGAGCGGAACGTGTGTTTTCCCCGACAAACCTGCCGCAACCATCCCCCAACCCCCGAAATGAAAAAGGTTGCCGACCCTTCACGGATCGGCAACCCCTAACATGGTCAGCGGCCGGAGACGTATCTCAAGCCCGGGAGACCATGGGCAGCTTTAGCCGCGCAGCTCCCGAACGAAATTACCCGTGCCACTTGCTGAACCATGAGACATCGGATCACCTCCTTTCGCTAGTTGAAAACAATGTGCCCTGCGTGAGCACAGGCACAACATGAGTCATTCGCGACTCGCGATCAAGGACTATCGGGAAATTTTTTTCGCCGCCATAGTTGAAAGCGCGCGGTTTACGCTGCCTGCCACCCCAAAATCCAGAATTTCCGCCATTTCTTCAGGGCTTTACAAGTTTATGTTATGTTGTAACATCTTTCATAGCGGTGACGATAGGCCGCCGCAGATGAGGAGGATGTTATGGAATCGACTGGTTTCCTTGACGCCAAACCGCGCCATCCCGGCGCATTGGCCACGGTCATTGCCGTTCATGTTGTCGGCATTGGCGCGCTGATGATGATTGCGCCGGTTGTTGTCGAACGCGTCACGAAGATATTGACTGTGAAACAAATTCCGCTGCCGATTGATCCGCCACTCATCATTGACGAGCCGACCACGAAGGCGAAGGTCAAGACAACGCTGCCCATCGACCGGCCAGTCACGAAGGTTGCGAGCAAGCCCGAGGGCGAGCGTCCGACCTTTGCGCAGGACCCCGGCCCGATTGTCGGCACTGGAACGGGCGAAGGACTGGGTGGTGGCGGCATTGACTGGATCGAAGTTGATCCGCCCAAGCCGCCGGTCATTGTCGGCCCGCAATTCAGTGGTCGTAACGCACAGCCGCCCTATCCGCCGGGCATGCAGCGGCTGAACATCGAAGGCGCAGTGACGGTGCGCGTTCTGGTGGGTGCCGATGGCCGCCCGGTGCGCATCGACATGGTCCGTGCGGATCAAGAGGCGTTCTTTGCCGCGACGCGCGATTGGGGAATGAAGAAATGGGTTTTTGCGCCTGCGACGCGTGACGGCATGGCGTTTCAGGAATGGCGGACGATGACGGTGAGGTTTGAAATGAACGGCGCGGACTGATCAGCCGCGGCAATCCTCGACGACGCGGGTAAACTCGGGCCAAATCGGCAGGATCAGATCGCCCGCGCCGTCGAGACCGATCAGGATACGCCCCCGACTAAATGCCATCGCGTCCAGTTGCGGATCGCGCGCGGCGAGTTCGGCGGCGACATAAGGCGGCTGGCTCCCGGTCGGGCGCGCATCATAGGCTTTCGCGCCATTGGTTGACCGCAGCGTCATCCGCGACGCAGCCGCCCCGCTGCGCGATGCGTAAATTCGGTTGCCATTCCTGTCACAGCGCAGCGTGAACAGCGCGTTGCCGCCCGCTTGGCCATACATCGCAAGGCTGCCGCGCGCATCGCGGGTGTAGGTCCAGGTGCCGGGGGTCGGCGTCCGCTGTGTCCAGTCGGCGGACGGCGCTGCGGTAGGCGGTATTGCGGGTACTGGCCTTACAACCGGCGGCGCGGGGCGCGGTTGTGGCGTCGGTGGCTGGACGCAAGACGCCGCGACTAACGGCACGAATAGGGCAAGACGTTTCAGACGCATCGGTATCCTCTAAGCCATCGCCCGCTTGGCAGCAAAGCCCTTTGTCGCATAAGCCACGTCGATGGCCATCGAAACCAAGCGTTTGAAATCCATTGTCGCAGGGTCGGCGGGCAATCTGGTCGAATGGTATGACTGGTTCGCTTATGCGACGTTCAGCTTGTATTTCGCGCCACTATTTTTTCCGAAGGGCGATTACACCGCGCAGTTACTGAGCACTGCCGCGGTTTTCGCCGCCGGGTTCCTGATGCGGCCCATCGGTGCATGGGTGATGGGCATTTATGGCGACCGGCATGGGCGCAAAGCGGGGCTGACGCTTTCAGTTATCATGATGGCGGCGGGGTCGCTGATGATTGCTTTCGCGCCAACCTATGCGACCGCCGGCGTGGCGGCGCCGGTGATTCTGGTGGCGGCGCGGATGATTCAGGGGCTGTCGGTCGGCGGCGAATATGGGTCGAGCGCGACTTATTTATCGGAAATTGCACCCGCCGACCGGCGCGGTTTCTGGTCCAGCTTTCAATATGCGACGCTGAGCGGTGGGCAATTGCTCGCGATCCTGACGGCGTTGTTGCTGCAGGCGATGCTGACCGAGGATCAGCTGACCAGCTGGGGCTGGCGCGTGCCTTTCGTGATTGGCGCAGTGTTGGCGGTGTTGGTGTTTCTGCTGCGGCGAACGATGACGGAGACCAAATCCTTTGCGAGCATCGACCAGACGCGCGAAAGAAGCTCGCTCAAGGTCCTGTGGCGCGATCATCGGCGGTCGTGCATTTTGGTGGCAATGATGTCGGGCGGCGGTGGCCTCGCGACCTATGCCTTCACCACTTATATGCTAAAATATCTGATCAACAGTGCGGGCTTTACGAAGGGCACGGCGACGCTGATCCTTGCGGCGGCGCTAACATGGTCGGTCGTTTTGCAACCGATTGGCGGGATGCTGGCCGACCGCATCGGGCGCAAACCAATGCTGCTGGCTTCGGGCATCGGCGTGTCGTTGGCGGCCGTGCCGATTTTCACATTGATTGGCCAAGCGACTTCGCCGTGGGCGGCGCTTGCCTTGATCCTGATCCCGATCACGCTCCACGGCGGCTACACCGCGACCAACGCGATGGTGAAGGCCGAACTCTTCCCCGCCCATGTCCGTGCGCTGGGGGTGGCGTTCCCCTATGCGGTGGGGAATACGTTGCTGGCAGGGACGACCGAATATGTCGCCTTGTGGTTCAAAAGCGCGGGGAACGAGAGTGGCTTTTTCTGGTACGTCGCGGTGATGGTCGCGATGACGGTGGTTGCGTATGTTATGTTGCCCGAGACAAAGACAGCGGGTTTGATTAAGGAGGATTAGGTGTGGCGGACGACCGAGGGCACAGGCCGGCATTCAGGCTTGGGAATTGGAAATTTGCTATCGACAGCACATTCTAGCCACATACCGATAACGACCTGAATTTCCCTCAATGCTTCCTCGGGCGTGTCGCCATGCGCAGAGCAGGGTCGTAAATCGGGAACATTGGCGATCCAGCAATCGTCCTCGTCGGACCAGAACAGGTCGATGTGATAGCGATGAGCCGTCATGCGGCCTTTTTCTGAACCGTCAGTTCGAGGCCGAGCGCCGTCAGCACCGACGTCAGCGTTTCCAGCGTGGGGTTTCCGTTCTCTGAAAGCGCGCTGTAAAGCGCTTGCCGTCCAAGCCCGGTCTTGCGGGCGATCTCGGTCATACCTTTTGAGCGGGCTACCGCCCCGAGGGCGCTGGCAATATGCTTGGGTTCGCTGCCTTCCATGGCCGCCTCGAGAAAATAGAGGATGTCCTCCTCCGATTTGAGGTAGTTGGCAGGATCAAATGGGCGAAGTTCCATGCGTGCGCTCTATCTCGGCCTTGAGCCGTTTTGCCTCGGCAATGTCCGACTGTTGCGTCCGTTTGTCACCGCCGCAGAGCAGAATGACAAGCTCATTCCCACGCTTGAAAAAGTAAACGCGGTAGCCGGGTCCATAGTCGATCCGCATTTCAGAGATACCGCCGCCAGCACTTTTCACATCCCCAAAATTACCATTCGAAGCCCGCAAAAGCCGGTCGCCGATTTTAGCCGACGCACGACGGTCACGAAGCGATCCAAACCACAGGGCGAATACAGGTGTTTCCGCGACTTGGAACGCTTGTCCTTCATATAGGACAGATTGGGGTTTGTCAATTCCGCTCGGCACGACCGTGATCCTTATGCCTCGGTAAGCGCATGAGCGAGAATGATGTTCGCCAGCTTTTGAGCTTCAGCTTTTGTCAGATCGAACGGCAAGCCAGCAATCTGGATGGTTAAGTCCTGCCTTAACGGAACTGGCAAGATGCTTACTGCTGAAGGCGAGGGGGCCTGCACTGGCGATTGGCCCACTGCAATTGCCGATGATGTTCCAGATGCAGCGCCCGTTGTCGATTCTGTGACGGAATCCTTGGCGGTGCGATTTCGCTGTCTCGGCTTGCTTGACGACCGAAATCCGAGGGGGTTTTCTAGATATGTCCTAAAATCATCAATCGCCGAACTCACTCGACTTTTGTAGGTCTGGATGCTTCCAGGAGTATATTGCTGGCCATTCTTGTTGTGAAAACGTAGCGCGACGTCGTCCATATTAAGGATCGTTACATCCCGAATTTCGTCGTCAGATAGGACTGCCAGCATCTTGTTTGCAGATGCTTTTCGAGAGGCGGCAGTGGCCGATGGCATCAAACCCTTTTCTGCAAGGTAGTCTAAGAATTTCAGCAAATCTGCTTTTGAGCGCCCGTTCGACATCCCGGATTCTCCTTTCAAGCGCACTCTTATCGAGTCCCAGAAGAAAAGTCAAAAAATTTCTAATAGACACAGACAGACAGAAAATCGTCACCACTACCGCCCCTTCCACTTCCGCCGCGTCTTGCCGAACCAGCTTTTTGCATCTCCGGTTTATCGACGCCGAGCCCTAACCTTCCCCCAACACCCGCACCCCCGCATAAACTCCGTGCGCTTTCGCCGCGAACTTCGCGTCGCACGTGACCAGCGGGCAGTTGAGGTCCATCGCCAGTGCCAGATAGATGCAGTCTTTCAGCGGGTGGCCGATGTCGAGCGCTAGTGTAGCGGCGCGGGTCATTTGGTCGGCCGTGAGCATCGTTACGCTAATAAAGTCCTCGACGATCAATTCCAGAAAGATCCTGATCGACTCTTCCGCTGCCGCGCGCTCCGCCTTGCTCACGTTCGCACGACGCACCATCGCCCCGGCGACTTCGCTTCGAAAAATTTCCGGCACGACGATTGTACCTGCGTTCTCACTGAAGACGACCCGCGCTGCTGCGGCTTGATCCTCTGGCACATACCATTTCACCGCCACGCTGGCGTCAAGAACGATCACCAGGAATCACGCTCTTCACGAAGGAGATCGAGCGACGTCATTCCATCGGGTAGCTTCAGCGGATTTCGTTCTGCGAAAGCACGCATCTCAGATATGATCGTCGCCACCCGGCGCTTTCGCGTTGCATCTGCAATCAAGCAGCGCAGCTCTTCGGAAATCGACCGTTCATTTTCTTCGGCCATCTCCGCCAGTATCGCATAGTCGCGGTCGTCAACTTTGCGTGCAGTTGCTGTTGCCACTTAGCATCTCCTTTGTGAGGGTTCTGCTAGCAGAAAATTCAGATAATTGCAAGCACTACCGCCCCTTCCACTTCCGCTGTGTCTTCCCGAAGCGGTCCTTCCGCGTCCCGGGCTTGCCTTCATTCGAGCGCCCCATGATCGGTGCCGTTGACACCGCCACCCCCGGCAAGCCAAGCTCCTCCGCCTCAAGCGACCGGATTTCGTCGCGCAGCCGCCCGGCTTCTTCGAACTCGAGGTCGCCCGCCGCTTTGCGCATCTTCTTTTCAAGGTCTTCGATATAAGCGCGCAGATTGTGGCCGACCATGTGTGTCGGGCCGTCTTCGATCTCGATGGTGACCTGATCGCGGTTCGACAGGTGCGACAGGACGTCGGAAATGTTGCGCTTGATCGTCAGCGGGGTGATGCCGTTGGCGGCGTTATATTCGAGCTGCTTTTCGCGCCGCCGGTCGGTTTCGCGCATCGCGCGTTCCATGCTGCCGGTCACGCGGTCGGCATAGAGGATCACCCGCCCGTCGACGTTGCGCGCGGCGCGGCCGATGGTCTGGATCAGCGAGGTTTCGCTGCGCAGGAACCCCTCCTTGTCGGCGTCCAATATCGCGACGAGCCCGCATTCGGGGATGTCGAGCCCTTCGCGCAGCAGGTTGATGCCGATCAGCACATCGTAAACGCCCAACCGCAGGTCGCGGATCAGCTCGATGCGTTCCAATGTCTCGACGTCGCTGTGCATGTAGCGGACCTTGATCCCCGCTTCGTGGAGATATTCGGTCAGGTCTTCGGCCATGCGCTTGGTCAACGTCGTGACGAGTGTGCGGTATCCCTGCGCGGTCACCTTGCGGATTTCGTTGATGACGTCGTCGACCTGATCCTCGACCGGCTTGATCTCGACGGGCGGGTCGATGAGCCCGGTCGGGCGAATGACTTGTTCTGCGAACACGCCGCCGGTCTGCTCCATTTCCCACGGGCCGGGTGTGGCGGAGACGCAGACGGTTTGCGGCCGCATCGCGTCCCATTCATTGAAGCGCAGCGGGCGATTGTCGATGGCACTCGGCAAGCGAAACCCATATTCGGCAAGCGTCAGCTTGCGGCGGTGGTCGCCACGCGACATGCCATTGACCTGGCCGATAGTGACATGGCTTTCATCGACGAAGAGCAGCGCGTTTTCGGGAAGATATTCGAACAAGGTCGGCGGCGGTTCGCCGGGGAGGCGGCCCGTGAGGAAGCGGCTGTAATTCTCGATCCCCGCGCAACTGCCGGTGGCGGCGATCATTTCAAGATCGAAATTGGTCCGCTGTTCAAGGCGCTGGGCTTCGAGGAGTTTGCCCTCGCCGACAAGTTCCTTGAGGCGTTCGGCGAGTTCGAATTTGATCGCTTCCATCGCCTGCTTCATCGTCGGGCCGGGCGTGACATAATGGCTGTTGGCGAAGACGCGGACATAATCGAGCGAGGCGGCTTTCTTGCCGGTCAGCGGGTCGAATTCGACGATGCTTTCGATCTCGTCACCGAAGAACGAAATCCGCCACGCCGAGTCTTCATAATGCGACGGAAAAATCTCCAGATTGCCGCCGCGCACGCGGAAATTGCCGCGCTGGAACGAGGCTTCGTTGCGCTTATATTGGAGCGCGACGAGCTTGCGGATGATTTCCGACTGGTCGGCGCCTGCGCCTTTTTTCAAGTCGAAAATCATCGCCGAATAGGTTTCGACCGACCCGATGCCATAAAGGCACGATACCGATGCGACGATGATCACATCATCGCGTTCGAGCAGCGAGCGCGTGGCCGAATGACGCATCCGGTCGATGCTTTCGTTGGTGGACGATTCCTTTTCGATGTAGGTATCGGACCGCGCGACATAGGCTTCGGGCTGATAATAATCATAATAGGACACGAAATATTCGACCGCGTTGTCAGGGAAGAATGATTTCATTTCGCCGTAGAGCTGCGCCGCCAAAATCTTGTTGGGGGCCAGGATCAGCGCCGGCCGCTGCAATTCCTCGATCACGCGCGCCATCGTGAAGGTTTTGCCGCTGCCGGTGACGCCCAAAAGCACCTGATTGCGTTCACCGGTCAGCGCGGTTTCGACCAGCTCCTTAATCGCCGTCGGCTGGTCCCCCGCCGCCGTGTAATCCGAAACAACCTTGAACCGTTTCCCGCCTTCCGTCTTCAAGGGCCGGTCGGGGCGATGCGGCACAAAGCTCTGGTCAGTTTCGGGCTCGGCGAGACTCGTGCGGATTTGAATTGCCATGCGAACAGGATATGATGCGGATAGAACATTTGCGCAACTTGCCGAGGGGATTCTTGATATGAAACGATTTGCCTTGTTCGTCCCGCTCGTTCTTGCGGCCTGTAATTCATCGCCCACCGTGACCGCCGAAAATGCCTCGGTTGCCGAAGTCGCCGAAAAAGTTGCAGCGGCGCGCGGTAATGCGGCGTTTATTTCGCCGGGACGCTGGGAAGCGACGATGACCGTTCAGGATATTTCAATGCCCGGCCTGCCCCCCGAAGCGACCGCGCAGATGAAAGCGCAAATGGGCAAGTCGCAGCAGATCATCAGCTGCCTGACCAAAGCCGATGTCGAGAAACCGAGCGAAGGTTTCTTCGCGGGTGGCGAAGACAAAAGCTGCCGCTATGACCGCTTTACGATGGCCGGTGGCAAGATCGACGCCTCCATGTCTTGCAAACGGGGTGACGCGACGCAAACGATGACGATGACCGGCACATACAGCCCCGACAATTATGATATGGCCATGTCTTCCACGGCAAGCGGTGCCGGCGCGCCGGGCGCGATGACGATGAAAATGGCGATGTCGGCAAAGCGCGCGGGCGAATGTCGCGGCGATGAAATGAACAAGAAAGGGACGGCACAATGATCGGCTATGCAACTTTGGGGACGAACGACATCGTGAAAGCGCGCGAATTTTATGATGCGCTGCTAGCAATTGTCGGTGCGAAGCGGATCATGGAATTTGGCGACGAGCTGGGTGGTTTCACGATGTGGGGGTCGAGTTGGGACAAGCCGGGTCTTGCGGTGACGCTTCCCTATGACAAACAACCTGCCACAGTGGGCAATGGCAACATGATTGCGCTGACGGTGGATCAACGCACTCTCGTTGATGCGTTGCATGCCAAAGCGCTGGAACTGGGCGCGACGTGCGAAGGACCGCCGGGCCTGCGCGGCGATGAAGGACCACAGGCATTTTACGCGGCCTATTTTCGCGATCTTGACGGCAACAAGCTGTGCGCCTTCCGCATGGGCCCCGCCGCGTGATCGGCCGCATTCTCACCATCGCTGCGTTGCTGGCGTCAACACCCGCAATCGCTGAACCTGATTTTGCGGCTGCGGTCCGCGCCGACTGGGACAAGGATCTGGGTACGCTGTTCGACCATTTCCACCGCAATCCCGAATTGTCGTTCCGCGAATTCAACACAGCGGCGCGAATGGCGAAGGAACTGCGGGCGATTTCAGGCATCGTCGTGACCGAAAAAGTCGGGCAGACCGGCGTTGTCGGCGTGATGAAGAACGGTGCGGGGCCGACGGTCCTGATCCGCGCGGACATGGACGGCCTGCCGGTTGAGGAAACATCGGGCCTCGCCAACGCATCGAAGGCGCGACAGGTCGGCGTCGACGGCAAGGAGTCGCCGGTCATGCACGCTTGTGGCCACGACACGCATATCACGGGCCTGATTGCGACGGCACGGCGGCTGGCAGCGATGAAGGATCGCTGGGCAGGGACGATCGTGTTCGTGGTCCAGCCTGCCGAAGAAGCGCTGGGCGGCGCCAAGGCGATGGTCGCGGACGGGATTTATACCCGCTTTCCCAAGCCTGACTATGCGCTGGCTTATCATGTCGGGGCAGAGCTTGCGACGGGACAAGTCAGCGCGTCCGAAGATATTCAATATTCGTCATCCGATGCGCTGGAGATCACCGTGCGCGGCGTTGCAACGCACGGCGCATCGCCACAATTGGGGAAGGATCCGGTCTATATCGCGTCGCAGCTCGTGGTGGCGATGCAGGGGATTATCAGTCGCGAAAAGGGGCCGTTGACGCCCGGCGTGATCACGGTTGGGGCATTCAACGCGGGCAACCGGCCCAACATCATTTCGGATCACGCCGATCTGCAAGTGACTGTGCGCGCGAATGATGAAGTGACGCGCGCACAGCTGATTGCCGCGATCCGGCGAGTCGCCGATGGGATCGGCCGGGCGAACGGCTTGCCCGATAAACTTCTGCCCGTGGTCAAGGTAACAGGGGGCACGCCAACGACGATTAACGACGCGCCGCTGGCCAGACGGATCAATGCGGTGTTCAAGCGTGAGCTTGGCGCGGCGGCCGTGACACCGTGGGAGCAAAAGGGCATGGGTGCCGAAGACTTCGCCTATTTCGTGTCGGCGGATACGAAGGTGCCGGGATTTTACTTCGCGGTCGGCGGCACACCGAAAGCAGCGTTCGAGGCCGAGAAAAACGGTGGGCCAGCAGTGGCAGGACATCATTCGGGCTTATTCAAAGTCGATGGGCGTGCGGCGGTTACGACAGGTGCAACCGCGATGACCGTCGCGGTTATGGAATTGCTCGGGAAAAAATAGAGGCGTTGATCGGGGCTTTGCGGCGCGCGTCGCGTGCAAAGCCCCGCCAGATTATTTATTCTTCGCCTTGGCGTTCGATGACGTTACCTGTCCCTGAATTGCTTTGGATTGGTCGGGTCATGATCTTCGGATTCTTCGGGTTCGGGTTTAGTCGCTTGTAATAAACGACGTTGCCGGTCCCTTCGGCAATGATTTGTCCCGCCCGATCAACGGTCACGACGTTACCGGTTCCCGTTACGGTGAGCACTGAGCAATAGCCGGAAATTTCGACGTTGTTGCCCATGCCCGAAACGGTTTTTGGCCCGCCATTGCAATTCGCGCCGCCCACAGTGCCAATGCTGCCTTGTGCCAGTGCTGGCGCGGCGCTGGCGATAGCGATGATCAGCGGAATGATTATTTTTGAGGTCATGAGTCTCTCCGATATGCGATGGCTGAGCGCCATGACGAAGCGACTTAGCGAGGAGAATCTGTCGCGCAAATGAATATATTTGCTTGGTATTTTTCTTCTGCCGCTGTTCGGCTTTTCGTTGGTCAAGGTCGCACCTATATGCCGGGAATGGCAACGACCTTTGCAACTGCCGCATCCGTAAAAACGCAACCTCGTGCGATTGCCAATTGGCTGTTTTTCGTGGCGGGCCTCGTCTTCCTCATGGTTGTCGTTGGCGGGATCACGCGGCTGACCGAATCGGGCCTGTCGATCACCGAATGGAAACCGATCAGTGGTGCCATCCCACCACTCAGCGAAGCGGCGTGGTTGGCCGAGTTCGAGAAATACAAGCAGATCCCCGAATATGCTGAAGTGAACCTCGGCATGACGATGGCGCAGTTCAAATTCATTTATTTCTGGGAATATATTCACCGTTTGCTGGGACGCGTGATCGGGCTGGCGTTTGCGCTGCCCTTTGCGTGGTTTGCACTACGCCGTGCGATCCCCGCAGGTTATGCGGGACGGCTTACCGCGCTGCTCGCACTTGGCGCGTTTCAAGGAGCGCTTGGCTGGTGGATGGTGCAATCGGGCTTGTCGCAGCGGACGGACGTCAGCCATTTCCGCCTTGCGGCACATCTGTGCACGGCACTGTTCATCCTTGCCGGGCTGATCTGGACTGCGCTTGATCTTCGTCGTGGCCGGTCGAGCCCGACGCCGTTGACGAGTGCGGTGTTCGCCGTGCTCGGGTTCCAGCTTGTCTTCGGTGCGTTTGTTGCCGGGATGGACGCGGGCAAAGTGTCGAACAGCTGGCCGCTGATGAACGGACAGCTTGTTCCCGATCCGCTTGATGCGAACACCTCACCGCTGTGGAATCTGTTCAACGATCCCTTCATCCTGCACTTCATCCATCGCTGGTGGGCCGTCGCCGCACTTGTCGCGCTGGTCATGCTGGCAGGGGCAGTGAAGCGGGCAGGTGACCGGCGCGCGTCGATTGCCATCCACGCGACGCTGGGCCTGCAAATCCTGCTTGGCATTGCGACAGTGTTTTCGGGCGTCAACATCGTGCTGGCGACATTGCATCAAGCGGTTGGCGCACTGCTCGTTGCCAGCGCAAGCTGGGGCGCGCATTCGGTGGGAAGGAAACAGGCATGACCGAACAAGCCCCTTTGGGCAGCGGTTTCGGCATGCGATCAACCGCCAGCGAGGTCATTTCCGGTATCGACCTCTCAGGCAAAACCGCCCTAGTCACGGGCGGTTATTCGGGGCTCGGCCTCGAAACCGTGCGGGCATTGGCAGGCGCAGGCGCAGATGTGATTGTCGGCGCGCGGCGCCCCGATGCGGCGGCGTCGGACCTCGACGGGATCGCCAACGTGACGATCCTGAAGCTCGACCTGTCCGATCCCGCGTCGATTGACGCTTTTGCGGGTGAAGTGGCGGTACAAACGACAAAACTTCACATCCTGATTAACAACGCCGCGGTCATGGCGAACCCATTGACTCGCGACGCCCGCGGGTATGAAAGCCAGTTTGCGACCAATCACCTCGGCCATTTTCAGATGACGGCGCGGTTGTGGCCGCTGCTCAAGGCCGCCGGCGCGGGAACGCGCGTTGTTGTGCTGTCGTCTATTGGTCATGCGGGTAAAGGCTTTGATCTCAGCGACGTCAATTTCGAGCGGCGCGATTATCAGAAATGGGCAGCCTATGCGCAGGCAAAGTCGGCCAATGCATTGTTCGCGCTGCACTTGGACAAACTTGGCAAACCGCACGGCATCCGTGCGTTCTCAGTCCATCCCGGCGGGATCAAAACCCCGTTGCAACGTCATCTGACGATGGAAGAGCAGATTGCGATGGGCTGGTACAAGCCAGATGGCACGCTGATCGACATCTTCAAAACGGTTGAACAGGGCGCGGCTACCACCGTCTGGTGCGCGACGTCATCGATGCTGGACGGCAAGGGCGGCGTTTATTGCGAGGATTGCGACATCGCGCCGATATGGATGGAAGGTATGCCGCCTTATAGCGGTGCCCGTTTACATATCACCGACCACGAGCTGGCTGAAAAGCTCTGGACTCTATCGCAAGTGATGACGGGCACCATATTTGCCGCATAAATTTGACGGGTATCATTTTACCCGTCATGAAAGCCGCCATTTGCTTGACTTTCCACTATGTCCGACGCAATAGCGCCGTCCTCGACGCTGCTCCGCATCCGGGGTGGCGCGTTTCGTTATAAGGTCTGGCGCCATGAAGGCACTCATGAAGACCACCAAAGCGGTCAAGCCGTTTGACGTGGAAAAGAAATGGCATCTGATTGATGCCGACGGTTTGGTTGTTGGCCGCGTTGCCTCGATTGTCGCGAACATTCTGCGCGGCAAGCACAAGCCAAGCTACACCCCGCATGTCGATTGCGGTGACAATGTCATCATCATCAATGCCGAGAAAGTTCGCTTCACCGGCAAGAAGATGACCGACAAGGTTTATTACAAGCACACCGGCCACCCCGGCGGCATCAAGGAAACGACGCCGGCAAAGGTGCTCGAAGGCAAGTTTCCCGAGCGGATCCTTGAAAAGGCCGTTGAGCGCATGATCCCCCGGGGTCCGTTGGGTCGTGACCAGATGCGCGCGCTGCGTATCTTCAAGGGCACCGACCATCCCCACACGGCGCAGAACCCAGAGGTTCTCGATATCGCCAGCATGAACCGCAAGAATAAGGTGGGCGCATAATGTCCGACACACCCGAAACATCCGACAACCGCCAGTCGCTCGCCGATCTGGCCGCGCTGACCGGCGCGCCTGTCCCTGTTGTTGCCGATGCGCCCGCCGCGTCGGTCAGTGAAAGCGAAGACCATATCGCTGCGCCCGTGTCGAACGAGCCGGTCCGCGCGCCGATGCCGCTTCGTGAAGCGATCATCGATGCACAGGGCCGCGCTTATGCGACCGGGCGACGCAAGGATGCGGTCGCCCGCGTCTGGATCAAGCCCGGCAGCGGCAAGATCACGGTCAACGGTCGCGATCAGGAAGTGTATTTCGCACGGCCGACCCTGCGTCTGGTGATCAGTCAGGCGTTTGAAGTCGCTGACCGTGTCGGTGGCTATGACGTCACCTGCACCGTTAAGGGTGGGGGCCTTTCGGGTCAGGCAGGGGCCGTCCGTCACGGCATTTCGCAAGCGCTGACTCGCTTTGAGCCAATTCTGCGTGCGCCGGTTAAGGCTGCCGGGTTCTTGACGCGCGACAGCCGCGCCGTCGAGCGTAAAAAATATGGCAAGGCAAAGGCGCGCAAGAGCTTTCAGTTCTCGAAGCGCTAAACCGCGTCCAATATGGGTTCAAAGGCGGCGGTTCCCCTACGGGAGCCGCCGTTTTTGTTGGCGCGTTAACGATGGCGATTTGGTGCAGCGCGGCAAAGGCGCTATACGGGCGTTCAAGAGGGTTTTTGAACGATGCTGACTTCTGCGGCGGATCAGTCGGACCGCGCGGCACTCGCGCGGCTGTTGGCTGAAAATGAAGGACTGCGTGCGGCGCTCGATGCGATGCGCACGCGGGTTGAGGAGCTTGAGCGCCTTGCCGACAGCGATACGCTGACGCCGCTGCCCAATCGCCGTGTGTTCGTCCGTGAAGTCGAGCGCGTGTCGCGCCATGTCGCGCGTTACGGCACCCCGGCCGCCGTTATGTTCATCGACGTCAATGGCCTGAAATCCATCAACGACGCACACGGGCATCAGGCGGGGGATGCGGCGCTGATCCATGTCGCCGCGATTCTGAAGCGCGAAGTGCGCGCAACGGATGTTGTGGCGCGGATCGGCGGGGATGAATTCGGGCTGCTGCTCGATCATCTCGATGCCGAAGCCGCTGCTGCCAAAGTCGCGTCGCTGGTGGCCGCGCTCAACAATGAACCGCTCGATCTCGGGCCGCGGCGTTTGCCTGTCGGTCTTGCCGTCGGCCTCACCATGATCCGCGCCGAAGACAGCGTTGACGCGATTCTCGCGCGTGCCGACGCCGATATGTATGCGACAAAAGCGGCTCAGCGCTCGCTGAGATAATAGCGGTCGCGCGGCGTGAGGTTGTCCTCAAGGTCATAGACAATCGGCTGTCCCGTCGGGATTTCCAGCCCGGTAATGTCGTCGTCCGAAATGCCAGAGAGATGCTTGACTAACGCCCGCAATGAATTGCCGTGCGCTGAAATCACTACGCGTTTTCCGCTGCGCAACTCGGGCGCAATCCGTGTTTCCCAATAAGGGAGCACACGGGCGATCGTGTCCTTCAGGCTCTCGGCATTTGGGATCGCGATCCCCGCATAGCGCCGATCAGCCGACAGATCGAATTCACTACCGGCCTCCAGTGGCGGTGGCGGTATATCAAAACTGCGCCGCCAGATTTTCACTTGGGTCTCGCCATGCTTCGCTGCGGTCTCGGCCTTGTCGAGACCGGTCAGCCCACCATAATGCCGCTCATTAAGCCGCCAGTCTTTTTCGACCGGCAACCACAACCGCCCCATCGCTTCAAGCGCGAGATTGAGCGTCTTGATCGCCCGCGATTGCAGCGAGGTGAAACAGAGGTCGAAATCCATGCCCTTTGCCGCCAACAACGCCCCCGCTGCGCGCGCTTCGGCAACGCCCTTGTCAGTCAGGTCAACATCCCACCACCCCGTGAAGCGGTTTTCCAAGTTCCAAGTTGATTGGCCGTGACGGATCAGGACGAGTGTGGGCATTGGCGCGCGTTCTTCCTTGTTTGATCGACGACCGTTATCGAAAAAAAACGCGTCGGTATTCCATATTAAGGAAAACCAACGCGATTTTTTAAGTCTCATTCGCAACGCCCGGCGGCCGGGCTTTGCGGATCATTCAGACGATGGCACTTGCCAAACGCGCATTACGACGACGGGCAGCGGCACCGATCAAACCGAAACCGAGTATCATCGAGAGCCACGTTGTTGGCTCCGGCACGGCACCCGCCGCATTAATGTCGCTGATCGTGAAGGTCAGATTGTCGATGGCCGCATAATAGGCATCAGCACCGAAGTGGAAGCGGAAGCCGTCCATCGATGTCATGTTTGGCGCCCAAGTCGCCGAACCGGTAGCCGCGGCAACAACATTGCCCGAAGCCATCATCGGCGCGGCAAATGCACCGCCACCCAAACTAAACAGGCTCAACTGGGTCGTTGTCGACCCATTATTCGTCCACGCGGCATATTGAACCGAGTTGAACGTGATCTTCTTTGTTGCGTCAAGCAACTGGAATGCGATTTCGAGCGTCGCACCGCCGGCACCATAAGCGACGTCGGAAAGCGTTGCGTAACCGGTTGTCCATGCCGAGGCGTCGCCGGCGGCGGTGTCGCTACCCTGCGACGCAACCGAGCGATATGAAATGTTAAGGACGCCAGCAATGTCGCCATAACTTTGCGAAATCACGCCATAATCTGCGCAAACCCCGCCGCAGGCATTACTGAACGTCAACGTCGTCGCTGCTGTCGCCGGTGTCGAGACAAGCGCGCAAGTAGCCGCAAACAATGCGGTCGAAAGCAATTTACGCATACCAAAACCCCCAAAAATCGACAGCGAAACGAACCGCTGCTGTTACGATGAATCGCCTTTAAACCATGTTGCGCCGTTTGCAAAGCAGCAGTGGTTAATGCGCCGCGACGTTGTATTTTTGCATCGTCGCGGGCGGGCATTACGGCTAAACGAAGCCAATGTTGAAAATTCGCTGTTTCATGATCGCATTGCTCGTCACTGCCGCGCCCGCCCATGCTTGGTGGGAATATGGCCATTACACCGTTGCCGATGTCGCGATGTTGCAAGTCAAACCCGCGACTCGATCCAAAATCCGCCAGCTATTGCGTCACGGCCCAGCGCTCGACACGCCCGAATGTCCGACAACAACATTGGCGCTAGCCGCTTACTGGCCCGATTGCGTCAAGCAATATCGCGACCGGTTCAGTTATGCGAACAGCTGGCATTACCAGAACGCCGACATCTGCAAGCCGTTCGACCTGAAAGAAGCGTGCAAGGACGGCAATTGTGTGTCCGCGCAAATCACACGCAATGCCAAATTGCTGGCGGACCCCAAACTGCCTAAGCGTGAGCGGCTGATGGCGCTATCTTTTCTGTCGCATTTCGTCGGTGACTTGCACATGCCGCTACATGCGGGCGACAAAAGCGACCGGGGCGGCAATGATTTGAAGGCAAGCTACGGCATGTTCGCGGGCGCGCGGACGAACTTGCATAGTGTGTGGGACGGCTACCTCGCTGAACGCGCAATCACGACGCCGCCAGCGGGGCCGCGCGGTCTTTTGCAAAGTGCGACCCCCGCGATGGCAGAAGGCACCGTGACCGACTGGAGCCGCGAAAGCTGGGCTGTCTCGCGTGATGTGGCTTATGCGATGGCCATCGGCAATCCGTGCGGTCCCGTGCCCGAGCGGGCATTAATCGACAATGTGAAAATCGAGGCGCTTGTGCCCACAGTGCGCAATCAGGTGCTGCGCGGTGGGCTGCGATTGGCGCGGTTGTTGGACGAGGCGCTGCGCTAGTCTGGCTTACCCGAAATCCCCACCTGTGCTCCGGGCTTGACCCGGAGCGTTGCGACCGGTTTTCCACCACTTCTTGCAAGGCTCCGGATCAAGTCCGGAGCACGAGGTTGAGTGTATTTGGCCTTTCACTTTAGGCCTTAGGTCGCCCGCGCTTGGGCAATTCACTCATCCCCACTTTCACCCCGCGCCGGGCCAGCGCTTCGCGCAGCAGACATTCGATCTGCGCATTCACACTACGCAAATCGCTCGCCGCCGCGCGCTCGACCGCTGCATGCAAGGCAGGATCGAGGCGCAATGGAAAGGCTTTTCGCGCGTCCGCCATCTTACTGGTAAAGCGAACCGGTGTTCACAATCGGCTGCGTATCGCGCTCGCCGCACAGGACGACCATCAGGTTCGAAACCATTGCCGCGCGCCGCTCGTCATCGAGCTCGACGACCTTCTTTTCGGACAGCATCGTCAGCGCCATTTCGACCATACCGACCGCGCCTTCGACGAGCGTCTTGCGCGCCGCGACGACCGCCTCGGCCTGTTGCCGCCGCAGCATCGCACTCGCAATTTCTTGCGCATAGGCGAGATGCGTGAAACCGCATTCATCGACGCTGATCCCCGCCACAGTAAGGCGCGCGGTCAGTTCGGCCCGCAACTCGGGCCCGACCTGATCATGATTGCCGCGCAGGGTAATTTCCTGATGTTCAAAATCGTCATAGGGATAACGCGAGCCGATGGTGCGCACGGCGGCTTCGATCTGGACCATGACAAACGCTTTGTAATCATCAACATCGAACAGCGCCTGAGCGGTGTCCGTCACGCGCCACACAACTTGCGCGGCAATCTCGATCGGGTTGCCGCGCAAGTCATTGACCTTGATCTTGTCGGAAATCAGATTGTTGGACCGTGCTGAAATCTTTGTCTTGCCATACCAGGGCAGCACCCAGCGCAGGCCCGTCGTCCGGTCGGTGCCCTTATAGCTGCCGAACAAGGTGATTGCCGCTGCCTGATTGGGTTGCAGCATGTAGAAACCGGACAGGCACAGGACCACGCCAATCATCGCCAATATTGGAACGATGGCAAAAATCGGCCCCGTGGCCTCGCTGGCAAGCCGCGTGATCATAAACATCGCCACAACCAGCAACACCAGCGCAACGGCCAACATGGCATAACCGCTGTTTGTGGTCGCCCGAAACTCCCGGCTGGCGTTCAGTGCGTTGTCATTCCCCATCGAAACCTCCATTAATTATGATATCATTATTATATGAGTTTTGACAAAGGAACAAGCGAAATCGGCGAGACGACTTTTGTGCGATCTTTGACAGAATTCGGCCAATGACACCGCTTGCGTTTAGTCTCGGCGACCCGCAGTATCGGCGGCATAAGGAGACGCCATGAACAGCATAGAGACCGATTATCTCGTCATTGGCGCCGGCGCTGTGGGCCTCGCTTTTGCTGACACGTTGCTGGCTGAAACAGATGCGCACATCACGATTGTCGACCGCCATGGCAAACCTGGCGGGCATTGGAACGACGCCTATTCCTTCGTCGCGCTGCACCAGCCTTCGGCATTCTATGGCGTCAATTCGATGGCGTTGGGAAGCGGGCAGAAGGATGCCGTGGGCGTAAATGCGGGCATGTATGAGCTTGCCTCCGGCCCCGAAGTCAGTGGCTATTTTGATACGGTCATGCGTCAACAACTGCTGCCGAGTGGGCGGGTGAACTACTTCCCGATGGCGGATTACAAGGGCGATGGACGTTTCGTTTCGATGCTTTCGGGTGCCGAAACACACGTCAAAGTCCGGCGCAAGACCGTGGATGGCACTTATTACGGCACCACCGTCCCCTCAACGCACAAACCCAAATTCCCGGTCTCCGATGGTGCGCGATTGGTTACGCCGAATGCGTTGCCGCATCTCTGGAAGGACGCGGCGCCGCCGACCCGCTTCGTCATCATTGGTGCAGGTAAGACTGCGATGGATGTCGGGGTCTGGCTGCTCAGCTCGGGTGCTGCTCCTGAAAGAATCCGATGGGTGATGCCGCGCGATTCATGGCTGCTCGCGCGGGAGAAAGTTCAGCCGGGCATCGAGTTCTTTGAAGACACGATTGGCGCGCAAGCGGACCAGATTGAGGCGTTTGCGACGTCGGCGACAGTTCAGCAATTGTTCGACAAGCTCGAAGCCATCGGCCTGATGACGCGCATTTACGCGGACGTCACGCCGACGATGATGCACTATGCGACCATCTCACGCGGCGAGATTGCGACGTTGCAGCGCATCACCAATGTCATCCGCAAAGGCCATGTCCGCGCGGTCGAAGCGGACGGCTTGTCCTTTGACAGCGGTAAAGTCGCAGTCGAACCCGGCGCGCTTTATATCGACTGCACCGCGTCGGCCGTTGAGAAACGCCCTGCGGTCCCAATCTTCCAAGGCGACCTGATCATCCCGCAGCTCATCCGCGCCCCGCAACCTGCGTTCAGCGCTGCGCTGGTCGCTTATGTCGAAGCGCATTTTGACGACGATGCCAAAAAGAACGAGTTGTGCGCGACAGTGCCCTTCCCCGACGGCATCGAGCTCTTCCCCGCGACCAACATCGTCAACATGATGAATCAGGTCCGCTGGAGTCAGGAGCCCAAACTGCGCAGCTGGATACGCAAAAGCCGCCTCGACGGCTTCGGCAAAGTTATCGCTGCCGTCGGTCCCGACGACACCGATAAACAAGCGATCATGGCCAAGATTCAGGCGCATGGGATGGCAGCGATGATGAACCTTCAGAAACTGGCTGCGCTGTCCTGAGCCCTATTGCACTGTCACCGTTACCGCGCGGCGGTTGCGGGCAAAGGCTTCGTCATCCGAACCCGTCGCATCGGGGCGTTCCTTGCCGTAACTGATCGTGGTGATCCGCGTGGCATTCACGCCGAGTGCAACGAGCGCATTTTTGGTCGCATTGGCGCGGCGTTCGCCCAGCGCGAGATTATATTCGCGCGTCCCGCGTTCGTCGCAATGGCCCTCTACCGTAATGCGCTTGTCGGCATATTTGCCGAGCCATGCCGCCTGCGACTGGAGCGTCGCCTGATCGGGGCCATCCACATCCGAGCTATCGGTATCAAAGAAAATGCGGTCAGACGAAATGCTCGCGACAAAATCTTCCTGACTGCCGGGCACCACGGCACCGCCTGTATTGGGCGTCGTCGTCACGGGCCCCGTCGAATCAATCGGTGCAGGCGGCAATTCCTTCGGGGGCTTCTTCGCGCATGCGCCAAGTGCGATCAGCGACGCCGCAATCATCAGCTTTGTTGCAGTGGATGCCATTTTCGGTCTCCTTATTTTATATGTGTCACGGCAATAACGGGCCCCAAGTGGGGTCGGATCCATCGACGGGCGTGGGCAGCTTGCGTTCGTTCACGCCCGACAAGTCAACTTGCCACAGCGAGGATTTGCCGCCGCGCCCTTGACTGGTGCGGAAAAACTGGATGACGCGGCCATTGGGTGACCATGTCGGTGCTTCATCCTGCCAGCTGTTGGTCAGCAGACGCTCGCCGCCGCCCGAGGGGTTCATCACGCCGATCCGGAAATTGCCCGCGATCTTGGTGAAAGCGATGAGGTCGCCGCGTGGGCTCCATTCGGGTGTGGCATGCCGTCCGCCGCCAAAGCTGATCCGCTGCTGTCCCGACCCATCGGCATTCATGACATAAAGTTGCTGGGAGCCCGAACGGTCGCTTTCGAACACGATCTTTTGCCCGTTCGGCGAAAAGCTGCCACCGACATTGATGCCCGGTGCGTTGGTGAGGCGGCGCGGGGTGCCGCCAGCAGCAGGCACGGCGTAAATGTCGGTGTTGCCTGCAACGGCCATCGAGTAAAGAATCGTTCGTCCGTCGGGTGACCAGCGCGGGGCGAACGCCGCTGATCCGCCTTCGGTCACCATCCGCTGTTTACCGCTGCCAATGTCGTAGACATAGATACGTGGGCGCTTCCCGGCATAGCTCAGATAAACGATTGACTTGTAATCAGGCGAAAAGCGCGGGGTCAGGACGATATTCTGGCCGTTGGTCAGAAAGCGGTGGTTGGCGCCATCCGAATCCATGATGGCAAGGCGTTTGACGCGGTTTTCTTTCGGCCCAGTCTCAGCGATATAGGCAACGCGGCTGTCAAAGAACGGACTTTCGCCCGACAAGCGGCTGTAAATCGCATCGGCACATTTATGCGCGGCGCGCCGCCAGTCGCGCGCCGAAATGACATAGCCCGCGCGGGTGAGTTCGGATTTCAGCGCCACGTCATAAAGATAACAACCGACAGTGAGTTGCCCATCGCCATTCGCGCGGACGAACCCTTGGACGAGTGCGGCTGCACTGCCCCATTTGCCGAAGGCCGGTGCGGTGACTTCGGGGAACGTAATGCCAGGAAGGCCCGATGGCCCGAGCGGCTTGAACAAGCCTGACCCGCGAAGGTCCGATGCAACGACTTCGGCGACTTGGCGACCCAGCGCTTCGGTCGAACCGGCGTCGGTCGGCACGCTTTGCGGCGTCGGCATGACCGGCACGGCAATGACCACATCCGCCGTCGTCCCGCCGACGACATCAACCTCGATGGCTGTCCCTGCCGGTGGAGCAGGCGGCGGCATCGTCTGCGCGAATGCTGCGCTGGACAGAATGCCAAAGACGGGAAGGCAAAATCGGATAAATTTCAAGCGCATGTCCCTCTCGCCTCAGCCCGGCAGCTTATAGTTTAGATTGATATTCTTCCACCCATCATAAAGCTCCGCCGGAAGCTCGAATGGCGAACATTGAACGAATGCCGCCTTCGCCAGTTCCCCGACCCGCCCGCCATATCGCACATTGTCCTCGTCGGTGACTTGGCTGACGACGCGCGGATTGGCGGCAAAGCTGCCGTCGCGGTTCATCTGCAGATTGATCTTGGTCGTGATCCGCTCGGCACCGGGGCCAGGACTCGTGATACGATCAGCGCAGGGTTGCACCTGGCGGCGAATGGCCGCAGCGAGGCCCGCAAGCTGGGCGGGGCCGACGGTCGCGACGCGCGGCGCTTGCGATGTGCTTGTCGAGGGCGTCGCAGTCAGCCCCTTGCGGAAGTCATCGCCCAGCTTTGATCCGCGTGCCGGGGTGAGCGAAGATTTCACGGCCGGTTTGGCGGGGGCTGGTTTCGCCACTGCGGCGGGTTCGGGCAGCACGGGTTTTGTGACGGGCTTGGCTACCGGCGCAGGCCTTGGTGCGGGTTTCGGTGTCGGGCTCGGCTTGGGTGTCGGCACGGCTTGACGCTGGACCGGCGCGGGGGCAGGGGGCGTTGGCGAAGGCTGCGGCGCGGGTTCAGGTTCGGCTGCCTCGGGCGGACCGACGACCGGCGCGACGCTTTGCGCGGGGGCGACTTTGGGCGGTTCGGGCGCTGTATCGGTCAGGCCGATTTGGTCGACAATCTGCACATCAATCGGCGTTGGTGGGATGATGGACGGCTTGCTCGCGGCGAACAGGCCCAGCGACAGGATCGTGAAAATTGCGACATGGCCAACGACCGAGATGCCAAGGCCAGTCTGCTCGACGCGCTGCATTATTGACTGACCGCGAGCATCGAAACGCGGTTCAGCCCGGCGCGATTAAGCTCTCCCATCACGGCCATGACGCGACCGTAATCAAGCTCTTTGTCAGCACGCAGGAAAATCTGGGGCGGCTTGTCCCCACCGCGTGCGACCAGTCGCTCGAGCATGTTGGGCAAGTCGGCTTTTGAAACCTCGGCGTCTCCGACGAAAATTCGGCCGTCCTTGTCGAGCGAGATCGAGACCGGTTTCGCATCCTGATCAAGCGGCTTGGCGCGCGCATCGGGCAGGTTCACGGGCACGCCCGCCGTCAACAACGGTGCCGTAACCATGAAGATGATCAGCAGCACGAGCATCACGTCGACCATTGGCGTGACATTGATGTCCGCCATCGGCGCGCGGCGGTGCCGACCACGTTCGGAGGGGAGTTGGAAACTCACGCCACGCGGTCCAGTTCGCGGCTGAGCGTGGTGTGGAAGCCGTCGGCGAAGCGGCCCAATCGCGCCTCGATCCGGTTCACGCGGTGGCCAAAACGGTTATAGGCAATAACCGCAGGGATGGCGGCGAACAGGCCCAGCGCTGTGGCAAATAGCGCTTCCGCAATGCCGGGCGCGACCACGGCAAGTGACGTATTCTGCGCCGCTGCAATGCCAGTGAAACTGCGCATAATGCCCCAGACCGTGCCGAACAGGCCGACAAAAGGCGCAACTGATCCAACCGTGGCAAGCACATTCAGCCGGTCCGAAAGGCGGTCAATTTCACTGGCAATAGTCGACGACAGCATGGTGGAAAGCCGCGAGCGCGTCGCATCCTTGTCAATCGGTGTGACGCGGGTGGAGGCGCGCCATTCGGCAAATCCGGCCTGAAAGATCTGCGCGCTTGGCACTTTCGATGCTTGATGGCTGCGCGCGAAATCCTCGACATTTTCGGCCTTCACAAATTCGCGTTCGAACGCGTCGCTGTCCCGCGCGGTTTTGCCGAGGCTCAGCCATTGGCCAATAATAATCGCCCACGTCCAGATGCTGGCGAGCAGCAGCGAAATCATCACGCCCTTCACGACGATATCGGCCTGAAGGAACAGCGCGATCGGGCTCATGGACACGGCGTCGGCGGCGGCGGGCAGCATGCTGTTCATTCAATCTCCATGTCGGGCTTTGAACCTGAATTAACCCTGTCTCGCCCCCTTAGGGCGTGCGGCGAGTTGAGGGAATCCCCGTTCGCCCGCTTATTACAACGATTTACCCTTCGCTTCCCACGAACATTGACCGCGGGGCGCCACAAGCGGATATGGAGAGCGCGAATTGGGGACCACCACCATGCGCTTCGGCGTTTTTGCCGCTGCCTGCCTGTTCATTGCCGCGCCGGTGATTGCCGCCGATGATGGGGACAATGGCAACTTCGTGGTCGCCGAGGATGCGAACAGCGTGGTGCCGCCGCCGTCGGAAGAAGCGTTGATCTTTACCGGGCAGGACGAAAAACCGCTGACTCCGGCGCGCAATGGCTTTCGGGAGGGCGTCGACAGTGTTGTTTCGGGCGCAAAGACGTTTTCATCATGGCTGGGGCCGGAAGTATGGGCCATTGTCATTGCGGGCTTTGGCCTGATCGGTTTTGTCCTGCGGCGGAGCGAGCGGGTGTTGCGGTTCGAGCCGCGCCGCGAGGGGCCTATTGATCAAACAGTCCATCCTGAACATCGCTCGGCGGGGTCAGGCCCAGATGCTTCCACCCCCCCGCGTTCAGACAACGACCCCGCGCCGTCCGCGCCACGAGACCCAACTGAATGAGGTAGGGCTCGATCACTTCTTCGATGGTGTCACGCGGTTCGGACAGGCCAGCGGCGAGCGTTTCGACGCCGACCGGCCCGCCTTTGTAAATGTCGGCAATCATCATCAGATAACGTCGGTCCATCGCGTCAAGGCCCATGCTGTCGACTTCGAGACGGGTCAGCGCGGCATCCGCGATCTTGCGCGTGACGGTCGCATCGCCCGCTACATTGGCGAAATCACGAACGCGGCGCAGCAGGCGTCCGGCAATGCGCGGGGTGCCGCGACTGCGCTTGGCGACTTCGGCAGCGCCATCGGGGGCGATGTCGAGATCGAGCAGCGCCGCAGCGCGGGTAACGACTTTTTCGAGTTCATCGACGGTGTAGAAATGCAGCCGCACCGGGATACCGAAACGGTCGCGCAACGGCGTGGTGAGGAGGCCCTGTCTCGTGGTCGCGCCGACGAGCGTGAATTTGGGCAGGTCGATGCGGACGCTCCGCGCCGACGGCCCTTCGCCAATCATCAGATCAAGCGCGCGGTCCTCCATCGCGGGATAGAGGATTTCCTCGACCGCAGGAGCAAGCCGGTGAATCTCGTCGATGAACAGGACGTCACCATACTCGAGATTGGTGAGCAGCGCGGCAAGATCGCCCGACTTGGCGATGACCGGGCCGGACGTGGCGCGAAAGCCGACGCCAAGCTCGCGCGCAATGATCTGTGCGAGTGTGGTCTTGCCGAGGCCCGGCGGGCCGAAGAAGAGGACATGGTCGAGGGCGTCCCCGCGTTGTTTTGCCGCCTCGATAAAAATGCGCAGATTCTCGCGCGCCGCTTTCTGCCCGACGAATTCGTCGAGCGTCTTGGGGCGCAGGGCAGCGTCAATGTCCTCGGGCTGGCGCTGGGGAGAGAGGGGGGATGTCATTTCAAACAAAAAGACCCACAAGCCATCCGATCACAATGGCGATCGTCAAAAGTATTGCGAACGATGTCCGCCGACGGAACGGAAGGATTTTAGCCCCTCGCCGATAAAACGGACCTTGCTCGCCCTGAGCATGGCGAAAGTTTGGAAATTGGTTACTCACCCCACCGCCCCCATCAACTCATCCTGCGTCACGCCCGCTTGTCGAGATTCGCAAACTGCCCTCAACACGCCGTCATGCTGAACTTGTTTCAGCATCCATTCCGACACGCAACTTATGGTCGTAGCACGTGGAATGGACCCTGAAACGAGTTCAGGGTGACGGCGGTTTTTGATAAGGTGCGTTCGATGAGCAAACAGCCGTGCGTCTACATTCTTGCGAGCAAGCATTATGGGACGTTGTATATTGGTGTGACGTCGAACCTTCTGGCGCGGATGGTTCGACATCGCGAGCTCAAGGGTGGGCGGTTCACGTCCAAATATGCGGTTCACCGCCTCGTCCGGTTCGAGTTTTTCGAAGACATGCCGACCGCGATCAAGCGCGAGAAGCAGTTGAAGAACTGGCATCGTCCGTGGAAGATTAATCTGATCGAATCCGAGAATTTGCCGTGGACGGATTTGGCGGTGGGATTGGGGCTGGACCCGGTGGGTTTGGTTGCGGCTCGCGATGGACCCTGAAACAAGTTCTGGGTGACGGCTGTAGGGGGCAGTCACCGCGCCACTTTCTTCAACGCCACCCGCACCAGAGCATCGAGCCCAGCGCCAGCGCCTAGTTCTTCGTCCGCTTTGGCCACGGCAACACTGGCCTCGGCGGGGCGGAAGCCGAGGTTGATGAGGGCCGATACCGCGTCCTGTGCTGCGCCTGCGACGGCCACCACGCCGGGGGCACCCAAAGCGATCCCGCCGACTTTGCCTTTCAGTTCATTGACGATGCGCGCGGCGAGTTTGGGGCCGACGCCGTTGGCGCGCGTGACCATTGTCGCATCAGCGCTGGCGATGGCGCGGCTGAGTTCGCTGGCATCGAGGACCGAGAGGATCGCCAAGGCCACGCGCCCGCCGACACCCTGCACGCCGGTGAGCAAGCGGAACCATTCGCGTTCCTCACTGCTCGCAAAACCGAACAGCGTCATCGAATCCTCGCGGACCTGCATATCGGTAAACAGCATCACTGTTCCGCCGACGGGGCCGATGCTGGTCAGTGTCCGCGTCGAGGCCTGCACCAGATAGCCGACGCCGCCGACGTCGAGCACGGCATGGTCCGATGCTGTTTCGGCGAGGGTTCCGGTGAGGCGGGCGATCATCGCATCGCCCTAGCCGCGCCGTGATGCGCATGGCAAATCGCCACGGCCAGCGCATCGGCGGCATCAGGCCCAGCAATTTTGACGCCCGGCAGCAGGATTTTCAGCATGGCCTGAACCTGCTGCTTTTCCGCCGCGCCGGTTCCCACGACCGCTTTCTTCACCAGCCGCGCGGCATATTCGCCGACGACAATCCCGCGCCGCGCTGCCGCGAGCAGGATCACGCCGCGCGCATGGGCAAGTTTCAGCGTCGATTGGGCGTTGGTGTTGACGAACACTTCCTCGACTGCCGCGCCTTCGGGATTATGTTCGATGAGCAGATCAGCGAGCAACGTGTCGAGGACATAGAGCCGCTCGGCTAGCGGCATCTTTGGGTCGGTCTTGATCTGGCCATTGGCGATATGGCTCAGGCGGTTGCCCTGCGCCGCAATCACACCCCAGCCGGTCGTGCCAAGGCCGGGGTCGAGGCCGAGGATGATCATGATCGATTACCCCTCTCCCCTTGAGGGAGAGGGCGACTGAGCGGAGCTGAGCGGGGAGAGGGGTGTAAGGGAAAGCCGCCACTTATTCCCCTCACCCCGCTCGCGCTGCGGCGCGAGTCGCCCTCTCCCGCAAGGGGAGAGGGGTTGTTTTGGCTCAACCCAACTGCTCCATGATCTCGTCGCTGACATCATAATTGCCCCAAACGGTCTGGACATCATCGTCATCATCGAGCGCATCGAGCAGCTTCATGAGTGTGCCTGCATCGCCTTCGCCGACGCTGACCATCACTTGCGGGCGCCATGCCAGTTTGACGCCTTCGGGTTCGCCAAGCGCTTTTTCGAGCGCTTTGGCGACTTCGTGGAGGTCGCCTTGTGCGGTCCAGATTTCGTGGCCGTCTTCGCTTGAGGACACGTCTTCTGCACCAGCTTCAAGCGCGGCGTCGAATACAGTTTCGGCATCGCCCGCCTTTGCCGGATAGGTAATCTGGCCGAGCCGGTCGAACGCATGGCTGACCGCCCCCGGTGCGCCCAGATTGCCGCCGTTTTTGGAGACAGCAGTTTTCACGTTGGTCGCGGTGCGGTTGCGGTTGTCTGTCAGGGTTTCGATGATGAGGCTGACGCCGCCGGGGCCGAAGCCTTCGTAACGGATTTCCTCGTAATTCGCGCCGTCATTTTTCGAGGCATTGTTGATCGCGCGTTCGATATTATCCTTGGGCATCCCGCCTGCCCGCGCGGTGATAACGGCGGAGCGGAGGCGTGCGTTCATCGCGGGATCGGGCAGGCCTGATTTCGCCGCAACCGTGATTTCACGGCTCAGCTTTGAGAATGCCGCCGCGCGCTTTTTATCCTGCGCGCCTTTGCGGTGCATGATGTTTTTGAATTTGGAATGACCTGCCATGCGTCAGAACTTCACCGCGGTGCCCGACGCGGTGACCATCAACATCGATCCGCCTTGGCCCAGCACTTCATAATCGAGATCGACACCGATAACAGCGTCTGCACCCAGCGCGCGCGCCTCGGCAGACGCTTCGTCGAGCGCGGTCTTGCGGGCATCGCGCAGGGTGGATTCATACGCGCCCGACCGTCCACCGACGATGTCGCGGACGCTGGCGAACAGATCCTTGAAGATGTTCGCCCCAACGATGACTTCGCCAGTGACGATGCCCAGATATTCGCGGACCGGCTTGCCTTCGATGCTGGTCGTGGTGGTCATGATCATGGCAGTGTCTCCTTATGCTTAGCCCAGGCCCAACGCAGTTTTATACATGTCGAGCAGCGTTTCGGCTTCGTCGCGGTCATTCTTGTCCATTTTGCGCAGGCGGACAATCTGACGCATGATTTTGGGATCATAGCCGACGGCTTTGGCTTCGCCGTAGACATCCTTGATGTCGTCGCTGATGCCTTTTTTCTCTTCTTCCAAACGCTCGATCCGTTCGATGAGGAGGCGCAGCTGGTCGGCTTGAATGATGTCGCTCATATAAATCCTTGTTCACTCCCACACCGCTCGCGCTGAGCTTGTCGAAGGGTTGGCCTGTTCTGAGCGAGTGCGGTTATAAGAAGGACAAGGCTTCGACAAGCTCAGCCCAAACGGTTTTTTGCGACACTGGCGTTCATCTGATCAATTTGCTCGGGGGTGGCGGCGGGCTGGTTCTTTTTCCATTCGTCATAGGGCTTGCCGTAAATCGCCTCGCGCGCCTTGTCTTTAGACATATCCCCAGCTTCGGCGACCCAGTCGCTCAGGCAATTGCGACAGAACCCCGCGAGGCCCATCAAGTCGATGTTCGCCGCATCCTGACGGTGCTGCAAATGCGCGACGAGGCGGCGAAACGCGGTTGCCGCTACGGCGTCTGAAATCTCTTGCATACGAATACCCTCGCTTGAAGTGTCGCATTTAGGCTCTATTCGAGGACACGACCAGTCGGGGAGAGACAAAGTTGGTTCAAACATTGCCGCCACGTGCCCGAAAAGTCCGGATTCTCGCGACGCTTGGCCCTGCGAGCAAGACGCCCGAAATGATCGAAAAGCTGATGCGTGCCGGTGCCGATGCGTTCCGCGTCAACATGAGCCACGGGACGCAGGACGATCACAAGGCGGTCATCGCGGCGATCCGGAGCCTTGAAAGGACACTGGGGCGGCCGACGACGATACTGGCCGATCTTCAGGGGCCGAAGCTGCGCGTAGGAACGTTTGCCGACGGGAAAGTCGAGCTTCTGTCGGGCTCCGAGTTTCGGCTCGACCGCGATCCGACACCGGGTGATGCGATGCGGGTGTGTTTGCCGCACAAGGAGATTTTTGTCGCATTGGAAGTTGGCGCGCGGTTGTTGCTCGACGATGGCAAACTGGTGCTGCGCGTGACCAGCATGGCCGAGGATCATGTGACGACGCGGGTCGAAGTCGGCGGGATGCTGAGCGACCGTAAGGGGCTGAATGTGCCCGATGTGGTCGTGCCGATGGCCGCGCTGACCGAAAAGGACCGGAGCGATCTGGCGTTCGCGCTTGATCAGAATGTCGATTGGGTTGCGCTGTCGTTCGTTCAGCGACCGGAGGATCTGGCCGAAGCGCGCAAGCTGATTCAGGGGCGCGCCGCATTGCTGGCGAAGATCGAGAAACCGGCAGCGCTCGATCGGCTCGAAGATATTATCGAGATGGCCGATGCGGTGATGGTCGCGCGCGGTGATCTGGGCGTCGAGCTCCCGCCTGAAGCCGTGCCGCCTGCGCAGAAGCGCATTGTCGAAACGGCAAGGCGGATGGGGCGCGCGGTGGTGGTTGCCACGCAAATGCTCGAATCGATGATTGTCGCGCCAACGCCAACGCGTGCCGAAGTCTCCGACGTGGCCACGGCCATGTATGACGGCGCGGATGCGGTCATGCTGTCGGCGGAAAGTGCGGCGGGCGCGTGGCCCGTTGAATCGGTCAGCATGATGGACCGGATTGCGATGATGGTGGAGGCCGACCCCGGCTATACGGCGCGGCTGCACTTCACCGAGACGAAGGCTGATCCGACGACTGCCGATGCGCTGTCCGAAGCGGCGCGCGAAATTGCCCTGACGGTGGGGGCAAAAGTGATCACATGCTTTACGTCTTCGGGATCAACGGCGCGGCGGATTTCGCGTGAGCGGCCGTCGGTGCCGTTGCTGGTGCTGACGCCCAACGTCGAAACCGCGCGGCGGCTTGGGCTGCTTTGGGGCGTCCATGCCGTGCACACGCGCGACGTGAATAGTTTTGAAGACATGGTTGCGAAGTCAAAGCGCATGGTGCTCCGCCACCACCTCGCCAGTGGCAGCGACCGTGTGATCATGATGGCAGGCGTCCCGTTCGGCACGCCGGGATCAACCAACGTCCTCCACGTCGTCCGCCTGACCGGCGAGGAGTTGAAGGGGCATTAAGACTGGATGGGGGGTAGAGAATCGACATGGGCAAAGCCCATGTTGTCGTCGGTCGTCACGGGCAGTCGTCACGGGGTGACGCCGGCCGGGCTGATTTGAGTCGCGCTTAGCTCCGCTAAGCGGCGCACAATTCAGCCTTGACGCGCCTTGAAGCGGCGATTCGTCTTGTTGATCACATAGGTACGGCCGCGACGACGAATCACGCGGTTGTCGCGGTGGCGGTCCTTCAGGGACTTCAACGAGTTACGAATCTTCATGGCGAACAACTTTATCTTCGAGAAATTGCGAGCGCCGCGCCTAGGCAAGCGGGCTGGCGAAGTCAAGGCGAATGCGGCACTATATCGTCCGTCGCTTGTTATACCCGTAACGACTTGTCAGGAGTAGGATGATGATCACGCGCGCTTTGCTTTTATCCACGGCCCTCGCCCTCGGCGGATGTGCTGCAAGCATACCACCGGTGCAAGTAACGCGTTTCCATTTGGGAAGCGAAATTGTCCGTGCGGCGGTCGCGCCGGTTGCGCTTGATAACAGTCTGGAACGCGCTGCCTATGACGCCGCAGTCGCGCGCGAGTTGTCGAGGCTGGGATTTTCCGCAGGCGGGACTGAAGCACGCTATACTTTTGCAACCGAAGTGACGCGTGACACGCGGGCCGCCGCGCCAAAGCGGTCGCCGATCACGATCGGCGTTGGTGGCGGGACGGGCGGTTACGGCGGTGGCGTCGGACTCGGCGCGAGCTTCGGTTTGGGCGGCAACAAGAGCAGCGAAATTATTGTGACACGCTTGTCCGTGCAGCTGCGTGAACGCGGTGGCAAAGGCATTGTTTGGGAAGGGCGCGCCGAAACCGAAGCGGGATCAAACGCCGCTGCTTCGCAACCGGGGCTGGCCGCCGACAAATTGGCCACCGCGCTGTTCAAGGACTTCCCCGGCGAGTCAGGCCGCACTATCACGGTGCCATGAGCATCAGCATCCACGCCGATTTTGACGGCGGCAATATCGAAGTTTCCGGCATCGACGGACCCCGCGCCACTCTCGCCATCCGCCGCGACAAGGATTCGGATTTCTATCAATGGTTTTATTTCCGCGTCGATGGCGCGGCTGGACAGGCGCTTGAGTTGCTGGTCACCAATTGCGGCGGATCGGCCTATCCGCTGGGCTGGCCGGGTTATCGTGCTTGTGTAAGCGCGGATAATAGCGACTGGCTGCGCACCGATACGTCATACAGCAATGGCGTCCTGACGATCCGTTACGCGCCCGAGACCGATAGCGTCTGGTTCGCCTATTTCGCGCCCTATCCGATGGACCGGCACGCAGCGCTTATCGACCGGATTGCCGCCGTCCCGCATGTCGGGCACCGCGTGCTGGGCGAAACGCATGACGAGCGGCCGATTGATTTGCTTGAAATTGGCAACGGGCCTCTGTCCGTGTGGCTTTATGCGCGCCAGCATCCCGGCGAAAGTATGGCCGAATGGTGGATGGAAGGGGCGCTCGACCTGCTCGTGTCAAACGATGCGACGGCAGCAGCGCTGCGCGAGGCCGCGACGTTTTATATCGTCCCCAACATGAATCCCGACGGCAGCGCGCGGGGGCATTTGCGGACCAATTCGGTCGGCGTGAACCTGAACCGTGAATGGGCGAATCCGACGCCTGAACGGAGCCCTGAAGTGTTGATGGTGCGCAATGAAATGGACCGCGTCGGCGTCGATTTTTCGATGGATGTCCACGGTGATGAATCAATCCCGCACGCGTTCATGGCGGGGTTTCACGGCATCCCGTCTTGGACCAAGCGGCAGGGTGATTTGTATGACATGTATCTGTCGCGGTTGGCGGCGCAGACAGCCGATTTTCAGACCAAGCATGGCTATCCGACGGCGGGGCCGGGGAAAGCCAATCTATCGATGTCGACCAACCAGTTGGCCGAACGCTTTGGTGCCGTGTCGATGACGCTTGAAATGCCGTTCAAGGACAATGCCGACGCGCCCGATGCGACACGCGGCTGGTCACCCGAACGGTCGCGGCAATTAGCTCGGGACTGTTTGACGGTGCTGGCGGGGATGATTGACGAGCTTTAGTTGATTGCACCGCTGTCTTGCCCTGTTAAACCAGTGAAACATGTGCTTTTCCCAAAAGGAACGACGATGAACCGTGCTGCTCTGCTGTCTCTGCCTTTGCTCTTTGCCGCGCCTGCCTTCGCGGCGGATAAACCAGCGCCGGTCGCGGACCTGATCGCAAAGGTCGATATTCCATACAAGGCATTCACGCTGCCCAATGGCTTGCGCGTGCTGGTTCACACCGACCGCAAAGCGCCGGTGGTTGCCGTGTCGGTCTGGTATCATGTCGGGTCAAAGGATGAGCCGAACGGCAAGACGGGCTTTGCGCATTTGTTCGAGCATTTGATGTTCAATGGCTCCGAAAATTCGCCGAGCGATTTTTTCGAGCCGCTCCAACAAATCGGCGCGACCGATTATAACGGCACGACCTCGAATGACCGGACCAATTATTTCCAGACGGTGCCTGCCGCCGCATTGGACCGCGTCCTGTGGCTTGAAAGTGACCGTATGGGTCATTTGCTTGGCGCAGTGACCCAGGAAAAGCTGGATAACCAGCGCGGGGTTGTCCAGAACGAAAAGCGGCAGGGCGACAACCAGCCCTTTGGCCAGGTCGAATATGTGACCTACGCCACGCTGTTTCCAAAAGGGCACCCTTATTATCACAACACAATCGGTTCGATGGCCGACTTGAACGGGGCGAGCCTGTCCGATGTGCAGAATTGGTTCCGCGCCAAATACGGGCCGGACAATGCGGTACTGGTGCTGGCGGGCGATATTGATGAGAAGACCGCGCGCGAAAAGGTAACACGCTGGTTCGGTGGCATAAAGCGTGGGCCAAAAGTCGTGCGGTTGCCGGCGCCCGTGCCGACACTGGCAGCGCCCGTGACCAAGGTACTGAAGGATCAAGTCCCTTACACCAAGATCATGCGGCAATGGGCAGTCGAGGGTGTGAATGGCAAAGATACGTCGGCGCTGTCGGCGGCGGCAGCTGTTCTGGGCGGGCTGTCGGCGAGCCGGCTCGACAATGCGCTGGTGCGGGGTGAGGCGTCGGCGGTGAATGTGTCCGCCTCGGTCAGCGCTTTTGAGCAAGTCGGGGTGTTGACTGTGTCCGCCGATGTGAAGCCGGGGCGCGATGTCGCCGCCGTGTCGAAGCGGCTTGACGAGTTGATCGCGCAATTCCTGAAGGAAGGGCCAACGGCGGACGAAGTGCAGCGTGTGGCGACGCGCACGGCTTCGGGTACCATTGGTGGTTATGAATCGGTCGGCGGGTTCAGCGGCAAAGCGGTCGCGCTGGCGGAGGGACTGATCTATTCGAACAATCCAGCGAAATATAAGGCCGAGTTGAAGGAACTGGCGGCGCTGACGCCTGCGCAAGTTGTGGCAGCGGCGCGTAAGTGGATGAGCCGTCCGGCGTTCAACCTGACGATCGAACCCGGCAAGCGTGACACGTCGCCCGAAATGTTGGCAATGACCGGGGATACGCCGTCGACCGTTCCGCCACCTGCGCCAATGCCCGCAACAGGGATCGTTAAATCCGAGCCGCGCCCCGCGCCGCCGGTCGGCACGCTGACCGAACTTGATTTTCCGACCATCGAACGGGCGACCTTGTCGAACGGCATTCCAGTCTTTTTTGCAAAGCGTAGCGCAGTGCCAGTCGTGCGGGTCTCGGTCAGTTTTGATGCAGGCACGTCGAGCGATCCCGCCAGTGCATTGGGCACGCATGCCCTCATGATTGCCGCGCTGGATGAAGGCACAAAAAAGCGAACGGCGACGCAAATTGCCGAAGAAAATGAGCGGCTCGGCTCTAGCATTTCTGCGGGCGGAACGATCGACCGCACCAGTGTGAGCCTTTACGCACCAACCGCTAATCTGGGGCTTTCGCTTGGCTTGATGGCTGACATCATCCGCAACCCTGCCTTTGCGTCCGCCGATGTCGAACGGGTGCGCGGCCAGCAACTGGCGCGGATCAAGGGGGCGCTCAGCTCGCCCGAAGGCATTGCCAGCTATATGTTTCCGCCGCTGCTTTATGGCGCTGCGCATCCTTATGGTCGCATGGGTGGCGGTATCGGAAACACTTTGAGCGTCACAAAGATTTCGCGCGACGCCATTGCCAATTTCCATCGCGACTGGATGCGCGCCGACAATGCGCAGATTTTCGTGGTTGGTGATACGACGCTGGCCGCGCTGACACCGCAACTAGAGGCCGCATTCAGCAATTGGACGCTGCCCGCGATGCCCAAGCCCATCAAGGCGTTCACCGCGCCGATCCCCGCGCCATCGAACAAAATCTATCTGATCGACCGGCCCGGGTCAGTGCAGTCGGTCATTCAGAGCGGCTTCGTCCTCGAAAAAACGGGCAAGGACGATCTCGTCACCCTGCGCCAAGCCAATGATGTGCTTGGTGGCTCGTTCCTGTCGCGGATGAACAGCGACCTGCGCGAAACCAAGGGCTGGTCCTATGGTGTGGGGTCCGGCGTCAACGGTTATGAGGGGCGCACGACGTTCACCGTGAGCGCGCCGGTGCAGGCCGACCAGACCGGGGATTCGGTTGTCGCCATCCTGTCGCAGATGAAGGACTTCTTGGGACCAAAGGGCACGACAGCGGCGGAGCTTGAGCGCACCACCAACGGATCAATCCGCGAATTGCCTGGTGCGTTTGAAACGTCGGACGCGGTGCTGGGGTCGATGCAGCGGATCATTTGGCTCGGCCGTTCCGATGATTATTGGGAAAAGCTCCCCGCCCGCTACCGTGCCATGACCGCCGCAGATTTCGACGCGGCGGCGCGCGCAGTGGTTGATCCGTCAAAACTGACATGGATCGTGGTCGGCGATGCCGCGAGCGTGAAAGCACAGCTTGCCAAAACCGGTCTGCCCGTCGAAATGCTGGCACCACCATCCGACAAATGAGTCGTAACAGGAGAGAATGATGTCGAACGTAGCAGGATCATGGAATTGCGTGGTCAAATCGCCACTAGGCGAGCAGCAGTCGGTGATGACCGTCAATGACAATGGCGATGGCACTTGGTCGGGCACCAATGCAGGCGCGATGGGGTCGCTTTCCTGCGACAATGGTAAGATCGACGGCAATACGCTGACATGGACGATGGACATGAAAGTGCCGATGCCGATGGTTCTGGAATGCGATGCGACGATTGACGGCGATACGCTGGCCGGCGGTGTCAAGGCCGGGATGTTCGGCACCAGCCCGATGACGGGCACGCGGGCTTAGGCAAGAAATTCCCTCTCCCTCAAGGGGAGAGGGTTAACTTGGTAACATGCCCCATTTTGCGGCCCGGACTGGGCGCGCCTTTGCCGTAGAGGTGGAGGTGTGCGCCGGGTTCGGCAGCAAAATTGGGCCAGCGGTTGGCATCGTCGCCGATCAGGTTCTGCATGACGACGTTCGGCGCGACCAGATCGGTCACACCGAGCGGTAGTCCAACGACCGCGCGGATATGGTTTTCAAACTGGGAGGTTGTTGCGCCTTCGATCGTCCAATGGCCGCTATTGTGGACGCGCGGCGCCATTTCATTGAACACGGGGCCGTTGGCGCTGGCGAAAAATTCGATGGCGAGTACGCCGACATAATCGAGCGCGTCGGTGATCCGCACGGCGAGCGCCTTGGCTTCATGGACTTGGGCGATGATGTCAGGGTGTGGTGGCACGGTTGAGGTCGCGAGGATGCCATCGACATGGACATTTTCGGGTGCATCCCACGTGACGCTCGCGCCGTCCTGTCCATGCGCGACGAGGATGGAGAATTCATGATCGAACGCGACCAACCCTTCGAGGATGGCTGGGTTGCCGTTGATTGCTTCCCATGCAGCGTCGGCATCGGCGGGCGACATCAGCCGCGCCTGCCCCTTGCCGTCATAGCCGAAACGGGTTGTTTTGAGGATTGCGGGCGTCCCGATTTTCGCGATGGCCGCGTCCAAATCTGCCCGTGAATTGACAGGGGTCCAAGGCGCTGTTTGCCCGCCCTGTGCCGCCGCGAACTCCTTTTCCGCAATCCGGTCCTGCGCAATGCGGAGGGCGTTTAGCGGGGGGTAAATGGCCACGCGGGCGGCAACTTCTTCCAGTGGCCCCGCATCAATATTTTCGAACTCATATGTCGCAACATCGACTTGGCCCGCAAATGCCGCGAGCGCCGCCCGATCGTCAAACGCACCAACAGTCAGCGCCGCGATTTGACCCGCACAACAATCTGGATCGGGATCGTAAATCCGCACGCGATACCCAAGCGGTGCGGCGGCCAGCGCCAGCATCCGGCCCAATTGCCCGCCGCCGATAATGCCAATGGTCGATCCGGGGGGCAGCATCGTCATGCCGGATCGGTGGCGACCCCGTCGCTCTGTGCCTTGCGCCATGCGGCCAGTCGTTCGGCCAAAGCCGTATCCGAAAGCGCGAGGATCGACGCCGCGAGCAGCCCGGCATTGATCGCGCCCGCTTTGCCAATCGCCAGCGTGCCCACTGGCACACCGCCGGGCATCTGGACGATGGACAACAAGCTATCCATCCCCTTCAGCGCGTGCGATTCAACCGGCACACCGAGCACTGGCAGGATCGTCATCGATGCCGCCATGCCGGGCAAATGCGCCGCACCGCCCGCGCCCGCGATAATCACTTTGATCCCGCGAGCAGAGGCACCTTTTGCATAGTCATAAAGCCGGTCGGGCGTGCGGTGAGCTGACACGATCTTGGTCTCGTGCGGCACGCCCAGCGCGTCGAGGGTTTCCGCGGCGTGGCGCATCGTGTCCCAATCGGACTGGCTGCCCATGATGATGCCGATCATGCTTCACACCCCCATGTTGGTGAAGCCTCAGCGTCCTATCGCCCGTTGCCCGCAATGGCAACGCTCTCCATACGTTCGCGCAGCGCCGCGTAATAAGATTTGAGGAACCCGTCGATGTCGGTCACGTCGCGGTCCCACCCGATTTTGTTGATGATAGCTTGAGCGACTTTCAACTTCGCACTGCTGTCGGTCATGCGGAGGACTTCGCCGAGTTTGGCATATTCAGCCGGGCCATAAACGCCCAATTGCGCGCCGCTGAACTGAAACACGCTGTTGGCCGTTGTCAACGTCGCGTCATGTTTGCTTTCGCGGCGACGTCCGAGCAGCAATCCCTTCTCCAGATGCGCGCGTAATTGCGTGTAGTAAGCGTTGAGGAAACCGTCGATGTCCAAAACGTCACTGGTCCAGCCGATCCGGTCTATGATCGTTTGCGCGACCATCGTCCGCGCTTCGCCATCGCTTTTGCGAATGACGCCATCGAGCGCATCGAGTTCATAAGCGCCGTAAGCATCAAGCTGCGCCGCCGTGAAGGTGAACGCCCCGGCGGGCGCGACCGACAAATCCTCGACCAGTTTTTTGGGTCGCGTCTGGATGACCCAGGTCCCCGCGAGCAGATCGCCAACGCGAAGCCGGTCCGCGTTGAAGTAAGGGAACAGCAGGAAAATCGCGGTCCAGCCGAACCCGAACATCGTTGTCCAACCATCGACGGTGCCACCCGCCCCGCCGCCCGCAAGCAAGCTCAAGGGCAGAAAAACCTCGATCTCACGCATCAGATTGCGGGCAATGACGGCATCGCCCGTCAACCGTCCGCCGTCGCGCGCCACAACGCGCAAGCCCGACCAGCGCTTGCCAAGTGTCGCGGCGCGCGGGCGCATTTCCATGATGATGAAATAGAAATTACGGAGAATGAAAAAGCCGAGCAGCCACAGGATGACAATGGGCTGGAACGCTGCCTCACCGACGCCAAATACCCCGAAAATCGCGATCAGGGTCATGACAACCAGCCCGGCGATCAACACGATGGCATCAAGCATGAAAGCCGACGCGCGTTGCCCGATTTCGCCGAGCACAACGCCCAGATCGACGCCTTCGGGCGTGACCAGACGGCGGCGGAGGTCGCGCGACTTAACGGGCACGCGTGAGCCTCAAGAGGTAGAAATAGCCTAGCCAGAAGATGAGCATCGCCCCGCCAATGCTGAACCGTGCGAACTCGGTGTTGGTGAGCTGGCGCGCGAATCCTTCGAGCAGTCCGGCAAAGGCAAGCATGATAACAACGCCGACCATTGCCGTTGCACCGACCGCCCCGGCATCGCGCGCGGCGCTCATCCGTGATTTTGGTCCCGGAAAGGCAATCGCTGTCCCGATCCGTACGCCCGCCGCGGCCGCCAAGATGATCGCGAACATTTCGGTGGTGCCGTGGATTGAAAGCCACGCCGCAAGTTCGACGCCCAGCCCCTTCGCCACAAACACTTGCATGAACGCCCCGAGCATTGCGCCATTGTAGATCACCAGCAACGCGGTCGGCACGCCAAACGCAAAGCCAAGCGCGAAGCACATCAGCGCCACCTGGCTGTTATGCGTGAACAATTGCGCGGCAAAGGGACCAAGGAAGCTGTTGCCTTCCTTGCTGTAAAGCCCGGCCTTGAGTGCGGCAGCAGTCGCATTTGGTCCCCGGTCACCCGCAAGGTCACCCGACACGATGGCATTGAACCAGCCCGGGTCGCTCGCGACGAGCAAATATCCCGCTGCCGCGCCTGCCGCCATCAAGGCGAACGCCACCCATGTTTCAATCCACAGAGCGCGGATTGCGGCGGGCCAGTCAATCAGGAAGAATTCGGCAATGCGCGTGCCCGGCCCGCGTTCGATGCCATAAAGATAGAGATAGGCGCGGAGCGACAATCCTTCGAGATAGTCGATCATCCCGCGATCAAGCGACGTCGCGCGCGCCACCGACAGCGAGGAGAGCGTCGCGCGATAGAGCACGGGCAGCGCGAATAGCTCATCGTCGTCAAGCGCTTTGGGTGACCGCGTTTCGACGCGATTGAGAATCGATTCAAGCTGCGCCCAATCGGCCTCACGTTCCGCGCGGAAAGTTGCGAGCGTCATAAAAGATCCCGCTTTTTCACATCGAGATAGGCGTTGACCAAATCCGTGCCCAACCGTTCATAAGCGGCTTCAAGAACATGCACGCCGAGCCGCTGGAGCCGCGCGATCACGATTCGCCGTTCGCGCAGCAAGCTCGTCGCGATGACGGCGCGGCTGACATCAGCGGGCGTGTCGGGCGCAGCGCCGGCCATTTCCTCCAGCTCGACATCGCGCATCAGGACGAACAAAATGAGATGCTTTTGGGCGAGCTGCTGGACCTGGCGCAGCATCAATTCGGCACTCGTCGGGTCAGCAAGTTCGGTAAACACCAGCACCAGCGAGCGCCGCACCAAACGCGCACCAAGCGTACTCAGCGCAAATGTGTAATTGGTTTCCTCCGACGAATAATCGATTTTCGCCGCCAGCCCCTGAAAAATTCCGAATGATCCTGCGCCCGACACCGATCCACTAGCCACCCGCGGTCGCGAATCGAACCCGAACAGACTGACTTTGTCCCCCAGTTTCAACGCAACAAATGCTGCCGTCAGGGCCGCCGACACCGCACGGTCCACTTTGGGCAAGCCACCGACGGGTTCGCACATCAACCGCCCGCCATCGATGGCAAAGACAATGTCGTTGTTGCGCTCGATCCGGTATTCCTTGGCGAGCAGCGTGCCGTGATGCGCGCTGCGTTTCCAGTCGATGGCGCGGCGATCCATGCCCGTGCGATATTCGGCGAGTGCCTGAAATTCCGCACCTGTTCCAATGTCGAGCTGCACCGTCTCGCCAATCGGCATGTCGCGGCGGAACAGGCGGAGCGCCTCGGCTCGTGCGGGGCGTATATCCGGAACAATATCGACCGTGTAATTCAGCTGTTCGGTCTGTTGCCGCCAGATCAGGCCAAACGGCCCGGCCCAACGCACCCATAGCGTATCGAGGACTGAGGTGCCCCGACGGACGGCAGTGAACATCTGTGTAAAGATTTTGCCGTTCGGGCTGGGTGCTGAGCTTGTCGAAGTATCGAAGCCCTGTCCTTCTTCTTTGCCATCGCCAAGAAAGGGCAACCCTTCGACAAGCTCAGGGCGAACGGTTTTTGGGTCGAGCCTTGGATCATGACCAACGCGCGTTTCGATCCGCCTCGCCACGTTGCTCGTCTTAACAACGACCCCGATATCCTCGCCCACACACGCCCCCGATGGCGCGGTCAATTGCGCTTTCATCAATCGGCGGGGCGCAGCAGCGGCGGCATCAACCGCTGTCAACGCGAGGACGAATACCACGCCGATCAATCCGGCATACCAGAATTGCGGCACGGCAACGGCGACCGCAAACGCCGGCACTGATGCCGCCGCTGCGAGGACCGCTGCCTTGCCGCTGGGGTAGATCAACGCGGCACTTCAGTCGCGGTAACAAGGTTTTCGACGACTTGTTCGACGCGCCGTCCGTCAATCTGTGCGGCAGGTGACAGGATGACACGGTGGCGCAGCACCGGGACCGCGAGCGCTTTCACATCATCGGGAATGACATAGTCACGCCCGTCGAGCGCTGCCCGTGCCCGTGACGCACTGGCGAGCATGGCGGCAGCACGGGGGCTGGCACCGCTTTCCAGATCACCGCTTTCGCGCGTCGCGCGCACCAGCCGCACGACATAGTTGACGACATCATCGACCAGCCGGACGCCCGAGACAGTCGCGACTGCCGCGTCCAAAGTCTTGGCATCGGCAACGCGTGTGATGCCCCATTCCTCGATCTTTGGTGCACCGAACTGCGCACCGTGGCGGTTGACGATGGCCAGCTCGTCTTCGAGGCTCGGGTAGCTCAATATATGTTTGAACAGGAACCGATCAAGCTGAGCCTCGGGAAGCGGATAAACGCCCTGTTGCTCGATCGGGTTCTGTGTCGCGACGACCATGAATCGTTTCGAAAGACTATGCGTCGTCCCGTCAAACGTCACCGACCGCTCCTGCATCGCTTCGAGCAACGCTGCCTGCGTCTTGGGCGGGGTGCGGTTGATTTCGTCGGCGAGGAGCAATTCGGTAAAGATCGGCCCCTTGGTCAGGGTGAAGGTCGATGTCTGAAAGTTGAACAGGTTCGCGCCTACGATGTCGCCGGGCATCAGGTCAGGGGTGAACTGGATACGGCCATAGTCGAGCCCCAGCGATGCCGCGAAGCAGCGCGCGAGGAACGTCTTTGCCGTGCCCGGCGGCCCTTCCAGAAGGACATGGCCGTTGGCGAACAGCGCCACGAGCAACAGGTCCACCGTATCAGTCTGCCCGGTGATCGCTTTGCCAACTTCGCCGCGGATCGCGTTGCCCAAGTCTTTTACATCATCGATGGTCACGCGTTACGTCCTTCTTCCATTGGTACAGTGCTGCTGCTGCTTCACGCATGGACGCCGCATCGGGCGCGTTGCGCGTGGCATAAGCAAGCGTGTCAAAGCCACCGGGCAAGCCAGCGAGCCATTTCTCAAGTGGTTCTTCGGCAAGATGGCCCGCACCCAATGCCGCGCCAGTGGCGTCGCGGACAACGGCGACATAACGGTCACCCAAGCGGTCTTCGCGCCCCGCGCGCTTGATCAGCAAAGCGATATTGTCGGCAAGCGCACGCTTGCCAAACGGGATAGCGCGCCCCTCGATGGCAGGCGGGCCGAAACGGCCGAGCGCGTGGAGGCCGACGAGCAACGCGGCCACTATCAGCGCGAGTGTGAAAGCGAGGAACGGCGGTTCAAACATCAATTGCAGCAGGTTGCGGCTGTCCTCAAATCCCGCCAGCACTGTGTCGAAAGCGACTGAATCTTCGTCGTTGAAGCGCAGGGCATCGACAATCTCCAGCGCTACTTTTGCTCCCGCCTCAGTCTTCAACCCCTTGTTCGACAATAGGTCTGGATCAGCAAGAATATAGGTATATCCGGGATAATCATCGTCGTCGAAACGACCCAGAATCGTCCGCCCCGCGCTGTCTTCCAGAACCGGCGAAAGCCCTTTGGTCAGATAGCGGACATAAGAGGATTGCGCGACATCGATGCCGCTCATTTCCTGATCCTCGACGCCCCGAATGCGGCCATCTCCCGACCGTTTGCCGTCCGCCAATTGCACCGGCGCGATTTTGTCCATGATTGCCTTGAACATGGCCGGATCATTCATGCCGGTGCTTTGGACAAAGCCGCGTTTCCCCGGCAGTTGCATAACATTCCATTTCGGGAGCACATACAGCGTCGTGCTTTCTTCAATCGACCGCCGGGTATTCACCAGTTCTTCGAGCAATTTTGGATCAGTATTTGCGCCAATCGTAACCAGCACAAACCCGTCGCGTGTCCACGAATCTTTGTCCGCACCAATATCGGTTTTGCGCTTTGTAAGCTCCGCCAGTCGTTTCAACCCCGAAAACCCGACCGCCGATTTGGACAGCACATGCGTCCCGCCGTCGCCGCCGCGGTCCCATTTCGGCGCATAAGCGGACAGGAACAGGAACCCGCCAAACGCCAGCAATCCCGCCGCGATCACCCACAGGATCGTCTTTGCGTTGAACGGATTGGCGTTCCCTTGGTCAGCCACGCCATGACCCCGCAAGCGCGAATTCGCCATACGCTGTCCGGCACTGCGTCCAGGCGTCCGCGCTGACCGAGGCACTGCCGAATGCGCTGACTTCAACGACGCGGGCAATGGCGGCAAAGGCTTTGCGTGCCCCGCCGGGGATGGCATCCGCTACCGAAATGTCACGCGCGGTGACTGACGGCTTCAGGAATTCAGGCCGCCGCTGGGCGATATCCTCGACACTGCGTTTCAGCAGCAACCGCGCTGCTTCGGCATAGCGCCCCTCAGCTGCCAGCGCTTCGGCTTCGGTCAGGAGGGCGCGGGCAATATTCTCATCGGGTGCCCATTCGACATCGCCATCGTTTTCAGGCTTCCTCTGCCACGGCCAGCGAAAGGCCATGCCCTTTGCTTCGTTGAAGATGACCCACGCAATCAGCGCAACGACCAGCGCCACCGCGCCCCAGAAGATATAGGGAAAGGCCGGCGACAACCACTCGAAGAACTCAGCAACCCACTTAACGCCCTCAGGAATTTCAGGAAGTTTGAATTGCGGTAATTCAAGTTGCGTCGTTTTATCGGCGACCAGTTTCGCGTGCGCCTTGGCAAATTCGGGGTCGCGCACGCTTTCCGACAATGCTGGATTGGTTGCGGCCACATTCACCCCGATACGCGATGCGCTTTCATGAAGCCCCCCCTCGCGTTTCGCAAGGGGGCGGCATTAACCGTCGTCATTTGGCTTTTGGGGGCCGCAATGGTAGCGGGCGTTTTATGGCGGATGCGATGGTAGAGGATGTGGCCCGGGCGGAACCGGTCGCGCCTATGAAGCGCTCTGTCGTTTCGCGTTTGAAATCAATCACTCCGGCGGAGTGGCTTTTAGTTGCGGGCCTTGTTGCGCTAACCGCGCCAACACTTGGCTTTATTGTCGACAAAAGCTGGTCAACCGAATCAGGTGGCCATGGCCCCATTGTTCTCGTCACTGGGCTCTGGCTCGTCTGGCGCTTGTGGGACGACGTTAAAGCGGTCGCCGCGCCAGTATCGGTGATGCGGTTTCTTGTCTTTTTCGTACCCCTCCTCATTCTGTCCGTGATTGCAAAGATCACGCAGATTATCGAGCTGGAGGGTTATTTCGTCTACGGCACAGTTATGGCCGTTCTTTATGGCCTCATCGGTATGCGCGCCATGAAGCTGCTTTGGTTTCCGTTGCTTTACATGGCGTTTATCGTGCCGCCACCGGAATCGCTGGTTGATGCAGTGACCAATCCGCTCAAGCGCTATATCTCCGAATATGCAGTGCTGCTGCTCTACAAGCTCGGCTACCCGATTGGTGGTGCAGGCGTGACGATCCAGATCGGACAATATCAGTTGCTTGTGGCGCAGGCTTGTTCGGGGCTCAATTCGCTCGTCTCGCTGTCCGCGATTTCGAGCTTTTATGTCTATCTCCAGCGCGGCGCGCGGGTCGGCTATTCGATTTTCTTGTTGGCGACGATTTTACCGGTTGCGGTGTTTGCCAATTTTGTCCGCGTTCTAATCCTGATTTTGCTGACTTACCATGTCAGTGAGTCCGCAGCGCAGGGGTTCCTCCATAACTTCGCGGGTCTGACGCTGTTTGTGACGGCGCTGCTGACGATCTTTGCGATCGACTCCGCGATGTCGAAACTGATCGACCGCAAGCGCACGAAGGCGCATATATGAGCGATAGCGAAACCCCGGTGCCATCCGCCCTGTCGCGCCGCAATGTGCTCACAGGCCTGACGTTGATGGGTGCAGCCGGCTTCGCTTATGCGCGTATGCCGCAGCCGGGGCCGAAACAGCTGGGCAAGGACGGGCTCGATGGCCTCATTCCCAAAGCGCTCGGCCCTTGGAAGTTCGAAACGACCAGCGGCCTCGTTCTACCGCCGCCCGATGAAACCGCCGACCGGCTGTATGATGAAGTCCTGACGCGGGTTTACACGCGGGCCGATGGCGCGGCGGTCATGATGCTGATCGCGTATTCGAGTGTGCAGGATGGGTTGCTTCAAATCCACCGCCCCGAAGTCTGCTATCCGGCGAGTGGCTATGCGCTCAGCGAAACACGCATTGAGCCGACAAAACTTGCGAATGGCGATATGATCCCCACGCGCATGTTTACGGCGGGCAGCGCGGTGCGCAGCGAGCATGTGCTTTATTGGACGCGCCTTGGATCGCATTTGCCGACGAGTTGGGCACAACAGCGCTGGTCGGTGGTGCTTGAAAATCTCGGTGGATTGATTCCTGACGGCATTCTCGTCAGAGTTTCCACTGTCAACGCGGACTCGGACAAGGCTTTCGCAATGCTCCGCGATTTCGCATCGGATCTGTCGGGTTCGGTATCGCCCAAGGGGCAGAAGCTGCTCTGGAAAACCGCCTAGTCCCGCGCCAGCGTTCCAACTTTCCGGTCGGCTTCGAGGCCACCCGTTTCCCCTTCCGATAATTGCCCGCGATTATCGTCAGCGCGCATTCGCCCGAAATCCTGACTTGGCATGACGGGCGCGCGCGGGCCGACATCGGGCAGCTGTGGTGCCGCAAAGGGGCTGTCGGTTGCGTTTTCCGCAGGGTCGATTGTCGGCAGAATGTCGGGCGTCAGGCCGGATGTGGCCGGAGGAGCTGGCTTAATCTCCGGCTCAATCCCGGAATAACCGGCTCGAAGCCCGCGCCCCGATTTTTCGCGCCCCTTCCACCCATAGAAAATGTGTGCGCCCACCGTGCGGAGCTTGACCAAATCCGTCCGCCAATAGGGGACGACTTGTTTGGTGTGGTAATGCGTGGCGAGGCCGACCGAAGGCTCGACAGCCCCGGCGAGTGCACCCACCGCCACCATCCGCGCGCGTGCATATAGGAACGGGTCGGGCCGCCGCGCGAGCGCCCCGTCACAGGTATAAGTGAACTGACACCCCGTCCGCCGTTCGGATCCTTGATAAACGACGCCACATACCGACGCGGGATAGTTTGGATCACGCACCCGGTTCAGCACGACTTGTGCCACGGCGCGCTGCCCCTGCGAGGATTCGGATGCTGCTTCATAATAGACGGTCTGGGTCAGGCATTCGATGGCACGCTGTAAATCTGGCGCGCGTTCGGCTGTGCGTGGCGCGATGAAGGGGCGCGCAAAGGCAATGGTCCCCACATAATCGGCCCGCTCGGCATTGATCGCTTCGGCGTCCGCAGGGGCGATGTTCGGTTGGAACGTCAGCGGTGCGGGTTCGGGCGGCTGATCCAAAGCAACCGTTACTGCTTTGCGCTTCGGCTTGGCAGGGTCAGTGCCGACATTCGACACGGCCAGCACCACAATTGCGATGATCCCGGCGCCCAAAAGCAACCAGCGGAGCCAGCCGCCCCCGGTCGTTACTTTGGCGTCATCATCTTGTTCGGTCATGCCGACCGGCGGCTCAGATGGGGAAGGGGCGGATGAAATAAACGATGAACGCGCCCGTCGCGACGATCACTCCTATTGCGCCTAAATGAAACAAAAACTCACCGGTATCAACGGCTTGGTTGCCCAAATAGTTCGTCACGGCGCATCCAGCAGAGGCAACCATATAGTGCCAAAGTTTGTCGGTCGGCGCATCCTGCATTGACCGCTGGAGGAACAAAACAATCAGCCCCGCAAAGATCGCGACAGTCAGCCAGTCATAAATCGTGTGCAAGGGCGTGCTTTCATTGCAATTCATAACTGTTATCCTGTATCGATGCGCCATTCAAGCGACCACGAAAGGCAATAATATGACTTCAGGGGGAAGCGCGCTGCGCCGGACCAGCATTATCGCAACTGTTGCACTGGGCATTGCGCTCGCAGGCTGTTCGAAAAAGCCGACCGATCAAGTGGTCGCGGTCGTCAATGGCGAAGAAATTTCACTGCCTGAACTGAATGCTGAATTGGGCACGGCGCAAGTGCCCGAAGGTGTGGACAAAAAAGCCGTGCAGCAGCAATTGCTACAGCGTCTGGTTGACCGCCGCCTGTTGGCGCAATCCGCCAAGGAACAAGGGCTGGATCGCGACCCGGCCTATATCGTCGAACAGCGCCGCGTTCAGGAATCGCTCCTCGTCGAGAAATTGGCCAAGAAAACCAATGACAGCATTCCGGTGCCGACAGCCGCCGATATCGACAAATATATTTCGGGCAACCCGACGATGTTTGCCGGGCGTCAGCTTTACACGGTCGATCAGCTGGCGTTTGCAACGCCCGCTGATGTGAGCAAGCTCCGTGCGCTTGAACCTGCAAAAACGATGGATCAAGTGATTGCTGTCTTGCGCGGCATGGGCATTGGCTTCCAGCGTGCCAATCGCGTGGTCGATTCGGCGACTGTGCCGCCCGAACAGATGAACAAGATCACGTCGCTGCCCAAGGGAGAGCCGTTTGTGGTGCCAAGCAACGGTCAGGTGACCGTCAACGTCATCACCGGAGGCCGTGCCGAAGCGCTTCCCGATACGCAGGCACGGCAAGTGGCGGTCCGTTTGCTCCGGTCGCAATCGCTCGCGAAACTAGGCGAAGCGCGGCTAAAGGAAGCCCGCGGCAAAGCGAAGATCGAGTATCAGACCGGCTTTGCTCCGCCCGCGACGCCGGGCGCTCCCGGTGCTGCGCCTGCTGCTGCTGCGAAATAAGCTCTAATCGCGTTCGGTGCGGGTCCATCGGCGATCCGCACCGCGCGCGAGTTTGAGGTAAATCGGCAGCTTCCAAAGGACATAGAGCGGCACGCGCAACAGTACACTAAAGGGCAGGATTCTGCGCCCGACCGCGCGCCATCCGAGCAGCACAGCGGCTCCCGCAAGCAATGCGACGCCGCTAAGTGCCAATGACGGCGTGAACCCAGACAGCACGCCCAGTCCCGTGACAGCTGCCAGAGCGATGACCGCTAAGACAAACGCGAGCGCGAGCGGCGGCACCATCAAGTGTAACCCCAACCAGATCGATGACCATTTCGCCCGCATAATTCCATGCGCAATCATTTGAGGCGCGCGGCGGGTGGCAGTTGCGATGAAGCCGTGTTCCCATCGCGTCCGCTGCGCGACGACGGCTTTGCCCGATGCCGGGGCGCTCGTGACACGGGCTTCATCGGCATAAAGCGGTCGATGGCCACTGCGGACGAGCGCAAGGCCGATCGCCAGATCCTCGACACTATCGTCGGTCGCCAGCGGCGCGTCGCGGAACAGACCCCAGGGAAAGGCCATGCCGGTGCCAGTCAACACACACGTGCCCGCCACTCGCATCAGCCCGCGCTGACGCACGATATTTTTCATTGCAAAAGCGAAGTTCGAAATCCGCGTCATCGGAGGATCATCATTGCGGGTGTCGAGCTCGTAACGCGCTTGGACCACGCGGCCTGTCGCAGCAGCAGTGCGTGCGAGGATCGGCAGCGCATCGGCATCGGGCACGCAATCGGCGTCCATGATAATGACAATATCGGGCGAGTCCGCCGCTAGTGCCGCGCGTCCGAAGGCGAGCGCATGACCCTTGCCACGCGCACTTGTGTCATGTCGCTCCACCACCCGTGCGCCGGCGGCTTGCGCGTTGGCGGCAGTCGCGTCGCTGCAATTGTCGGCAACAACCAGAATGTCGGCGCATTGCGTTTTGATGGCGGTGACGACGGCCGCAATCCCGCCTTCTTCATCATGCGCCGGGATCAGGATCGTGGTTCGTGGCATTGGCCCGTTGAGGGCGCGCGGCTTTGGCTTTGCCAACCCAGCCAGCGTCTCGATGGTCAGGATCACCAACGGCACCGCCGCGACGGTCGCAATGATCGCAGCAATCATCCTGCGCGCTCGTTGATTAGTTTCAGCATCCCCGCGCCATTGGCGGCGGCATCGTGCATGGCCGCGACTCGCTTGCGACCTTCATCACCCATCGCGGCCAGCGTTTTCACTGGCGTGTTCAGCGCTGCTTGTATTGCATCGGCGAGCGCATCGGCATTGCCAGCCGGTGCAAGCCACCCGACTTTCTCATCGACCAACTCGGGAATTCCCGCCACCCATGTCGTGATAACTGGTCGCCGGAGGGCGAGCGCTTCCATCAGCACCACCGGCAATCCTTCGGCAAAACTCGGTAATACAAGGGCTCGCGCTGCCAGCAATTGTTCACGCACAGCGTCGCCGCCTTGCGTGCCGGAAAATAGAACATTCGCACTGATGCCCAGCCGTGCAACCTGCGCTTCCAACGCACCGCGCAGCGGCCCATCACCCACCAGCACAACGCGCAAATCGGGCCAGTCTGGCGCGAGCTTTGCTACCGCGTCGATCAGGATATGCAGCCCTTTTTGCGGTCCCAGTCGCGCGACGCATGCAAAAGTCGCGTTATCGGGTGGCGGCGCGGCATCGCTATCAAGGAACGACGCATCGACGCCGCAGCGGACAATCTCGATCTTTCCCCAATCATCGGGCGCGGCCCAGCGCATCAATTGGCTGCGGCCATAGCTGCTGATTCCGGCTACGAATTTTGCATCCGCGATCTTGCCGCCCAGATCGAGCGCACCGGGCGCGTCAAACTCGTCGGGGCCGTGGACCGTGAAGCTGTAACTCGGCCCGCCCCAGCGATTTGCGAGCCGCGCGACAGCGGCAGGATTGGTACCGAAATGCGCGTGGACATGCGTAATCCTTTCGGCGCGCCAGTCGCGGTTCAGCCATGCGGCTTCGGCCAAATAGGCAATTTGCCGCCATGCCCCCCAGCCCGCCGCACGACCCATTGTCCAAGCGCAACCGATCGCGCGGGCAAAGCCTAGAGGTTGCCGCACTGCTTCGATCATCAAAGCGAGTAACAGGGCAACGACACCATTCGATAGCACTGTCACTGTCCGCTCGCGCTCAACCTCGTCAAGGTGATCGGGGAGCAGCGCAGGCGCCGGGCGGATCGAATAAGGTGCGACGATTGCACCCGCAGCTTCAATCCCCGCAATCTCGCGCCGGATGAAGCTATGGCTCGGCGCGGGATAACAATTGACGAGATAGGCGATGCGCGGGGTCATCCGAACAGCGCTTCGAAATAGGGGCGCGCCGCGCTGATGGGCAGGCCGTCTTTCGAATGGATCATGACGGCAATATTGTCAGGCTCAAGATCATGGATATAGGTTTTGAGGGCGTCAGTGGTGGTCAGGTCATGCTCCCACGGTTGTTTGACCAAGGCGCGTGTTGAAGGCGCGTGGTCCGACGCCTCGTAGCCGAGCACTTCGCGCACAAAGATGCCGTAGAGAATATATTCCGAAAATGTCCGCTGCCGCGCAATGGCGATTTGCCACGGCAGGCCGGTGACTTTCTCAACATGCGCATGCAGCGCCGCGATATGCTCGCGCCGCCACGCGATCAGATTGCCGACATGGCCGCGCAGATTTGGCACTTTGGGCAAGCCGAGGAGCTTCGTCGCCACCGCGCTCCACACCGGCACTTTGCCCGCGCAATAATCGACGTCGAGCAAGCCGGTTTTCCCCTCGATCAGGAAATTGTCGACCGTGAAGGGGCGCACGAATGTCGTGTCCGAATCGGTCATGACGAGGATGTCGTCGGGCACGACCTTGATCGCGCCGAGCTTATAGACTTGCTGGCTGATCCACCCGCGCATTGGCAGCGCGCGCCAATTGTACCAGCTGCTCCCCTTCCACGGAATGCGAATGAAGCGCCGGTCGATGATGCTTTCGGCTTCGATCAAGATGGTTCGCGCGCTCGCTAGATGCGCGAAGGCTGCCATGTCGGCACGGTCGACGATGATGTAATGTTTGAACGCGGGGCCGAAGCGGTCGAGCGATTGCACCAATAACGCGCACCGCGCCAGATCAGGCGGATAGGATGGGGTGACGAAGGCAAGTGTTGGCCCCGTCACGGCAAATAGACTTTCACCGCATCGACAATCCCGCGTTCGATCATCGTTTCGCGGTCATGCGCCGGTTCCCAGCCCAGCATGGCTTCAGTCGCGGACGCATCATAGCGCGCCTTGTGGCTACGGCACGCCCAATCATGCAGGCTCGGCCAGCGGCGATTGGGGTGGCGGACGGCGTTTTTCGCGCCTTCCTTCACCCAATCAGCAATCCAGTTGCGGGTGGCGGGGCGGGGGGCGTCGTCGATGCGCGTGCCCATTGCCTTGCCAAGCGCGGCGACATAATCCTGCGCGGTCAGCAGTGGCGGGCTGGTGAGGAGCAACGCTTTGCCCTTAATCCCGTCCGCCGTCCGCGCCTTGGCCAAAGCATCGGCAACATCATCGACCAGCACCAGCGGCAGGAAATTTGCGCCGTCGCCCCAATAATTCACACTGGTTTCGGACAGGAAACTGGCAACGCCCGGATGCGCTGGCGGTGCGCCTTCGCCGATTACAATGGCGGGCCGCACAATGACGAGCGGCAAGCCGGGGATCGCGCCCAGCAACGCTTCGCAAGTCGCTTTTGACCGGGCATAATGGTTGCGGCTGGCAATGGCGGGATCAACGGGCGTGCTGTTGTTGATGACTGCGCTGGCGCTTGCCGAGGCATAGCTGTCAATCGTGCCGGTGTAGATGAACCGCTTCACACCCGCCGCAACGGCCGCTTCCCCCAGCACCCGCGTTGGCGCAATGTCACCGTCCAGATAATCCTGCCAGCGCTTCCCCGCGGTCTTGGCAAGGTGATAGACGGTGTCGATGCCTTCGAGGGCAGCCCGGGCGGTTGCGGGGTTGCCGTGCGAGCCCTCGACGAGGTCAACGCCCAGCCCGTCAAACAATAGCGCCGCACCACGCGCGCCACGCGTCAGAACGCGGACGCCGACGCCTTCGCTGACCAGTTTTTGGACCAGTTTGCGCCCGATAAAGCCGGTGCCGCCGACAACGAGCACCGTTGGTTTTACGGGCTTTACAGCTTTTGCCTGTGCCATCACCGTTTTGGGCAGCGCAGCCTTCGTGACGATGTTCTCGCACAAGCGGATGACTTTAGCGGCATTGCGTCCATCGTGCCGCGCGTCGAGATCACCGCTGTAGAAGCGCGAAATGCTGCGGAAAATCGTTTCCTCGAACGGATTGGCGTCGGGGCGCTTGGCGAGTGCCGACTGCAACCGCCGCCGCCGGTCGGTCTTGGCTTGGCCAACGAGCGCCTTGCCGGTCGTCGCGGCCATGTCATAAGCGTCGAAGATCGGATTATCAGTCGCGGTCTTCGAAATACCCCCGAAATCGCGCGCGAAATCGAGCCGCGCAACGCCGCCGCGCCCACGCACATAAACGCTGCGTTCCGGGTGCCCGTCGGTAATCGACAGTGACAGCAAAATCTGCGCCTCGCCCGCTGTGCCAGCGATGTTCCAATGGCGGTAAACCGTTGCACCACCGGGCAGAGTGATGGGGTTGGTCGCAACGACACTGTTGACGACGGGCTCACCGACCAGATCGATCAGGAAGGCGCTCAGATGCGGCAGCAGCTCGAACACCACATTGCCGGGTTCAGCGAGCATCCACTGGTCAAACGGGCCATAGCGGACCTGCGCGAGATGATAATGCCAGTTCAGCTGAACCTGATCGACGCGGCCAATATCGCCGCCATGCACTTGTGCACGCAACGCTTCGTAGGTCCGCCCGAACAGGAAATTATGATTGACGCCAACGCGCAATCCCTTTGCCTCGGCGGCATCGCACAGCGCATCGCACCGCGCGCTATCCAGCCCCATCGGTTTTTCAAGGAAAACCGACTTCCCCGCCGCCACCATCTTTTCGGCGGCATCAAGATGAAGAGCGGGCGGCAAGAGGATATGGACAACATCACAATCCGATGCCGCCATCGCTTCAATCGACCCGCCCGCCTCGGCAAAGCCATAACGCGTTGCGGCGGCCTGCACCCGCCCCAGCGACGCATCGGCAATCATGCCCAGCGCCACACCAGGCAGCGCTTTCACGGCCGTTGCGTGCGAATTGAGGATAAACCCTGCGCCGATCATCCCGACTTTGGTCATTTATATTCGACCAGTTTGGTCAGCCCGCGCGCGCGGTGGATGTGGAAACGGACCAGACCAATGAAATTCGCGAACTTGGCCATGATGCCAAACAGCGCAGCGGTCCCCGCCGTCGCCAGCCCCGCACCCTGTCGCCGGAAATGCCCCGTCATCCGAATCATCAGCGCGCCATAGGCCGCGCATAGCAGCAGCGACAGACCTTGTGTCACTGGCGCGAGCGCGAACGCCGCAACGGGCATCACCCCACCCCAGGTGATCGTGCTCCAGTAAGCGCGTTTGCAATCCTGCAATCGCGACGCGCCATGGAGCGTGTAACGATGCGCCAGTGCATGCCCCGCGCGCACTGATCGCCGCCACCATTGGCCAAAGCGGACAATGTCGGCGCGGTGCGTGGCCATGTCGGCGTCGATCTTCACCACCCGCTTGCCCGCGAGCGACAGGCGGACGCCTAGTTCGCTATCCTCCCCCGCGATCATCGCTGCGTTGAACCCGCCGATGCTACGAATGTCGCTGATCCGTGCCAGCATGATCCCGCCGAAGTTTCCGAAATCACGGATTTCGCCGGTCGTTGATGACCATTCAATGGCACTGAGGCGGGTGTAGATTGACGGCGCGGTCTGTTCTTCATGCAAATGCCCGACGATGACGGCGCAGTCAGGATCGGCCCTTAACGCAGTGACAGCCCTGTCAGGGAATTTTGGATCGAGGCAGCAATCGCCGTCGAGGAACATCACATAGGCAGCATCGGGGTGCGCAACGGTCAGCGCGTCCAGCCCTTCATTGCGTGCCCGTGCGGCGGTAAAAGGTCGGGCGGGATCGAGATTGACCACGGGTGCGCCGACCGTCTGCGCGATGGCAACGCTGTCGTCCGTCGAACCGCTGTCGACATAGATCATCGGCAAACCCGCTGCGGTCACTGACGCCAAGGTTGCGGGCAGGCGCGCGGCTTCATTGCGGCCGATGACGACGCAGCCAATCATTGCGCACGCATCCATGCGGGCGGCTCACCCAGCGCATCGTTAACCTGCGTAATCGCGGGCGTCCGGTCGAATGGCGTGGCGGCAACGCCATGTTTAAGTATCCCCGCACGTTCTGCATCAGCACTCGGTCGGTCGCGATTGACCCCCAGCGCCTTGATGATCCGCAGCAAGCGATTGCCCGCCAGCCATGCTCGTGTCGCACTCGCGGCATCCTGCGTGAGCGCAAAAAACCGCCGCCGCGACACGAACATATAATCGGGAATATGGTCACGCTCGTGCAGTTCGGCATCGGCCATCCCCGTTGCGACACCGCCCACGTGCATGACGCGGCTGGCGGGGACGGACAGGACATCCCACCCGGCGCGCGACAAGCGGTGCATCAACTCGACTTCTTCAAAATACAGGAAGAACCCTGTGTCAAACAAGCCGGTCTGGCGAAGCGCTTCAGTGCGGACAAGGACGCTTGCACCGGTCACCCAATCGACTTTGGTGGTTTCGGTGGGACGGATAATCCCGTCGGGCACACCAAGCATCTGCCCCACGCGGTTCATCTGCCCCCCCCGGAAAAACTCGCGTGCGATCGAGGGAAAACGGAACGCCGATCCTGCCAGCGATCCGCCCGGATTGACCAGCTGGCTTCCCGCCGCTGCACATTTTGGGTGATCGGCCATCGCCGTTAGCAAAGCCGTGACGGCACCGCGTTCGACCAGCGTATCAGGGTTGAGCAGATGGATGAAATCAGGCGGGTTCGGAGCCTGCAACAGGCGCAACATGCCCTGATTATTCGCCCAGCCAAAGCCACCGTTGATCGCCATCGGCAACAGGTCGACCCAGTCATAGTCGGTCAATCCGGCACGAATTGCTTCTGCCGATCCATCGCCCGATCCGCCGTCAACAATAACGGCGCGCAAATCGGGCAGGGCGCTTCGTTCATTCGCCAGTGCCGCGACGCACGCTAAAGTCATGTCGGGCGTGCGATAGTTGACGATCACGACGGCGACCGAGGCGGTCATTTTCCCAATGCTGCCAGCAGCCGCATTGCCGCGTTCCGCCAGTTCCAGTCTTTTGAAAGTTCCAGATTACTGGTGCGGACGTCATCGGGATTTTTGGCAGCGAGGCGCGAAATCGCTTTGGCCATCGATCCGGCGTCGCCCGGCACATAAAGTTCGTTCATCGAGTCCGAGAGCATCTCGCGAAACACGCCGCAATCGGGCGCGATGATGCCAGTGCCAAATGTCATGGCCAGCGGCAGCACGCCCGAATTGAGTTGATTTTCCATGCGTGGGATGATGATGATATCGGCGGCTTCGCAGACTGCGACCAGCTGATCATCTTCCAGATAGCCTTCCATTGCCGTCATCGGACGTCGTTCGAAGGACTGCATCAACAGCTTGCGCCGCGCCCGGTCAGCCATACCGTTGATGCCCGGCGGGCGAAAGGCGCGGATCAAATGCACATCCGTTTTCGCCAAAGCGTCGGATAGCAAGCGAAGTTCATCCATCGACCGGATTTGCCCGACGGTCGCCGCAACCCGTGCGTCGGCTGGCACGCCCAATGTCTTGCGCGCGGTATCGCGTCCCGTTGCATGGGTCGTCAGATTGGCAAAATCATTCATCCCGTGGACGACATGCTTGTCGGTGGGAACATCGGGAAACTTGGCCCGGACGGCTTCGAGCGAGCTTTGTGAGAAATGCCCGATCAGGTCCATCCGCGCATAAAAGCGGTTGTAATAATCCCATGACACCGGCCCCTGATCGGCATGGGGGAGCAAATTATGGACGGTGCAAACGAGCTTCGTCGTCGGCGCGAGCGCATCGAGCCGCGCGAACAATCGTTCGACGAGGGGCCGCAGCGGCGGCACTTCCCACTGCGTGAGTTCCTCCGGCCAGTGAAAATGGATCAAGTCAAAATCGCGCAGGCCCAGATAAAGTTCGGGCAACCCCGCGCTGACCTCATGCCCCATTGCTTTATAGGCATGACTGAGGCTGACGCTGAACGTCAGGTCCTCGGTCGCGACGAGTATCTTCATGCGCGCGTGGCGACCAGATTGATGTAGCGGCCATAAGGTTCGCGGACATTTTCGTCGTTGAACTTGGTCAGGAATGCGACGATGTCTGCGCCCGCATAATCAACCGCACTGTCCTCAGATTCGCGCTCGAAGACGCGGACTTTTGCAAAGCTGCCGAAATAATCAAAGAAATCCGCCGGATCGACTTGCATCCGCGCCATCGCATAGGGGCTGATTTCACAGATCAGGACATCGAGCCGATCAAACACGCTCTTGCCGCCGCGATAGACGAGGGGTTCGGCCCCCTGCACGTCGAGCTTCATAACAACCGGCCCTGTAATGCGGTCGGCAAAGCTGTCGAGCGCGTGCGCGGGCACAGTGATGGTCTGCCAGTGCGCTTCGTCCATCAGCGACATTTCATTGGCGTTGCGGAACCGGTGATCACCATGATTGGTGGGCGACAGTTCGAAGGTCACTTCGCCGGCCTTGTCGAGCAGCGCGGCATCGACAATCTCGATATGCGTGGCCGCGCCATTTGCCTCGGCATTGCGGCGCAAGAAAGCGGCGTTGGCGGGCACAGCTTCAAACGCAATCGTCCTGATGCCCGATGCAGCGATGGGCACTGCAGTGAGTCCGATATTCGCACCAATGTCGAGGTAAGTGCCCGCTTTTGATGCGCCGAACACGTCTTTGACCATGGCAATGGTTTTGGGCGACCAATTGCCCTCGATTGCATAGCGCTGGATGACCGAAACATCGGCGGCGGATCCCTCGAAAACGCCCTGTTCGCCTGCCACGGTGATACTCGTGATCGGCAGCCCCGCGAGCGCATCGCGCAGCAATTCGGCGCGCGGGGTGAGCGCGGCGAAGTTGCGCTGCAACCGCTCATAAGTGCCGGGGGCTGCATCCTGCAGCGCACCCAGCGCGGACTGGAGAACCCGCTTGCGCGTTGAAACCTGCATTGCCGTCACACTCCGGAACCGAACCCAAACTTCCCCAACCTCTGGCCAATCGCGTCGCGCACCATGTCCTGAAGCGGTCGATAATGCTTGAAGCCAAACAGGCAAGCACCACCGAGCAGCGCATATAGCATGCCAGTGGTGAAAGCGCCGATAACAACGCGCAAAAAGTCATTCATTTCGACTGTGTAACGATTGACGATTTCGCCGCCGCCAATCGCCAGCGCCGCGATGACCAGCACTGGCACCATCCAGCGGAGCAGCGTGGCGAAGGTCATTGTTGTCTGGCGCACGGCATAGAGGAAATAGACGGGCGCGAGAATGGCCATGCACGCGGCATAGCTGATCGCGACGCCCTGCGCTTTCCACGGCAGGCCGATGACGAAGGACAGGACGAAAATGGGACTCGCGAACAAAGCCCAGTAGAAATACTGCCGCGTCCGCCCGAGGCTGATGAAAATCCACCCGCAGCTGTTCGACGCGGTGGCGAAAATCGACGATAGCGCCAACGCGCGAAAGATATGCGCGACATCGCCCCAGCCGGGGCCGAGGATGATGTTGACGAGGGGTTCCGCCGTGACAAATAATCCGGCGCAAAGGCCGCACCCGAGATACGCCGTGACCGTCGCGAGACGCAGATAGGCGGCGTTCCACCGCTCGGGATCATCCTTGCACTTCGACAGGATCGGGATCGCCGATGATGACAGCGATCCGTTGATCAGATTGATCGGCATCGTCAGCAGATTGTATGCGCGGGCATAGAAGCCGAGTTCGACCGCGCCCCATTTCCAGCCGATCAGGATATTGTCGAACTGGCGGTGAAAGAAATTAAGCAGCGAGAATCCGGTGACATTGGCACCGAAACCGAGTTCGCTCCGTGCGTCGCGCCAACCCGCAAAGCGTGATGGATGCCAGTCGCAGACGATCCATGTGAGGACTAAGGTCGCCGCGCCCGCGACGACCATTTGCGCGACCAAGGCCCAAACGCCGACGTCAGTTTTCCACGCAAGCATTACAGCAACAGCCAGCCCGACGGCTTGGGCAGCGAGCGCAATCATCTGGAGCGGCATCCAGCGCATGGAGCGGGCAAGGAGCGCGTCATGCTGTGCCACTGCCGCGGCCAACGGGATTGACAGCGCCATGCCGATCACCAGCCACGTCACGCGCGGGTCGCCGTAGAGGATGGCCGCAAAAGGCGCGGCGGCTGCGGCGAGAAGCATCAGGGCGAGACCGACCGCAATATTGACCCAGAACAGCGTGCTGACGAGCGGCTGCGACACCGTCGTCCGCTGGATCGTCGCGGTCGACAGGCCCATGTCGGTAAACAAGCCGACAAACACGGTTACGGTTGATGCCATCGCAATCAGGCCGAAATCGGCGGGCGCGAGGAGGCGCGAGAGGATGGCTGTGCCCAGCAATTGCAGGAACAACCGCGTGACTTGCCCGCCGAACGCAATGGCCCCGCCGCGCGCCGCATCGCCGGCAAAGCTGCCCGAACTTTCGGAGCTTGCCAGCGCGCGGGCATTGGCGGCTTGCCGTGCTTCCGACCGTGTCAAAATGCCCAAGTCCCTATCTCGCGATGCGCGCTGTAGCGGTGACGCCTATCGCACGCCACCCTGATTGATGGTTAGCGGCATTGACGGCGCGCAGGCGGCGGCTAGATGCGCGTGTCAGATGACCGATAATACGCCCTCGATCCTGATGGTGAGCTGGAACCGCAGCGAATATTATCGGCGGACGATGGCACATTTGCTATCCGATCCAGCGGATTTCCGCCTGCACCTGTGGGACAATGGCTCCGAAGACGGCCTTGCCGACTATATCAGCGAGTTGCGCGATGACCGGATTGTTGATCGCCGACTGAACGCCGAGAATGTCGGGCAGTTTGAACCGTGGCACTGGTTCGTCGACAACTGCGCGACCGGCGTGGGTGGCAAGCTCGACGATGACATATTGGGCGAAGCGGGGTGGATGACGCGCTTTGCCGATATGCTGGCGGCCGAGCCGCAGCTTGGCCTGATGGGTGGCTGGGTTTTCCTGCCTGAGGAGTGGGATGTGGCGGCGGGCGGGCATAAAATCCGGCAAGTTGGTGATTATAGCGTGTTTCAGAACACCTGGGTCGCGGGGTGCATTTTCCTCGGGCGGATTGAGGTTTTGCGGCGCTTTTCGGTGCATGACCCCAAAGTGCTCGGCGTGCCGATTGACCATGTCGCGATCACGCGATCAGGGCTTGTCTCGGGCTTTCCCCTGCCCATGTCATTCGCGCATAATCTTGATGACCCACGCTCCCCCTATTGCCGGATGAACCGGCCCGGCGGGTGGGATGAATTTGCAGCCTATACCGCACGGATGCGCAATTTTTCGGGGCCGGAAGAATATGGCGAATGGATTGCGGCGGATGCCCGCGCATTGCTGACGGGCACCATCCGAGAGCAACTCGCCGCTTATGATCCGCCGCGCTTTGCCGAGCGGGTGCGGCGCAAACTTATGCGGTTAGCGGGCCGTCCGGTTGCCTGACGGGCTCGGCGGCTTTCGGTGCCTTGGCGCGACGCGGCACAAAAATCATCATCGCAATCGATGAGGAAATCAGCAGAAAGATCGAAGGCCGCTGCAAATAGGATGTGAAGGCCAGCATCACTGCCGAAGAACCGAGCAGCGCCGCACAGAATCCCGCGACTTCGCGTTCGGCAGATAATGGCGGCAAGCGTCTACGGATCATCGCCAAACGCCCCATCGGAATGATGAACGCGAGGCAGAACAGCGCGGCGCCGATCCCGCCCGCGAACAGCATGAAATAAAGGTAGCTGTTGACGAAATCGACGATCCCTTCGCCCTGAACCATGTCCTGCATCCGCGAGACGACGTTGGGGAACGTGTCGCCCAACAGGGGGTTTTTCCAGAATTCCTCCATACCGCGTCGCCAGAGTTCGGACCGGTAATCGCCGGTGCCTTTCGCTTCGTTCATGCTGGTCTGGATCTGGTCGCCGAACGATCCGACGACCATTGACAACGCATAAGCGCCGCCAATGAGCGAGCCTGCGCCAACGACTTGCATCGCACCGCTGACCCCGCGGCGATAAAAAGAGCTGATCACGAAAGCGAGCGCCATACCGATCAGGCCACCGCGCGATTGCGGCGGGAGTGAGCCGACCGCGATCAGACCGACAATGGCGACGTAATGGAGGTTCGACCGGAATGCTTGCCGCACCGCCAGCGCCGCCGCAAAGCAGATCACCGAAACAAAACCCATATTGGTCGCTTCGCCCATCGGCCCGTAAGCGCGCATCATCCCGCCACGCCATTTCACAATAATGCCGTTCAAATCAAAACTGAAATGCGATGTCAGCGGCGCATAAAGCGGCCATGTCCCGCGTGCCTCAAACAGGACAATAACCGACAAAATGACGCCGACGGCCGCCATTGCGGTCAGCATCGTCCGCCAATCCTCGGCATTCCGCGCCGAGCGCGTGATGACGTAAACCGGGATCATGTAGACCAGAAAATAATTGGCGAACTGCCGGAGATAGCCGACCGCTGGCCCGCCGCGCGCGTCGATGATGACAAGGACGGCAATGACAATGAACATCGCGGCATCGGCCCAGGGCGGGGCCTTTGCCATTTTGCCCGGCGCGATCAGCATGGCAATCAGGCCGCTGACACCCAGCGTGCTCTGGATGGTCCACGGGAAAAGGAACGCGCCGCCGACGACAATCTGGGTCGGCAGCGCGGGGAGGGCAAACAGGCCGATAGCGGTCACAAGGCCCGCCTGTAATTTGGTGCGGCAAAGGATCAGCGGGACAAGCGCAACGGCAATATGAACGATCACCAGTTTCGGTGACAGGAATGCAATGGCGGCCAGCAAGCCGAACACAATGCCAGGGAGGTAGCCGATTTCTTTGCGGATGCGCCGCGTGGACGCCATGTAGAAAATCGCCGTGCCGATCGCGATCAATATCTCAAGGAAAATCAGATTCTTCAGCACTGGATATATGGCCCCATACGGCGTGAGTCGTCAGCCGCCCCGACGCATTACTATCGCAAATATACGCGGTCCGTCGACCAGATAGCGACGCCACAGTCGTTTTGGTTCGCTGAGCAAGCGGTGAACCCATTCGATTCCGAGCTTTTGCATCCATCGCGGCGCCCGCGTCAGGCGGCCCGTCACGAAGTCGATTGACGCGCCGATGCTGAGCATGACGCCGGTTTTCGTGCCAAGGGCGCGGGCGCGCTGAAGCAGAATTTCGCCTTGGGGGCTGCCCACGGCGATGAACACATATTTGGCAGATGAATCACGGATAAAGTGCGCCGCACTGTCCATCGCGGGTTCGTTACTCAGCATGCCCATCGGCGGGATATGCTGGACGAAATCGACGCCGGGGTGAGAGGTTTGGAGAAGGGCGAGGGTTTCTTCGTCACCGCCGACAATCGCAATCCGGTCTCCGGCATGGATATGCTCGCGGAACAATGTCGCGGTCATGTCGCTGCCCGGCACAACGGGCAGGTCAACGCCGCGCAAGCGAGCTAGTCGCGACACGATCCGGCTATCGCACAGGCACAGGTCGGCATCGCGGATGGCAGCGCGGTATCGCTGCCCAAGCGGATCATTGCCGAGCCGGTCCATACGGACGATATGATCGACATTGGGTGTCACGATGCTTAGCGATTCGCCACGTACGGCCGCGGCCGTGATCGCTGCCACCGCCTGAGTCCAGTGCAGCGCGTGAAATTCGACACCGGCAAAGCGCGTCGTCACGCGCTCAATAGGCATTTTTGTCCCACACCAGCCGGAACATTGTTTCGATAATGATGCGAATGTCGAGGAAAGGCGACCAATGCTCAATGTAGTAGATGTCATATTCGACCCGACGTCGGGCGCGGTCGAGGTCAGCGATTTCCCCCCGCAACCCGCGGACTTGAGCGAGGCCGGTAATGCCGGGCTTGACGCGGTGGCGCGCGGCGTAGCCCTTCACCGCGTCGAAATAATAAGCGTCCTCGACGCGCATTTTGGTCGCGTGCGGGCGGGGTCCGACGATGGACATATTGCCCTGAAGCACGTTTACGAGTTGCGGCAGTTCGTCGATGCTGAACCGGCGGATGAACGCGCCGACTTTGGTGACGCGGGCATCGCCCTTCACGGTGCGCTGCGCGCCGCTTTCGTCCTGTGTATCGACATACATTGACCGGAATTTGATCACGTCGATTTCGGCATTGTTGAAACCGAAGCGACGCTGGCGGAACAGGATCGGGCCGGGACTTTCGAGGCGAATAGCGAGCGCGGTGAGCAACAGGATAGGCGACAGAACGATGAGACCGATGACGGCAAGCCCATAATCTTGAAGATTTTTGCCCACGAGGTCGAAGTCGCGCACCGGACGGCGAAGGAGCGTCATGACGGGAAGCGATCCGATGACGCCCAGCCGGAAGGTCGAGCGCAGTTCGAGAATCTCACGCGACAGGACGCAGACGTCGATGGAAACCGCGCTCAACTGCTCGATGATCCGGTCAAGCCGCTCTTGCCCCACTTGCGGCAGCGCGATGACGACTTGATCAAGGTCGCCCGCGCGCGCCATGCTCAGGATTTCAGCAAAGCCACCGACGAACTTTGCGCCACCCTGCGGATTGCGATCGGCTCGCTCAGCACGGTCATCGGCAAAACCGACAATTTTCAGGTGCGGCAGGCGCTCCAGTTCGAGTAAATCGACGACGCGACCAACGATATTGCGATCGGCCCCGTAAATGACGACGCGCTGGCCGATAATCCCCTGTTCCATCAACCACCACGCCAACCGTCTGAAGGGAATACGGCTGAGCATCAGCAGTGTCGCGGTCGTCGCGATGTAAATGCCGGTCATACCCGTCGACATGTCGTCAGTCGCTTTGAGTTGTGACGCCGTCAGCCCGGTGAGCACCAGCGCAATCAGGAAATCATAAACGCCACCCTGTCCCGCGTCCGACCCCTGCCCGCGGAACGTGACGTAGCCGTCGCGCGAAATGCGGATCAGGAAATAGTTGATGGCGAGGATGATCGCGGCGTTGACGTGGAGCGGCCGGTCCACCCAGTTGCTAAAAATCGAATCGTAGATCGCAAGCGATGCGAAGAACGCGACAACGAAGCAAAACACGTCGGAAGCGATGCCGAGCGTCGTCAGCAGGTTCGACGTAAAGCGCATTCGCCGCCGCCGCGGCTCGGCTGGTCCCTCGACAACGGGCGGCGCATCGGTCGCTATTGGATGATCGAGATCGCTCATCCGCCGACCGGCAGGGGGCTGAACAGCCCGCGCATTTTGAACGGGCGAGAGGGATTGGTGAAGTTAAAGTCGCGCAGCGCATAGTCATAACGCTTCTTTGCGCTGATGACGCAGCCGCCATCGTTGATTTTCTGGCATGTGCCCATCAACGTCTGCCAGCTCCAAGGCTGCGACATATTGGCGTCGGCGAAATTGCGCGCGGCGGATATCGCGCCGTCATGATCGCCCTGACTTTGCAGGAAATTGATATAGGCGACGAGGGCACGGCGGCTGCGCGGCAAATCGCGGACGGCCTGCGCCAGCACCTGGCGGACGCGCAATGGCTGTTCGGCGGCGGTGTAGGCCTGTGCTGTTGCCAGCCGCGCGGCAAGGTTTGACGGGTCGGCAATCGTCGCCCCCTGCGCATCCGCGCTTGCGCGATCAATCTTGCCAGCCGGAATGGCCCAGCGAGCACGGAGCATGAGCGCATTGGGGTCTTGCACGCCGCCTGCATCGCTCAGGATCGTGGCGACCAGTGCTTCGGCTTCGGCGCGCCGCCCGAGCCCATCAAGCGCAACGGCCTGAAGCCCACGGTCATTAACCGCCGCGCCGCCACCCTGCGTAACCAGCGCCAGAGCACCCGCATAATCCTTGCGCGTCACCAGATATTGTCCGGCGGCAGACCGCAAGGGCGAACCCGGCAGCTTGGTTAGCCGTGCGTCAAGCCACGCCGGTTGCGCTTCGGGTTCGGAATTGTCGAACAATTCGAATGCCCACGCCACGAACTTGGCATCATCGCGCTTTTTGATGACGGCATCGGCCCAAATCTTGCGGGCGTTGGCGATGTCGCCCGTCCGGTAAAGGAGATTGGCATAATCAAGCGCGAGTTCGGGATTGTCTTTCTGCGCCGCGATCAGGCTGGGGAACAGCGCCTTCATCCCCGCTACATCGCCATTGGCACGGTAAAATTGGAGTAATGCCATGTTGAGGCCTGCTTGATTTTCGGGCGTCGCCTTTGCTTCTTTCAACAGTTTGATGGCATCGCCGACATTGCCTTTGACCGCAATCGAGCGCGCTTTCAGCAGCAGTGCCGACTGGTCCGATGGATTGCCCGCCAAAATTTTGTCGGCTTCAACAATCGCGTTGTCGGGCTCACCCTTGTCGAGCGCCATCATCCCGCTGATCGCCAGCCCCTGAGGATCAGTGGGATTCAACGCCAACAGGCGATCATTGGCGTCCTTCGCCAGACGCGTCGCGCCAATCATATAGCCCGTGTAGGCCAACGGACGCAGCGTGTTCGCGTCGCCGGGACGCAATTCATCGGCACGGCCAAAGGCGGTGAAGGCTTCGGGCAGCTCGCCGGTGCCGAGTCGAAGCTGTCCGAGCGCAAACCAGATATCGGGTGCGTCGTCGCGAATCGCGACCGCGCGCATCAATTCAACCTTGGCCTCATTCATTTGCCCGGCTTGGGCAAATTGCTGCGCTTTGGCGAAATGTTCCTGCGCCCGCTCCTCTTTCGAAGCACAGGCCGACAGGGTAAGCGCAAGGCTAAGTCCCAGAAAAATCGAACGAAAACAGGCGTTAAGCATAGGCGGTTGCATCATAGTATCCCAGTGCTGCTATACGCCCTTTGAGAATCAGTGCTATGATGCAGGGCGTCGCGACGATCAAGGTGCAAAGCACATCACAAAAACCACCGCCGCGTAAGGGGGCAGAAATGCTAAGAATTCTGGCTGTCATCATGTTTGTCTTCACTGGCGTTGCCCCAAACGTCGTGGCTGCGGCTGATGCACCCAAACCGGTTAACCGGGCTTATACAATCAATCCGGGTGACGAAATCGAGATATATGTGTGGGGCGAAGAACGCCTGCAACGCATGGTCCGTATCCTGCCCGACGGTAGCTTTGCGTTTCCGCTGGTCGGGCGCGTGATGGCGGCGGGAAAACTGCCGACCGCGATTGAGACCGAAATCTCGCAGGGGCTGAAATCACAATATCGTGGCGAAGTGCCGCAGGTTACGGTTTCGGTGAAATCGCCCTCCGGCTTCACCTTTTCGATTGTTGGGCGGGTGAAAGGGCCAGGCAATTTCACGCCAGGTCGATACTTGAACATTCTTGAAGCCATTACCCTGTCGGGCGGGCCAGACGAATTCGCCAACGTCGACAACATAACCATCATCCGCAAGACCGCCACTGGCGTTGCGCTGATCAAGGTCCGCCTCGGCGCGATCCTTAAAGGGCCGCGCGACCTTAGCGCCGACGCCCTGCCGCAGATTGAAAGCGGTGATACGGTGATTGTCCCGTGATGCGTGGCTCGTTCGACCGACTTGCGCGCATCATGGCGACGGCGCTGGCTGCCATGCCGTTCATGTTTACGGCGGCGCGTGCCGACACCAATTCGGGCATCGGCGTGTCGGGTAATCTTGAATATTCAAGCAATCCGTATTTGCTGAACGCTCGCGGCGCGAGTGTCGTTCGCGGTCGAGTGTCGGTGTCGCCTTTTGTCGAGGAACGCACGGCGCGATCGACTCTGAAAGTCGCAGCGGACGCGTCGTTTTCGAAGTTCAGCCGCCGCTATCGCGATGCTGTCGATCTGTCGGCGCAAGTGGGGTATGACGACCGCTTCACCAGTCAATTGTCTTTCCGGGCGGGCCTGTCGCTGAACAGCTCGATTGGCGGGCAATATAACAGCGTGCCGATTTTCGGTGCGATTCCGCCCGGTGCCGTGGTGCCGCCAATTGTCGATATCACCGTGGTCGGCATTCAGGACCGCACGACACAGGGGCAAGCGAGCACAGGCGTCACCTATAATATCGACACAAAGAATTCAATTTCGCTCGGCTATGATGCGGCGATCCTGCGCTATCCGGGCGGGCAGAACCGCGATGAATATTCGAATATCAGCCAGAATGTCAGTTACTCGCGCGTCATCAATCCTCGCTTGTCGATGGGCGCGTCGGTTTCGGTCACGAAAGCGAATTATTTCGGGACGCGGCTGGGCGATGCCGTGATCATCAGCCCGTCGATCAACGGCAATTTGAAAATTTCGCGGCAATGGACGTTGTCGGCGGGAATTGGCGTGTCGCGGTCGCGCGTGAACATCTTTACCGGCAAGCTGACGTCAACCAATTTATCCGGCAATTTCAACGCCTGCCGCAATGACGAGCGCAGCAGTTTTTGTTTGAATGCCGCGCGGTCGAGTGGCGCATCGTCGTTTGACGGCGTGCGCGTTTCAACGACATTCGGCGCGTCGCTGACCTATGAATTGAGCGCGCGCGATACGTTGAGCGCTTCGGGCGGTTATAGTCGTTCAACGGCGCCCAATAATCTGCTCGGCGGCGCACCGTTCGATTATCTGTCGGGACAGACCGGCATTTCGCGCAAATTCACGGATCGCCTGACCGGCAACATCGCGGGTGGCTTTACGCAATCAAATTTTCAGGGGCGGCGCAGCAATGCCTTTGCCTCAATCGGCATCAGCTATAGTTTTGGCAGAAAATGATGAATAACGAACCCGAAGACAGCTTTGCCGAACCGGCATCCATCCTGGCGCAAGTGCCGGGCATATTGTGGCAGCGCAAATGGTGGTTCATCATTCCGACCATCCTGCTCCTGCTTGCGGGCACGGCGGCCGCGTTCCTCATACCGCCGCTTTATCAATCATCGGCGACGTTGCTGGTCGAATCAGCGGACGTGCCGATTGATACCGAAATCACTGGGGGCGCCGAAGTTGTCGACGAACGCCTCGCCAAAATCCGGCAACAGATTTTGAGCCGCCGCGACCTGATCCAGTTGATGGATAAATATACGCTTTATCAAAAGGAACGGCAGAGCGATCCACTGTCCAAAGTTGTATCAAAATTCCATGACGCGGTGGCGGTGACGCCGCTGAGCGCCGAATTCCAGCAATCGGGCGGCAAGGCGATTATCGCGTTTACAGTGAGCTATGATTATCGCGACCCGATTGTTGCGCAGCAGGTGACCCAGTCGCTGATCGACCGCATTGTTGAAATCGATTCAACGGCAAATATCGACCAGTCGCGTGCCGCTGTCGCATTCCTGAGCAAACAAGCGGAAGATTTGTCAGGGCAGATTACGCTGGTTCAGTCGCAATTGTCGGGTCTGAAGGCGCGCTTTGGTTCGCTGCTTTCAAACGTCAACGTACCGATGATGGGCGGCGGCAGCAGCATTGATGCGCAGATTGCCATGCTCCAGCGCGACAATGCCAACCTCAACAGCCAGCGTGATCTGGTGAAGACTTCCGACGAACGCGACCCGCTCGTCTCGCAAGCCGAAGCCAATCTGGCGGCGGTGCAGGCGGTCTACGCCGACAATCACCCCGACGTGATCATTGCGAAACAGCGGCTTGAGGAATCGAAGCGGCTCGCCAAGACCAATATCCGGAAAGTGCCGGTCGATCAGATCGCGCAGCAGATATCCTTCAACAACAAACAGATCGCTGATCTTCAGGTTGCCAAGACGGCGGATCGTTCGCGTTCCACACAAGTGTTTGCGGCGCAATCGCGTGGTCCGGTCGTGATGGAACAAGCGGCGCAGCTGCAACAGCGGCTTGATGGCTTGAACGTCCAATATCAGCAATCGTCGACCAAGTTGATGGCTGCCCAAGCGGCGGCCCGGGCCGCGAGTGAACAACGCGGCGAACGCCTCGTGGTTGTCGATGCGCCGACGCAGCCCGATGAACCGACATCGCCAAACCGGCCCATGCTGATCGCGGGTGGTGGTGCGATTGGCGCGGGGATTGGTCTCGCACTGATTCTGCTGATGGAATTGCTGCGACGCCCGATTCGCGGCGCGGCGGGGCTCGAATCGGTGACGGGAATGACGCCGCTCGGCACCATTCCGATCATTTCGGGCAAGGATAATAATGGCGGATCGTCCGACGACACGCCGCGCACGCGCTGGTGGTCAAAGCTGAACCCGCTATCGTGGCGGCGGGCAAAACTGGCAACGGCCGATGGATGAGCTTGGGGGCAAGAATAGTTCGATGACGATGATGCAGGAAATGCCCGCGCGCACCGTGCGTGGCCCCGCGCCGATGATTGACTTGGCGCGTGCAAAAGCCGTGTCAGTCGACCCGACGCAGATGCGCGGTGAGCGCGTCATCGGCTTTGATCCGACCGACCGCGATGGTCGTCCGTTCACGCTGTTGCGGTCGCGTGTACTTGATCTCTGGCGCGGGCAAGGGGCAAAGCTGATTGGCGTTACGTCGGCGTCGCCCGGAGCCGGAAAATCGTTCATTTCATGCAATGTTGCTGCATCGCTGTCGACCCTGCCCGAAACACGCGTGGCGTTGTTCGATCTTGATCTTCGGCGCGGGACGGTCGGGCGCAATTTTGGGCTGGCGGATGAGCCGGGGCTTGAGCAATTCCTGACTGGCAAGAGCAACGACTTGTCGTCGCTGGGCCGCAAGATCGACGGCTTGGCGCTGACGCTTTTCCCCTGTTCGGCAGTGAAGGGGCATTCGGCGTCGCTGGTGACGGGCGATCTGTTTGACTCGCTCGTCGCCGCGATGCGCGCGCTGCCCGATGATGTGCTGGTCCTGTGTGACCTGCCGCCGACGTTCGCCAATGACGATGCCAAGCTGATCTGCGAACGGCTCGACGGCTACATTCTTGTTGCTGAAGATGGTGTGACCGCGCGCAAAGCGGTGTCCGCCGCGATGAAGTTCATGGAACCGTCAAAACTGCTCGGCTCGATCCTCAACCGCGCGAGTATCGGGCTTGATGATCAATATGGTTATGGCGGCAAAGCCTATCGCAATTATTACGAGTGACCGCCGTGCGTAGGGGCATCATCCTGGCCGGTGGATCGGGCACGCGCCTCCATCCGCTGACGCTGTCAGTCTCGAAACAGCTGATGCCGGTTTATGACAAGCCGATGATTTATTACCCGCTATCGGTCCTGATGCTGGCGGGGATCCGCGACATATTGATCATCACGACCCCGCATGACGCGCCCGCTTTTCAGCATCTGTTGGGCGATGGCAGCGGATGGGGCCTCGCTATTTCCTATGCGGTGCAGCCATCGCCTGATGGGCTGGCGCAGGCTTTTCATATCGGTGCGGATTTTGTGGGCGGCGATCCTTCGGCGCTGATCCTCGGCGACAACATCTTTTACGGCCACGGCCTCCCCGAAGAACTAGCGCGAGCCCATGCGCAGACAGGTGGGGCAACGGTGTTCGGCTACCGTGTGTCGAACCCCGAAGATTATGGCGTGGTCGCTTTTGACGCTGGTGGCCGTGCGGTTTCGATTGAGGAAAAGCCCAAGGCCCCCAAGTCGAATTACGCGGTAACGGGCCTCTATTTTTATGACGGCACGGTGGTGGACCGTGCCCGCGACCTGAAGCCGTCGGCGCGTGGTGAGCTAGAGATTACCGATCTCAACCGCACTTATCTCGACGATGGGTCGCTTAATGTCGAGATCATGGGGCGCGGGACGGCGTGGCTCGACACGGGAACGCACGGGTCACTGCTCGATGCAGCCGTGTTCGTGCGCATTTTGGAAGAACGGCAGGGCCTCAAAATCTGTTGCCCCGAAGAAATTGCGTGGCGCGGCGGGTTTATTGATGATGCGCAGCTCGAAATGCTGGCAGCGAAGCTCGGCAAGAGCGGCTATGGCGCTTATCTGACTGCGCAGCTGCGCACCGGGCGCTAGAGTGCAGGTCAGCGACACCGCGCTGGCGGGCGTCAAGCTCATCGACCCAAGCGTGTTTGGCGACGAACGCGGCTTTTTCATGGAAAGCTGGAATGCACGGACCTTTGCTGATGCGGGTCTCGACCTGAAGTTTGTTCAGGACAATCACAGCCGCTCTGCACGTGGCGTGCTGCGCGGAATGCATTATCAGATGGGGCCGGCGCAGGGGAAACTGGTGCGCGTGGTCAGTGGTTCGGTCTATGATGTTGTGGTCGATTTGCGCGCGTCGTCGGCGACGTTTGGCCGTTGGGTTGGCTATGAACTGTCGGCGCGTAATCACCGGATGCTGTGGATCCCGCCGGGCTTTGCGCATGGCTTTCTGACGCTCGAGGACGGCACCGATTTCCTCTATAAATGCACTGAACTCTACGCGCCCGCGTCGGAGCATTGCCTTGCGTGGGATGATGCAACGGTCGGCATTGACTGGCCGCTCGACGGCTTGACGCCGCTGGTGTCCGACAAAGACCGCGCCGGACTGCCCTTCGACGACGTGCCGACATTCGCATGAACGTGTTGATCTTTGGCGCAGGCGGGCAAGTCGGGCGGGCCTTACAGGCATTGGCGCCTGAGGACGCAAAAATCACGGCCGTCGATAATGATGTCCTCGATCTAACGAATAGAGCGGCGATCACACCGTATATCCGCAGCGTCGCACCTGACCTGATCATCAACGCATCAGGCTACACGGCAGTCGACAAAGCCGAAAGCGAACGCGATCTGGCTTATGCGATCAATGCGGCCGCACCGGGCGCGATGGCCTGTGCGGCGGCAGACATCGGCGCGCGCTTTATCCACATCTCTACCGATTTCGTTTTCGACGGAACGGGGCATCTGCCTTATTCGCCCGACGCGCCGACCAATCCCTTAAGCGTTTATGGAAAGTCAAAGGCGGCGGGCGAGGTGGCGGTTGTGGCAACAGGCGGCAATGCCCTGACTGTGCGAACAGCGTGGGTTTACAGCGCGGGCGGGGCGAATTTTGTCGAAACGATGCTGAAACTGATGGCGAGCCGCGACAGCATCAATGTCGTTGCCGACCAGATTGGAACGCCGACACATGCCGACAGTCTGGCGCGGGCGATTTGGGCGCTGGCGACAACTGATCACCGGGGCCTAGTCCATTTTACCGATGCTGGAGTCGCTTCCTGGTATGACTTTGCCGTCGCGATTTACGATCTCGGCACGGCGGCAGGATTGTTGGACAACGTCGTCAGTATCACGCCAATACCGACCAGTGCCTATCCCACGCCTGCGGCGCGACCGCATTATTCGGTGCTGGACAAGGCGACGACTTGGGAAATTCTGGGTTATACTGCCGACCATTGGCGGCATGAACTGGCCGCGATGATGTTAAAGAAACGGACCAACATATGAGCAATCTTCTGGTCACCGGCGGTGCGGGCTTTATTGGCACCAATTATGTTCGCGCGCGTGCCGCTGCGCACCCGGACGCACCTATCATTGTCCTTGACGCGATGACCTATTCGGCAAAGCGCGCGAACATCGACGACCTGAGCAATGTCGTGATCGTCGAAGGCGACATCCGCGACGAGGCGCTCGTCACCCAATTGCTCCGCGACCATGATATCGAAACGCTGGTCCACTTCGCGGCGGAAAGCCATGTCGACCGTTCGATTTCGGGCCCCGACATTTTCATTGATACCAATATCGTTGGGACACACAGTTTGCTGAAGGCTGCCCGCGCGGTGTGGCTCGAAGGCGGCAGTGGCACCCCGCACCGCTTCCACCATATTTCGACCGACGAAGTTTTCGGGTCACTCGGCGCAGACGACCCAGCGTTTCATGAAGACACGCCTTACGCACCCAATTCGCCTTATTCGGCATCAAAGGCTGCGTCGGACCACCTCGTCCGTGCCTATCACCATACCTATGGTCTTCAGACGACGATGACCAATTGCTCGAACAATTACGGGCCGTATCAGTTCACTGAAAAGCTGATCCCGCTCTTCGTCATCAATGCGCTGACGGGCAAAAATTTGCCGATCTATGGCGACGGGATGAACATCCGCGACTGGCTGCATGTCGATGATCATTGCCGCGCGATTGATTTGGTACTGGGCGGCGGGACGGTCGGCGAAACCTATAATGTCGGCGGCGGTGAGGAATTGCCGAACATGACGGTGATCACGACAATCTGTTCAATCGTCGATGCCTTGTTCGCGGGCGACGCGGGGCTAGCAGCACGCTTCCCGCAAGCCCCGGCGGCGCAAGGTCGTTCGACCACGGACCTGATCACTTATGTCACGGATCGTGCAGGGCATGACCGGCGCTATGCGATTGATTGCCGCAAGCTGGAGCGCGAACTTGGCTATGCCCCGGCTTATAATTTTGCGGGCGGGCTGGCAGCGACGATCCGCTGGTATGTCGATCATGCCGGGTGGTGGGACCACGCAAATTAGTCTTTGAAAGGGTAAGGTGCTCCGGGCTTGACCCGGAGCCTTCGACTTGAGCTCCATCAAATTTCGCAGGGCTCCGGATCAAGTCCGGAGCACAGGACCGTAATCAAATCGCCTGAAGGTTTATGACCAGTACCGTTTGCGGGATGGTGAGCGGCAATTGAACGCCGACCGACATCAAGGCGTCGCCAGACAATATCGCTCCTTCGCCCAGCAAATCGAGTGCATCGATCACGGAAGGGCCAGACACGGACCGCCAATCGGTCGGCCAGATAATCCGCACCCGGTAACGCGCGGCGGGGTCGAGCCCGGTTGGCTGAAACCGGTCGGGCCGTGTTGCTGCGTGACCGGACAGGAATGCAACCGACCAGACCGCCTCGCGCTGGTCCGCCGCGACTATGCCAACGATGTTGAGGTAATCAGGCGTGTCGAGCCGCTGAAACGCACCATTGTGGATCAACGCGCGGTGCGTTTTGTGAACGGCAATTGCGGCCTTCAATTGGTCGAGATCACCCTGCGGTTCGGTCAGCAGGTTCAGTTCAAGCCCCATATGCCCCATCATCGCCGTGCCTGCGCGCATCGCCATGCTCAGCTTGCGGCCTGTCTGGTGGCAGGTCGACGGGCCAACATGCGCGCCGATGACGTCGGTCGGGAGGAAATAGGATGCGCCGCGCTGAATATGCTGGCGGTCGATTGCGTCATTGCTGTCCGACGTCCAGATGCGATCGGTATGGGCCAGAACGCCCAGATCAGCCCGCCCCCCACCCGAGGCGCAGCTTTCGATCTCGACATCGGGATGCGCCGCACGGATGCGGTCGATGAGGGCATAGAGCGCCGTCACTTGCGCCAGCGCGCGCGGCCGCCACGTCGCATCGCCGGGGTGGTTCAGGTCGCGGTTCATGTCCCATTTGATGTAGCTGATGGCATGGTCACGCAGGACCGCGTCGGTCCGCTCGAACAGGTAATCGCTGACTTGCGGCCGCGAAATGTCGAGGACATATTGGTGGCGGAACGGCACTTGTTCGACCCCCTCGATCCGCAGCGCCCAATCGGGATGGGCGCGATACAGGTCGCTGTCGGGATTGACCATTTCGGGTTCGAACCAGATGCCCATTTCCATGCCAAGGCCCGTGACATGATCGACCAACGGTTTCAGCCCGTCGGGATACACCGCGTCCGACACGGCCCAGTCACCAAGCCCCGCGCGGTCATGCCGCCGCCCGCCGAACCAGCCATCATCAAGGACAAACCGCTCAACCCCCAACGCGGCGGCGCGGGTGGCGAGGTCTTTCATTTTGTCGATATCATGATCAAACCACACCGCTTCCCATGTATTATAATGCACAAGGCGGGGTTTGGCGCGCGTGCTGGGGCGCAGGATGTTGGTGCGAACATGCGCATGAAAATGGCGGCTGAGTTGAGCCAGTCCTTTGCCCGAATAGCCCGCGATGATCGCAGGGCTGGCATAGCTTGCCCCCGGTGCAAGGCGGACTTCGCCGGGGAGCATCAATGCCCCCATCGAGGCGAACACACGACCATCGTTCAGCGTATCAACGCGGACACGGTGGTTGCCGCTCCACGCCAATGTCAGCCCAAAGGCTTCGCCCGCATTTTCGGATGTAGCGCCGCCGCACAAGACGACCGCTGGAAAGCTGTCATGCGACGTCCGCCCCCGCCGGTTTTCGCGGACGTATGCGCCCGTAAAGCGGTCAAAGCGTTCGCGGCGGAACTCGTCGGTCCAGCGGCCTGAGAAGCCGATGATCTGCGTGCATGATTGCGGAATGGGCAGGAACGCCGTTGCCATTTCGGTGATATCGAGCGGTGTCGCGCCATAGTTGGTCAACACCGCGCTTATCGTCAGAACGCCTGTCGGTTCATCGACATTGATTGCATATTCAAGCCCTAGCTTCGTCTGCGCATCGGCACATTTGATGGTTGCGCCATCCGCCGAGCCGATGACTTTCACGACATCAAACCGGCTGCCCCAATCCTGACCTTCGCGATGTGCCCCGAACCCGCACGGACCAAGCAAACCCAACCCCGGCTCCATTGCCAACGACCCGCCAACCGCAACATCAGCGCCGCCCGGCCCGCCCTGCCTTGTACCAAGCCGAACCAAGTCCTCGACATCGGTGTCTGCACTCAACCGTGCGCCCCAGTGAATCACATGCGGCGGGGCACCGACCGCACGGCCAATGACCAGCGTCATCTCTCCGGCGTCAAAGCGTAGATGGGTCATGTGGACAAAATCGATTGCATCAGCGATGGCCGCTAACGTGAAATTGCGGGCGGTGGAAGGCATGGGCGACCATATTCTTGTGATCGATGAAGGGACCACATCGACGCGTGCGATGTTGTTCGCGGCTGATGGCACGTGTCTGGGCAGCTGCCAGAAACCGATCACGCAGCATTATCCGGCACCGGGATTGGTCGAACATGACGCCGCCGAAATCTGGACGTTGACGCTCGAATGCGCTTGCGAATTGGTCGCGAAAGCGGGCGGCGCGGACCGGATCGCGGGGATCGGCATTACCAACCAGCGCGAAACGATTGTGTTCTGGGACCGGCGGACAGGCGAACCGCTCGCGCCTGCCATCGTCTGGCAGGACCGACGGACGGCGGATGTCTGCGAGGCGCTGAAGTCGGCAGGCAACGAACCGACAGTGCAGGCGAAAACCGGCCTGCTGCTCGATCCCTATTTTTCCGGATCGAAAATCGGCTGGGCGTTGGCGAACTGGCCGCAATTGAAGGACGCGGGCGAGCACCTCGCGGTCGGCACGATCGAAAGCTATCTCATATTCCGCCTAACCGGTGGCGCGCATATCAGCGATGCTACGAACGCGTCCCGCACCGCGCTGATGGCCATCGGCAGCAGCGGCTGGGATGACGGGTTGTGTGACCTGTTCGGCGTGCCGCGTGCAATACTGCCCGAGATTGTTGATTGCGCGGGTGATCTGGGCATGACGACGGCCGACTTGTTCGGTGGCGCGATCCCGATCTGCGGGATGGCCGGCGATCAACAGGCGGCTCTGATTGGTCAGGGATGCCTGCAACCGGGACAAACGAAGGCAACCTTTGGGACAGGCGCGTTTGTTCTGACGCAAACCGGGCGCACCCTGCCGCAATCGCGCTATCGACTTCTGTCTACGATTGCGTGGCAGTTGGGTGGCGAGCGGCATTATGCGCTTGAAGGGTCGGTGTTCGTTGCGGGCAGCTTGATGCAATGGCTCCGCGATGATTTGCAACTTATCGAAAATGCGGGCGACAGCGAAGCGCTGGCGCGCAGTGTGCCCGACAATGGCGGGGTATATCTGGTGCCTGCGCTATCGGGCCTCGGTGCGCCGCATTGGACGCCGAATGCGCGGGCTTCGATCTCGGGCCTGAGTTTCGCGGCAAAGAAAGCGCATGTCGTGCGCGCCGCACTTGAAGCGATGGCGCATCAGACGAGTGATTTGAAATATGCTTTTGCAGCGGATGGTGCAGATTGGGCCGAGTTGCGCATTGACGGCGGGATGGTCGCGAATGATTGGATGGCCCAGGATCTGGCGGACATACTCAATGTTGAGGTTGAGCGGCCCGGATTTGTAGAAACAACAGCACTCGGCGCGGCGATGCTTGCGGGCGTCGGCGCAGGGCTTCATGAATCGCTCGCCGATGCTGCCGTGATGCGCGGTGCAATTCAGCGGTTTGTGCCCGCGATGGATGTGGCGACCCGCACGAAGCGCCTAGACGGTTGGGCAGATGCACTAGCTCGCGTTCTATGATGCTGCATGAAGATTTTCTCGCGCGGTTAGCGGCTATGCCCCTCGTCGCAATCTTGCGCGGCGTGCGGCCTGACGAAGTCGAAGGCATTGCTGACGCCATCATCGCAGCGGGTGTCACGATCATCGAAGTTCCACTCAATTCGCCCGATCCGTTTGCGTCGATTGAACTTATGGCGAAGCGCTTTGTGGGACGTGCAATAGTCGGGGCGGGCACGGTCCTGTCAGTTGCCGAAGTCGAACGTTGCGCGGCGGTGGGGGCGCAATTGATCGTCTCGCCCAATATGCGTCCTGATGTGATCAAGACGACGGTCGCGGCGGGGATGCTTTCCGCGCCGGGCTGCCTGACCCCGACCGAAGCCTTTGCCGCGCTTGATGTCGGCGCACATGCGGTAAAACTATTTCCCGGTGAAATGGTGACGCCCTCGGTGGTGAAAGCCATGCGCGCGGTGCTGCCCAAGAGCGCGACGGTGCTTGTCGTAGGTGGCGTGACGGTCGAAAACTCGGCGGCCTTCCGCGCGGCAGGAGCGGATGGTTTCGGCGTCGGTGGATCAATCTACAAAGCGGGCACCACTGCTGCCGAAGCGGGCGCCAACACTGCGGCTTTTGCTACCGCTCTCGCGCGCTGACTTAACCCGCCAAAATCGTTGCGGCAACTTCTTCCATTGTGCCCGCAACAAGCAACGAATCCCCGCCAATCAGGCCCACTTTCGTCTGGTTGTTTTCGTCAGTGCGCAAGTAGGCGACATTGGACGCGACCACTAGATAGTCGCCACCCCAAGACTTAAGCAGAATGAATTTCATTGTGACAGCTCCCCGAAAGCAGCTCCTAGACGACGTTGATTAACAGCGCGTGCAGATGTTTTCAGGCAAGCCTGTCACGTCGGTTTCGAACACGAACAAAGCACCTGCCAGCGGTTGATTGGCAAGCTGATCAGGCGTAAAATCAACGCGTGCCGTCGTTACGAAAAGCAAGTTTAAGTCCGCGCCGCCGAACGCGACGCAGCTCGGCTGGCTGACGGGCAGGGGGATGCGGCGCTCTATGCTGCCATCGGGACGGTAGCGGACGACTTCGCCCGCACCCCATTGTGCATTCCAGAGGTGATCTTCGCTGTCGATACAGCTTCCGTCGGGGAAACGCTGGCCGGTTGTTGTCGCAAAGACTTCGGGTTCGCCAACGGGTCCAAGCGCGGCATCGAATGCATAGCGTCGTATGATTTGGCGCACGGTGTCAGTGAAATACATTTTCGTGCCGTCACGGCTCCAGCACAGGCTGTTCGGGATGATGATGTCGTCGAAAAATGGTGTTGCGCGCACGCCGCTATCGTAGCGCCACAGGCTGCCGTGCGGGCGGCCTTTGCTTTCGACCATGCTCCCCGCCCAGAAAGTGCCGCTGCGGTCCACGCGACCGTCGTTCATGCGGAGATGCGCGTGGGCTTCGGTCACTGGAGCCAGCATTTCGAACATGCCGCTGGCGAGGGTTAAGCGGGCAAAACCATCCTCAAACGCGCCGATGAATGTGCCGGGTGTGTCGGTCAGCGCAAAGCTGCCGAGCCGTTGCGGGAGGTCGTGGGCGGTGGGGCCATCGCTGCCGTTCCACTGCCAGATTTTTGACGAGAGGATGTCGGTCCAATAGCCTGTCTGCGTCCTCGCATCCCACAATACGCCTTCACCGAGCTTGTTTTCGACGGGAAGAATATGAAGCGGTTTCACGAAGCAAGCGCCTGCCACGCCTTGGTCAGCCCTGCAAGAACCGCTTTTTTGCCGTCAATTTGGCGCGATGGAATGCCGAAACTGACGAGCGCGCTGGCGTAAAGGCCCGTCAGCGCGGGTGCGCCGATGAGCGTTACGGACCGCGCATCCGGATTGAGAACGAGCGCCGATTTCACATCCCCGCCAATGCACAGGCCGGTCAGATAGTCGTCGGCGTCCGCTGCTGCCATTGAGCCGGCCACTTGCTGTGTCCGCGTTGTGAAGAGCAGGGCTTCGATGCCCGCCGCGCTGTCTCGGATTGCGGCAACGCCTTGATCGAAAACAGCGCCGGGTTTGGCGGCGGGCGGACGTTTCGGCAACAGCATGATGCTGTGCAGGCCGATGAGTTCGAGCAATTCCCCCGTCATTGTCGAATGAAAACCGGTGATGACTCCCGATTCGACCCGCGCCCATTTGCAATGCGTGCCGGGCAGGCAGACGAGGCCCGTTTCGCCGGCCAGTGCCCCGAAAATCTGGGTTTCCTCGCCGCGCATGATGTCAGGTTGACCGTCGGGACGAATCGTATCGACGCCCGGCAGGATCCGGAACGACCGCCCACGCGCCGTAAATCGAAATGCGGTGGCCATAACCATGTCGGCGCTGGCGGACGTCCGGACATAGGGGACATATTGCCAGCCGATGTTCGCACCGACCGTCCCCGCCATGATCACGGGCAAATCGGGCCACCCCGAAATCGCCTTGAACGCCGCGGTTTCCATCGCCTCGGGGCCATCGAGCCGCTTTATGCCCGGCGCGGCGCGTTCCTTGAAGCATGCGCCGTCTGCGTCAATCAGCATGAAGCGGCCGTTGCTCGTGCCCCAATCGACGCCAATGAAGGCTGCGTCCACGCGACCATTCTCCCTGTATGCCGCTTGGCGATAGCGATCCGCACCCCCTTTGCGCAACCGCTGCGGGCGGCTATAGCGCCTCAATGTCCTCAATCCGTCCGTGGCGCGACATCACGCGCCGTCAGTCCCGCCAGATCATGGTCGGTAATGTCCCTGTTGGCGGCGATGCGCCGGTCACCGTGCAAACGATGACAAATACGCCGACCAGCGATCCGAAAGCGACGATTGATCAAATCCGCCGGTGCGAAGATGCAGGGGTCGACATCATCCGCGTGTCTTGCCCCGATGTGGAGTCGACGGCAGCGATGTCGCAGATCGTCCGCGCGGCGAACGTGCCAATCGTGGCAGACATTCACTTTCATTATAAACGTGCGCTTGAGGCGGCGGACGCAGGCGCGGCGTGCCTACGCATCAATCCGGGGAATATCGGGTCGAGCGAGCGCGTGGCCGAAGTGGTGCGCGCAGCGAAAGCCAATGGGTGCGCGATCCGGATTGGCGTGAATGCGGGGTCGTTGGAAAAAGACCTCCTCGAAAAATATGGCGAGCCGTGCCCCGAAGCGTTGGTTGAAAGCGCGCTTGATCATATCAAGCTGCTGCAGGACCATGATTTCCACAACTATAAAGTGGCGGTCAAAGCGTCGGATTTCTTCCTTGCGGTCGCCGCCTATCAGCAGCTTGCCGAAGCCGTAGACTGCCCGTTGCATCTGGGGATTACCGAAGCGGGCGGATTTGTCGGCGGAACAGTGAAGTCCGCGATCGGGATCGGCTCGCTGCTTTGGTATGGCATTGGCGATACAATCCGTGTGTCATTGAGCGCCGAGCCCGAAGAAGAAGTCCGCGTCGGGTTTGAAATTTTGAAAGCACTCGGCATCCGCAACCGCGGCGTCCGCGTGGTGAGTTGCCCGTCATGCGCACGGCAGGGATTTGACGTTATCCGCACGGTCCAAAAACTCGAAGAGCGGCTCCAGCATATTCGCACGCCGATGTCGCTTTCGGTGCTCGGCTGCGTCGTTAATGGTCCCGGCGAAGCGCGCGAAACCGATATCGGCCTGACCGGCGGCGGCAATGGCAAGCACATGGTCTATCTGCGCGGCGTGACGGATCATCATGTCGCAGACGCCGATATTCTCGACCATATTGTGACGTTGGTTGAGGCAAAAGCGGCGGAGATTGAGGCGGGCACTGTGCTCAGCATGGACGCGCTGCACGGGCAGGCTGCTTAAGCGGGTGGCAACGGCGTCGGCTTGAAATCATCATCGACCGCGACGAACGTAAAGACCCCGCTCGTCACTTTTACTTCTTCGGCCCCGCGATTGCGGCTGGCGACGACATCAAGCCGAATAGCGATTGAGGTCCGGCCGCGCCGTTCGATGGTCGCATAGATTGAGACAAGATCGCGCAACAGGATCGGCGCGAGAAAATCCATTTTCTCGATGGCGACCGTCGCGCAACGGCCTTGCGCGATTCGACCCGCAACGATCCCGCCTGCAATGTCCATCTGGCTCAAAACCCAACCGCCAAAGATATGGCCGTTCGCATTGATGTCCGCCGGTTGCGGGACGACTCGCAGGATGGGCTCGTTGAAATTCACTTGTCTAAATCCTCAAACGGGTCGCTGACGCTGTCGTCATGGCCCGATCCATTGCTAAGGAAGACAAGGCCCATCAGGCCCGCCGCCAGTGTCACCGAGGCAAAAACGCCCACGCCGGTCGCGATGATCATGGGAATCGGCAGCGGCCCTGTCATTCGGTAAAGGATGTAAAGGCTCGCTACCGCAGCAATGGCCGACGCCAGCACCATCCAGCGCATCAGCCGCCAATAGCGGTCCCACGCAAAGGCCGCATATTTCGGATCGTCGAGATTGGATCGCTCCATCGCTTTCCTTTGGCGCGCGAACGTGGAATCATCAACCCATCGCGACACCTAGAGTCGCACGCGCAGGAGAGTGATCATGACGATCGGGGCCATTCTTGCATCCAAAGGGAACAATGTTGTTTCCGTATCAAGCAACGATCGTGTGTCGGACGCGGTGGCTTTGCTCGCCGAAAAGCGGATTGGTGCAGTGCCGGTGATTGACGGCAACCGTGTCGTTGGCATTTTTTCGGAGCGTGACGTCGTTTATTCGATCGCAAAGGTCGGCGCGGCGGCGCTGGATGCGCGGATCGGCGACGTGATGACGGCGCCTGCCATGACGGTCGATCCCGATACTGCCGTGATGGCGGGCCTGTCGCTGATGAGCAAACGCCGTATCCGCCATTTGCCGGTTGTGCGTGGCGATGACGTTGTCGGCTTTATCTCAATCGGTGATCTGGTGAAGTTCCGCATCGACCATATCGAAGCCGAAGCAGCGGCGATGCGCGATTATATCGCGAGCTGACCAATCAACGATTTGCCCGCGCGGTCAGCGGTCGGATTATCAACACCCATCAGGTCGAGCGCTGTCGGAAAAATGTCGAGGATCGACACCGGCGTTTCGTGGCGCTGGTGCTTGCCAGTGCGGAACCAGAGCGCCCCCGCCGGATGGTGGCGGCCAGACTTGGTGGCGTCGATCTTGTACGCCAGATCGCCAAAGATGAGGTGTTGGCCATCGGGCGCAATGACCACAGTGTCGCGGTCAATCTCGCTGTAAATATCGCAGGAGAAATAGAGGCCATCCGCCGTGCGGTCGTTGAAGCCGAACATCGGGCGGCCATCAGCGAGTTTGAATCCGGCGAGCTTTTCATGCGTCGCCTTGCGGTCGGCATCGTTATCGAAGCGCACAAAATATTGGTGCGTCATGGTCGGGTCGATGTCGCGGTGTGCCAGTTTGAAGCGGCGGAAAAATGAATCCACGTCGCGCAAACGGTGGAAATGTTTGCCGCCCGAGTCTTCGGCCGCGAGATAGGGTTGCTGGCTGAGCGCGGTCATGAAGACGAGCATTGCACCGTTTGCATCGGCGAGGTCCATAAACTCGCCGAGCAAGCGGTCCATCGCTTGATAACCGGTTTTGACCGCTGTCCCATACAAGTCGGACGCTTCGGCGTCGGGCTGAACTGTAAATGCGTCGGGCTGAAACTCGCGCCAATAGCTATGCTGCAAATGCGCAGTCGAATTGATGAAAAATGTCGCGAAATCGGGACGGATTTTGCGCAAGTAATGGCGGAACACATCCATCTGGATGCGGTCCAGCAACGTCGCGCGTTTCCATGACAAACGGCGATCCTTGACGCGTTCTTCTATCAATTGACCGGCAAGCGCGGTAATGGTGCGAAGGCGGAGACCATGCGTTGCCATGAAACCGAGGAACTTGGCATAGTCGCCCAGCGTCAACCGCGACTCAGGATTCGAATATTCGCGGACATTGGCCCCGACAAAGCGGTTGTAAATATTGAGCGCAGGCGGCGACGCATTGCCATCCTCGCACCAAGGATCGGCGACGTAAACATTATCCGCCGCGTCAAATGGCCGCGCGTTCATGCCCGCGAAGTTGATGGTTTTGCGCCCCGCACTTTGTGCGATTCGCCACAGATCATCATGCGTCGCCTTCGCCCCTTCGGTCAGGTGAAACACCTTATGCTCGTCAAATGACAGGCCGGTGTGGAGCGAATACCATTGGATCCACGGCTCCAGATTCGCAGGGTCGGATACATCGGCAAAGGTTTCAAAAACCGCGCTTTCCCCGTGCATCCGCTTGAAATTGGGGAGCAGCCCTTCGCCCATCCACTGGTCAATTAGCCATGGGCATAATTCATTGAACTCGGCAAAGATCAGCCGGGTGGGGTGCGTGCCTTTGGCCGCCGCATGTTGAATCGCACTCTGATACATCGACATCGTCTATAGCGCATAAAGATGAATAAATGCGTGTTTTGAACGCGCTAGCGGATCGTGCGTGCGATCCGTCGTTTCGCCAGCCAGTCGAACGGGGCGTAGCGCGGGCGGATATCGAACGAATCGATGTGCGCGGCATAAGTTTCATGCATCGTCGCAGGCAATCCGACGGGGCCGGGGCCACGCATAATGCCCGAGATAATACGGTTCTGATATCGCCGCACGCTGTAATTGACCATGCGCCGCCATTGCAGGCTCCAGGTTGCAGGGACGCGCCAGTCGGCTTCTTCAAATCGGAAGCGCGCGTCAGGGCAATTGGCGATGCGGGTTTTGTCCCAATGGCTTTCATCGCGCAAGTCGGTTTTTGCGAGCGCCGCAATCAGGCCGTCGTCGCCGATCAGGTCTTGGGGTAAGCGGATGTTGGTCGCTTTCAGGCTTTTGAGGAACGCGCCGGACAGGCCATAGAGCGCGCCGAAGAGGCCGTGGTCGTCGATCATCTGTTCGCGATACGCGTCCTGAGTGCGGCCCGTCATGGGCAGGGCGTTCACCCCGTTTGCTCGCGGGTTGGCTGCGAGTGTTTCGACCATCGTCTTTAGCGCGCCGGGCAGAACTTCGGCATCACCATCGACAAACAGCACCGCCCGAATCTCTCCGTTGAAGATATGATCAACAAAATAATTCCACGTCCGCGCTTTGCCGCCTTCAGCTAAGTCGTGGATGTGGAAATGCGGCAAATGCCCCGACAGCTCTTGCGCAATCGCGGCTGTCCGGTCGGTTGTGCCGTTGACCAACAAGTGAAATTCGAACGAATCCGACGCCAGCGGCAGACTGTTGATGCAGCGCGCTATGCGCCGTTCCTCCTGATGCGCAAAGATCGCGACTTGCGCAGCGGTCATATCAAGCGGGCCGCTTTTTCTTGCGCACGAAACCGATAAAATCCTGAATCGTATGCCGCTGGAACTGCCATGAAATGCCCAGATAGATCGCTGCGCCAAGTGGCACCAGCAAAGCGAGCTGCGCAGGCGCGGGCAATGCCGACAGGAACCGCGTTTCGACGAACAGCACGGTCGCGGCCATGATAGCGGCGGCAAGCGCGCTGGGGAACACCGCCTTCACCACGTCCATTGGACCAGCGCCAATTGTCGGGAGCGAAACGACCATCGTCGCAATCAACAATAAGGGCGCACCAACCAGCCACGCGTAAGCGAGCCCGATCTCACCCCATTGATTGATTCCAATGAGGAAGGCGATGGGCATGATCAGTGCACCGGCAATGCTCGATTTTACATATATGCTCGGCTTTCCCATCGCATTGGTTGCGGGCGAAAAAATGATCTGAAGCGCGAAGAACGGCATGGCAAGCGCGAGTAAACGGACGAACGGGATCATCTCCAGCCATTTCGGCCCGAATACCGTTTCGATAAACGGTGCCGCCGTTGCTGCCATGCCGAGATAAAGCGGGGCGGCGATAAACATCGTCAAGCGCACTGAATTGACGAAGGCGGTGGCGACCACGGTGCCACTGTTCTTCAATTCGACATAGCTGGGGAAAGCGACATCGTTCAGCGGCGGGATGAACTTCGCTGTGAAGATCTGAGTCAGGAACAGCGCTTCGGCGTAAAGCCCGAGATGGTGGGCATCGAACAGACTGCCCGCAATCGCGATGTCGGCCTGACTCTGGATGACCCATAGCAATTGCGACGCAGTCAGCGCGCCGCCGAACGCCACGGTGGCCCGCGTTCCCTTGAAATTGAAGCTGGGGCGAATCCACATGCCCGACGCGATGACAAGGCCGATCCCGCGGACATAAAACATGACGAGCGGCGTGATGATCAATGTCCACACGCCCATGCCCGAAAGCGCGCAAGTCAATGCGGTTGTCGCACTTGCAAGCGCCGCGACGAAATTGGCGATCGCTTGCTTCTTGAAATCAAGGCCGCGCGACAGGATTGAACTCGGCACGTAAATCAGCGGCATTGCGAGGTAGGAAAGCGCCAGCACACGCGCCATGTCAGCAATCATCGGCTGATTGAAATGTGCCGCCGCCAGCGGCGCAACCGTGAACTGGATAGCAGCAAGGATGCCGTTAAGCAGGAGCATCATGCCGAAAACCTGAGCGACTTGGCGGTCGTCGATCTTTTCGGCCTGAATCAGGGCGCTGGCAAAGCCGCTGCCGTTGAACACCGCAAAGACCACTGACAACACTTGCGTCATTGCGAACAGGCCATAATCCGACGGATCAAGCAGCCGCACCACAATCAGCGTCGCCGCCCACAGCACGATTTGCGCGACAATTTGGCTGCCCGAACGCCAGAAAACTGCGCTGCGCACGCGGTCTGCGAAGGCCGTGTCGGCTGCGGTAGGCATATTTGGTTCAGTCACACGCGTCCCTCACGCAGGGCCATTGCATCTATCGGTTAAGAAGGCGTGCGCAAGGGGGACAAGCACTGGAGGCGAAATGGGGAGTTTACCCAAAACTGCCAAAAATCCTGCGGTAACTTTGCAAACTTCATAGAGTTCGGGAGTTCAGTGTGAAGTTAAGCAAGGGGTTGGGTTGGCGCTTAACCGGTGTCGGAATTCCTGTAGGACAGCGCTTTCGTCACCGCGGCAGTCCTGCCAAGAAATGACAATCTTCACCAGAATTTCAACGATTTCGGGCCGGGTATTAGCCGGGCTTTAAGTAGTGTCGACGCAAGGCTACGGGGATGTTGCGCGAACTCATTTCATTGTCGACGAATTGCTGGCGGGCTGACGGGCTTGCCACTTTGAGTGACGTTTATCCGGCGCGGCCAGCGGCGTTTGCGCATGATTTGGCCGGTCATCCGTTGTTTGATCAGGCGGCGTTGGTTGAGGCTGCGGTCGCACTCCCGTCATCGTTAGTCGAACTGCGCGGTGCGGATTCTGCCGATCAGTTTGTGCCGACTGCGGTTACGCGCGACGCTTTGGATGCGATGTTTGCGGGCGGCACGGATCAGAATGCGTGGCTGATGCTGCGGGGATTGGAGATGCTTCCGGCCTATCGCGCGCTCATTGACGATATTCTTGCCCCGGTTGCCGAATTGGCCGCATCCAAGACGGGCAAACTTCATCAGCCGCGTGCGTTTCTGTTTTGCGCGAGTGCAGGAGCGTTGACGCCTTATCATTTCGACCCCGAGCATAACATCCTGTTCCACCTGAAGGGACCGAAACGCTTTTGCCTGCACCGCGACAAGTCGCCGCATTTGATGGCGGCGGATCATTTCCGGCTGCATGACAAAGGCGAGAATTTGTTGGGTGTGCCCGAGCATGCGGGAGTCAACGTGTTCGATCTGGAACCCGGCACTGCGCTCTATGTCCCGTATAAATGGCCGCACTGGGTTGAGGTTGGCGATGCGCCATCTTTGTCACTGTCGATCACGTGGACGTCCGATTGGTCGCTGGCGCGTGACGCGGCGTGGCGCGGCGAGTCGGTTCTTGGGCAGCTGGGCATGGCGCATCGACCGATGCCCGATTGGCCGCACACGACGCCCGTCCGCACCGCATTGGGAAGAGCCGCGGGTCGCTTTGCATGACGGTTCAGACGAATTTTTGGTCGGTTGAAGCCGGGATGTCAGATCAGGCGACGTTACGGTTGATCGAGCCAAAGCTGCTGACCGATGCCGATCGTGCCGCGTGGGACGATTTGGCGACACAGGCCGAGGCGGGGGCGTTCTTTTCGCATCGCTGGTTTCTGGAACCGTTGCTTGACGCGCCGGGGCGACGACTAGCCGTGGTCGAGGATCGCGGGCGCTGGACCGGCGTCATGGGCATTGAACCGACAAACCGGCTAGGGCGGCTACCCGCCCCTATGTGGCGCGGGGTCAAAGATGCAAACCAGTTTCTGGGGCTCCCCCTCGTGCGGCGGGGGATGAGCGCGGCTTTCTGGCGCGTGCTTGTGATTGGGCTGGAGCGGCACCGTTCGACGGCGATTGGGCTCTATCTACCTGTCTTGCCCGAGGATGGACCCGTGACGGCGGGCCTGCGGCGATGGTGCGTTGATGATGGGCGGCGGCTGGATTTGCTGCGCTCGTCCGAACGCGCCGCGTTGACCGGCGGGCAGTGTTTCAATGCGGTGTCCAAACAAATGATGTCGGCGGATCGCCGCCGTCGGCTTGCGAGCCTTGCACGCAAACTCGAATCGGATGTCGGGTCGATTCGCGTTGAAGCAGTAGCCGGAGCCGAATCGACGGCAGCGTGGATTGAGCAGTTTCTGGCGCTCGAACGGTCGGGCTGGAAAGGCGAAGCGCAGTCGGCGATGGCGGCAGCGGCCTCGACCGAACGGCTGTTCCGCAGCGCTGTGATGGGCGCGACGTCGCAGGGGCTGGCGCAGTGCCTGACGCTTTATGCGGGCGACGTGCCGATGGCGGCATCAGTGCAATTCGTTGATGGGCAAGCGGGATGCGGGTTCAAAACCAGCTTTGACGAGCGTTACGCCCGCTATGCGCCGGGCATTCAATTGCTGCTGCATATCACAAAGGTGATTGGGGAGACGCCTGGTTTGCGATTCGACAGCTGCTCGACGCCTGATCAGTTGTCGATCAACGCGTTGTGGCCCGAACGGCGGACGATCAATGATTATTGCGTTGGTCTGCGCGGGGATGGGCGGGGGGCTTTGTTTGATGCGTTGATGATGGCGCGGCGGGCTTGGGCGATGCGGCGGGGGAAGTTTGGCCTTTAAACGAGCGACCCGGCAAAGCCGTGTCGTCGGTCGTCTAAGCGCCGCCGGCCGGGCGCGTTTGCGTCGGGCGCGGGGCGCGCCTCGCTCCCAAACGCGTCACTGAAATAAAATTGCAAAATGATGTTGACGCGAATCTCCTACCAGCCTAGTGGGCTCATCTGTCGCGGCGACGGCCTTCGGGCTTGCCACCGTGTCTGCACTAGTTTCGGCGCTCGATGCTCCCGACTCAAAACGGGGGTAATTTGGCGTCGCTCTTTTGCGCTCTTTGACATTGTCGGTTTAGATGAAGGGACATGTGGGCGGCGGCTCCAGGTCCGACGGTTTTAAGGCGTCGGGTGCTTGGTTAAATTAGCTGTTACTCACAAGTCCTTCACGTATCCATACGTAATTGATTTGTGCAGGAATAGCTCCTTGAAAT
>JANMPU010000013.1:0-6322 GCA_031369985.1 Sphingomonas sp. | reverse complement strand
CCCCCCCCCCGCCGGGGGGGGGGGGGGGGGGGGGCCCCCGGTTCACATGAATCAAGGTCGTTGGTCCGCGTGAACAGTCCCCACCCCAACCCCTCCCCTGAAGGGGAGGGGCTAACCCTAAGGAGAAGACGAATGGATTATGAAGTGAAAGCCGATGCGTTGGAGGATAGTTTCGACGCGGTGGCGATGAAGCCGGAGCGTCCCGTTCTGGTGGCCGAAGCGCCGGCGTATCTGACGGCGTTTGACGGGTTTGTCCGGCGCGGCGAGACGGGGGGTGTCAAGAGTTTTTCGGGCGCGACGAATACCGATGGTGGGTTTGCGGTGCCGCGCGAGATTGACAATGTCATTGATGCGACGCTGAAGACGATATCGCCGATCCGCCGGATCGCCAATGTGGTTCGTGTCGGCACCGCAGGCTATCGCAAATTGGTTACGCAGAATGGCGTGGCGAGCGGGTGGGCGACTGAGGTTTCGGCGCGTCCAGAGACAGGCACACCGACGTTTAATGAAATCGTGCCGCCGATGGGCGACCTTTATGCCAATCCGGCGGCCTCGCAGTTCATGCTTGATGATGCGGCGTTTGACGTCGAGGCGTGGCTGTCGAGCGAGATTGCCACCGAATTTGCGCGCGCCGAGGGAGCGGCGTTTGTGAGCGGCACGGGGACGGCGCGACCGAAGGGATTTTTGACATTCCCAACGGCGGTCACCACCGATGCGACGCGGCCTTTTGGGACGTTGCAATATGTGCCATCGGGGGCGGCAGGGGCGTTTTTGACGATCAATCCGCAGGATCGGCTGGTCGATCTGGTTCAGGCATTGCGCGCGCCATATCGTCAGGGCGCAAGCTGGGTGATGAACTCGAAAACGCTGGCGACGCTGCGCAAGTTCAAGACGACCGATGGTGCGTTCTTGTGGCAGCCGAGTTTGATCGTGGGGAATGCCGATACCTTGTTGGGTTATCCCGTGATCGAAGCCGAAGATATGCCCGACATCGGCATCGATAGCTTGTCGATTGCGTTCGGCAATTTCCAGGCGGGCTATATCATCACCGAACGCGCCGAGACGCAGATTTTGCGTGATCCCTATACCAACAAGCCGTTTGTGTATTTTTACGCGACGAAGCGGGTTGGTGGGACGGTGTCTAATTCGGAAGCGATCAAGCTGATGAAGTTCGCGGTGAGCTGAGCCTTCACCCCTCCCCTTCAGGGGAGGGGCCGGGGGTGGGGAAGTTACGCGCAAGTCATGGCAATTGTTTGAGTGACTCGTCCCCACCCCAACCCCTCCCCTGAAGGGGAGGGGCTATCACGGAGCACATCATGACAACATATACTTTCCAACGGGGCGAAACCGTGTCGCTCGCGCTCGATGCCGTGCAGGGCGATCCGGCGACGGTTTCCAGCGTGACGGCAGCGTTGAAGCCATTGTCGGCGGGGCGGACGATGGTGGACCCGGGGGCGGCGGTGGCAGCGACGTTTGTTGTGGCGAACCGGCTGGGCGGATGGACGCTGACGATTTCGGCGGCGGTGTCAGCCGCGCTGGCGGCGGGAACCTATTTGGCGGATGCCAAGCTGGTCGTGGCGGGGCAGGTGACGATTACCGAGCCGGTGGCGATCCGCATGATTGATGCGGTGACGACGTGAGCGCGCTGGTGTTGCGCTGGCGATACCCCGATCCGCCCGTCGTGACGCAGTGGCGCGGGGTGGATGCGGCGATGCTGGCGGCGGTGGCGCGTGAGCCGGAAGCGCCGATTGCGGCAGTGATTGGGCCGCCGGGGGTTGCTGGCGCTGTCGGTCCGGCGGGTGCAGCCGGGCCAGCGGGGCCGCAAGGTGTCGCTGGTCCCCAAGGCGTTCAAGGTCCGCAGGGTCCGGCGGGGGCGGGTGGCAGTGCGTTGACGCTGGTCGAGGTCGATCTGGGGTCGGTGCCCGCACGATCAGGTAAGTTCTCGCTGACTGGCTTGGCGGGCTTGTCGGCGGGGAGCCGGGTGCGGATCGAGCAGGCGGTTGGCCCGTATACGGGCAAGGGCTCGCTTGCCGACGAATATGAGATGGATGCGGTTTCGGCGTCGGGTGTGGTCGCGTCGGCGAGCGACATCTCTGCCTTGTGGCAGAGCGCGGGGCCGGTGCGGGGGAATTTCAAGTTTTTGTATGATGTCGGTGCGCCGCCGGTCGTCACAGCGATTGGCAATGCGCGGATTGTGATGACCGGCGACAGTATTGCCGTGGGGCAGGGCGGCGGTGGCGGGGTTGGCGCGATCAACCTGATGGGTTTTCCAGGCACGGTGGCGGTCAGCAATCTGGGCACGGGATCATCGACGCTGGCGCAGCATTTCGACAATGCGGTCGCGGGAAATGTGTCGGCGCTTTATCAGGTGGATCGCCCTTGTGTGGCGGTGATTCAGGGCGGCACGAACGATATTGGCACCAACAGCACGGGTGGCGCGGCGCTGTATAATGACTATGCCGCGCCGATGGTCGCGCTGTTGCGGGCGCAGGGATTTCGCGTGCTGATCTGCACGTTGTTGCCACGGTCGGATGCATTCATCGATGCGAGCGAGCAGGCGCAGCGGACTGATTATAATGCGCGGGTCATGGCGAATAGCGGCGGCGCGGACGCTGTGCTTGATCTTGCGGCGAATGCCTATTTTGGGGCGGGTGCGACGACCGATCCGGCGAAGTTTACCGACCAGCTGCATCCGACGGCAGCGGCACAGGCATTCATGGCGGGGCTGTATCAGGCGGCGATTGATCCGCTGCTGCGCTTGGCACCGCGCGTTGTGACCGCGACCGAAGCCCTGGCGTTAAGCAGTGCGACGTGGAGCGTGGGCAAGTTTGGGCGGGGTCTGGCGAGCGGCGGTTTTGGTTTTGTGCCGGTTAGTGTGTGGCCGGTGGTGCCGCCGCCGACGTTTACAGTTGAGGCCTGGTTGAAGACGAGTGCGGCGACGTTTGGCGTGGCGATTGGTCAGGTTGTCGGCGCGGGTGGGTCGTCGCCGTTCAGCTGGTATTTTGGCGTGCTTGCCGATGGCCGCGCGGTCGCATCGACCGAGAATTCGGGCGCAGGGAATATCATTACATCGGTGGTCGTGAATGACGGGGTGCCGCATCATTTCCGCTTTGTGGTGAAGCCGTCGGGCGGGGATATCTATGTCGATGGCGTGTTGCGCGGGAGTTCGACGGTCGGGATCACGACGCCGACGCGCGGGCTATCGATCCAGCGGCTCGACAATATGGGCTTTGCCTTTGACGGGGTGACCGACAGCATTGCGCTGTTCAGTGGCGACCAGAGTGCGCTGCCGGTGCCGACCGCGCCTTACGCGACGGGGATGGCGGGGTTGATGGGCTATTTCCCGATGGATGGGCACGGCGTGGGGTGGCGGTAACGGCTTACCAGCCGGACATGCCGCCGTGGTCATCGTCCGGTCCGGGCGGAAGCGGGGCAAAGAAGGCGCGAATGGTGCGTGCGAGCCAAGCGGTGAACGACCCCATCCGATTTCCTTTTCGGGAACCTGCTTAACCGACGGCGGTGCCGAATGGTCCGCGACATGATCCGAAACGAGGGATTTTTGGGGCGAATGTGCCTCGTGCGCTCAATGGAAAGGAAAGTCATGGCAATTATTCAAAGCGGTGGCGCGGCGGGGACCGCGCTGCTGGTCGATGCGTCGTTTGGCGCGGCGCGGGTGGCGGTGCGGCCGATGGACGTGCTCGGGTGGAATTCAGTCGGGGTGGCGTCGGGCTTGGTGACGGGGCTCGCAGCGAATGCGACCATGTTCAGCCTGCGCAACCTGTCGGGCAATCCGGTGCTGGTGCGACGCATTGGTGTGGGGTTTGTGACGACCACCGCGTTTACGGCGGCGCAAATGGTGAGTTTCGGGCTGCTGGTGGCGCGGAGCTTTACGGCGTCGGACAGTGGCGGGACGGCGATTGCGCTGACCGGCAATAATGCCAAGCACCGGACATCGCTGGGCACGCCGACGTCGATGGATTGCCGGATCGCGACGACGGCAGCGCTGACGGCGGGCACGCGGACGGTGGATGCGAATTTGCTGGGGGTGCAGGCGGGCTGGTCTGCTGCTGCGGGGACGACGATTGCGACGGCGCTCAACAACCTGCTGAGCCATGATACGGGTGATTACCCGCTGGTGCTGGCGCAGAATGAAGGCTTGTTGATCACCAATTTGACCGCGATGGGTGCGGGCGGGGTTGGCACGGCGTTTGTGGGCATCGAGTTCGCCGAAGCGAGTGCGTTCTAATGGGGATGCTGACCAAGGCCGCGGTGACCGTGGACGCTTTCGCGCTTGACGAAGCCAAAACCTATTTGCGGATTGACGGCGAGGCTGAGGACAGTGCGCTGGCCGCGCTGATCGCAACAGCGGTGGAGCAATGCGAGGCGTTTGTCGGGCAAGCAGTGCTGCAGCGGACGATGACCGAAGTGCTGGTGCCGGTCGCGGCATGGCAAATATTGCTGCCCGAGCCGGTGCGGGTGATTTCGGGAGTGGTGGCGTTGGCGATTGGCGGCGGGACCAGTGCGGTGCCGCCGTCGGCCTATGAGATTGACATTGATGCGTGTGGGCGGGGGCGGATCCGGTTCCTCGCGCCCGTGATCGAGAAGCGGGTGCAAGTGAGCTTTTCAGCCGGGGTTGCGGCGAGCTGGTCGGCGTTGCCCGAAAGTTTGCGGCACGGGATTGTGCGGCAAGTCGCGCATTTCCATGCGTTTCGCGATCGGGCCGATGAGCTGGGGCCACCGGCGGCGGTGGCGGCATTGTGGCGCGGGTTTCGCAAGATTCGATTGGGTTGAGAGGCAAAGGCCCGCTCCCTTAAGGGAGAGGGTTGGGTGTGGGTGGACGGCATTTATGTGTCGAGTGCGGTCCACCCTCACCCGCTCGCGTCGAGGCGCGAGTCGCCTCTCCCTCGAGGGAGAGGGGGAATAAAATGAGTAGTGCCGATGAAGTTGTTCGGGGGACGTTGATTGGCGCGCTGGCTGCCGACCCCGTGTTTGCAGGCGTGGCCGGGTTGGGGATCGAGCCGACGGTGGGGTCTTTGCCGCAGGTTGATGTGGCGTGGCCGCTGGTGTCCGATTGGGGGACGAAGAGCGAGACGGGGCGCGAATTGCGGACGCTGGTGACGCTGCGTGTGGCCAAGGGACAGCGGGGGCGGTTGCCCGATCTCGTCGCGGCGGCGGAAGCGGCGGGAGTTTCGCTTTCGGGGGTCATCGACGGCTGGTCAGTGGGCAGTGCCGTGTTGATGCGGACGCAGATTGCCGATGCACGCGATGGGGTTCGCGTGGCGCGAGTCGAGCACCGGGTTCGGGTTTTGGAAAACTGATTCCTCCCCGGAACGGGGAGGTGGCAGCCCCCTTGGGCTGACGGAGGGGTCGCTCGTAACGCGCATTACTGCATTCCCGACGCGCGACCCCTCCACCACTCTGCGGTGGTCCCCCTCCCCGTTCCGGGGAGGATTTTAGAAAGGAGAAAATCATGCCAGCGGAAAAGGGAAGTGCGTTCCTGTTGAAGATCGGGAACGGGGCGCAGACGGTCGTGTATTCGACTGTGGCGGGGATGCGGACGACGCAGCTTAGCATCAACGGCGAGGCGGTTGTGATCACCAACAAGGGATCGGGCGGGTGGCGCGAGTTGCTGTCGGGCGCGGGGGTGCGGTCGGTGAGTGTGTCCGGCGCGGGGGTCTTTACCGGGTCGGCCGCCGAGACGCGGTTGAAGACGAATGCTTTGGCGGGCGTGATCGATGATTGCGAATTGTCGTTCGAAAGCGGCGAGCGGATGCAGGGGAAGTTTCTGGTCTCGCGTCTGGACTATGCCGGGGATTTCAATGGCGAGCGGTCGTATACCTTGAGCCTTGAGAGTTCGGGTCCGGTGGTGACGTTGTAGCGCAGATTGTGCTCCTGCGAAAGCAGGAGCTTGGGACTGAGAAGGCATTCCTTTTTCCAAGGCTCCTGCTTTCGCAGGAGCACGGTAGGAGATAATTGATGTCGAATATCATGCGCGGCGAAGCGTCGATCCGCGTGGGTGGCGCGGCGCTGGTTTTGCGGCCTTCGTTTGCGGCTTTGGTCGCGGCGGAGGGCGAAATGGGGTCTTTGTTTGCGCTGGTCGAGCGGGCGGCTTCGGGTGGGTTGTTGCTGGGCGAGATTGTGGCGTTGTTCTGGCATTGTTTGGTCGAGCGGGACGCGGTTTCGCGCGAGCAGCTTGGTGAGGCGGTGGTCGCGGTCGGGCTGTCGGGCGTGACGCCCGCGTTGAAGACGTTGCTGCGGCAGATATTGTCGGGGGCTTGATGTTTGCCGACAATGCCCGGCGGCTGGCGGGCTATGCGGGGGC
>JANMPU010000008.1:0-7880 GCA_031369985.1 Sphingomonas sp. | reverse complement strand
CCCCCCGCGTGCCGCTCAAAAAAAAATTAACCCGCCCACCCCCCCCCCGCCCCCCCCCCCCCCCCCGCCCCCCCCGGCGGGCGGGTGGCGGGGGGGCCGGGCCCCCCCCGCCCGTGGGCGCGCGCCCCACCACTGTGCATTTTGATCAGGGGCAAATAACAGGGGAATATCTGTGGAATTCATGATGCTCGACTGGCTGGGAAAGCCGGTTTGGATGTGGTTGTCGTTTATCGGCATTGTCGTCGTGCTGCTTGCGCTCGATTTGGGCGTGCTTCACCGAAAACAACGCGAAATCGGGATCAGCGAGAGTCTGGTGCTGAGCGCCGTTTACATCAGCCTCGGCCTTGCCTTTGGGGGCTGGATTTGGTGGTACATGGGCGAGACGGCTGGGATGAACTACATCACCGGCTTCGTCATCGAAAAATCTCTTGCGATGGACAATGTTTTCGTCATTGCGATGATCTTCACATATTTTGCTGTGCCGCGCCTTTATCAGCACCGAGTGCTTTTCTGGGGCATACTAGGCGTCATCGTCCTACGTGCGATTATGATCGGGCTGGGTGCGACACTGGTGCAGCAATTCAGTTGGGTGCTCTATGTCTTTGCCGCGTTCCTGATCCTGACGGGCGTGCAGATGTGGCGCAACGCCGATAAGACCTATGATGTTTCCGCGAACCCCGTTCTCAAATGGGTGCGGGCGCGGTTCAATGTGACTGACCAACTGCATGATGAAAAATTCTTCGTAAAGCAGAACGACGTGAAGACGGGGAAAGTGGCGTGGTTTATGACGCCGCTTTTCCTCGCTTTGGTGATGGTTGAAATCGTCGATCTGGTTTTTGCAGTCGACAGCGTGCCTGCGATCTTCGCGATCACGACTGACCCGTTCATTGTCTATACGTCGAACATCTTCGCGATCCTCGGCCTGCGAGCGCTTTATTTCGCGCTCGCAGCGATGGTGCACCGTTTCCATTATCTGAAATATGCGCTGTCCGTGCTGCTGGTGTTTATCGGGTCGAAGATTTTTGTCGCGGATGCATTGGGCCTTGCGAAGATCCCACCGCCGGTGTCGCTCGGCATTACGTTCGGCATCCTCGCGGTCGGCATCGGTTGGTCGCTTTGGAAAACCCGTAGGCAGGTTTCGACGACATGATGTAATAAAACTGTCGCACCTCGGTCATAGACGCGTCACGGAATCGTCATGATCGGGGTTCCAATTTCGTGAAAGCTGTTTTGAAACTGGTGCTTGGCACCGCACTTGCCATACCCGTTGCTGCGCATGCCGCGACCGAGGATTTCCAGACGTGGAACACCTTCAACTTGAGCACAAATATTGCCAAGAACGTGCCGGTCACTTTGGAGCTCAGCGGTCGTATAGTCGATGACTCAAGCCGGTTAGGTGTGGTGATTTTTCGCCCTGCTATCGGTTATAAAATCAGTGACAGCGTTACTATTTTCCTTGGTTACACGCATCAAAAGACCATCAATAATGGCCGCGCCGACGTCGATGAAAACCGCATTCACCAACAATTGAACTGGCGCATCGGCAAGATCGGCAAGGCAACACTGAATTCGCGGACGCGGCTCGAACAACGGTGGATTGAGGGCGCCAAGGATGTGGGCTGGCGCGTGCGTGAACGGCTGCAACTCCAAATTCCGTTGAAGCCGAAGAAGACCAATCTGGTCATTTCAAACGAAATGCTGTTTTCGCTCAACTCAACCGATTGGGGCGCGCGAGCTGGCTTTGACCAGATGCGCAATTTTGTGGGGGTCAACGTTCCAGTGGGGAAGGGCATGACACTCGAAACGGGCTATCAGAACCGTTATCAGCAACGCCGCGGGGCCGCGGACCGGATGGATCATATCGTTCCGATTACACTCAACGTCAGTTTCTGACGCAATAAAAAAGCCCCCCGGTTTTCACCGAGGGGCCATTTCTATTGATTGAACGCAGTTTAGGCGAGCGACATCGAATTGCGGCGACGCGAACGCATCGAACCGCCGACGATACCGAAACCGGCGATCATCATCATCCAAGTCGAACTTTCAGGCACGCTCACCTGATTGCCGACAAAACCGATGAGGTTCTTGGTCAAAGCAACCGAACCGGCATTTGCCGTCGTCTGCATGAAGTTGACGTCGAAGATCGCCGTCAGCGCACCAGCCGAAGCATTGCCAAGCGAGCCGACGCCGAATGCGACGCCCGTGCCGCCATTTGCGTTGGACGAAATCCACTGTCCCGTGCCGAATGTGGTGACACCACCAGCGGCGAGATAGTCGATCGTCGAGACGGCGTTTGGTCCCGTAAACGGTGAAAAGACGGTCTGTGTGTCACCCGGTGACGTAAAGGTGAGCGAGCCGCCGCCTGCCGCTGTGATCAGGCCCAGAACCGACGAATTGCGTGTCGCAAAGCCGCTATTTTCGCCCATGACAAACATGCCGCCGCCGCCAGCGAGGTAGCCGACATAGTCTGAAATGGTGCTAGCGCCGAGTGCACCCGTGTTAGAAAAACGGATATCCCACACTTGGGCATAGCCTGCAAAGCTGGCAGGAACGCCATCAACAACAGTGACTATATTGCCAGCCGCCGTATGGAGCGTGCTCAGTTGCGTCGTGATTGAGCTCGTTGTGCCAGTTTCCGACGTCGTCGAGCTGCCGTTGATGATAAGGATGTTGCCGGCGTTTGCCGTCCCCGCGATGCCAAACATGACAGCGGTCGTCGCCAAAGCGAATTTTTTAAATGCACGCATTTTGAATGCCCCAGTTTTCATGATGCCCCTCGTTGGGGACGGAACGCGACCTGTTAATTTTGCGTAAATGATTTGTGTGGCCGTTTCAATGCGCGAAACCAGCGTGTCCGAAATCGGGACAATGTTACGCCATGTTAACGAAAATCCCCCACCGCATTACTGCGACGGGGGATTTTATTGTGCCGATTGGTTCCGTTTAGCCGAAGCTAACTGCCGTCTTGCGGCGGCGATAGCGCATGGCACCGCCGACAAGGCCAAAGCCGCTGAGCATCATCGCCCAAGTTGCGGGTTCAGGAACAGCACCGCCGGCAACGACGCTGCCGAAAGTCAGATCGTCAAACACTTGTTGGTTAAGCGTGCCGCCGAATTTGACCGATTTGCCAATTCCGGCAAACCCGACACTAAACGCATCAAATTTACAATATGCCGCCGAGAATGAAATTGTGGCGTTACACGGGCCAGTGGCGGTCGTGCCCAGTGTCAGTGAGCCAAGCACGGCACCAGTTGCATTAAGGCCGTCATAAACCGTTACCGTGCTGCCGGCCGTGAAGGGTGCGGAAAACACACCCGAAAAGCCGGTGTCAAATCCAGCTGCTACATTCATAATGGGTATACCACTTAGAAAAAATATTGCACCGCGTGCCGATGTTGCAATGCCCTCACCGTTGCGCGACGTGTTCGAGCAATTGGTTCCCGCCGTGTTCATGCAGAGCAACAAAACGTCCGATGTAAACTGAACACCGAAGTTTGGTCCGCTCGTGCCAATGCTGGATGTCCCACCATTGTAAAAACCGTTGACGAGAATGTTGTTGGAATTCGGATAGGGTCCGATGTTTTCAAAGTCGAGATAGGTCACAGCTGCTTGTGCAGGCGATCCCGCCGCTAAAGCTACTGAACAAGCAAATGCAAGTTTAAGTGTCGTCTTCATAATGCCCTCCAAGAAAACAAAGTTTCCGAGGTCGTTGCCCCCGACACCGCGACTCGTGCCGTTAACAGTGTGTTAACATAAAAATGGTGCGCTGCAACGCGGCGATTTTTGGATGTACCGAAACGAAACAAAAACCCCCGCCGCATCGCTGCGACAGGGGTTTGATTTGTTGGCAATGAGCCGAACAATCAGCTGTTCAGATAATCGCCAGCATCGGCATCGCTGCCGTGGCCCGACGTGATCACTTCGGCTAGCGCATCGTCACCGGTGTCGGCTTCGATCGGTTGACGGAGCTCGGCTTCATGCTCTTCGGCTGCGCTGTTCGGCGCAATCAAAGAAGCCTGCCAGTCACGTTGCTGCGCACGGAGCGCGGCATCGCGGCTGTTCGCCGTCACGCGCAGGCGGTTGAGACCGGCACCTGTGCCCGCCGGGATCAAACGACCGACAATCACGTTTTCCTTCAGGCCCGTCAGCGTGTCCTTCTTGCCCTGAACCGACGCTTCGGTGAGCACGCGGGTGGTTTCCTGAAAAGACGCCGCCGAGATGAAGCTGCGGGTTTGCAAGCTCGCCTTGGTGATGCCGAGGAGGACTGGCTTGCCTTCCGCAGGCGTCTGGCCCTTGGTCAGCTTCGCATTGGTTTCGTCCATCTCGGTCCGGTCAACCTGTTCGCCGGCCAGCAGTGTCGTGTCGCCGCCATTGGTGATTTCAACTTTCTGCAGCATCTGGCGAACAATCGTTTCGATGTGCTTGTCGTTGATTTTCACGCCCTGCAGACGATAGACTTCCTGAATTTCCGCGACCAGATATTCGGCGAGGGGTTCGATGCCCATCACTTCAAGAATATCATGCGGGTTCGGGGAACCACCGATCAGGTTGTCGCCGCGCTTGACGTAATCGCCTTCCTGAACGTCGATGACTTTCGATTTCGGGATCAGATATTCCGCCAGTTCGCCGCCATCTTCGGGTTGGATGCCAATCTTGCGCTTTGCCTTATAGTCCTTGCCGAACACGACCCGGCCCGAAGCCCGCGCGATGATGGCATTTTCCTTGGGGATACGCGCTTCGAACAGCTCGGCAACACGCGGCAGACCGCCGGTAATGTCGCGCGTCTTGGCGGCTTCGCGACTAACACGAGCGAGAACGTCACCGCCGAAAACGGTGGCACCGTCCTCGACCGAAAGCGTTGCACCAACCGCAAGCATATAACGCGCGGCATCGGATGAATCCTCACCAAGTAGAGTCAGGCGTGGACGAAGATCCTCCTTAGTGCGGCCCTGACGATATTCGGTCACGACTTTCTGCGCGATGCCGGTGGCTTCGTCAGTCTGTTCAACGAGCGTCTGCCCCTCGACTAGATCCTGATACTTCACGATTCCGCCGGTTTCCGTAATCACCGGCATGGTGAACGGATCCCACTCGACCAGACGATCACCCTGCTTCACCTGGGCACCGTCATCGAACAGCAGATAGGCGCCGTAAGGAATACGGTGCACCGCGCGTTCGCGGCCGTCGGCATCGACAATCGCAATTTCGCCCTGACGCGACAGCGACACGCGGCGACCCGCCTTGTCCTTGATGATGCGCAAGTCACGATATTCGAAGTTGCCGTCGGCGAGTGCATCGATGTTCGTTTGCTCATTTTGCTGCGCCGCGCCGCCGATGTGGAACGTCCGCATCGTTAGCTGTGTGCCCGGCTCACCGATCGACTGGGCGGCAATAACGCCGACCGCTTCGCCAATGTTGACCGGCGTGCCTCGAGCGAGATCGCGACCATAGCAAGCGCCGCAAACACCGCCGACGCTTTCGCAGATCAGCGGTGAGCGGATTTTTACTGCCTGTGTGCCAATCGCTTCGATTGTCAGTATGTTGGCTTCGTCGAGCAATGTGCCCGATGGGATCATCACTTCATTGGTCTTGGTATCGATGATGTCTTCCATCGTCGTGCGACCGAGGATGCGTTCGCCGAGCGACGCAATGACCGAACCGCCCTGAACGATTGCCTTCATTTCAAGCGCGCGTTCAGTGCCGCAATCGAGTTCGACAATCGTGCAGTCCTGCGACACGTCGACAAGACGACGCGTGAGGTAACCCGAGTTCGCCGTCTTCAACGCCGTATCCGCGAGACCCTTGCGGGCACCGTGGGTGGAGTTGAAATACTCAAGAACGGTCAGGCCTTCCTTGAAGTTCGAGATGATCGGCGTTTCGATGATCTCACCCGACGGCTTGGCCATCAGGCCGCGCATGCCCGCAAGCTGCTTGATCTGCGCCTGCGAACCACGGGCACCCGAGTGCGCCATCATGTAGATCGAGTTGATCGGCATTTCGCGACCCTTGTTCGGGCCGTCTTCATAGCGCTTCACCGCACGGATTTCGTCCATCATGGCGTTCGCAACCTGGTCGCCGCAACGGCTCCACGCGTCGATCACTTTGTTGTACTTTTCCTGCTGCGTGATCAGACCATCCTGATACTGCTGCTCGAAATCCTTCACGAGCGCGCGGGTATCGTCGACGGTCGCAACCTTCGAATCCGGGATGATCATATCGTCCTTGCCGAACGAAATGCCCGCCTGGAACGCATGCTTGAAGCCAAGGCTCATGATCGCATCGGCGAACAGCACAGTCTCTTTCTGGCCCGCGTGACGATAGACGATGTCGATGACGTCGCCGACTTCCTTCTTGGTCAGCAGGCGGTTGACGACATCGAACGGCACCTTGTGGTTCTGCGGCAGGCATTCGCCGAGCAGCATGCGGCCCGGCGTCGTTTCGAAACGCTTCATAAAGCTGACACCGGCTTCATCGACCTGCGGGACGCGGCTGATGATCTTGGTGTGCAGCGTCACGGCCTTGGCCTGCAATGCTTGATGCACTTCGACCATGTCTGAAATCAGCATGCCTTCGCCGGGCTCATTTTCCTTGAGCATCGACAGATAATAGAGACCGAGGACCATGTCCTGCGACGGCACGATGATCGGCTTGCCGTTGGCGGGCGACAGGATGTTGTTGGTCGACATCATCAGGACGCGCGCTTCAAGCTGGGCCTCGAGGCTCAGCGGGACGTGCACGGCCATCTGGTCGCCGTCGAAGTCGGCATTGAACGCCGAGCAGACGAGCGGGTGAAGCTGGATTGCCTTGCCTTCGATCAGGACGGGTTCGAACGCCTGAATGCCGAGACGGTGGAGTGTCGGCGCGCGGTTGAGCATCACGGGATGTTCGCGGATCACCTCATCGAGGATGTCCCAGACTTCCTTGCGTTCCTTTTCGACCCACTTCTTCGCCTGCTTCAGAGTCATTGACAGACCCTTGGCATCGAGGCGCGCGTAGATGAACGGCTTGAACAGTTCGAGCGCCATCTTCTTGGGGAGGCCGCACTGGTGCAGCTTGAGTTCCGGCCCGGTGACGATGACCGAACGGCCCGAATAGTCGACGCGCTTGCCGAGCAGGTTCTGGCGGAAGCGGCCCTGCTTGCCCTTGAGCATATCGGACAGCGACTTCAGCGGACGCTTGTTGGCACCCGTGATCGTGCGGCCGCGACGGCCATTGTCGAACAGCGCATCGACCGATTCCTGCAACATGCGCTTTTCGTTACGCACGATGATGTCCGGCGCGCGCAGTTCCATCAGGCGCTTCAGACGGTTGTTGCGGTTGATGACGCGGCGATAGAGGTCGTTGAGATCCGACGTCGCGAAACGGCCACCGTCCAGTGGCACCAGCGGGCGCAGTTCGGGCGGGATGACCGGCACGACTTCAAGGATCATCCACTCGGGGCGGTTGCCGGAATCGATGAAGCTTTCGACGACTTTTAAACGCTTGATGATCTTCTTGGGCTTGAGCGTCGACTTGGTCACCTCGAGCTCGTCGAGGAGGTCCTTGCGCTCGCCTTCGAGGTCGAGGTCCATGAGCATGATGCGCACGGCCTCGGCGCCAATCCCGGCGGAGAAGGCGTCCTCGCCATATTCATCCTGCGCGGCGAGGAGCTCGTCCTCGGTAAGCAGCTGGTACTTCTCGAGATTGGTCAGGCCGGGCTCGATCACGACGTAGGATTCGAAGTACAGGATCCGCTCGAGCTGCTTCAGCTGCATGTCGAGCAGCAGGCCGATGCGGCTCGGCAGCGACTTCAGGAACCAGATGTGCGCGACCGGCGCTGCGAGTTCGATATGCCCCATGCGTTCGCGGCGGACCTTCGAGACGGTGACTTCAACGCCGCA
>JANMPU010000001.1:0-14121 GCA_031369985.1 Sphingomonas sp. | reverse complement strand
GCCCCCGGCAGATGCAAAGTCAACCTCAATAGACAGAGTTAAGCTGGGACACCTTCTGTTCGTCAGTTGAACACCGCAGCGCCAGGAAACGGATCACCGACGGGCGGAATCAAAAAATAGCCGCCCGCTATTACCGACATTAGTGCAAAGGGAGGAACATCATCCGAGCCGTCAATGCCGCCAAAGTTCGCGTCTCGCATCCAGCCTTGCGTGTCGAGAATTTGAAGAATTCTATCGAAATCGTTTTGAAAACTGACGAAATTTAAACCAACGCGTATGCCGCCGCCGGGAGGTGAGTCGACGAACTCATATCCTTGGCGGAATATCCGGTTAGCCTGCATCTGATCGGGTCCGCCACGAAGCAAATTCGCCCGATGGATATGGCTAGCCAAAACAATTTCATCGGTAGAAATTTCAGGCACTTCAACAAACTCACCGGAAGTTGGCAACTGACCAGTCATCGGGCAACCACTGACCGTCGTTGGTCGAAGTGATCCGTCCAGATCGACATTAACGCTTTTGAGGGGGCAACCGGTCAGCTTGTCACGTCCCACGAGTGCTTCTTGCATGGAACGGGACAGGGACCGCCATCCCTTCAGATCGACAGCAATTTTCATAAACATCATTGTGCTACCGCCAACGAGCCATGCTGCGTCATTTTGGACGACTTCAACGGCAACACGCCTTTGCGCACCAGACTCCATATTGTTGATGCCATCATGAAAGTCGATCCAGCTTCGGCGGTCGTCCCGGTGTAAGCCGGCAAAGAAGCTGACTAGACTCACGGGCAGTTGCCTATCCGTTATCGTCTTTTGCAGTTCGACAACAGCCCGCGCCACTCCAAGCTCTGTCGAAGCGTGAATGGCGATTGCAAAATCGGTTTGCGCAGCCTTCTTTTCGGCTTGATCGGCCCATCGCAATGAAGCAAACGGTCTCAAACCAAGTTGTGGGCGATCCGTTGGTGCCCGATCCGCTAAGAGTCCTCCAGAACGGAACAACTTCGTTCCCAAGCAAAGAGTTGAAATCAGTCCCGCAGGTTCAACCCGTATCTCGGGATCGCCTGGCCGACTGGGTAATAGATCGCGAATTATGCCTACTTTTAAGTCAGCCAGAGTCGCCCATAAATCTCCAATTGCAGAAGCGGCCTCAATACGCGAAACGCCACCCTTGAAATTGAAGGTAACCAATCGGAAGAAGGCAGGTGCAACATCGCCCTTCCGATAGAATATGCCCGGCTGGACCGAGTCAGACATCAAACCGCGCCATAACGTCGACGCGTCTGGCAAATTCGGTTGCCGACTGCTGACTCTCTAGGAATTCGTCAAACAAGCCCCGATAGTATGAAGCCGACGCGTGTCCTGCGCCACACGGGTCAGGTGCGGGTGGTGCCGCAACCACGATTCTATTTACATTGGCCGACGGCGTCGCTTTGTAAAGAATCGCGACAGCCTGATTTCGTGCGACTTGCAGCCCTGTTGTAACAGGCTCTCCATTCGTATCCATCAAATCGGCAATCGATCTTCCCGACGCTTTGGGAGGTGAGATCACCAATCTCTGATACAAATTACGCCCGAGCGGATTGTCTGCGGCTGCCGCCCCCCGGCTGTAGTTTAGCCAAGAATTCGGTAGCGGCTCATCATCCAGAGTTACCTGATCGGTTCTGAAGGGCAACATATAGATGCCGGGAGGATCGGCCAATGCAATCTTGCTACCCGCGTGGACTGCTCGAATGACGACTGTCGCGATGTTTGGGTCGCTGTTTCGGCAAGGTGCAGCCCAACCCTCTCCAACGATTGCTTCCGGACCTGTCAGCGGTCTCGCGCCTGTGGACCATGGATAAGCGGCCCGAACTGCCAAATTCACTGCGGCCGCAAGCGAGTTGACGCTTTGTGTCATGCACAAGAGCGCCTTGTTGCCATTTCCATAGTTACTAACGGGAATTGACCCCCTTGATATATGCCGCCTGTTGAATGCAGACACGCGCTGTTCCGCCGTCATCTGTCGATAGTCATCCCCGTAAATGTCGCGCGCATCGGCTTCCGCTTCACCGGCGAACTCTGCTGCAATCTTAAGGAGTGTTTCGGGAGCGTACCCCGCTACCCTGGCCATATAGTCAGGGGTTTCGCAGGTCATTTCAATCCGCGCGATCGCTCCAGTCGCATCCCGCACAACCCGCCATTCCAGATACTCCTCGTGGCCAACGCACCGACCGATCTGTCCCCTTGAGTCGGTCCAATCAAGAAAGGCGGCTACGTCCTGTGATGGTTTGTCGGCTAGTATTCCGAGGATTGCTATTGGATCAGGCGGCCATTCGATTGTGCTTAATGCTCCCAATGAAGGATCGCCGTCGTTAAGGATAGCCGGGTTTCTGCCCCACTGGTTTCTGCCGTCCCTCGTGGCGTCAGTTATGGTCTTGCTCAGATGGCGTCCCCAAGCCGCAAGGCCATCTTCATTCAAATCACTCAAAAACCCTGGCGAGCTCACCATAAATGCCCCCTTCCCGAATCTTCACAAGCAGCCTTTTGCAGCTGAGAGGATATAACGAACTCAAAGAAAATCAACTCTGATCGATCTCAATTCGTGGAAGAAACGCCGACTATAATATTGCAATGTGCGACTTGTGGCCGAGAAATATGTGCCTGAATGAGCCCCAGAGAAATCAGCTAGCCAACTTGCTGACATTCAGCCCGAAATTACATTAATCCAAAGAGAAAATTCTCCTGTCCCCAAACGCGCGCTGCCCGCGCCGCCGCCAAAGCGTGATCGCCTTTTCGCGTTCTTCGCCTTGCAGCTTTGCGGCGATGGTGAGGAACGCGCCGAGCAGGACGGCGCGGTCATCGTCGGTCAACTCGACCAGCCCAGCTTTTTGCACCAGCCCGCCCAGTTCAATCAGGTGGCGCGTTCGTTCGCGGCGATCCACGGCCCATTGCTGTGTATCGGTGCGGCGCTGGCTGGCTTCAACTCGGTGCGTCATTGCCCTTGCTCGTTTGATCGCCGCTAGCGTTTGCCGCAGGTCCGCGATCAACCGCGCGCGATTGCCGTTGAAAGAAGGCCGCGCCGTTTAACCGCCACGCCTCCCGTTCTGTGGCATCCTTGGTTTTGATCACGCCGAGCAGCGCGCCGGTCAGTGTTTCGGGGTCGAGTGTGTCCGCTCCCGTCGCAATCACCAGTTCGCCGAGTTGCAGCACCTTGCGGCTTTTAAGCAGCTTGGCCTTATCACCAAGTGCCTTGAGTTCCGAATCAAAGTCGCGGGGTTTACGCATGAGGTTGCTCCAATCTTGCCTGTTGGAGCCATCATAGAGTAAGCTCAGTCCCAAGGCAGTAAGGTTGCCGGAACGCCTTGGCACGCGCCGATCCCGACAAGGATTTATTCTTGGAAGGGCGCGCTTATACGTCGTGCCGACGTCGCTTGAGTGGTGTAGATGGATTGCCATCATGGCAATCTATCACTTCTCGGCCAAAGTCATCAGCCGCGCGAACGGATCGAGTGCCGTCGGGTCTGCGGCCTATCGTTCCGCGCAAAAGCTGCACGATCAGCGGCTGGATCGCAATCACGACTTCGCCAACAAGTCGGGCGTTGTTCATTCCGAAGTGATGTTGCCCGAAGGTGCGCCCGAACGATTGGGCGACCGCTCTACGCTGTGGAACGAAGTCGAAGCGACTGAACTACGCAAGGACGCGCAGCTTGCCCGCGAAGTCGAGTTCGCCATCCCGCGCGAGTTGAACCAGCAGCAAGGGATCGAGCTGGCGCGCGACTTCGTGCAGGCCGAGTTCGTTGATCGCGGCATGATTGCCGACCTCAATGTTCATTGGGACATTGGCGCTGACGGCCTCGCCAAGCCCCACGCCCATGTCATGCTGACAATGCGAGAAGTCAGCGATGACGGCTTTGGCAAGAAGGTCCGTGCGTGGAACAAGACGGAGCAGCTTGAGCAATGGCGCGAGCGCTGGGCCGATCACGTCAACGAACGCCTTGCCGAACTCGACATCGACGCCAGCATCGACCATCGCAGTTTCAGAGATCAGGGCATCGACCTTGCTCCGCAGAACAAGATCGGTCCCGCCGCATCGCGGATGGAGCGCGACGGGCTTGAGCTGGAACGCATCGCCGACCATGCCGCCATAGCGCGGCGCAATGGTGAGCGGATCATCGAAAACCCGAACATCGCATTGGACTCAATCACCCGCCAACAAGCGACCTTCACCAAGCGCGACCTGGCGATGTTCGTGCATCGCCATTCGGTCGGCAAGGAGCAGTTCGATTTGGCGATGAGCGCAGTGCAAGGATCGCCCGATTTGGTCGCGCTCGGCAAAGACGGGCGCAGCGAAGACCGCTTCACGTCGCGCGATATGATCGAGGCCGAAGCGCGGCTTGAACGCGCTTCGCAGGCGATGGCCGAGCGCGAGCGGCACCGCGTTGGTGAGCGCGACAAGGATCGCGCATTGGCAGCAGCGGAATCGCGCGGTCTCACCTTGTCCGGTGAACAGCGCGCTGCGTTCGATCATGCCACCGACGGCAAAGACCTGGGCGTCGTCATTGGTTACGCCGGGACCGGCAAATCGGCGATGCTCGGCGTTGCCCGCGAGGCTTGGGAAAGCGCAGGCTATAAAGTTCGCGGCGCAGCGCTGTCCGGCATTGCCGCCGAAAATCTCGAAGCTGGATCGGCGATTCCGTCGCGCACGATTGCCAGCTTCGAACACCAATGGAGCCAAGGCCGCGAGCTGCTGACTTCGCGCGATGTGCTTGTCATCGACGAAGCCGGGATGATCGGTTCGCGCCAGATAGAGCGCGTGCTGACCGCAGCCAACGAATCCGGGGCCAAAGTCGTATTGGTTGGCGATCCGCAGCAGTTGCAGGCTATCGAAGCGGGTGCGGCATTCCGCTCGATTGCCGAACGGCATGGCGGTATCGAGATCACCGAAATTCGGCGGCAGCAGGTTGACTGGCAGCGCGACGCCACGCGGCATCTGGCGACCGAGCGCACCGGCGAGGCGCTGTCCGCCTATGCCGATCATGGCATGGTTCATTCCGCCGATACGCGCGAAGCCGCGCGCGGCGAACTGATCGACACGTGGGATCGCGCGCGCATCGCCAATCCGGGCGACAGCCGCATCATCCTGACCCACACCAATGACGAGGTGCGCGAACTCAATCTGGCGGCGCGCGCGCGGCTGCGCGCCAGCGGCGCACTTGGCGAGGACATCGCCATGCAGGTCGAACGCGGTGAGCGCAACTTTGCCGAAGGTGACCGGGTGATGTTCCTGCGCAACGACCGCGAGCTGGATGTCAAGAATGGCAGTCTTGGCAAACTGCAATCGATCAGCGCGCAACGCATGGCCGTAATGCTCGACGATGGCCGCAGCATCCAGTTCGACACCAAAAACTATGCTCATATCGACCACGGTTACGCCGCGACCATCCACAAGTCGCAGGGCGTCACCGTGGACCGCGCTCTTGTCCTCGCCACGCCGGGCATGGACCAGCACAGCAGCTATGTCGCGCTGTCCCGCCACCGTGAGTCTGTCTCGCTTCACTATGGCAAGGATGACTTCGCCGATGCTGGCAAACTGGCTCGCACACTGTCGCGCGAACGCAGCAAAGATATGGCTTCGGACTATGCCCGCGAGAGCGCGGCAGACCCGGCGCGCAGTTTCGCCGAACGGCGCGGGATCGCTTTCCGCCAGCGTGTGGCCGAGATCGTCCGCAATATCGTCCCCGAAAAGGCCCGGAGCATTTTCGCCAACTTCCGGCCAGCACTCGAAACGCAGCGAGACATTGCCGTCGAGCAGAATACCAAAGCAGGGCCGCTCGACATGCAGCGCGGCGTCGAACGCTATGCCCGCGCGGTCGAGGACCTTGAGCGGACTACAGGCAAGGGACTGGATGCCATGCCGCACCAGATCGCCGCGCGGGACAAAGCCTATGCCGCGCTGAACGACATTCAGCCCAAAGCCGGACGCGACCTATCGGCTGCTTTCGACCGCCAGCCTAAGCTTGTCGGTCAGGCCGCCAGCGGGCGAACCGCAAATGCCATCCGCGCCATGCAGCTTGAGTCCCAAATCCGCACCAACCCGCACATGCGCGCAGACCGCTTTGTCGAGAACTGGCAGCGGCTCCACCGCCAGCGCGATCACGCCATGCAGTCTGGAAACTATGCCCGCACCGAGGCCGCCACTGCCAGCATGGGGGCAATGGCTAAGGGATTGGAGCGCGACCCGCAGGTCGATTCCCTGCTGCGCAATCGCAAGATCGAGCTTGGCCTTCACCCCGGCGTATCAGGCGGCATCAGCCATCAGCTTAACGAATATCTCGGCCTTGGTCGCGGACGCGGCCTGGGCATTGGCATGTAAAGGAGACAAATGATGGAACGGGAAGTTGTGACAATGGCTGCCAGTGACCCGGCGGCAATGGCGTTCGACACGCTTCGAAGCGAGGTCACAGGCCTGCGCTCCGAGGTGACGACGCTCCGGCTTGCCATCCAGCAGCTTGCCGCAGCGCCGTCTAAGATAGAAATCCCCGACTATACCGAAACGCTGAACGCAATTCGGGGAGCGACGCAGGCGCTGGTGAACCATTACCGAAAGCTGCGCGATGCCCCGGCGCTGTCAGTGACGCCCGACCAGTTGGCGGCGCAGATCAACGCTGCGAGCGTGGAAGCCCGCAAGGCCGAGCGCCAGTCACTGCAAAGTGCCGAAAACAACTTCGTCACGATCACCCGCGAGCTGACCGGATTTGTCGAATCAGCCCGCACCTCCGACCGGCAAAACAAGTGGCTCGTCGGAGCGTTCATGCTTGGCATTGCAGCTTGCGCGGCATTTGTTACACTAGTGACACGTTGGAACAGCGCGGAATTGCCTGCACCAACGGAAGTGCGACAAACCGTGCTAAAAGCGCGTTGAAATGAGTGTTGGTAAGGGTGCAGGTAACTGCAAAAACGCCTTCTAACCTTCTAATTTCATTACAAAACATTGGAGTAGAAGGCGCAATCCTGTCTCCCCGACCATCGACTTTTGCGTCGCGAGCCGTGCATAGCGCGGCATGATCAATGACACTGGATTATGGGCGCCGCCAATCGCCGACGCGGTACCGCGCGACTTGTGCACGGATTGCGGGATTTCGCGGACTAGTGAAGCGAAACGGTGCGGGGCGGCATGTCAGTTCATCCAACCCGACTATGCGGCGCTTGAAACGCGCGTACATGGACGCGCGCGTGACCCGGAACGGGCTGACGAAGTTTATTTTGGCCCCTTTCGCCATATGGTGCGGGCGCGATTGGCGGCACCACTGTCTGGTGCGCAATGGACGGGGATAACGACGCGACTGGGCGAGCGGTTGCTCGAGACGGGAGCAGTCGATGCGATTTTGACATTAGCCGCCGATCCCGAAGACCGCTGGCGCGGGGTGCCGGTTTTGGTCACTAAACCCGAAGCGATGGCAGCAGCACGCGGGATGCGGATGGGCTATGCGCCGTTACTCGCGCTGCTCGCGCCCGCGCGGGCGGCGGGGCACAAGCGCATCGGGATTATCGGCATACCGTGTCAGGTTCATGCCTTGCGCGCGCTGGAAGAGAGTCTCGGATTTGAGCGGATTTACGTGATTGGCACGCCGTGTTCGGATAATACAACGACGGCGCGGTTTCATGATTTTCTCGCACTGCTCGACGAAGACCCTGACAGTATCACTTACCTAGAATTTCGCGCTGACTATCATGTCGAGTTGCGCTTTGCCGATGGGCGCGAGCGGCTGATCCCCTTCCTGCAATTGCCGATTTCGCAGCTTGCGCCCGATTTCTTTCCGCTCACCTGTCGGACATGCGTCGATTACACCAATGTCCTCGCTGATGTGACGGTCGGATACATGGCTGGGCAGGGGGATCAGTGGCTCATTGTTCGCAATGAACGCGGCGAGGAGCTGGTTTCGCTGCTTGGCGATGAATTGAAAACCGAGCTATTGGGCAGTGCCGGCAAGCGCGAAGGGCCGGTGAAAGGTTTTATCGCCAATGTCGAACGCGCGGCGGGGGGATTGCCGTTGCGACGGATGCCAAATTGGGTGCGGCCGATTGTTGGTTGGATCATGCCGCGCTTTGGTCCGAAGGGACTCGAGTTCGCCCGCGCCCGCGTCGAAATGAAAGCGGCTGAAACGGTGATCCATCTGCGCCGTGAAAAGCCGCGACGGGTGAAATCGATGGTCCCGCCGCATGTCTGGGCGTTGCTGGTACCCTACGGCTTCAAACGCGGCGACGGCGAGTAAAGTGCAAAGAAAAAGGCGCTCGATCCGGAGACCGAGCGCCCTAATCTGTTTAGACGTCAGGTAAGCGAAGCACTTACTTGGTGACGGCTTCAACCTTGTTTTCAATGGCGCCCATTGCGTTATCGGCAGTCGCCGCAACGGTGTTGGTCGCATTGTCGGCAACCGTTGCAACGGCGTTGGTCGCGTTGTCGGCAGTTGCTTCGAGGTTGTCGGCGGTGTTCGCGATTTCGCTCATTGCGTTGTCGCCGGCGTCGATGACGTTCTGTGCTTCTGGGGTCTTGTTGCAAGCGGCCAGAGCGAGGAGGCCGGTGGCTGCGAGAACGAGTGTGAACTTCTTCATGGTTGAGGTTTCCCTAAACAATAACGGGCGAGTGGCACAATTGCCGCCGCTGCTTGCCTAAATAGTGCCACAATTCGCCGCGTCAATGCCTAAATCGACGAACCGACTTAACTTAAGCAATTGAATTATAATGACAATGCAAAAAACCCGATTATTTTGATGTGGATTTAACGAGATTTTCAGGAGCGTTGGCCAGCACATCGAGCATTGCCGTCCATGCTGCGACATTCTGACGCAGCTGAACGGGGTCGATTTTGTCGAACGTATCCTCTGGCGTGTGGTGCAAGTCGAAATAGCGAGTGCCGTCCTGTTGCAAGTCCACGGCCGAAACGCCCGTTGCTACTGTCGGGCCCATATCGGGGCCGCCCTCCGCCACGTCCAACCCCTTGGCAATGCCCAGCGCGGCGAGAGCGAGCTTGAGGCGTTCGGTGACCGCTTTGGCCTCAGCGGGCAGGGCAACGTCGAAGCGCCAGACCCGATCCGCCCCGAAATCCGATTCGGACGCGACGGCATGGCGCTCGTCCGCATGGGCTTTCGCATAGGCAATGCCGCCGAATAGGCCGACTTCTTCCGCACCAAACCATACAAGGCGGATGGTGCGGCGGGGCTTGCGGCCCGACTGCATGATTCGTTTGGCAGCAGCGGTGGTGATCGCAACGCCCGCACCATCATCAATCGCACCGGTGCCCAAGTCCCAGCTGTCGAGATGCCCGCCGATCAGGACTATCCCCGCCGCCGGATCGCTCCCCGTCACTTCAGCAATGACATTGCCCGATTGGTGGATACCCGTCTGGCGCGGGGTGAGGGTGAGGATCATCGTCACAGGCTTGCCGCGCGCAACTACGCGTTCGAGCAGGTCGGCATCGACAGTGGACAGCGCGCCCGCCGGAATTGGCGTCGCGCCGTCGGCCCATGTTTGCACGCCCGTATGCGGGCTGCGGCTATGATCCGTCCCTATCGAGCGCACGACAATCGCAGCGGCTCCCATTTTTGACGCTAGCGACGGCCCGGCGCGGCGCGCCGCACCAAACTGACCATAGCTCGATCCGTCCTGCGTCCGCGTCATCCGGTGCGTAATATAGACGATCTTACCACGCACTTTCGCCGGGTCGACGGCTTTCAGGTCGTCAACGCTGTCAAACGCGACAATTTCGGCGTTCAGACCCACTTCAGGTGTCGCGCCACTATTGCCCAGCGCGGTCACTTTCAATTCCTGCCCGAAAGGCGCGGTGATGAATGCCTTTTCCGCGCCGCGCACCCACACTGGCATGTCAAAGGTCTCGACGCGGACATTGGCAAAACCGAGCGCCTTCAACCGTTTGACTGCCCATTCGCGCGCCCGTGCCTCGGCTTCGGTCCCCGCCAGACGCGGCCCAATTTCGGTGGTCAGCCCTTCGACCAGTTCGAGCGCCAATGTATCATTGAGCGCAGCATCACGTAGCGCGGCTGTATCATTGGCAGGAGCGGCAAAAGCGAAAGCGGGCAGGGCGGCGGCGAGAAGGAAGAGCTTTTTCATACGGTATGGGCTAGCCGCGTGCATCTCGTTTGCCAAGGTGGGCACCAGCCCCTAAATGCAGCTAAATTCCTGCCACTTCAAAACCGAAAGTCCCGACCGATGGCCGTTCAATATAGCTATGTGATGAAGGGCCTGACGAAGACCTTCCCCGGCGCTGCCAAGCCGATCCTGAACAATATCCACCTGCAATTCCTGCCGGGTACAAAGATCGCAATCATCGGCGTCAATGGTGCGGGCAAATCGACGCTGATGAAAATCATCGCAGGGTATGACACCGAGTTTAACGGCGAGGCTTGGGCGGGTGAGAACATCCGCGTCGGCTATCTGGCGCAGGAGCCGCAGCTTAACCCGAAAAAGAACGTCCGCGAAAATGTCATGGACGGTGTCCGCGATGTTGCCGACATGATGGACCGTTTCAACGCGATCTCGACTTTGCTGGGTGATCCGCCTGAAGACGCGGACTTTGATGCGCTGCTCGCCGAAATGGGCGATTTGCAGGAAAAGATCGATGCCGTTGATGGGTGGACACTCGATAACCAGCTTGAGATCGCGATGGAAGCCCTGCGCTGCCCGCCGGGCGATGCGTCGGTCGAGAACCTATCCGGGGGCGAGCGTCGCCGTGTCGCACTTTGCCGATTGCTGCTGGAGAAGCCCGAAATCCTGCTGCTCGACGAACCGACCAACCATCTCGATGCGGAGTCGGTTCAGTGGCTCGAAAAGCATCTGATCGACTATGCCGGCAACGTCATCCTCGTCACCCATGACCGTTATTTCCTCGACAATGTCGTCGGCTGGGTACTCGAAATTGACCGGGGGAAGGGCATACCGTTCGAAGGAAATTACTCCGCCTGGCTCGAAGCCAAAGCCAAGCGGATGGAGCAGGAAGACCGCGAGGAGGACGGTCGGCAAAAGGCGATTCGGGACGAATTGCAGTGGATCCGTCAATCGCCCAAGGCGCGCCAAACCAAGAGCAAGGCGCGTATCCGCGCGTTCGACGAACTGGTTGAAAAGCAGGCGGACCGTCGCCCCGGTGGCGCGCAAATCCTCATCCAGATTCCTGAACGGCTCGGCGGCAATGTCATCGAGGCTGAAGGACTGACCAAATCCTATGGTGACAAGCTGCTGTTCGAAGGGCTCGATTTCACGCTGCCCCCCGGCGGGATCGTCGGCGTGATCGGTCCGAACGGCGCGGGCAAATCGACGTTGTTCAAACTTATCACGGGGCAGGAAAAGCCTGACTCGGGCAGCCTCAAGATCGGCACCACGGTGAAACTCGGCTTCGTCGACCAGTCGCGCGACGACCTCGACCCCAACCACAATGTCTGGGAAGAAGTGTCGGGCGGCAACGAGCGCTTTTATTTCGGCAAGCATGAAGTGAATACGCGGGCGTATGTCGGCGCATTCAATTTCAAGGGCACTGACCAGCAAAAGAAAGTCGGCCAGCTATCCGGCGGCGAACGCAACCGCGTCCACATGGCCAAGATGTTGGCGGCAGGCGGCAATGTGCTGCTGCTCGACGAACCGACCAACGATCTGGACGTGGAGACGTTGCGCGCGCTGGAGGAGGCGTTGGAATCATTTGCCGGTTGCGCGGTGGTGATCAGCCATGACCGCTTTTTCCTTGATCGACTGGCGACGCATATCCTCGCGTTCGAGGGAGACTCGCATGTCGAGTGGTTCGAAGGGAATTTTGAGTCTTATGAAGAGGACAAGCGGCGGCGACTGGGCGATGCGGCGGACCGCCCGACGCGCTTGGCGTATAAAAAATTGACGCGGTGACACCTCCGTGTTTACCTCCGACTGGGTAAACGTGTTTTGGGGTGTAAATGACTGACTTGATTATCATAATCCTGCTGGCGCTTTCAGTCACCGTCTGGCCGTGGTGGATGTATCGGCGGATGAAATTTGTTCGCGAACAGGGAATGGCGCAATCGCGCGAAGCACGTTTGAGCAAGCCTGTTCAACCAAATTTTGAAGAAGGAACAAAAGCGCCCGATGGATTGATTTATGGTCGTGATTCCAACGTCAATGAAGAGCTGATCAAAGCCGATAAGAACGCCGCGTCGATGCCAGATATTGTGAAAACACTGGAGGGACGTCGGTAATAAACTTATCCTAACCCATCGGTCCCCACCGACAACCCCTGTAGCGTTGCTGCGTGCAGCACCTCGCCAAACGGCACGTCGAGTTGCCCGTCGTAGCCGCTGCCATCCGCGCGCGCGTTGGTGTGCATCAAGACGCGGTTTTCGTTAACGTCTATCACCCAATATTCGGGGACGCCCGTATTCGCATACAGATCGGCCTTCACGCCGAGATCATAGTCCAGGGTGCTATCCGACACTTCGATCACCAACGCGACCGTTTCAACAGGCACAACGCCCGCACCGTGATAACTGGTGAGCGTGATGTCGGGTTCGGGGAGCGACCCGTCGGAAAGCTTCACCGCAACCTCAACAAGGACACTCAGCGGCGATTTGGTCGCGGTCAGTGCTTGCATGAGCGCAAAGGCCAAATTGGTCTTCGCCCGCGCATGGCGGGTATATTGCGCGTTCATGACAACGATTTCCCCCTCGATCAGTTCGCTTTTCGCATAATCTTCAAACAAGCCCTGATCGCAGAGTGCGAGGAATTGATCGACAGTGAAGCGAAAGGGCGTCGCTGAAGTTGGTGAAATCGGGGACGCAGCGTTCATGTTGCAAAACTAACATATGATTTGCGGCGTGCAAATGTGCCACGCATACCCTTCAAACATTCAAACGCGCGCGCATTTCCTTGCCGGGTTTGAAATGGGGGACGCGCTTGGCGTCGATTTCGACGGCCGTGCCCGTGCGGGGGTTGCGGCCGGTGCGGGCCTCGCGATCACGAGTTGAGAAAGTGCCGAAGCCGCGCAGCTCGACGCGGCCCCCATGCGCGAGTTGCGCCACGACCTCTTCAAAAAAACAATCGACAATGGCCTCGACATCGCGCGCAGCGAGGCCGGGGTTTTTGGCGATCAGCTTGTCGATCAGTTCAGAACGAATCATTGCGCACTCCGGCATGTCAGTTCGGGGCGACCACCGGCCGCCCCGACAATATCATTGGTTGTACGCACACTTGTTATTCATACCACCATTTGCCAACACTTCATTCAGAAGTGTTGAGAAATGCTTACTTTTTGGTGTCGCGTGCCTTCAACGCCTCCCCAAGAATGTCACCAAGCGACGCGCCCGAATCGGACGAGCCATATTGCTGCACTGCTTGCTTCTCTTCGGCAACCTGCATTGCCTTGACCGAGAAGTTCGGTTTCTTCGACCGATCGAAGCCGATGACCATCGCATCGAACTTCTGGCCGACCTGATAACGCTCGGGACGCTGCTCGTCGCGGTCCCGGCCAAGGTCGGCACGCTTGACGAAGCCCGTCGCGCCATCTTCGCCAGCCTGCACTTCGAGGCCGCCATCGCGCACTTCGAGGACAGTAACAGTAACAACGGCGTTCTTGGCCAGGCCCGAACCCGCGCCGGTCGAACCGACAACAGGGGCACCCTTTTCCATTTGCTTCATGCCAAGCGAGATGCGTTCTTTTTCGACATCGATGTCGAGCACAACTGCAGTGACGGTCTCACCCTTTCGATGCAGGTTGAGCGCGTCTTCACCCGAAATGCCCCACGCGATGTCCGACATGTGGACCATGCCATCGACGTCGCCGTCGAGACCGATGAATAGGCCGAATTCGGTGGCGTTCTTAACTTCGCCTTCAACCTGCGAGCCAACCGGATGGTCAGCTGCGAACTGCTCCCACGGATTCGAGATCGCTTGCTTGAGTCCCAGCGAGACGCGACGCTTTTCATTGTCGACTTCGAGGACGATGACATCGACTTCCTGGCTGGTCGAAACGATCTTGCCGGGATGGACGTTCTTCTTGGTCCAGCTCATTTCGGAAACGTGGACGAGGCCTTCGATGCCCGGCTCCAGTTCGACAAACGCACCATATTCGGTGATGTTTGTGACGCGGCCCGACAGCTTGGCACCAATCGG
>JANMPU010000102.1:0-76234 GCA_031369985.1 Sphingomonas sp. | reverse complement strand
GCCGGTGACGATCATCAGCGGGATGTTGAGTTCGTTCACGCGCGTCAGGGGCGAGATCGCGAGAAGTTTGGCGCGCTGTTTGGGATCACGTTCATCACCATATTCGACACGGCGGAGGTCGCGGCGATAGCTTTGCGTGTTCTCAAGGAACGTCACGAAATTCGAAATCGCAACAACGCAATAAGCGCCTTTCAGCCGCGGTCCGTATGCAATGGCGCTGGCATAGCACATATAGCCGCCATAGCTGCCGCCGTTGACGGCGAAGCGCGACTTGTCGAGGCCGGGGTCGGTTTCGAGGCGGTCGAGGAACGCCTTGATGTCTTTCACCGAATCCTCGCGCTTGAACGGGCCATTGTCGAGGCCGACGAAGCGTTTGCCAAAGCCTGTCGAGCCGCGAACGTTGGGGTAGAAGACCGCAATGCCGAGTTCGTTGAGCAGGTAGTTGCGCCGTCCCTGAAAGCCCGGGGTCGATTGTCCTTCGGGACCGCCGTGGATGCTGATGACGAGCGGGCGCTTGCCGGGGAATTTGGCCGCGTCGGGACGGTAGAGGAAGCCCGAGACGGGTTCCTTGTCGAAACTGCGGACTTCGATGAATTCGGGTTCGACATTGGCGGCAGCATCGAGCCCGCCGGTTTCGCTTTGCGTCCAGCGGGTGACGGCGAGTGTCTTGGGATCGATGGAATAGGCGTCGGCAGCGCTTTTGGCTGAGGTGTAAGTCAGGCCAATCGTGCCCCACGGTGCGATTTCGAGGCCGCCTGCGCCGCCTGCCGGAAGCGCGACTGTGCGGACCGTCCCGCTGGGCAAGTCCATGATGCGCACCCGGTCGATGCCGGCTTCGTTGACGGTGTAGGCAATGAAGCTGCCGTCGGGGGCGATGTCGAAAGTATCGATGTCCCATTTCTTTTCGAGTGAGCGCGGGGTGAAGACGCCGGTTTTCGGATCGAGCGTGCCGAGGCGCTGGAAGTCCGAACCTTCGTCGCTGGTGACCCAGAGCGTGCCGTCGGGTGCCGATTGCGCGCCGCCATAAGCTATGGTTTTGCTGTGGTCGCCGATAGGTGTCATCGTGCCGCTGGCGAGGTCAAGCGCGAACATATTGGTCTTTGTGACCGACACATAATTGCCGACAATCGCGGTTTTGCCGTCGGGCAGGAAATCGGCAATGCCCCAGCCGCCGCCTTTGACTTGCGCGACCATACGGTTCGATTTCGGATCGCGCGGGTCCATGACGTAAAGGTCAGTATCGGTGCCGTTGCGGCGGGTGGAGGAATAACCGATCAGGCTGCCATCCTGAGACCAGCCGTTCAGATTATTGCGGCTTTTGCCATCCGTGAGGAGCGTCAGCTGGCCGTTTTTGAGCGTATACATCTGGAAAAATTCGCTGCCACCTGTGTCCTTGTTGACGACGAGGACATCGCCCTTCGGCGACCAGCCGCCGCGCACCGGTTCGGCTTCGAAGCTGATCTGGCGGCGGTCCATCATCGGGGCGGCAACGCTGTGCAGTTGCGACACATCGCCGAAGCGTGTGCTGATCAGCATTGATTTGTCGGTGACGTTCCAGCCCGCGAACGATGCGGTGCGGAACTCCATATAGGGCCGGGTTTTGGCGGCGAGTTCGGTAGGCACGGCAGGCGCGCCGTCGGCAACGATAGCGGCCGGTTTGGGCACATCGGCGAAGGCGGGGGTCGCAAGCATCGTGGCGGCGAGGATTAGACGTTTCATCAAAATCTCCAGCGAAATGGTTGCCACTGGTGTCGGCGAAGTCGTTAGCACTGGCAAGAGGGCGTTTGCGCTGGCAGGGGCGGTTTATGACGTCACCGTTACCCCGCAACGATACGCCGTTCGTGCTGCTTGATGACGCACGCGTCGAAGGCGCAGCGGCGGCGCGGCTCTACGTCGATCCGGTCGAGATTGTGACGACGCGGCGGATTGACGAAGTGGCAGCGGCATTGGAGGCGTTACGGACGGCGACGCGCGGCGGGCTGCATGCGGCGGGCTATCTGGCGTATGAAGCGGGGCATGCGCTGGAGCCGACGCTGACGCCGCTGGTCGCGCCGGTTGCCGAAGCGCCGTTGCTTTGGTTCGGGTTGTTTCGCGGGTTTGCCGAGATTGCATCCGATGACGTGGCGGCGATGTTGCTGCCAGCGGAGGGTGCGTGGATCAGCAGTCCGCGGCCCGACATTGCGCGCGCCGATTATGACGCGGCAATGGCGCGGGTTCAGGCCTTGATCACAGCAGGCGATATTTATCAGGCAAACCTGACGTTCGGTGCGACCGTTCGGACGGCGGGGAATCCACTGGCGCTCTATGCCGGGCTGCGCGCGCGGGCGCGGGCGGGCTATGGCGGCGTGATCAACACCGGGCGTGACTGGATATTGTCACTGTCGCCCGAGCTGTTCTTTGCGTGCGACGGGGAGCGGGTATGGACACGGCCGATGAAAGGGACGGCAGTGCGCCTTGCCGACCCGGTCGCGGACAAGGCCGCTGCCGATGCGCTGAAAACCGACGAAAAGCAGCGCGCCGAAAACCTGATGATTGTCGACCTGCTGCGCAACGACCTGTCGCGGGTCGCCGTGGCGGGAAGCGTTGCCGTGCCCGAACTATTTCGGGTGGAGACCTATCCGACGGTGCACCAAATGACGTCGACTGTGACGGCAACATTGACCCCCAACCTTGATGCGATTGACATTATCCGCGCGCTTTATCCCTGTGGCTCGATTACGGGCGCGCCGAAAATCCGGGCGATGGAAGCGATAAGCGAGATTGAGGCCGCCCCGCGCGGGGTTTATACCGGCAGCATCGGGCGCATCGACGCGGGGGGTGTTTCGGCGGGGTTCAACGTTGCTATTCGCACCCTGCATCTGGACGACGGGACCGCGCGACTTGGCTTGGGTTCAGGCATTGTTGCCGATTCAAATGCGCCCGATGAATGGGCGGAGTGTTTGGCGAAGGGCGCGTTTATCGCCAGCCCACGCACGTTCGACCTGATCGAGACGATGGCGTTTGACCCGCACCATGGCATTGCCCGACTTGAGGGGCATCTGGCGCGGATGAAAGCGAGCGCGGCGGCGCTGGGGTTCCGATTTGACCGCCATGCCGCGCGCAATGAATTGCAGGCAGCGACGTTCCCGTTGCGTGAAAGCCGGCGGTTACGCGTGCTGCTTGCGCGCAGTGGCGTAATGGCGATTGAAACGCGCGCGATGCCCGAAATGCCGATGGCGCCAGTCGCGGTTCGCGTGGTGCCTTTGCCTGTTGATCCTGCCGATATGCGGTTGCGACATAAGACGACTGACCGGCGGTTCTATGATGCAGCGCGGGATGGGGCGTTTGAAGTTTTGTTCACGGACTTCGATGGTTTCCTGACCGAAGGGAGCTTCACCAACATCTTTGTCGAACGCGACGGAAAACTCCTCACGCCGCCGCTATCGCTCGGGCTGCTTGGCGGTGTGTTGCGACAGGAACTTATTGACGACGGCAGCGCGGTTGAAACGAAGTTGCGCATACATGACCTGAAAAACGGTTTTTTCATTGGCAATTCGGTTCGCGGCCTGTTGCCCGCGAGGCTTGCCGCGCTATAGGCGACCGGCAATATAGGGATTTGCCGTGCCCCAGCTTTCCGCCGCCATCAACCGCATCAAACCATCGCCGACCATGGCAATGACCGCGCGGGTGGCGCAGCTGAAGCGCGAAGGGGTGCCCGTCATAGGTCTATCCGTTGGCGAGCCCGATTTCGACACGCCCGATTTCGTCAAGGAAGCCGCCATCGAGGCCATCCGCGCGGGCAAAACCAAATATACCGATGTTGACGGCACGCCCGAACTGAAAGCCGCGATTGCCGCGAAGTTCGCGCGCGACAACGACCTGACTTATGCCCTGAACGAAATCACGGTGAATGTCGGCGGCAAGCAGACCTTGTTCAATTCAATCGTCGTGACCGTGGACGTGGGCGATGAAGTGATCATCCCCGCGCCCTATTGGGTCAGTTATCCCGACATTGTGAATTTCGCAGGCGGCACGCCGGTGATCCTGAAGGCTGGCGCAAACCAGCTGTATAAAATCCTGCCCGAGCAGCTGGATGCGGCAATCACGCCGCGCACCAAATGGGTGCTGCTCAATTCGCCGTCGAATCCATCGGGAGCGGCCTATTCTGCGGCTGAGCTGATGGCGCTGGGCGACGTCATCCGCCGCCACCCGCATGTCATGGTGATGACCGACGATATGTACGAACATGTCTGGTATGCCGACACGCCGTTCGCGACCATCGCGCAAGTGTGCCCCGATTTGTATGAGCGCACGCTGACCATCAATGGCTGTTCGAAATCATACGCGATGACGGGGTGGCGGATCGGCTATGCAGGCGGCCCGGCTTGGTTGATCAAGGCGATGGGCAAATTGCAATCGCAGTCAACGAGCAACCCTTGCTCGATTGCGCAGGCAGCAGCAACGGCGGCATTGAATGGTGACCAATCGTTTCTGGGCGAGCGCAATGCGGCGTTTTTGAAGCGCCGTGATTTGGTGGTCGGGATGCTCAACAAAGCACCGGGTCTGCATTGTCCGACGCCCGAGGGGGCGTTTTATGTTTATCCCGATGCGACGGGATGCATGGGAAAGACGACGCCGAAGGGCGCGCGGATTGAAACGGATGCGGACTTGATCGGATACTTCCTCGACGATGCGCAAGTGGCGGCCGTGAACGGCGAAGCGTTTGGGCTTAGCCCTGCGTTCCGCGTTTCCTATGCGACGACGGAAGCGATCCTGACCGAGGCCTGCACGCGCATTCAGGAAGCCTGTGCGGCGCTGAGATAGGGCTTGTGCTCCGGACTTGATCCGGAGCCTTGGTAAAATGAGGGCTAACCAAGCCGCAAGGCTCCGGGTCAAGCCCGGAGCACGGGACTCTATGTTTCGACTGGAGATGAACGGCAGATAACCAGTGCATTCAGGCGCCGTGAAACCATCGGCGCGCACTTAACGTAGCTTAAACGAAGTTACCCGAAAGAACTCCTTATGCGCCGTGCCCTGAAATCCGATTTCACTCAGTTGTTCTTTGGTGGCTTTGCCGTGGCAGCGATTGCGATGGTCGCTTTGATGCCGGGATTGTTGTAACCTTTGCGCGATAGGACGCGAATGAACAGCATGACCATCAAAGCAACAATCATCGCAGGCACCGTTGGTGCGCTTGCTCTTTTCGCCATTTCCAGCGGCACCACCGCAGCGGAACGCCATGTCCTCGTGCCGATGCCCGCCGTTGATGCAGCCCCGATGGGCGGCCGCGCGACGGCTGTGCTGGCGGGCGGGTGCTTTTGGGGAATGGAAGCGGTGTTCAGCCATTTGAACGGCGTTATTGCCGTATCGTCTGGCTATGCTGGTGGCAGCGCTTCGGATGCGACCTATGACAAAGTCACGACCGAAACGACGCGCCACGCCGAAGCGATCCGCGTCACTTATGACCCGCGCAAGATCAGCTATGCGACGTTGCTGCGGGTTTATTTTTCGGTCGCGCATGATCCGACGCAGTTGAACCGGCAGGGGCCGGATAGCGGACCGAGTTACCGCTCCGCCATTTTCCCGCAAACGCCCGACCAAGCCAAAGTCGCGCGCGCCTATATTGCCCAAATCGGCAAAAGCGGCGTGTGGGGCGCGCCGATTGTTACTAAGATTGAGTCAGGCGGATTTTTTGCAGCCGAAGACTATCACCAGGACTTCGCAGTCAAGAATCCCAACCACGGCTATATCCAACGCTGGGATGCACCGAAAGTGGCGGCGTTGAAGCGGACTTTTCCGGCGTTGTGGGTAGCAAAACCTTCGGCTTAGGCAGCCAGCGGGAAGCTCAAGAGCCGGTCATTCACCGGGACAAGGGCGCGCGCACCGCTGCCCACAGCGCGGACGATTTCGGGGTGACCTGCATCCAAGCCGCCCGTCAGCGCACCAAAAGCAGGCAGGATCAGCTTCGTTGCGCTCGCCACAAAACAGCGCCGCGCGACATTGCGGCCACGGACGGCAACGCGGAGTTTGGGGTGGAAGTGGCCCGATAGTTCGGGGCGCGGGTCAGCGGGATCGGCTTCGTGGCGGAAGATGAGGCCGTCGATTTCGGCTTCTTCGACAATGCGTCCGCCAAAGGGATCATCAAGCGCATGGTCGTGATTGCCCGTCACCCACACCCAATCGAGTTGGCTGGTCAGATCAAGCAACATCGCCCGCGCTCGTTCGGGCAAACGGCGCGCGCCCGCGCTGTCATGGAAACTATCACCGAGGCACCAGAGTTCGCGAGGGCTCGTCGCGGCCACCAGTGCGGTCAAGTCCGCCAGCGTCGCGATGGAATCATAAGGCGGCAACATCTGCCCGAATTTCGCAAACCAGCTGGCTTTTTCAAAATGCAGGTCGGCAACAATCAGCGCGCGCCGGTCGGGCCAGAACAATGCCCCCTGCGGCAAGGCTTGCAGCGTGTGCCCCGCAAATTCAAACGCGCTCATCCCGTTGTGCCGGGTGGCAGGAAGCGCACTTTTCGCTGCGCAAAATCAACTGACACGCGGCGAAATCCGCGGAGCGTATCCATGCCGAGCAGCATCGCAGGCTTGTTCAGCAACCCATAGCGTTTGAACGGATGCGCGTCCGCAAAAGCAATCACCGGATTTTCAACGGTAATCCCGGCAATCCGGATGCGCCCAACCGATGCATATTCAGCGCCCAGTCGCCCGCCTGTCACATCGATCAACTCCGTCGGGAAAAACTGCAACCGCTTGTTGCGTTTGGACAGGAGCATGCGAAGGGCGGCATTGCCCACGGTGTTTTCAGCACCCGAATCAATGATCACCGTAATCGGCGTGCCATCAACATCGGCATCGACGAGTACCAGCTGGCCATATTTCGACCGTGCAGTGACCACAATCGTGTCAGCATCAAAGGCTTCCTTCTCGCCCGATTGCAGGACAGTCATAGTTCGTTTGGCAAAGTCCATGACAACGCGGCGCTTCTTCAGCGTATCGATGCCAAGCAAACCGGGACTGCCCAGAAAGGCCTGCTGCAAGGCCGGCGCCTTGATGTCGAGGGTTGTCTGGCCGGCAACTGTAAGGCTGGGCACAGTCACCGTGTTTGCGGTGCCAACGCCCGACATGCTGTGGATGATCACAGTGGCATTGGCCGCGAGGTCAAGCTGCGCCGCCAGTTCCTGCGACACGACCGTCCGGTCTGCGCCAGTATCGACAACGAAATGAAAAGGGCCGCGGCCCTCGATCATAACCGGGACCGTCATCCGCATGGCATTGTCGGTGCGGGTCCCGACCGTGGTCGCTATGGGCGGGGCTTCGCGCACGCTATCCGCAACAGCGGGTGTCGCGGCGAGCAAAGCGATGATCAGAACGGCGTGGCGCATGTTCGTCTCTCCAAGGACATGGAACATGCCACGAACATGAACCAGGGAACAGCGGAAAGTTGCGTCACCCGTTTTGAATGGTCATGGTTGCGGGCATGATACGGATTGCGCTTGCTTTTCTCTTGTTCATCGCGCCTGCCGCTGCGTTGGCGCAGGTTGACCCGGCGCTTCAGAGCAAAGTCGAAACGATCCTGAAAGGTGCGGGACCCGGCACGCGGTTCGGGCTTGTGGTTGCGGACGACAGCGGGCGTGAGGTTGTTGCGGTCAATCCCGACGGGCGGTTTATCCCGGCGTCTAATACGAAGATGTTTTCAACCGCCGCCGCCTATCATGTGATGCAGGGGCTGGATCAGCCCGACGTCGAGGGCGGCACCTCGGTCGCGTTGTGGGGCAAGGATGTCATCCTGACCGGCTATGGCGACGCGCGCATGTCAAGTGCGGCGGACTGCACCGTCAATTGCCTCGCGACGCTGGCCGATGCGGTCGCGGCCAAAACCAAGCGGGTGCGCAATGTCATTGGCGATGCGACGCTGTGGCCCGATGTGCGCTGGAGCCCCGGCATGAGCTGGAACAATGTCGCCGAGCGATCGGGCACGGGGATTGCGGCGCTTAGCCTCGACAGCAATGAATTGGCGCTGACGGTGAGGCCTAGCCCCGGCGGCATTTTGCCGACTGTTACGTTTTCATCAGATTATTTCACCATCGACAACCGCGCGAAAATGGTTGCGCGCGGACCGAACACGCTAGACGTCAAACGGCTTCCGTTTGAACGGCGGGTGGTGTTGTTCGGACAGATTGCGGCGGGCGAACCGGCGGACACCATTGCCCTCGGCATTGATGATCCTGCGCATTACGCCGCGTGGCGGCTGGCGGCACTACTGAAGGAGCGCGGGGTAAAAGTGAAGGGCGAAGTGCGATCGCGATATAAGGATGAGGACCCATTTTTACCGATTGTTATCGTTCCTAACCCCTGCCCGAAAAAGGGTTGCGAGCCACCGCTTGTTTTAGCCCGTCTCACCCCGCCGCCGCTGGCCGAGGACATCAAGATCATCAACAAAGTCAGTCAGAATTTGCATGCAGATTTACTCGGGCGGCGATTGGGCGGTGCAAATAGCGATGGCCTCGACGGCGGTCTGCGCACGATTGAGACAATGCTCAACAAAGCGGGTGTGCCACGCGCCGCTTATGACTTTTCCGACGGGTCGGGCATGTCGACTTATAACCGCATTGCGCCGCGCGGGACGGTGATGTTCCTACGCTGGGTCAAGGCGCAGTCGTGGGGCGCGGCCTGGCGGGCGTCGCTGCCGGTTGGTGGGATCGACGGGACCATCGCGCGGCGGTTCAAAGGGACTTCGCTGGAGGGCCGCATCTTTGCCAAGACGGGTGGGTTGAATGCCACGGCAGCGCTGTCCGGCTATATGATCGGCAAGAGCGGGCGTGAGTTGACGTTCTCGATCCTCGCCAACGATATGCCCGCCGGTGCCCGCGCAGCACCAACGATGGACACCGCATTAATTGCTATTTCGGAAGCGAACTGAACCCCTAGCTTTTGTGACAAACTTGTTGCTTAATGTCCGGACAACAAGCGAATAAAGATTCGAAACGGGGGTTTATCATGCGTCATACCAAGCAGCTTGCCATTTTCTTGGCCGCGTCAACCGCGCTTGCGATGCCAGCGACCGCGTTTGCCCAAGGGGCATCAAGCGACGAAGGCAAGGAAATCCTCGTCACCGGATCACGCATCAAACGCGACCCGACCAACAGCGCCCTGCCGCTGACCATTATTTCAAATGCCGATTTATCGCGCGAAGGGATCAGCAGCCCCGAACAGTTGATTTCCTACTTGAGCACCAACGGCAATGGTGCAGACAATCTGGCCTCGAACAGCGATGTCGTTGGTGGGGCCCAGCGCGGCACCAATGGCCTGTCCGCCGCGAACTTGCGCGGACAGGGCTCGTCGTCGACGCTCGTCCTGCTCAACGGTCGCCGTGTTGCGGCACACGGCCTGTCGGGATCAGCGGTCGATGTGAACCAAATTCCGTTCGCGGTCATCGAACGCGTCGAAATCCTGAAGGATGGCGCGTCGGCCATTTACGGCACCGATGCGATTGGCGGCGTCATCAACTTCATCACGAAAACCAATTTTCAGGGCGTAAATGTCTCTGCGTTTACCGACATCACGCAGGAAGGCGACAGCCCGATTTACCGGTTGTCGGGCACATTCGGTTGGGGTGACCTGAACGAAAAAGGCTTCAACATTGTTGGCGCGATTAGCAAAAGCTGGAACGGCGCCCTGCGCGGCGACCAGCGCGATTTCGTGAATGGCAACCAGCCGGGTCGCGGCCTTTCCATCGATACCCGCGGCACACCGATTGCAACGGCATTTCCGACGGGCGCGAGTACAGTGCCGGGGTCAATCACGCGGACTGGCACGTTGCTGAGCGGCGTGACGCTGACCGTGCCCGGAACGACGACACTGGCATCGGGCGGGATCAATATTCTGGACTTGCCGGGTGGCGCGGGCTGCGCATCGATGGATGGCGGCATGCCGTATGACGAAGCACTATGGGCCAACCCGACGGCGCTTTATGCGTGCGCATGGGATACGGGGCGCGCCGCTGTCCTGCAACAGCCGATCAACACGCTGACTTATTATGGTCGTGCGACGGCAAAACTCGGTTCGCACGAGATTTATGCCGAAGTGACGGGATCAAAAGCGAATTCAGCCAAGCGTTTTTCGAATAACCAATTGTCGGGCAACACCACGACATTCCCGATTGCCTACCCACTCAACGCGCTGACGGCGACGACGTATAATGATGTGTATAACCGTATCGCGGCGGTATTCCCGGGCGTTGCCGTGAATTATGGCAAGCCGATCGCCTATCGTTATCGCTGTATTTCGTGCGGCACACGCGAATATGCCACCGAGACGAGGACATTCCGGGTCGCATTAGGTGCCGATGGTCCCTTGTTCGACGGATGGGATTACCGCCTCGGCGGATCCTATGCGCGCAGCCAGTCGGAATCAGTGCTTGGCACTGGCTATCATTTCCGCGGCACGTTCAACGGTGCAGCAGCAGCAACGGCCTCGGGCGTGGCAGGTGCCGTCAATGGCGCACCCGATCCGCGCGTGGCAACGGCACCTGGTGCCACACAGCCCGGCCTTGTCGGTGTGCTCAACGCGGGTCTGATCAATCCTTTCTCGTTGACGCAAACGGCGGCGGGACTGGCGGCGCTTGATGCCGTGTCCGCTTTTGGTGCGCGCCTTTATGGCGGCAAGTTCGAAGTGAAGCAGTTTGACGCCTCGATCTCGGGCGAACTGTTTCCACTGCCCGGCGGCATGGTGCAGGTCGCAGTCGGCGCGGATTATCGCCGCGAAACTTACGGTTTTGACGGTTCGCAGTTCGGCGTCCTTGGCGCGCCCGACATTTTCAACGCAGCGTATGACAATGCGAACGCGCTGAAGCAGGTGAACCGCGATGTGAAGGCTGCCTATGCCGAATTGTCGATCCCGATTGTGAAAGAACTGGAAATCACGCTGGCGGGTCGTGTCGATAATTATACCGGTTTTGGCACCACGTTTAATCCGAAAGCATCAGTGAAATTCCGTCCGGTCGATTGGCTGCTGTTTCGTGGATCGTATAATACCGGGTTCCGCGTCCCATCGTTCAACCAGATCTTCAACGGCGTCACGATCTCGCCCAATCCGGGCAATACGCTCGTTGACCCGACAACGTGCCCGGGAAATGCAGTTAACCCGGCAATTCCGGGCTGCGCGGCAATTACGCCGGACTCAGTCTCGGGCGGCAATCTCAACCTAGGACCCGAAAAATCGAAGCAATATAGCCTTGGCGTTGTTTTCCAGCCATCAGCGCGGTTCAGTGCTTCGGTCGATTTCTGGTCGATTGCGGTTGATGACACGATTGGCTCGCTGACCATTCCCCAGTTGCTTGCCAATCAGGCGCTGTTCCCCGAGCGGGTGTTGCGCGTCAACGGAATCATCACGGGCCTTGATCTGCGCAGTGACAATATCGGATCGCGGCGCACACAAGGCCTCGAAGTGTCGCTCCGCGGCGGCACTGACTTGATGGGCGGGGTGCTTTCGGCAGGGCTTGATGGCACCTATCTGATCAAAAAGCGCGAACGGTTTTTGGCCAACACGCCATTCGGGCCAAGCCTGATCGGTGTTTTTACCTATACTGGCGACCTTGGCCTGAAATGGAAGCACACCGCATTTATCACCTATTCGCAGGATGATTATTCGCTCAGCTTCTCGCAAATTTATCGCGACGGCTACACCAACCAAGCGCTGCCGGGCATTGCCAACGGGACTGTGACACGGCCTGGCTTCAACGCCCGCGTCAGCCCTTATGTCATTTATAATGCGTCGGTTCAGCTGAGAGTGATGAAGCAACTCAACCTGACATTCGGCGTGAAGAATGTCTTCAACACTGATCCGCCCTTTGCCATCACCTATGACAGCAATTTCGGATCGGGCAGCAGCTGGGAACCTCGCGTTGCCGACCCGCGTGGACGGGCGTTTACGTTGCTTGCCGAAGTGAAGTTCTGACGCATCCACCGGGGACGTGACGTTCGCGCGCGTCCCCGGTCATTTCCGGAACTTGGGATAAAACCCGGCGACAACCGGTTGGATAACTGCGCCTAACGGTTCGTCGCAAATGTCGATATTGTCCAATCAAGTTGAAATTCGACTCGTTAAGAGTCCAAATCACCAAGGGCAAGTTCTGTGTATCGAACTTGTAATACTGTGTAAATAATATCGGTAATGCGGATTTAACCTTTGACTGGGTTAAATACCGGTCGTGCGCGTCAAGCCGATTTAGACAGACAGTTCGTCGAAGAAATCATTGGGACATGCACGTCGGTTTTGCCGATGGCACCATTTGTCTGATGTCAGAGCATGGTGCTTTGGCAGATGACTTCGCTTGACTGCCTGACTTCCGATTTCAACGCAAACAAGGATGCAGACATGGCAACCCCCACCGAAAAATCACGCATGATTACAATCAAAACCGGTTTCGAAGGCGATGAAGGCGGCAAGGCCGACGCCACAGCCTATTTATTCGACCGCAGCGGCGCCCTCATCGCCAGCGCGCCAGTTCGCAAAGATGTCGCCACGCTCAAGGTCGAAACGCTGCCCCGCGGCGCACGATTGCTCATCGGGCCGACGCTTGACAAGACCGAGCGCGCCGAGCCGCCTACGATATCGGCGCTTGAGCGATTGACTGCGTTTGAACCGCAAATCCGCTTTCGCCCCGATCTCGAAATCTATGACATTGGCAAAGTGCCCGAATTTATCTGGCCGCACTGGCCGCTGTGCCGGTGTCGCGTAAAAGGGCGCGTCATGGTGCGCCGGACGTCGCCGGGTGGTGTCGTTGTCGAAGCACCCGTATGCAATGCGCGCGTTCACATCTGCGAAGTTGACCGCTTTCCGTGGTTGATCGAGCGGTTGCCCGACCCCGATATTTTCCGCCTTCGTGACGAGTTGATCGACATGATCCGCCAGCCGTTGCCATGGCCACCCGAACCGACGCCTTGGCGTGAGATGACGACGTTGCCGCGCGGCGGAGTTCCGCTGTCGAGCCAAGTGATCAGCAATGGCCGGACGGCGCTTGCTGCGCTGAGTCCGCAACCACTGCCCCCGCGTGGTTTTGCGATGCTGAATCCGCAGCCGTTGCCACCGCTGACACGGCTGGAAGCCGTTGCGTTCAACCCGCAGCCCGATCCACCAGCCGACCCATTCCGCGACCTGCCAAAGGCAATGCAATTTTCGCTGCAATCGCATTCGGCATCGATCATCCGTCGCGGACTCCTTGATCATCTCGAGCTTGTCCGCCCGTGGATTTGTTATTGGCCGTGGCTGCACCGCTGGTTTTACAGCTGCGATGAACTGCGCGTGGTGACGACCGATGATCAGGGGCGGTTCGACACAACGATCTGGTATCCCTGCCTCGGCGACAAGCCCGACCTGTATTTCTGGGTTGAGTATTCGATTGGCGGCGCGTGGACGCCGGTGCATCGCCCGCCTATCCCCTGCAACGTCTGGTGGAATTATCCGTGTGGCACCGATGTGACGATCACGGTTACGGACCCGCGCGTACCGGGATGTGGGGAAGTCCCCGAATTGTTCGGCAAGCAAGTGGTCGTTAAATCAATTGCGCGCCACGTCAGCATGGGTGAAATCAATCGTGACAACAGCGGTGCTGACCTCGCCAAGGCCGGCACTGTCAAAGCAGGGTGGCTGCATGCGACGAAGGAATCACCGTTTGGTGCGACGCTGGAGCCGCGTGTCGATTTCGGAAAAGGCTTAAAGCCCGCCGGGATCACGCATTACCGCTGGTCTTATCGGCCCTATGGGTCGATGGATGAAAATGAATGGTCCGCGATTCAGGCTGATGTGTTCCGTCATTATCGCGAGATTCCCGCGAGTTCGACAGCACCAATCATTTACAAGTCCGAGCGTGTCGGCCCCGATCCTGCCATTTCTGGCGGATACTATTTCCAGATCGAACCTGTCCTGCCTGCAGGCGGTGAAGACTGGGAAGTGCTCGACGAGAGCTATGACCTCGCCAGCGCTTATTTGGATACCACCGGGTTGCTTGGCAAATATGAGCTAAAGCTGGAATTGTTCCGCAAGACTGGCAGCACGATGACGCGTGTTGACCTGACGGCTGAAGGGGTCGGATTGAACGAAGTGACGGACCCTGCGCCGCTCACGGGTTCGACTTATAGCACGATGGCAGCAACCAGCGACCGGACAATCAAAGTCTCTGGCAATGTCGTTGGATACCGGCTCGTCCTTCACGTCGACAACCGACCATGTTTTGGCACGATCGATTCGGTTTCGGTCATGCCCGGCAATAATGATACGAAGTGCGGGTTCCTTGAATATGCGCCCGGTGCCCGCGCGACGGTCGTGTTTCGAGCGAGCCATCCCGGCAACTTTGCGACCTTCAACTTCAACGTATCGCGCGTGGCAGCGCCGATCACGGCCGCAAGTGCCAGCGGGTTGGTCGATGCGATGACAGCGAACGGCTTCACGCGAAGCGGCGACCAGTTCAGTAACGCGATCACCGTCACGACGCTGCTGAACGAAGGCGTTGTTCCACCGGACACGCCGTGCATCCGCGCGGCGTTCGGCCAAAGCCTCCACGTCCACGCGCTGGCAACCAACGGTTACGGACAGCTGACCTATCTCGACGCGCCCAATGCGACGCCGCCGGGTCAGATCGGTCTGAGGGCGTTTGCGATCACGCCAGCCACCGACCCAATCCCCGCCTGAACCTGAATACCTAAAGGAGAGCAATCATGAGCCTCACCGACACCCAAACCGTCTTCGCCTCCATTCACGAAGACGCCCTCAACGACATGCTGACGGCTTTTTGCAATGCCCGACCGCGATATCTGAACTATGGTTCCCCGGCATTTGTCCCCACGACAACAGCAGCGGAGACCCGGATTGACGCGATCCCGTTTCCGGGCATTCCGGGCGGTATCCAGTGGCGGGTCAGCCTATCGACGCCGCAAGTCGATCTGTTCAAACAAACCCGCGCTCTGCCCCCTGAACTTGCGTTGGGGCCGGGGCAGTTCAGTGCGGCGCTTGCAGCAAAGCTCTGCATCGAATGCCGCAAGATCAAGATCGATCCGCAACCACCGCGAACGCACGGATTCAACAATCCCGACAAGCGCAAGGATGACCGTCCCGACGACAAGCATCCATTGAGCGAGCTGACCTGTTTTGAATTGCGGGTCTTTGCGATCGGGCATCTGGAACATGTCGCAGGTCCGATGGGTGGCGATGCCATCGCATTGGCCGTCGATGCGGTCGAAATTGTCGATATCAAGCCCGACGGTCTCGAGAGCTTCCTCGAATGCCTGATGTTCCTGATCCTGCAAGCGGCGCTTGCCGAAATCCGGTTGCCGATGGCGGCACTACGCGTCGGCGCCTTCAGTCTGGTGCCCACCGTCGGCCCCCTGATCGAGGACGACCAGATCAAGGCACGCGGCACAATTTAACCCCCATCAAAAGGAGACCCGCCATGGCGGAAATTATTGCAGCCGTAGACGAAACTGCGGCCAACAGCCTGATCGATACAGCAATCACGCTCATTCCCCCGCAATCGGCAAGCGGATCGGGCAGCCTCGGACCGTTCATTGCCAGCTATGCCGTCTCGGCAACGCTGGCGAGTGGTGACGTCGACCTGATCCCGCCCGATATCATCCGTTTGGTCGATTTGCGGATGAACTGGTCGATCAATTTGAACTTCGGCTTTGACCTGAGCACGATCCTGCCCGATTTTTGCCTGCCGCAGGTTTGTATCAACATCCCCTGTGTGGGCCGTGTCTGCACGCCGCGCATCTGCATTGACTGGCCGACCATTTCGGTGCCCGTTAACTTTTCGGACTTCCTGAAAGCCACCGGCGATTTCCGGCTCGATATCAGGCTGGTTGGCGGAGAGTGGCAGGTGCAGGCCGTGATTGTTGGCCTGCCCAACCTTCAGTTTGGCGCAACCAGCGCGTTGCTGCTTGTCGCCATTGGTGCCGCATTAACGCCCTTGTTGCTGGCCATTCCGTTTCTCGGCCCATTCCTTGCGATTGCGGTGAATGCCGTGCTTGCGATCATCGGCATTGCGGGCGTTACGGGGCTGCTCGGCCCCATCCTGACGCCGTTTATAAGCGGGATTAAAATCCCGATTTATAAACAGCCAAAGCTGTTCGAAGTGCTGCCGTTACAATCAGCCATCGACCCCGCGGTCATGATTACCATTGATGCCGTCGCGGCGCGCATCGAAAACAGCGGCGAGGACGAGCTGGTCCTGACTGCCGATATTTCAGCCTGATCCGAAAAAAGGAGCATCATCATGTATAATGAACTCGACAGCCGCGCCCTGGGCCGCGCAGATTGCTATGCCCAGCGTTTCATGCGCCCCGGCGACTATCGTTACAACGTTGTGCCCGGGCACGGACAGGCACTTTCGACCGACTTTCCCTTTGTCATTCATGTCGAGGAAGGATCGAAGAAGGTCAAGGAAATGACGCAGCACAATCTGCGCGTCACGCCCGGCGACAGGGGCTTTAGTGTGGCTCCGGCGACGCTGACCATTGCGTTGGGTGACATGGTCATGTGGAATGGCGGTGGCGAAATCCCGTTTGCCGTGGTTGGTGACCAGGATTTCTTTAACAGCCACCGCATGGTCAACGAATGCGGGTTCAGCCATGCGTTTGGCCGAGCAGGCGATTATCACTGGCGCGACGCATTCGGCAGCAAACTGTCGGGCGTTGTCCACGTCCGCGACCCCGATTGCCGCAAGGATACCGACCTGAAAAAATGGCGCGAGGCGCTGGCGAAGGGCAATGTCGTCATGATCAATGATGGCAAGGCCGACCAGACCGAACTCGACATTTACACGGGACAAACGGTGTTCTTTGCGCTCATAAAAACGCCCGGCATTTCGATTACCGATAGCCGCTTGCTTGAAGTCTATCACGATGTCGACTGTGCGAAGGCAGCTGCCGCCTGAACCCGCCGCGCCATTGCGTCGCGCCGCTGATCGCGCCAAACTCCCAGACATAAAATGACGGGAGAGAATGACGATGATCACGCGGCGCGAACTTGGGCAGGGGGTTGCAGCATCAGCGGTAGCGCTGGCTTTGCCGGGCGTGGCGCGCGCGGCCCCGGCGGGCTGGAGCAAGCTCACCACCGAACCCTATCGCGGCAAGCAGGATGACATTTCCTTCGTTGATCCGCAGACGGGCTGGTACGGGAATGGCGCGGGCAAACTCTACCGCACGGTTGACGGCGGCGAAAGCTGGGCCAAGGTCGCTGACAAGCCCGGCACTTTCATCCGCGCACTGGGCTTTATCGATGCGAAAATCGGCTTTGTCGGCAATGTCGGCACTGATTATTATCCCGGCGTCACGGATAAGCAGCCACTGTATCGCACCAATGACGGTGGCGTGACATGGACGGCGGTGAAAGCCGAGGGGATCGAGAGAGTCGCGGGGATTTGCGGCATTGACATCCTGCCCGTGACCCGCGTGTTTCAGGGCGAGCCGCGCCGCACACATATCATACACGCCGCCGGGCGGGTTGGGGGCCCCGCAATGATGCTGAAATCGATGGATGGCGGCGACAATTGGACGGTTGAGGATTTGTCGGCGCAGGCGGGGATGATCCTCGACGTCAAATTTCTCGACGCGATGACCGGCTTTGTCTGCGCCGCGACCAACAGCGATCTCGGACAGAGTGAAGCGCTGATCCTGCGCACCGGCGATGGCGGGAAAAGCTGGAAGCCGGTGTATCAATCGGGCCGCAAGTTCGAAAATGTCTGGAAAATGTGCTGGCCTTCGAAACGCGTCGGCTATGCCACTGTGCAAAGCTATGACGAAGCACCAACCAACACCCGCCGCGTCATCGTCAAAACCACCGACGGCGGACGCACCTGGCGTGAATTGCCTTTGGTGACGGCAGCAGGCGTGCAGGAGTTCGGCATTGGCTTTGTTGACGAGAAACGCGGCTGGGTCGGATGCAAGGCAGGCGGCTATGAAACACGCGACGGCGGTAAATCATGGGCTGCCATCGACTTTGGCCGCGCGGTGAACAAAGTGCGGATCGTGCGCGGCGACGGCGGCGTGGCGCGCGCCTTTGCCATCGGCGTCGATGTGCACCGGTTGGATTTGAACGTTTAAGTGACGGAGCGGCAGGGATTGCCCTCCGCTTCGCTCCGGTCGCCTACGCTGCGCTGATGCCCGAACAAGGGTTCGCGGCGCAATTGGCAATTGGCGGAGCGGCAGGGATTCGAACCCTGGATACGCTTTTGGCGCATACTCACTTTCCAGGCGAGCGCCTTCGACCACTCGGCCACCGCTCCGCATATCGCTGGAGGATGCGGCCTAGACAGGCGCGCGGGGATGCGCAAGGTTGGGGCGTATGAAAACACTGATGATACTTGCCGCTGCGGCGGTTGCCACGCCCTCGCCGAAGCCTGCGCTGGCCCCGTCGGAGATTATTGTGGCGGCGCCCAAGGGGGATTGGGTCGCGATACCGGCTTCGGATTTGCTGGTCATGGATCTGGCGTCGGGCAAGCGCGTCGTGATCCAGCTTATGTCGCCGCCGTTTTCGCAAGGGTGGGTCGGCAATATCCGCAAACTCGCCGCCGAGAAGTGGTGGGACGGAACGAGCATCAACCGCGTGCAGGATAATTATGTCGTGCAATGGGGCGATGCGAATGTTGAGGACAAGGTGAAGGCGAAGAAGTTGCCGGCGGGTTTGGCGACGGTGCCGCAGAGTGAGTATCAAGCGCGCTTGCCTGCCTTCATTCAAGTCCGAAGCTCTATGGATGTGCTGATGAACACGGGATACGGCGGAACAGCCATGTTCCAGAGCGGCTGGCCGATTGCCAAAGGCCGGAGAATCGGCAACTTTGACCTGTTTCCCAAGGACAGCGACACAATGCCAGGCTGGCCAGTCCACTGCTACGGCATGGTCGGGGTCGGGCGGGACATGCCGCCGGATACGGGGACGGGGGCCGAGCTTTACACCGTCATCGGCCATGCGCCGCGGCATCTGGATCGCAATATTGCGCTGGTGGGCCGTGTGATTTCGGGGATCGAGCATCTGTCGAGCCTGCCGCGCGGAACGGGGCCGCTGGGCTTTTACGAAAAGCCCGAGGAGCGCGTGACGATCACGTCGATCCGCATCGGGACCGAGGTCAAGGATGTGCCGCGCTTCGAATATCTGTCGACCGAAAGCGCATCCTTCGCGAAATTTGCCGACGCGCGCGCCAATCGCCGCGATCCGTTTTTCATTGTGCCCGCAGGCGGGGCGGACATTTGCAATATCCCGGTGCCGGTTCGGGTGGTGAAACCCTAACCTCGTCATTCCCGCGAAGGCGGGGGTGACGAAGCGTGTTGAGATGATTGCAGCTTTCGTTCCCGCCCGCTAACCGCTCCCCCATATGGATTATATCAGCACCAGGGGGAGCGCGCCGACGCTCGGGTTCGAGGATGTCACGCTCGCGGGGCTAGCCAGTGACGGCGGCCTCTATGTGCCGTGCGTCTGGCCTACGCTGAGCCGCGACGTGATTGCGGGGCTGGCGGGGAAGTCCTATGTTGAAACCGCCGTGACGGTGATGATGCCGTTCGTTGGTGACGCGCTCTCCGAAAACGAACTCCGGTCGCTCTGCACACAAGCCTATGGCCGGTTCGCGCATGATGCGGTGACGCCACTCGTGCAGCTTGATCACCGCCAATGGCTGCTCGAGCTGTTCCACGGGCCGACGCTGGCGTTCAAGGATGTGGCGTTGCAGCTGCTCGGGCTGTTGTTCGAGCGGTTCTTGTCGGGCCGCGATACGCACCTCACCGTTGTTGGTGCGACGTCAGGCGATACGGGATCGGCGGCGATTGATGCGTTGGCAGGGCGCGCGAAGGTCGATGTCTTCATGCTCCACCCGGCGGGCCGCGTGTCCGACGTGCAGCGGCGGCAGATGACGACTGTGCTTGCGCCCAACATCTATAACGTCGCCATCGACGGCGATTTCGATGATGCGCAGCGGATTGTGAAAGCGATGTTTGCGGATACCGAAGCGCGCGCGCGGCTGAACTTGAGTGCGGTCAATTCGATCAACTGGGCGCGGTTGATGGCGCAGGTGGTCTATTATTTCTATGCGGCTGTCCGCCTCGGCGCGCCGGATCGGCCCGTGGCGTTCAGTGTGCCGACCGGCAATTTCGGCGATGTCTTTGCCGGATACGTCGCGGCAAAAATGGGGTTGCCGGTGGCGCGGTTGATCGTGGCGACGAATGTCAACGACATCCTCCACCGGGCATTGTCGAGCGGGGATTATAGCTGCGGGACCGTCACGCCAACTGCGACGCCAAGCATGGATATTCAGGTTTCTTCAAATTTCGAACGCTTGCTGTTCGATCTCGGCGGGCGCGATGGCGCGGCCTCGGCGGCGCAGATGGCGGGGTTTGAAGCGTCGAAGGCAATGACGCTCACTAATGCGCAATCGGCGGGTGCGGCGGCCTTGTTCTCCAGCGCGCGGATTGACGGCGACGAGATGGCAATGGCGATGCGCTGGGCGCACGAGAAAGCGGGGCAAGTAATTGATCCGCACACCGCGGTCGGACTGGCGGCGGCGCGTGAACTTAACCTTGATGTGCCCGTCGTAACGCTCGCAACCGCGCACTCCGCGAAATTCCGCGATGCCGTCGAGCGCGCGACCGGCGTGCGACCGTCGCTGCCACAGCGCTTGTCGGGGTTGTTTGACCGCGAGGAACGGTTCGACAATCTCCCTGCGACACTGGAGGCCGTGCGGGGGTATGTGTTTGAGCGGTCGGCGTGACTCTCCTCACCCTCACCGGCGAACCCTGGGCGGATTATGGCCTGATCGACAGCGGGCATGGGCGCAAGATTGAGCGCTATGGTGCTTACCGTTTCATCCGGCCCGAACCCCAAGCAATGTGGGCACCCGCGCAGGACATTTGGGATGCGGACGGCGAATTCGTGCCGGGATCGGACGACGAAGGTGGGGGCCGCTGGGACTTTGCGCGGCAAGTGCCCAAGGCTGGCTGGCCGCTTCATTGGGAAGGGTTAAACTTCACCGCACAGACGACGCCATTCCGACATCTGGGCTTCTTTCCCGACATGATGCCGGTGTGGGATTGGGCGAAAGCGCAACTGACTGAGCAGTCGGAGTGCCTGAATCTGTTCGGCTATACCGGCGTGGGCACGCTGGCGCTGGCGCATGCGGGGGCGTCCGTCGTCCATGTCGATGCATCGAAGAAATCGGTTGAGGCGGCGAAGGCGAATGCGGTTCTCTCCAACCTGTCGGACAAGCCGATCCGCTGGCTGATCGACGACGCCGCGAAATTCACCGCACGCGAAGTGCGGCGCGGGCGGCGTTATGACGGGATCATCCTCGACCCGCCCAAATATGGGCGCGGGCCAGAGGGCGAAGTGTGGCGGCTCGAAAGCGATCTGGCGGGGTTGGTCGCGAATTGCCGCGCGCTGGTGGATGAGAAATCGGCTTTTGTGTTCCTGACGGTTTACGCGATCCGCATGTCAGCCTTGGCGATTGGCGAGCTGATGAGCCAATCATTCGGCGATTTGCCGGGGCGAATTGAGTGCGGGGAGCTCGCTGTGTTTGAGGAGGCGCGCGGGCTTTCACTGCCAACTGCAATCTGGGCGCGGTGGTCTAGTCGCGCAGACCCCTAAGCGCCGCGCCCGTCGCCAACGGCGCAATGGCGCACAAAAGCAGCGAGGACGCCGCCAACAGCTTTAGCCCGCCGACACCTGAAACGCCCAAACTACCCGCGCCGAAAATGAGGATTGGAATGGCAAGCGGGAGCATCAGCAACCCTGTCAGCGCCGATGCTCCGCGCAAGCCGCTGGTCAGACTTGCGATCATCACACCCAGCGCCGCCAATCCTGGCGTGCCGAGCAGGAGGCCGATCTCCACCGTCCGCAACGTCGCGCCATCAAGCCGGAGCAGCGCCGCTGCCGGGATCGCCGCCAGCATCAACGCGGGGCCGAAGCCCAACCAATGCGCGATGATTTTTCCCAGAGCGACCATTTCATCGGCAACCCCGCGCACCGCGAGCTGATCGAACACGCCACTTTCGACATCAGGCGCGATCAAACGATCCACGGGGAGCAACGCCGCCAGCAACGCCGCGACCCACAGCACGCCCCCGCCGGTTCTCGCCAAGAGCGGTCCATCGGGACCAACTGCAAAGGGATAAAGCGTCGCGACGAGTAGGAAGAACACGACAGGCAACAGCACGCCACCGGTCCGCACTGCCCGCGCCAGATCGCGCATGATGAGCGTCGACATCATCCGAGCGCCATGCTCTGTGCGCCATCGACGGCAATGGGTTGGTGCGAAGCAATGACGACCGCGCCCCCCTGCATCCGGTGTGCGGCGATCAGCCCTTCAAGGATGGTGACTGATTCAATGTCGAGGCCGTTTGCGGGCTCGTCGAGCAACCAGATTTCGGCGCGCGCGGCGATGGTGCGGGCAAGCGTCGCGCGACGGCGCTGGCCGGTCGACAGCATTCGCACGGGGACGCGGGCGAGATGGTCAAGGCCCACGGATCCCAACGCCGAGCGGGCATCGCCACCGTCAATGGTTGCCCAGAACGCGAGCGCATCGATCAACGGCAATGCAGGATCAAGCGCGGGATGTTCATCGGCCAAGGCCGCCACGCCGTCACGGCGGACCGCGCCGGTTTCGGGCTTCAACAGTCCTGCCGCGACGCGCAATAGGCTCGATTTACCCGCGCCATTGGGCCCGCTGACGATCAACGCATCGCCCGGCTCCAGCGCAAACGAAACATCGCCGAACAAAAACCGCCGCCCGCGCACGCACGTTACGTTTTCAAACGCCAGCAATTGACCACGCCCCGTCATCCCTGCGACATAGACGCGGCTTTGCGGAGAGGCAAAAGATGATCGAACAACTGAACGATGAAGAACGTGCCGCCGCGCTCGATGCGCTCGACGAATGGGATTATGACGAGGCGCGCGACGCGATAATGCGATCGTTCAAATTCGCCGATTTTGTCGAGGCATTCGGTTTCATGACGCGCGTGGCGCTGCTTGCGGAGAAGGCCGATCATCATCCGGAGTGGTCGAATGTTTACAACCGTGTCGACATATTGTTGACCACGCATGATGCGGGGGGATTGAGCGCGCGCGATGTGGCGTTGGCCGAGGCGATTGATGCGCTAATCGATTAGCTACATCGAGAAAGCGTAGATCCAGACGCGGGCGTTAGGCGAACCGGACTGGAGAATGATCGTCATCGGTTTCCCTTTCTGACCCTCGTTGTAGTTTGCCTGATCGATACCGTTGGAACCGGTCTCCACGCCGGTCGGGAAAGTTATTGGCCACCACGGCATCGGTTTGGATGGTGCCACGAATTGTTGGGATTGCGGCGGCTGGATCGACACCTTGGCCAAAGGTGCGAGCAACTGGCTGTCGGCAAAAGCGCGGGCGTCGGCTAGGGGCGCATCGAAGCGGATCCATTGCTGGAAGTCCGGGCCACCTGACTCGTGGTAATAGATGTTGATCGCAGACGGCGGTAGCTTCTGACCTGAATAGACCATCCCAATCTTGCTCACTTCGCCCGTAGGCACGGCGAGCGTTGGATCGCCGTTAAGGCAGCTCTGGCACCAGTCGGGAAGCGGATCGCATCCGGTCAGGAGTGCCGCGAGCGCGAACACTCGCGGCTTCATCGCCCGGCGATCCTGTTTGCCAGTTTCTGCGCGTCCTCGACCGTCATCAGGCCGCTGATCTGAAATTGCCCGCCAGCAATCGGCTCCATCACGCGCGGATTGGACAGCACCACCCCACCGACGCTGACCGGCATTTCGCGGCCGAGATAACCGCGCGTTATCGCTTCGAGCTGGACCGCACCCGCTGGCGTCAGGCGGACATTGACCAAAGGCTGGCCATTGGGACCAAAGCCGGGTTCTGCCGAGATGATGTCATACGACGGCAACGCGATTTCGCCAAGGATCACTGCATTTTTCAAGGTTGACCGTGTCGGCTTGGAAGTAACGCAGCCAGCAAGGGTAATCAGCATCAGAAAAACCACGCCGCGCCGCATCGTTCAGTCCTCTATCACCCTGATTGCCAAGACCTCTAACGCATCGGCACACCCGTTGAAATCAGCGATGTCGCCCGCCGACAGCCCCATCATCGCGCGGGCAAGTGGGGCCGTGAACGTGATGCGGCCGGTCGCGGGATCGGCTTCGTCACTACCGACGATGGCAATGGTTCGGGTGGTGCCGTTTAGAGTGAAAGTGACTTGCGTCCCAAATGCAGCAGTGTCGCCCGTCGGTTCGGGCGCGCGCTTTGCGGTGGATTCGCGCGCGCGCCAATATCGCAAATCGCGCTGTATGGCGGCGCGGGCCGGATCGTCCGCAGCGACGGCGAGGGCCGCATCAAGCGCGGCAACCTTGGCACTGATCATCGCCAGCCCACGCGACGTCACCAGATTGGCACCCGGCGGCAATGGGAGCTCGAACTTGGGCTCGAGGTGCTCCTCGTCACTGTCGCGGCGAAAGGCAACGCTCATTACATTAACCCTCGCTGCCCTTTGCCCTGTTTCCGCAGCACGCCTGGTGCCCAGCGCGACATGAACTTTATGCGGCGGGCGGTTTTGCCGACGACGTTGTGGACGGCATTCCCATGCACAGCGTCCCATACGGTTTGCGCAACTGCTTCGACCGGGGTGAATTCGAGGCCTGCATCGCGGACGACGTCGCGGGTCTGGCGGTTGCTGCCCGATGCGTGCGCATCGAGCAACGGCGTGTCGATGAAGCTCGGCATGATGCTTGCAACTTTGATGCCGTCGTTATGCCATTCCTGATCAAGCGATTCGGTCAGCGCGCGGACGCCGAACTTGGCCGCGGCATAGCCCGCCATGCCCGGCCCCGCGTATAGCCCCGCCGCTGACGATGTGTTGATCAGTGCCGACCCCGGTGTGGCTTTCAGATAGGGAAAACCGACTTGCGCGCCCCAGAACAGGCTTTTCAAATTGATGTCGAGCACGCGTTCAATGTCTTCGGGCGATGTGTCGATCAGCGGGCCGCCGACCGCGATTCCGGCATTGTTGAAGAGGACATCGAGCCGACCGCCGCTTTTGGTGGCGAAATCGGCGAGCGCGCTGACCCATTGGTCACGATCGCGCACGTCGAACATATGCTGCGACGACGCGCCTTCGGGGAGGAGTGCGGCGGTTTCAGCCAACCCCTTTGCGTTCACATCGGCGAGGCCCACAAACCAGCCCTTCGCTGCGAAATGCTGCGCCGTTGCGCGGCCAATGCCCGATCCGCCGCCCGTAATGAAAATGGTTTTGCGCAAATCACGCCCCTTCGCATTGCTCTTTGAAACGCATCTTTGCCGCAAAAAGGGTCGACAGGCGAGTCCTGCCTCGGCCATAGGAGCGCGCATGTGGCGTGCGCTTCTGCTTCTGCTTTATGTGCTTATGCCCGGCGCGGCGTGGGCAAACGTCACCGTCACATTTTATTCGCATGATATGGAAGCGCTGGGCATGCGCGCGTTTCCGCATGCGTTCTTTACGGTAAAGGGGACGCTCGCGCGTGGCGGCCCGGCCATCGACACCAATTACGGCTTTACCGCGCGGTCGACCGATGCGGCATTATTTGGCACGACACAGGGCGATATCGAGACGAAAGACTCAGCCTATCTCGCGCGCAGCCGTCGGCATTTCTCGGTGGTTGTTTCCGATGCGACTTATGACCGGTTGATGGCTTTGGTCGGCAGTTGGCGGACGCGCGGGCCGAAAGGGTATAATCTCGGCAAAGCTAATTGCGTGCATTTCACTGGCGAAGTCGCCGCAATCGTCGGCCTGAAAGTCGCGGCCATGCCGAACTTGATGAAAAAGCCAAAATTGTTTTTGGACGCGGTGTTTCGCGACAATGCCGCGCTGTTTGCCGGGGGGAAATAAATGACATTGCCAGTGCTGATTACCGGCGGAGCAGGTTACATCGGCAGCCACGCAGTGCTGGCGTTCCGCGATGTGGGCTGGCCGGTCGTGGTCATCGATAACCTTTCTACGGGGTTTCGATGGGCAGTGCCCGAAGACGTGACGTTTTATGAAGGTAACGTCGATGATGCGGCGCTCGTTGCAGACATTATCGCGAAGCACGGCATTCGCGCGATTGTGCATTTCGCAGGGTCGATTGTTGTGCCCGAATCAGTTAGCGATCCGCTCAAATATTATCTGAACAACACAGTGCGCACGCGGGCGTTGCTTGAGGCGGCCGTGACAGCGGGCGTCCCGCATTTCCTTTTTTCGTCGACTGCCGCAGTTTATGGCACACCTGATGAAATTCCGGTGCTCGAGGATATGCCGACCGTGCCGATCAATCCCTATGGTACGTCGAAATTGATGACCGAGGCCATGCTGCGCGATACGGCGGCGGCACATCCGATCAATTATTGCGCACTGCGTTACTTCAATGTTGCGGGCGCTGATCCGGCAGGGCGGACGGGGCAATCGACGGCCGGGGCCACGCACCTCCTGAAAATTGCTTGCGAGGCGGCGACGGGCAAGCGCCCCTGCGTTAGCGTGTTTGGCACCGATTATGACACGCCCGATGGGACTGGCGTGCGTGACTATATCCACGTCAGCGACTTGGCCGACGCGCATGTGGCAGGACTTGAAAAGTTGATCGAAAATCCGACCGAGAGTTACATTTTGAATGCAGGATACGGGGGCGGGTTTAGTGTCAATGAAGTGCTCGACTCGGTGGACCGCGTCACGAATATGAAGCTCGACCGACGAATGGAATCGAGGCGGCTCGGCGACTCCGACGCATTGGTCGCGGACAATTCACGTATCCTCGCGACACTTGATTGGACGCCGAAACGGGCCGATTTGGACGGGATCGTGAAGGATGCGCTGGCGTGGGAGCGCAAGCTCGGTTCCTAAAGCCGCAAATCAATCGCGTGCAGCGCGACACCGACTAATCCCCCCACAATTGTCCCGTTCACCCGGATAAACTGCAAGTCACGACCCACTGCATTTTCCACGCGGTCGGTAATGGTTTGCGCGTCCCAGCCCCGCACGGTGTCGGACACGAGTTTGACAATCCCGTCGCCATAGCCCGCCGTCACGCCGACTGCCGTACGCCGGGCAAAGCGGTTGATCGTGATGCGGAGTTGTTCATCGCTTTGCAGCGTTTCGCCAAGAGTGCGCAGCGCTTCGCCAAACTTGCCAGCAAGCGCTGCATCGGGATCGCGCGCCGAACGTAGCAGCGCGGCGCGCGCGCTTTCCCACAGGCCATCGAGCCATTTGCGCATCGCGGGATTTTCGAGGATCTCATCACGTAGATTCGCCACGCGCTTTTGCATTTTTTTGTCATGCTGAAGGTCATGGGCGAGCGTTGCCAACCCTTCCTCAGCTTTGGCGCGTAACGGATGGTCGGGTTCGGTAGCCATATCATCGAGCATTTTCTGAAGGCCGTCGATGATGGCATTGGCGAGGCGCTCATCAAGGCCGGTCCAGCGTAGGATGCCGCCTGCGCGTTTGTGAACCATGTCGCGAACGAGTTGATCATTATGCGACAGCGTTTTGCCCGCCCATCGGATGATTCCGTCGAGCAATGGCAGATGGCGCTGTTCGGCAATCGCAGCGCTCAGCGCCTGACCGAGCAGTGGCGCGAGATTGAGCTCTGCAATCCGCGCCGCCATCGCCGATTTGACCATCCCGCCAAGGCGTTCCTGGTCAAAGGATTCAAGCATATTGGCAATAAGGCGCGAGGCACCGGCTTTGAACCGACCGCCTTCATCCGGCGCTTTCGTCAGAAACCGGCCTGCCGCTGATGCCACATCAACGCGTCGCATTCGCCGCGCAACAACCGCCGGAGTCAGGAAATTGTCGCGGAGAAAAAGCGCGAGGGTATCACCAATCCGGTCCTTGTTGCGCGGGATGATCGCCGTGTGCGGAATGGGCAAGCCAAGCGGGTGGCGGAACAGGGCGGTGACAGCGAACCAGTCTGCCAGTCCCCCCACCATCGCGGCCTCGGCAAACGCACGGACATAACCAATCGCCGGATGCACGGGTTCATAAATGCGTGTGGTGAGGTAGATTGCCGCCATCACGACGAGCAACCCCGTCGCCGCGGCGCGCATGCGCGTTGCGCCGCCGTGCAACGGGTAGAGTCGGGTGCGGCGCTTCACTCGGCCGGCTGGTTGGCGGGTGCGCCTTCGCCGCCATTGGTCAGCTTGCGCGACAGCCACGGGCCAAGCCTCGATTCAATGCCGACGGCAAGGCTGAAAGTAGCAGGCACGATCAGTAGAGTGAGCACCGTCGAGACAATCAGTCCGCCGATCACGGTCACGCCCATCGGCGCACGGAAGCTGCCCGTCCCCGATATGGCAAACGCAACCGGGATCATGCCCGCGACCATCGCCACCGTGGTCATGACAATCGGTTGGGCGCGTTTATGCCCCGCGTCCATGATGGCGTCGTGAATGCTGACGCCCTTGTTCATCTCCTCCAGCGCGAAATCCACGAGCAGGATCGAGTTTTTCGCCACAATACCGAGCAGGAGGAGCATGCCGATCATGACGGGCATTGAAATCGGATCACCAGTCAGGCGGATCGCAATCGCGCCCCCCAATGGTGCCAGCAGCAACGATCCCATGTTCACGAACGGCGGCACGACACGTTTGTAGAGCAGCACAAGCGTCGCAAAGACGAGGAGGATGCCGGTGACGACCGCGATACCGAAGCTGACAAATAGTTCGCCCTGCCATTTTGCGTCGCCAAGCGTCAGTTTCGAAACGCCTTGCGGCAAATTGGCCAATGTCGGCAACTTGTCGATCTTTGGTGTGGCATCGCCCGATACCAGCCCCTGCGCAAGGTCTGCACCAATGGTAATACGCCGGATCTGGTTGGTCCGCTGAATTATGACTGGTCCCGATCCGAATTTGATGTCCGCCACGACTTTCAGCGGCACCGACCCACCCGATGCCGTCGGCACCGGCAGGTTTTCAATTGTCGCCAGCGTTCGCCTTGACTCTTGGCCCAGCTGGACTCGGATCGGGATTTGCCGGTCGGACAGCGAGAATTTGGCGCTGTTCTGATCGATTTCGCCAAGCGTTGCGATGCGGATGGCCTGACTGAGCGCCTGAGTTGTCACGCCCAGTTCCGCCGCCAGTTGGGTGCGCGGTTTGATGATCAGTTCGGGGCGCTGCATGTCGGCATTGGTGCGCGGCGCGATGAGTTCGGGCAGCGACTTCATTTCCTCGACGACTTTGGCCGCGGTTGCGTTCAGCAACATCGGGTCGCTGCCGCCCAGCGTGATGGTAATGTCGCGCCCTGTGCCGCCAGGCCCGCCCTGCGACTGGGATTGGAAATTCACGCGCGCATCGGGGATCTGGTTGAGCCGCTGTGCCCAATTGCGCTGAAATTCGACGCTGGTGGTGGTGCGATCCTGTTTCAGCGTCAGGAAGATATTGGCATTGCCAACATTGATGCGGGAGAATGCATTTTCAACTTCTGGCGCCTGCGCCAGCATGTCACGGACGCGGTCCGTTGCTGCTTCGGTTTTTTGCAGCGTCGATCCGGGCGCGAGGAAAATGCGGACTTGGCTGAAGTCATTATCCTCGGCGGGCCGGAACGTAATCGGAATGCCGACAAACGAAAGGATCGTCAGCAGGAAGGTCAGCCCCCCCAAGCCAACCGTCCATACGCGGTGATCAACGCGGTGCGCCCAGATGCGCGACCAAATGCTCTTGCCGCGCCTTGATGCCACGCCCGACGAATCCATCGTCCAGTCGAGCGCCTTCATATACCAATCCATCAAGCGCCCCTCGCCGTGGCTGGCGGGGCCGTGCGATTTCAGGAAATAGGCTGCCATCATGGGCGTGATCAGGCGCGCGACCGCAAGGCTGACCAGCACGGCGGCGACGACAGTTAGCCCGAAATTCTTGAAAAACTGCCCCGAAACACCCGGCATGAGGCCAACGGGCAGGAACACCGCGACAATCGCCATTGTCGTTGCAAGCACGGCGAGGCCGATCTCGTCGGCGGCATCAATCGATGCCTGATACGCCGTCTTGCCCATGCGCATATGCCGCATGATGTTCTCGATCTCGACGATAGCATCATCGACCAGCACGCCCGCGACAAGGCTTAAGGCGAGCAGCGACAGGAAGTTGAGCGTGAAACCCATCAGGTCCATAAAATAGAAGGCCGGGATCGCCGACAACGGAATGGCAATCGCCGAAATGAGCGTCGCGCGCCAGTCACGCAGGAACAGCCAGACAACGAGGACGGCGAGAACGGCCCCTTCGAGCATAGCGTGGATCGCTGATTTATATTGCTCCATCGTGTCGTTCACACTGGTGAACAGCTCAATATAGCTGACCTTGGGATTACTTTTTTTCAGTGCTTCCAGTTCAGTCTTGGCGGCCTTGTAAACCTCCACGTCGGACGCCCCTTTTGAGCGCTCCAACGCAAAACTGATCACCTGACGACCGTTCATTTTTGCAAGCGTGCGCTGCTCAGCATAGGCGTCGCGAACCGTGGCGATGTCGGCGAGTTTGACTGTCCGGCCGGCGCCCGCGTTGATATTCATTTGCGACAGTGCAAACGCATCCTTGGCATTGCCCAACACGCGAACCGATTGCTCCGATCCGGCGATTTCGGCGCGACCCCCCGCTGCATTCAAGTTCATGGAACGGAGCTGCGCGTTTACCTGACTGGCGGTCACCCCCTGCGCCTGAAGGCGGGTTGGATCGAGAACAACGCGGATTTCACGGTTCACGCCGCCGCTGCGCGACACATTGGCCATGCCGGGGATCGAACGCAGCCGCTTTGCGACAGTGTTGTCGATGAACCAGCTTAACTCTTCGAGTGTCATGTCGCGCGATTCGGCAGAGAAAATGGCGATTTCGCCGCCTTGGACGTCAACGCGGCTTATCTGAGGCTCAAGAATGCCGTCGGGCAAATCGCTGCGGATGTTTGAAACGGCATCACGGACGTCATTCACGGCGCGGTCTGTTGGTGTGCCGATCGTAAATGAGACGAATGTGCCCGAATTGCCCTCGCGCACCGTTGAATTGATCTCTTCCACGCCGTTGACGCCGCGAATGGCTGCTTCAACCTTCTGCGTAACTTGCGTTTCCATTTCGCTGGGTGCGGCACCGGGTTGCGAAATGCTGATCTGCGCTGCCGGAAAGTCGATGTCGGGGCTGTCGTTGATGCTCATGCGGACAAACGACAGCGTGCCCGCCAACAACAGCGCAATGAACAGGACAATCGGCGGAACCGGATTACGGATTGACCATGCCGAAATGTTGCGGAAACTCATCGGTGGGCAGTCCTTTTATTGCATTAACTGGGCGACTTCGCCCGCTGCGGTATAATCGCTTCGCCGGGATTGAGGAAGGCTCCCGCGCTTTGCACCACGGCCTCCTGCCCACTGAGACCGCTCAGGATCGTGACGCCACGATCATTGACGTCGCCGACCTGAACATCGCGCCGCTCAACCTTGTTCCCCTTGCCGACGATGTAAACATAGCTGCCCTTGGTATCGTTCTGCACGGCGGATTCAGGGAGCAAGGGAACGTCAGCGACACCACTGGTAATGCTTGCCGCCGCGAACCCGCCGGGACGGAGTGCCTTGTCATAAGGGACAGCAATACGCGCAATTCCCTGCCGTGATTGCGGATCGATAACGGGCGCCACTTGCCAGATTTGCCCTTTGTAACCCTGCGTGCTGCCGACGGGCGTGACCGTCGCGACTTGACCGACGGTCATGCGCGCCAAATCGCTTTCGCCCAACCGAGCAAGCAATTCGATTTCGCCACCCTTGGCCATGCGGAACAACCAGCCCGATCCGCCGCTGACAACTTGGCCGGGTTCGACTTTGCGTTCGAGGACAAGGCCGGCGGCAGGCGCTCGGATGTCGAGGCGCGCATTGCTGGCAAGCGATTGCTGATATTGTGCACGCGACACATTGACGCGGGCACGCGCGCCGTCCCTTGCCGCCGTTTTGCGGTCAATATCGGCTTTTGAAATGAATCCGCGCGCAACCAGCGCCTGCGCCCGTTCCAGTTCAGACTGTGCGAGTCGCGCATCGGCTTCGGCCGACGCAATCTGCGCATTGAGCGAAATCGCCTGTTGCGACTGTACGCGCCGGTCGATCGTCGCAAGAACCTGTCCGGCGGCAACCCACTGTCCCGGCTCGACGAGCACGGCGGCAATCATGCCACCTTCGCCTGCAACGCCCACCGGCATTTCACGACGTGCAGCGAGATTGCCCGTTGCCGACACAACGCGGTCAACTGTCTGGCGTCCTGGCACGATCACGGTCACGGTCGGGGCCTGCTTGCCGCCTTTATTGGCGCCCGCCGGTGCACCCGACTTGCCGAACATGAACCATGCGCCAATCAGCACGGCGGCCAAAATGACCGCGCCAATGATCAAATTGCGCCGACGCTTGCCGCGCGCAACGTCTGCGTCGTCGATCAGGTCGAGCGTCGCGCCCTTCGTCGAAAATCCGGATTCGAAATTCATTGCCGAATGCCTTTATCACTATGTCAGTCTTGCATGACCAGTGTATTATCGTAATAAGTCACTGCACTCAAGCGTGCATTTCATCGTTGCACTGCACAATAGCCTTTTGACCGCATAGAGCAAGGTGCGGATGCCTGCTTTTCTGCGGATTGCCTTTGTCGTTCAGCTTGGATGCAGTGCATTTATGGGCAGGAAGGCTTATCATTGGGAAATCAACGCTGAAGGAGTTTTGCCATGAACAATATGCTTGCGGCGGCAATGATCGCTACTCTTCCGACTACCGCTTTGGCAGACGTGACGGGCCCCAATATCAACGGCACCCGTCTCGACATTGTTGCACAGGGGTCCGTCAAGCGCGTGCCCGATGTCGCGATCATCTCGGCGGGGGTCATGACGACGGCACGCGATGCGAAGTCGGCAATGGCCGCCAATGCAACCGCGATGACCCGCGTGCTTGCCGCGCTTCGCGGTGCGGGTGTTGCCGAACGCGATATGTCGACCGCGCAAATCGGGCTGACCCCGCAATATCGTTACGCGGACAATCAGGCGCCGATTGTGACCGGCTATCAAGCGAGTAATAGCGTCACCGTGCGGTTTCGAGACATTGCCAAATCAGGCGGGATTCTCGATGCGCTGGTTGCCGCCGGGTCGAATCAGATCAGTGGGCCGACGCTGACCACCGACAAGCCCGAAGCCGCGATGGACGAAGCACGGATAGACGCGATCAAGAGTGCGCGGGCCCGGGCCGAACTTTATGCACGGGCAGCAGGGCTATCAGTCAAACGCATTGTCGCGATCAGCGAAAGCGCAAACATGCCGCAACCGATGCCAATGGCCTATGCGCGCGGCGCGATGATGCAGGCGGAAGCGAAAACCGAAGTCGTGCCGGGCGAGCAGGATGTCGGCGTTACCGTGAACGTGACATTCGAACTAGGCTGACCCGCTTCAGCGCAGCTTGCCGCGCTTGATCAGGTTCATGGCGCCAATCAGAACGACCGCCCCAGCAAAGGCGGCAAAATAACGGCCCAGCATGTTCGCCCCGATCAACGGGCCGAGCGCCATGCCGCCCACATAGGAGCCGACCACGCCGATGATGATGTTGGCGAGAATGCCCTGTTGCGCGTCCGTGCGCATGACCACGCTGGCAAGCCAGCCAATGATGCCGCCGACGACGAGCCACACGAAGAATCCAAACATCCCTGCCGAATAGGGCAGGTTTGGCGGGGGCGAAAGGGGCCGCTTCCAACTTTGGCGGCTACGGCTTAGAGGGTCGGCATGAGCATTGATCCCATCGTCCGATTTTCCGACTGGCTGGCCGAATCTGAAGCATCGGAGCCGAATGATCCCAATGCGGTCGCGCTGGCGACAGTCAATGCGGCGGGGCAACCATCGGTGCGGATGGTTTTGCTCAAGGGGCTGAGCGACGCAGGTTTCGTTTTCTACACTAACCAGCAAGGCCGAAAAGCCGACGATTTGGCCGCCAATCCGCGCGCTGGCTTGTTGTTTCATTGGAAGACCTTGCGGCGGCAAGTGCGGGTCGAGGGTGCGGTGACGCCCGTTTCCGAGGCCGAAGCCGACGCCTATTTCGCGACACGCGGGCGGATTTCGAAACTTGGCGCTTGGGCGTCAGACCAGTCGCGGCCCTTGCCCGACCGTGCGACGCTTGAGGCAAAACTCGCTGAAGTCGCCGCACGCTTCGAGGGCGGCGATGTACCGCGCCCGCCGCACTGGTCGGGCTATCGTGTCGCCCCTGAACGCATCGAGTTCTGGTGGGATGGCGAACACCGCCTGCACAACCGTGAGTTGTTTGTGCGCAATCGCGACACCTGGACCACGAGCCTGATGTATCCATGAGCGGCGCGCACCATCATCATCACGGGCGCGCCCATGGCGGCGAACGCGCGACGCTGACGATGCGCGCAGCGTTTGCCAGCATTTCGATGGCACTGTTCCTGTTGGGGCTCAAAGTGTTCGCCGTGTGGCAAACCGGCTCCGTCGCAATGCTCGGCTCGCTCGCCGATACCGGGCTAGATCTTCTCGCCTCGCTGGTCACCCTGTGGGGCGTCTGGCTCGCCGCAAAGCCCGCTGACAGCGAGCACCGTTTCGGTCATGGCAAGGCCGAAGCGCTTGCTGCCCTGTTTCAGGTGATGATTATCGTCATCTCAGCTATTGGCATTTTCGGCCGCGCGGTGGAGCGGTTGATGACTGGCGCCGTCACGGCGCATGCCGAATACGGGATTGGTGTGTCGGTGATCGCCATTGTCGCAACAATCGGCCTGCTGGCGTATCAACGCTATGTCATTGCAAAAACCAAATCAGTCGCTATCACGGCCGACCATGTCCATTACCAGTCGGACGTGTTGCTCAACATCGCGGTCATCGCCGCGCTGGTGCTTGATCAATATGCAAGTATCCGCTGGGCCGATCCGGTGTTCGGAATTGGCATTGCGGCGGCCTTGTTACTCGGCGCGTGGCGCGCATCGACACAAGCCATCGACCAGCTGATGGACCGCGAATGGCCTGAGGAAAAGCGCCAACACTTCCTGCGTGTTGCTGCGCGACATCCCGAACTCGCGGGCATCCATGATCTGCGCACGCGGACGAGCGGGACGCAGGATTTCGTTCAGTTCCACGTCTGGATGGACCCGAACATGACAGTTGCTGAAGCGCATCGCGTCATGGATGAAGTCGAGGACAAGCTGGCGCATGAATTTCCTGCAACCGAAATCCTCATCCACATTGATCCTGAGGGGCAGGTTGATCGGGAAGGCGTGCTGCCGAGCCATCTGGCCGAGGAAGCAACGCGTTAAGCGGTCACGCCGCGAAATAAAGTAACGGTATGGCCGCCGACCCAGACTTGTCCGGCGGCGTCCTGACCGACGCTGATCCGGCCCTTGCGACCCAACCGTGTCCCCTGCGCGGCGACATAGTGATCCTTCGCTCGGCTTGTGGCGAAGAGCCATTGCCCCACCGACGCATTAAGGCTTCCTGTTGCAGGATCTTCGCGAAGTGAATTGCTGTCGTCCGTGAAAATGGCACGAAGTTCGAACGCAACATCGCCACCAGTTTCGTGCGCGCCGACAACGCCAATGTCGATGCGACGGTGATGCGACCGTGCCGGTTCGAGCGCAAGGACTTCGACAGCGGAACTCAGCATCACCCCGATCCACCCCGGCCCATTGTCGACCCAGCGCGCATCGACAATCGCGGCACGATCAACTTTGATGACTTCGGCCACTTCCGCGATCTCGGCTTCGGTTGGATCGCCATCCCGAATCAGCGGCGGTGCAGCAAAGGCGAATTGCCCGCTCTGGTGCCGCACCTCGACAAGCCCTGCGCCGCATTGCTGGATGATCGCATCCGTCCGCTTCGGCTTCCCACCTGCTTCCAGCCACGCATGACAACTGCCCAGCGTCGGATGCCCGGCAAAGGGCAGCTCGTGCGACAGCGTGAAGATGCGCACGCGGTAATCCGCGTCCGGCTCAGTCGGCGGGAGCAGAAACGCCGTCTCCGACAGGTTGAGCCAACGCGTGATCGCCTGCATCTCTTCGGTGCTTAGCCCCTCGGCATCGGCGACAACGCCCAGCGGATTGCCGGTAAACGGTTCGACACCAAAGACGTCTACAAGCTGGAAAGGGCGGGTCATGCCGCGCTCTTATTTTACAGTGGCGACAATGTCACCCAGCGCACTGCGCAAGCGCGAAAAATCAGCACTCGCGTCATCGGATTTGCCCAGCCGCACGAGCACCAGATTCTGCTCGGGCGACATGATCACGAACTGGCCGAGATGCCCGATACACGCATAGACGCTGTCCGGTCCCTTGCCGGGAAACAGGCTGGGTTCCGTATCAATGCCGCGTTTGTTGAGCCATGTTTGCCCGCCATATTCGGCATTGGTCGGCGATGATGCCCGCATGAAGTTGAGCCAATCGGGCGCAATGACTGGTGCGCCGTCCTGCCCTTTGCCCGCGAGCAGCAACTGCCCCCAACGGCCATAGTCATCAAGCGTCATGTAAATGATCGACCCGCCAATCTGCGTTCCTGCGCCGTCAAAATCAATGACCGCGCTGGTGATCCCGGCGGGCCTGAACAACCGTTCTTCGACAAAGGTGCGATAGGCTTTGGCGCGAACCTGTGGATCTCTTGACCTTGTCAACGCGCGGGTGATGATCTCGGACAGGATCACCGTCGTCAGCGACGAATATTCGAACTTCGCTCCCGGTTTGGCTTCAAGCGGCTGGCCAATTGAATAGGCCGCTATCGCTTCGGTGCCGCGCACGAACAGCGCCTGATTGGTATCCGAATTCTCGACCGGATCACCGACTTCCACATGTCGCAGGCCCGATGCCATGTTCAGCAATTGGCGCAATGTGATCGGGCGGCGGGGATCATTTGCGCCCTGCCATTCGGCGACCGGTGCGGGGGCATCGAGAGCGAGCTTTCCGTCTGCGACGAGTTCGCCAACCAGCGCTGCCGTCACAGTCTTTGCCATCGACCAGCTGATGAAACGGTTCGTGTCCGAATAGCCCGCGCCAAAGCGTTTCGCGACAACCGCGCCGTTTTGGATCAGGATGACGCCGCGCGTCTCGCCCTTGTCGTTGGTAAACAGCGGGTCGATCAACTTGGATTGATCAGCCTTCGGCTTCTCGCTTTCGAAATAATCCGTGCCGCCGCCCGGCGCGATAACAGCCGCCGCTGTCCCGCCCAAGGCCAGCAGCCCGACGCACAATATTGCTTTCAATTTCATAGGCCGAGCCTAAGCCAAGGGCGCATGAAAACAAGACAGCTTATCACATGGGGCATCCCCGCAGCGTTGATCCTGATCGTCGCGGCGGGCTGGTGGATGATCGAAAGCCGCCGCCCACAACTTGAACTTGGCGTCGGCTATGCGGCGCGCGTTGCCTGTGGTTGCCACTTTATTGGGAACCGCACTCTGGCGGATTGCCGCAAGGATTTCGAACCCGGCATGGAGCCGATCCAGCTCGCCGAGGACACCGCGACCAAAACCGTCACCGCGTCGGTGCCGCTCATCGCCAGTCGCGCGGTGCGTTATGATCCAGTGCTCGGTTGCAAGGCCGAGGTCTTTAGGGGAAAGCCCCGCGTCGTCGATTATTAAGCCGCTTCCGCCAGCGCCGTCGCAACCGTTTCCTCGATCCAACCACCACCGATAACGCGCTCACCCGCATAAATCACGGCGGCCTGCCCCGGTGACACGCCATATTCGGGCTGTTCGAACTGCACCCAATCGTTCACCAGCCGCGCGGGCACCGGCTTGGCCATTGACCGCACTTTGACCGACATCGGCCCCGCAATAGGCGCCCCGATCAGGTTGATCTCCGACAATCGCGCCGCATCAACTGCCAGCGCGCGACGTGGCCCCACGACCACGCGGTGCGTATCGGGTTCGACGCGGACAACATAAAGCGGCTCCGCCTGCCCGCCGATGTCGAGACCACGACGCTGGCCGATCGTAAAGCCGACAATACCATCATGTTGGCCCAGAACTTTGCCCGACAAGTCCACAATATCGCCGTGCGTTGCCGCTTCAGGGCGTAGTTTTTTGACGAGACCAGCATAATCGCCATCGGGCACAAAGCAGATGTCCTGACTATCGGGCTTCGCTGCCACGGCCAGTTTGAGCTCGGCGGCAATCGCGCGCACGGCGCTCTTTTCCATGCCGCCCAGTGGAAAGCGCAGATAATCAAGCTGCGCCGTCGTTGTGGCGAACAGGAAATAACTCTGGTCACGCGCCGGATCGATGGCGCGGTGTAGTTCGGGGCCGTCCGCGCCGATAACACGCCGGACATAATGCCCCGTCGCAAGGCAATCCGCGCCGAGATCGCGGGCAAGCGCAAACAGATCGGTGAACTTCACCCCCATATTGCAACGGACGCAGGGGATCGGCGTCCGCCCGGCCAGATATTCATCGGCAAAGCCATCGATCACCGACGTGCGGAACCGGCTTTCATGGTCGAAGATATAATGTGCGATGCCCAGCGAATCGGCGACCGCGCGCGCATCGCGGATATCCTGTCCGGCGCAACACGCCCCCGGTCGCTTGGTTGCTTCGCCATGATCATAAAGCTGAAGTGTAACACCAATCACTTCCGCGCCTGACCGTGCGGCCAGTGCCGCCACGACGGACGAATCGACGCCGCCCGACATGGCAACGACAATGCGCTTTCCCGAGGCGTCGCCCAGCTGAAACAGATCATCCATGTACCGCCTCCTAGCGCGGGGCGGATCAAAAGTCATGGTTTACCCCGTCTTCACCATGTTGTGCGCATAGCGAGCATATGGACTTAAGTTTCGCCCGCCGCCGCAAAGCCAAAGATGCAGGAACGACTCCCGACCTGTCGGTGCTGTTGTCGGAAATTAGCGCGCGTCAGGGGGCGAGTCGGACGGCGCGGATTCAGGCGCGTCTTGATGCGACAACGGTTGACCGCCCGAGCGCTCCACTCGTCGACATTTTTGCCGGTGTCGGGTCGTCCACCGCAACCACACACCGGTTCAGCGATGAAATCTTAACCCCCGTAAATCCGCGTAAACTAACATGAAGCCCGCGTTTACCTTGGCGTTTCAGCGTTCCTTCAAGCCCGTGTGTTTAGAACGGTCAAATCAGGTGAGCGTTTGGCACCCGTTGGTGCCGGTAAGGAAGTAAATGATCGAGAATCAGAAAATTCGTCCCGCACAAGTCATCGGCCCGTTGGGTGAACCGCTGACGCTTGCGTCTTTGCCGCCGGCGGGGACGACGCGCTGGGTCGTGCGCCGCAAAGCCGAAGTCGTGTCGGCGGTAAATGGCGGCTTGCTCTCGATCGACGATGTTTGCGACCGTTACGGCCTGACGCTCGAAGAATTTGCCGGGTGGCAACGCGCCGTCGAACGCTCGGGCATGCCCGGCCTGCGTGTCACACGCATCCAGCATTATAAATCACTTTACGAGCGCCAGCAGAAATATTGATTGGTCGGGCCGTCAACGCCCACCGATATTAAATTCACCCCTTTGTTGCATGCGGCCCCGCACTTGGTGTTTATGGCCCGCGCAACGAAGGGGTTTTTTGATGCGAGCCGCGCGTGGCCAGCCCAGCGCCTGACCTGCCCGCGTTCAGCGGCGCGGCATGGCTTGACGCCTATAGCGCGGGCATCGGGCGCGGCGATGTCGTGCGCGAGGCGTCAAACCGATCCATGTGGGCAGCAATGGCCGACGAGATCGCGGCCGCTAATCAGGGTGACTTGACCCAGGCACGCCTGCGCATTCAGCGCCAAGCCGACGAAATCGGGACTGGTTTCCGAATGCCGGGGGACACCGACGAGCGCAAATGGCCGTTGTCGCCGATCCCGCTGATGATCGATGCGCGCGAATGGTCGGGCATCGCCGATGCTATTGTCCAGCGCGCTGGACTGATGGAATTGCTGCTTGCAGATATTTATGGTGCGCAACGCTTGGTCGGGAACGGGTTGCTGCCCGCCGCTCTCCTTAACGGTTCCCCGCATTTCTTGCGGCCAATGGTGGGATTGCAGCCGCCGGGCGGGCATCAGCTGCATTTTTATGCCGCCGATATCGGGCGCGGACCCGACGGAGAATGGCGCGTGCTGGCCGATCATACGCGGACGCCGACGGGCGCGGGTTATGCGCTTGAAAACCGGCTCGCGGTTGCGCGGGTGCTGCCGGGATTGCAAACGCGGCTGAATATCGAACGGCTGGCCCCGTTCTTTACCGACGTTCGTGCTGGAATTGCAGCTTCATCACCGCGTGCCGACCCGCGCATTGCGCTGCTGACGCCCGGACGGTTGAACCAGAGCTATGCCGAACAAGCGCATCTGGCGCGTTATCTCGGCATGCTGTTGGTCGAAGGTGAAGACCTGACTGTCCATGACGAGCGCCTGTATTTGCGCACTATCGAAGGATTGAAGCGCGTCGATGCGCTTTGGCGACGGGTTGATCCGCGCTTGCTTGATCCGCTGGCGTTCGATTCGCGATCGCGCATTGGGGTTGCGGGGCTGGTCGATGCAATGGCGGCAGGCAATGTCGTGATTGCCAATGCCCCGGGCGCGGGCGTGCTTGAGTCGCCCGCATTTGCGGCGTTCCTGCCCCGCCTGTCCATACGGCTGACGGGCGAAGATCTGCGAATGCCCAACATTGCGACATGGTGGTGCGGGCAGGATAGTGAGCGCGATCAGGTTGTCGCACGGCTCGACAATATGCTCATAAGCCCGGCATTTGCGTCGGAGCCCCGCGGTTTGCCGAACGGGCCGATTATCGGAAGCGATCTTGACCCGACCTCGCGATCGACGCTGCTCGCCGATTTTGAGCGGCGCGGCGTTGACTATGTCGGGCAGGAACTGGCGCGGCTTTCAACCTTGCCCACGGTCGGCGAAAATGGATTGGAACCCCGACCCTTCCTGCTGCGGGTGTTCGCCACGCGCGACGCCAGCGGCGCGTGGCAGGTGATGCCCGGTGGTTTTGCGCGGATTGGCGAGCACCTCGATGTTCGCGCGGCTTTGATCGGCGAAGGCGCATTTTCGGCGGATGTTTGCATTGTCAGCGACCAACCCGTCGCGCCGGTCACATTGATGGCCGCCGCAGATCAAGTGATGATCCGCCGTAATCCGGGGACATTGCCGAGTCGTGTGGCCGACAATCTGTTCTGGCTGGGCCGATATCTGGAGCGGGCCGAAGCTGTGCTAGGCTTGGTCCGCGCGTCGATTGGCGGTTCGTTCGACGTCGATGGCGGCGCGGCGCTGGCGAGCGAGACGATCAGCCGGTTGGGCAATTTGATCGTGGCCAGCGGTGCGGCATCGAACCGCGCCAAAACGCGTGATGCCGATATCATTGCGCTGGCTCGGTCGGCACTTGACGACGGCAGCGAAAGATCGAGCGTCCGTACATTGTTGAAACAGGCGCGAGAGATTGGTGAGGGATCGCGCGAGCGGCTTGCGGCCGATGTCTGGCGGTTGCTTGATGCGCCCTTTCCGACGCGTGATTCGATTGCGGCGCGCGCGACACAGTTGCATGAACGACTGGCTGCGCTGTCGGGATTGTCGGCCGAAAATATGGGGCGGACGGCGGGGTGGCGCTTCCTTGATCTCGGGCGGCGGATCGAGCGCGCGATTACCGTATGCCGGTTGCTGCGTGCGCTGGGCGGCGATGCAAGCAGTGCCGATGATCTGGCCGCATTGCTTGAACTCACCAACAGCGCAATTGGGTATCGACAGCGCTACCCGACCGGCCTTGCGCCGATTGCCGTCCGCGATTTGATCGCGCTTGATGCCGGCAACCCACGCAGCCTGGCGTTTCAGGTGGAAGCGATTGCCGGGCATGTCGCCGCCCTCCCGCGCCTCTCCGATGATGGTATGGCGGAGGCGCAGCAGCAGCTTGCCAATGCGCTGGTCGCCGCGCTGGCGACTTTGTCGGCGGAACGGCTCGACGATCATGAAGTGCAAAGTATCGAAAATCGTCTGCTCGCCATTTCGGATGCCATTGCCAACCGCTTTTTCCTGCGCGGTGGGGAACCGCTCCGTGCGACCGGGTTAACGCTTGCGTGAAATACCGGATTATCCACGAAACGCGGTTCACCTATTCGGTGCCAGTGCGGTTTGCGCGGTGCAATTTGCGTTTGAAGCCCATTATCTGGTCGGGGCAGACGCTGGTCGAACATAGTCTGGCGACGATCCCGTCGGGTGAGTTCAGCTTTGCGCGGGCCGATGCTTCGCTCGCCAATGTGGCCCGGTTGGTGATCCCCGATGCCGTCACCGATCTGCGCATTGTTAGCCATGCAGTGGTCAATGTTGACCGCCCCGTGCCCGAGACGCGCGATGATGATCCCGATCTCGCGACCATATCACGGCTGGCGCGCACGAGCCGCGACGTGTCCGCCGCGTCTCCCGCCAATTATTTGTTCCCATCACCGATGATCGCGCTTGATCCGGCGATTGCCGATTATTGCGCGGAAAGCCTGTCCCCGGATCGCGGTTGCCTCGATGCCGCCATTGATCTTGCCCGCCGGATCCAGCGCGATTTCGATTTCAATACCGATGTGACGCAAACCGATACCCCGCCCGCCGAAGCCTTTGCCAAACGCGGCGGCGTTTGTCAGGATTTTGCCCAAATCATGATCTCGGGATTGCGGTCGGCGGGCCTTCCGGCGGCTTATGCCTCGGGCTATTTGCGCACGATCCCGCCGCCGGGGCAGGACCGGCTGGTCGGTGCTGATGCCACACATGCTTGGGTCTTGCTGTGGTGTGGCCCTGAACGCGGATGGGTGGGGGTCGATCCGACCAATGGTATCTGGATGGCAGGCGACCATATCATCATGGCTATTGGCCGCGATTATTCGGAAATTGCCCCGATTGACGGTGTGTTTCTGGGTTCGGGCGCGAGGTCGATGACGGTTTCGGTTGATGTCGAGCCCTTGCTAGACCCTGTTTCTGCCCATAACTGACACGATATGGCAGCAGCAGACCCCTATTCCGTCCTTGGTGTGGCGCGCGGCGCCAGCGAAGCCGACGTTAAAAAAGCCTATCGCAAGCTCGCAAAAGAACTCCATCCCGATACAAATAAAGAGAAAGCGGCTGCTGAGCGCTTCTCGCGGGTGACGGCGGCTTATGATCTGTTGTCGGACAAGGACAAACGTGCGCGTTTTGATCGCGGCGAGATCGACGGGGACGGCAATCCCGCCGCGCCCTTTGGCTTTGGCGGCGGTGGGGGCGGTGGCTTTAGTCCGGGTGCGGGTGGCGGGGCTGATTTCGGTGATATTTTCGAAGGACTGTTTGGCGGGCGTGCCGGACGCGGCGGCTTTGGCGGTCGTGCGCCCCCGCCGCAAAAGGGGGCGAATGTGGCCTATCGCATGGCTGTATCGTTCGAAGATGCGGCGGCTGGTCGACCGCAACGGATTACGTTGGCCGATGGCAAGACCATCGACCTGAAACTGCCCAATGGCGTTGAGCATGGCACGCAGATGCGGCTGGCGGGCAAAGGCGAGCCGGGGCCCGCGGGACCGGGCGATGCGATTGTGACGATCCAGATTGGCGGGCACTCGTTCTTCAGGCGCGATGGCGATGCGGTGCGGCTCGATCTGCCCGTGACGCTGGCCGAAGCTGTGCTGGGCGGACCGGTGCGCGTGCCGACAGTGGATGGGCCCGTAATGTTGAACGTGCCTGCCGGCGCTTCATCGGGGCAAACGCTGCGGCTGAAAGGCAAGGGGTTCACGGGCAAATCGGGCGCTCGCGGCGACCAACTGGTCACGATCGAAATCATCCTGCCGCCGGGTGATGCTGCGCTGACTGCGTGGGCCGAGGAAAATCGCACGTCGCTTGGAAACCCCCGCATCAAATTCGGCGTTTAGCGCTGGATGCAAGATGTCTCCCCCCAGTCACCCGAAGAGCGCCGCGCCAGTCCGATTGGCCGCGCGCTGAACGAACTGGGGCCTGGATCGGCCGTTTACGAAATTTGTCGGCGCGTTGTTACCGGTGTCTTCAAGGACGGGTTCATTCATGCGGGTAATCTTGCCTATCTTACGCTTATGACTCTGTTTCCGTTTTTTATTGTGACGGCGGCGCTGGCGAGTTTGTTCGGGCGCGGGGCAGACACAATGCGCGCCGTTGGCACATTCCTGAACACGCTGCCGCCCGTCGTGCAAACGCTGCTTGAAAAACCGATCTATGATGTTCTCAACGCACGGACGGGTATGCTGCTTTGGTTCGGTGCGCTGGTCGGATTGTGGACGGTGGGCAGCTTTATCGAGACGATCCGCGACATCTTGCGTCGTGCCTATGGCACGCCGTTTTCGAACCCATTCTGGCAATATCGGCTGACATCAATGGCGATCATCATTTTGTCGGTGGTGCTGATGATGGTTGCATTCTCAGCTCAGGTTTTGCTGACCGCGGCGGAACAGTTCATTTACCGGTTGTTGCCCATGGCGAATGATGTTGCGGGTTGGATCGGATTGTCGCGGCTGGTTCCTTTGTTTGTCATCTGGCTCGCACTTTATCTGTTGATTTGGTCGCTGACGCCCAGCCGTTACCGGTTTGGTAATTTCCCAAAATGGCCGGGCGCGCTTTTCATTGCGTTGTGGTGGTTTGGGGCATTGTCCCTGCTGCCAAAGGCGCTCGCAAGCCTAGGGGGGTATGACTTGACCTATGGCAGTTTGGCGGGTGTCATCATTGCGCTGCTGTTCTTCTGGCTCATTGGACTCGGTATCGTGATTGGCGCGCATCTAAACGCAGCTCTAGCCGAACCGGCGCCTAAGCGCCTAAAGAACCATGACAGTGGTGTGACGGATCGGAGAGCTGAATGACCGGATTGATGGCGGGCAAACGCGGGTTGATCATGGGGCTGGCCAATGATCGGTCGCTGGCTTGGGGCATTGCCCAGAAATTGAGCGAAGCGGGCGCGGAACTCGCGTTCAGCTATCAGGGCGAAGCGCTCGAAAAGCGCGTGCGGCCCTTGGCGGAATCGTTGGGCAGTGATTTCCTGATCGATTGCGACGTGGCCGACATGGCCGAACTGGACAAAACGTTTGCAACACTGGCGACGCGCTGGCCGACGATTGATTTCATCGTCCACGCCATCGGTTACACCAACAAGGAAGCCTTGCGCGGGCGATACTGCGACGTTGATCTCGAAACATTTCTGATGACAATGAACATCAGCGTTTATTCGTTTACGGCCGTCGCACAACGTGCCGCCGCGATGATGACGCCCTATGATCCCGAAACGGGCAAAGGCGGTGGCAGTATGATCACGCTCAGCTATCTGGGTGCCGAGCGCGTCATTCCGCATTACAATGTTATGGGCGTGGCCAAGGCCGCGCTTGAAGCGAGCGTGAAATATCTCGCGGTTGACCTGGGTCGCGACAATATCCGTGTGAATGCGATTTCGGCGGGACCGATCAAGACCCTTGCGGCGAGCGGCATCGGCGATTTCCGCCTGATTCTGAAATGGAACGAATTTAACAGTCCGATGAAACGCAATACGACCATTGAAGATGTCGGCGGCGCGGCGCTTTATCTGCTCAGCGACTTGTCAAATGGCGTCACGGGCGAAACGCATCATGTCGACAGCGGCTATCATGTCGTCGGCATGAAAGCCGAGGATGCGCCGGATATTGCGCTGGCATAATTCCATTGTTTACCGGGTAAAAATGCGTGTTGTCCTCGCGATTTTTTACTTGCTCGATAAATAGAATGTGACGGCGACAACGGCCTGACATTCTTAAGGAACGAAGTCGTGCCGAGAGTATTTAGCGAACAGGGCTTACGCTTCCACCTCTATGCGCACGAAGGACTCCCGCGCGAACCCGTTCACGTTCACGTTGCCCGCGCGGATGGCGATGCTAAATTCTGGCTAACACCCGATGTTCGTTTGGCGCGCAATGACGGGCTAAAAGCCCAAGAGTTGCGATTGGCGCGGGAAATTGCAACAATGCGTCGTCAGGAATTGATTAATGCGTGGAACAGCTTCTTTGCCGAAAGCGACTGACGTTCGCTTTGACGATGACTCAATGTGGGTCACGCTCAGTGACGGGCGCACATTGGGGGTGCCGCTGGTCTGGTATCCGCGCCTCTTGAACGGCTCTTTGGAAGCACGGGAAGATTTTTTCATTTCACCCAGCGGCATTCATTGGGAATCACTGGACGAAGATGTGTCGATTGAGGGCATGCTGTTTGGCTGGCGGGAAATTGTTGCGGACTCCCGCAAAGCTGCATGAGCCACAACAGCTTCGGTCATTTGTTCCGCTTCACGACATGGGGTGAAAGCCACGGGCCTGCGCTCGGCGTGGTCGTGGATGGCTGTCCGCCGGGATTGACCCTCAGCGAAGCCGATCTCCAGCCTTTTCTTGACAAGCGCCGCCCCGGAACATCGCGATTCACGACGCAGCGGCAGGAACCTGATCAGATCCGTATCCTGTCGGGCGTGTTCGAAGGGAAAACGACCGGCACACCGATCAGCTTAATGATCGAGAATGTCGATCAGCGGTCAAAGGATTATTCGGACGTCGCCACCGCCTATCGCCCCGGCCATGCTGATTATGCCTATGACGCCAAATATGGATTTCGCGACTATCGCGGCGGCGGGCGGAGTTCGGCGCGCGAAACGGCTGCGCGCGTCGCGGCGGGGGGGGTGGCGCGGCTGATCATCCCCGAGGTTTCGATTACTGCGCATGTTGTCGAAATTGGTGGCGACCGTGCGACGAGTTTCGATGCGGCGCAGATTGACCAGAACCCGTTCTTTTGTGCCGACGCCGAAGCCGCGGCGCGGTGGGAAGTGCTTGTCGATGAGGCGCGCAAGGCGGGCTCGTCGCTGGGCGCGGTCATCGAATGCGTGGCAACGGGCGTCCCCGCCGGGTGGGGGGCGCCGCTTTATATGAAGCTCGACGCGCAACTCGCCAGCGCCTGCATGAGCATCAACGCGGTCAAGGCGGTCGAGATCGGCGATGGCTTTGCCGCTGCCCGCCTGAGCGGTGAAGATAATGCAGACCGGATGCGCCCCGGTGAAGATGGCCCTGAATTCCTCGCCAACCACAGCGGGGGCATTGCGGGCGGGATTTCGACCGGTCAGCCCGTTACCGTTCGCGTCGCGTTCAAGCCGACGTCATCGATCTTGACGCCAGTTGAAACGATAACACGCGATGGCCAAGCCACCGAGATCGTGACCAAAGGCCGCCACGACCCCTGCGTCGGCATCCGCGGCGCGCCGGTGGTCGAAGCGATGGTTGCGTTGGTGCTCGCCGATGCAAAATTGATGCACCGTGGACAGGTCGGTTAGCTCAGGAAGGGCGGGTCGGGCACTTGCGTCCGCGCGTCGTTGAGGAGGCGTCCCCATGTTGCACTCAGTTCGTTGAAATAGGTGTCGTCTTCGTCAATCCGCCGCTGGATCGTTGGTGCGTTTGGATCGGACGGCGCAATGATCAGGTCAAGGGGGCGACCGACCGACAGGTTCGACCGCATCGTCGAATCGAATGAAATCAGCGCGACCTTAACGGCCTCATCCATCGGCGAGTCCCACGTCAGGATGCGGTCGAGGATCGGTTTACCATATTTAAGTTCACCGATTTGCAGGAAAGGCGCATCGGGCTGGCATTCGATGAAATTACCCTCGGCATAGATTTGGTAAAGCGTCAGCGGTTCGTTTCCGACGCGTCCGCCAAGCAGGATCGAGGCCGAAGCATTAATGCTTGTGCCCTGCAAAGTCGCGCCAATAGCGCGCTTGGCGTTTGACAGCGCTTCGCCGACCATTTGCGCGGCTTGAAACATCGTATTGGCATCAGTCAGCATGCGGGGCGGATCACCCGGCAACCCTTCCTCAATCATCGACAGCGCCGATTGCGTCACGGACAGGCTGCCCGCGCTGGCCGCCACGATCAGCCGACCCGGCTCATCCGCCAATATGTGCAGTTTTTTGAAGATCGAGATGTTGTCGATCCCCGCGTTCGTGCGCGTATCGGCAATCATCACCAGCCCGGCCTCAACCAGCATCCCCACGCAATATGTCATCGCCGCTCCGTTGAGGCTGAGCTTGTCTAAGCCCTGCCTTTTTCTTTCGACACTGTGCAAAAGAAAGGCAACCCTTCGACAAGCTCAGGGCGAACGGTGAAGATTATTGTTCCTGCGCCACGCGGACATCGACGTCGAGCTCTTCGATGCCTCCGCCGCGGCGCGTGCCCGATACCGGGGCAACGTCGGCTGAGTCGAGTCCAACGGCAACACGAACATAGCTTTCGTCGGGACTGGCCCCCGAACAGGGGTCAAATCCAACCCAGCCAATGCGAGCAATGTGGAGTTCCGCCCAATAATGCGCCGATTGCCGTGCGCCGCGATCAGGGCCGTGGAGCGAATGCCCGGCAACGATCCGCGCCGGAAATCCCCGGCTGCGCGCCGCGGCAATCAGCAAGTGCGCCGCATCGCGGACGCTGCCACTGCCGCTGTCGAGGATTTCGGTCGGGGTTCGTCCCCGTTCGCCGCGCCCGCCGACGATTTGGATAGCCCCGCCGATAAGCGCGTTGAGCGCATGGGCTTGTTCGAGGCTATCCGAACTGCCAATGCTACGGGCGAGCGCCGTAATACTGGCGTCAACGGCGGTTTGTGGCGTGCTGCGGGTGTAGAAGAGCGGGGGCAGGGTCTCGCTGATCCCTTTCACGACGCCCGCCATGTCGTCGGTCAACACCTGCCCGCGCACGGTCAGCGCCAATTCGGAAATTGGCCCGTCTATATAAAGCATGGTCGTCGCATTGCCGTAACCATCCCGACCCGTGCGCAGGCGGGCGTCGCAATCGACGTCGATGCGCCAGTCAATGATGGTCTGTGCAGCATAATCCGTTGGCGTGACGCGCAGCAGCTGGACGACACGCGCTTGCGGCTGGCTGAAGCGATAGACGGTGTGGTGATCGATGGTCAGCCGCATCAGACGAACCGGAATTGCCGCGCAATTGCGCTGTTGATGGCGGCGTTTTCTTCAAGAAATTCGTCGAGATATTGGTGCAGCCCGCGCTTGTTGACTTGGCCGATGGTCGTATCCCCGAGGCGCGCATGACGGAGACGCGCCATGCGGTCGGCCTCGCCCTGAAAGCCGGTTTGCTTGCCCAGTGCGTTTAAGTGAAGGACGACTTCTTCGGCACTGGCAGCGAGCGAGCGGGGGAGCTCGCGGCGGAGCATCAGGAGTTCGGTGACATGGATGGGCTTCAACCCCTCGCGATAGAGCCAGCGATAGGCATTCACAGCCGACACCGTCTGAAGGATCGTCGTCCACTGGTCGCGGTCCACGGTGCCGCCGACGCGTTCGCCTTCGGGCAGCAGGATGTGGTACTTAACGTCGAGCAACCGCGCGGTGTTGTCGGCGCGTTCGAGCGTTGCACCGAGGCGGATGAACCAGCTCGCCGGATTGCGGAGCATTCGCCCGATGGCCCCTTCAAAGCCGCGCGTTTCGGCTTGGGCTTCGTCGACGAGGCTGAGCGTTGCCTCGGTGTTGCCCGGGCTGGTGCGGTTCTGAAACAGAAGCCACGCGCGATTCATCGTCTGCCAGGCTTCACGCGACAGGGCCGTGCGGACGGCTTTCGCGTTGTCGCGTGCGCGCTCGAGGCAAGCAACAACCGAACCTTTATGGGCGGTCGAGAGCGTTAGGAAACGCGCGACATTGCGCGGCGTCAGCTTTTCGCCGGTTGCCGCAAAAGCCTTGTTCGCTTCGATCACCGACAGCGCGCTCTCCCATGCGGCCTCACCAGCGGGGCGGGTGGACATCGCGTCCAAGCGCACCGTCGCCTCAACCAGCCGCGCGGTGAATTCAGCACGTTCGACATAGCGGCCAAGCCAATAGAGCGAGGATGCGGTGCGGCTTAGCATGGCGAAAGCCCAAAGGGGCCACCCCCAACCCCTCCAGCAAGGGCTGAAGGGGAGTTCGAGTGCACTGTGTCTCCCCTCCACGCCTTCGTGGAGGGGCTGGGGGTGGCCCCTTGCTCCCGCATCACGCCTCCCCCTCATTGGCCAGCACGAAACTGTCCTTGGTGCCGCCGCCTTGGCTCGAATTGACGACGAGCGAACCCTCTTTCAGCGCCACGCGGGTCAAGCCGCCGGGGACGATCTTCACGCCATTGGTGCCCGTCAGGACAAAGGGCCGGAAATCAACATGACGGGGCGCAACGCCTTTTTCGGTCAGCGTCGGCACGGTCGAGAGCGCAAGCGTCGGTTGGGCAATGTAGCGTTCGGGCTCCGCAGTGAGCGCAGCTCGGAAATCCTCGATCTCTTTCTTGCTTGCGGTCGGGCCGACCAGCATGCCGTAGCCGCCCGATCCATCGACCAGTTTCACGACCAGTTCGGGGAGATGCTCGAGCACATATTTGAGCGCATGTTTCTCGCGGCAACGCCATGTCTCGACAATCGGGAGCAGCGGTTCGCCACCCGAATAATAGCGCACGATGTCGGGCATATAGCTGTAGATTGCCTTGTCATCAGCAATCCCCGTCCCCGGCGCGTTGACGATGGCGACATGCCCCGCGCGATAGGCCGCAATCAGGCCGGGAATGCCGAGCATTGAATCGGGACGGAACACCAGCGGGTCGATATAATCGTCGTCCACGCGTCGATAGATGACATCGACGCGGACACGCCCCGTGATCGTCCGCATCCAGACGAAATCATCGTCGACTTCAAGGTCGACCGCCTCGACAAGTTCGATGCCCAGACTGTCGGCCAGAAAGCTGTGTTCGTAATAGGCCGAGTTAAACCGCCCCGGCGTCAGGATCACGCACACCGGATCCGCACCCGCGCCAACGGGGGCCACGCTGCGCAACGTCGCGAGCAGCATGTCGCCATAACTATCGACAGGCAGCACATGATACTGCCGGAACAGTTCGGGGCAGAGGCGGATCATCGCCTCGCGGTTTTCGAGCATATAGCTTACCCCCGACGGTGTCCGCGCATTATCCTCGAGCACATAGAAATCATCGGGGCCCGTGCGCACGAGATCGATGCCGCAGATATGCGACCAGATATTATGGGGTGGCGCTGAACCAACAATTTCGGGGCGGAACTGTGGGTTGGTCAGGATCAGTTCGGACGGGATGATGCCGTCGTCCAAAATCTTCCGCGCGCCATAAATGTCGGTCAGGAAAGCATTGATTGCCTCGACGCGCTGCACCAGTCCCGCCGACAAACGAGACCATTCGGATGCAGTAAAAATGCGCGGGACAATGTCGAACGGGATAATGCGTTCGGCGGCATCGTCATCGCCATAGACCGCAAAGGTAATGCCCAATTGGCGGAATGTCACTTCGGCCGATGCCTGTCGCCGCGCCAGTTCGGTCTGCGGCGTTTCGGCCATCCAGCGTCCGAGTTCGGCAAAGCATTCGCGCGCCTGCCGGTCGCGGCTGTTCCCCCAGATTTCGTCGAAGACTTTCTTTGCCATTACGTGCAGACTGCGCAGAATTATTGCGATGCACAAGTGTGGGGGAATGCGATGCGACGGCCCTTTGACATGATCCAGTGTGAAATTCTCGAAAAGCTGACCGAGGCGCTGTTTCACGATGTCGAAATGGCCATCTCGCCCGCACAAGTTGTTGAAAATATTCAGACGCAATTTGGCCAGATCGAAGGTGGGAAGCCGGGGCAGATCAGCTTGTTGATCACGGCGGTTGGCCTGTTGCTGGGCGGTCCGTTGTTCCTGATCGATTCGGTTGAGGGACGGGCAGAGACGATCCGCAGGCGGTTGATGGAAACCCAGATTGATTTCTTTCAGGACCTCGCCCGCATCCGCACGATCGTTTACGCGGGCTATTATGGCCATTGGGAAGGGGTGACGCAGGAGGACAACCGCAACAATCCGGTCCACCGCCAGATTGGCTTTATCCTGCCAAAATTCCGCGACCGCAGTGCGCCGGGTGAGGTGCCGGTGACGCTCGTTGAGGGACGCGACCTTACGCATGATGACTTTATCGGCAACGATGCGTGCCCGTCAGAGGTTGGTATTGTCGTCGTTGGGTCAGGTGCTGGGGGCGCGGTTGCCGCCTTCAATCTTGCACGTCGCGGGCATGATGTTCTGATCATCGAAGCGGGGCCACACTACCCGTCGCAACAGATCACGCATGAGGAACGGCGGATGACAGCGCGCCTTTATAAAGATGGCGGCATCCAGACGAGTCGCGACAATGATTTTGTCGTGTTTCAGGCGCAGTGCGTCGGTGGCGGGACCGTCATCAATAATGGTATTGCGCTTCGCGTCGACGAACCGGGGATGATCCACCCCGATGCGCCTGATGTCCTCGACAAATGGGCAAGCATCGGCGCGACCGTGGATCGCGCGAAGTTCGATGCCGCCTACCTCGCTGTCGAACAGCATTTGGGCATCGAGAAGATCAACCCGATCAGCGGGCGCAACAACGGCCAGCATATATTGGCAGGATGGGCGGCGCACGCTGCGTCGACGGGCGATCCGGTTGATCGCGCGTCGCCCGCGACATGGTTCAAAAAGAATTATGGCCCCAAAAGTAAAGGCGAATGCGCATACTGCGGCTATTGCAACACTGGCTGCCCCTATGGCCGCAAGAACGGGATGGCGCAGTCCTACCTTATCGACGCGCGGCACGCAGGGGCGCGGATCATGGCGGATGCGCGGGTGACGCGGATCAACTGGCGTGATGACGACGAGACGGTTGCCGACAGTGTCGATCTGGTTTTTGAAGACGGTCGCGAACGGAACGTACGCGTTGGGCAGGGCGTGGTTGTGGCCGCGGGCGCAATGGCATCAAGTCGCATATTGAGCGCGAGCGGGATCGACGGGGCGGGCGAAGGTATTTCGCTGAATATTGCGTGTCCCGTTTCCGCGCTGATGCCACGCGAAATGCGGACATGGGACGAGGATCAGATGTCGACCTATGTTGATCGCGGGGACTATCTGATCGAATCGCATTTTCAGCCACCGATGAGCATGGCGTCGTTGTTGACGGGCTGGTTTGGCGATCATGCGGCGAAGATGCAGAATTATTCGCGGCTGGCCTCGGCGGGCATATTGTTCCCGGCCGACCGTCGCGGGCGAGTTGTTGGCACCGGGTTCAGTTTCAAGCTCGATCCCGACGAAGACTTGCCGCTGATCCGCCGTGCAGTCGGGGCACTGGTGAGGGTGCATTTCGCGGGCGGTGCGCTGGAAGTTTATCCGGCATTGGCGCGTGGCGGCACGATTACACCCGATATGGATATCGATGCATATCTCCATGAACGGATCACCGAGGCTGACGATATCGTGTTGTCGAGCTCGCACCCGCAAGGCGGCAATGCCATGAACGCGGATCCGTCGCTTGGCGTTGTCGACACCGGTTGCCGGGTCCACGGCAAAGCCAATGTCATGGTCACCGACGCCAGCGTCTTTGCCAGCTGTATCCGCGTGAATGCGCAGCTGACGACAATGGCGATGGCGCATTATGCGACTGTCGATGGTGGTGTCTTTGGCTGAGTCCGGTGCAAAGGCCCCGAATCGCGTTGACATGGTGGACCCCCTCGCTTATCGGCCCGCTTTCCCGCGAGCAGTCGCTTGGCTGCGCGCGTCATTTGTTTTGAAGAAGAGATCAGACCCATGTTCGCGATCGTGCGCACGGGCGGCAAGCAGTATCGCGTTGCCGCCGGAGACAAAATTGTTGTTGACCGCATGGACGGCGAAGCCGGTTCGCGTGTCGCACTAGGCGATGTCCTGTTTACCAGCGAAGGGTCAGCCAAGGGCTTGACAGTCGCGGCGGAAATCATTGCGCAAGCGAAGGCCGAAAAGGTCATCGTCTTCAAAAAGAAGCGCCGTCACAATTATCGCCGCAAAAATGGTCATCGTCAGCAGCACACGATCTTAAAGATCATTAGCGTTGGTGGCGCCGAAGAAAAGATGGCTGCACCTAAGAAGGAATCCGCACCCAAGGCTGAAGCAGCGACGGAAACCGCCGCTGCACCTGCCCCCGCAAAGAAAGCGCCAGCCAAAAAGGCTGCCGCTCCCAAAGCACCAAAGGAGTAACCCACCATGGCACATAAAAAGGCAGGAGCTTCGACACGCAACGGCCGCGATTCAGCAGGTCGTCGTCTCGGCGTGAAGAAGTTCGGTGGCGAACATGCGCTGGCTGGCAACATTCTGATTCGCCAACGCGGCACCCGCGTGTGGCCTGGGCGCAATGTCGGCTGTGGCACCGATCATACGTTGTTCGCACTCGCTGAAGGTCGCGTCGCCTTTCACGAAGGCAAACAAGGCCGAAAGTACGTCTCGGTTGATCCGATTATGATGGCAGCCGAATAACCGGTGGTCCGATTTACGGGTCACCAGCTGGGTGACCCGAAGATCCGCCAAGGCAGGTCGTAGGGAGTAAGGGTCACCCCCGAGCTCCCTTTTTTGTATCTCCCTGAAACACTGTCACGAGCCCGTCGTTAACCCGGGTTAGGGGCACAGCAAAGGAGAGATTGCATGTTTGCGCGGACGGATCGTTTGTTGCTTAGGCCTGGCTGGGCCGAGGATGCCGAAGCGTTGAGCACTGCAATCGGCAATGAAGCGGTTGTGCTTAATTTGGCAAAAGTGCCGTGGCCCTATGATGTCCGTGATGCCGAGTCATATCTCGGGCGTCAGCGCGAAGATGGTGAAGTCGACCTCATGATTTTTGCCCGCACGCTGGGCGCGCCCCGGCTGATCGGTGGCATTGGCATTGCGCGCGACGGCGATGATTTCGAACTGGGTTACTGGATCGTGCCGTCGCATTGGGGCTTGGGCTTTGCCACCGAAGCGGGCCGCGCTGTGATTGCGATGGCGCGCGATTCGCTTCGAATCGACCGGCTGATCTCGGGCCATTTCGTCGACAATCCCGCATCGGGCAATGTTCTTCGCAAGCTAGGCTTTGCCGAAACGGGCGAAGTCTTTGAACGCGAAAGCCGGGCGCGGGGGACGACCGTGCAGTGCCGCCGTTTTACGCTGGATTTGCAAGCGCTGGCGCTTGCCGCCTGAAAACCGGCATGCCGTTCGCGAGTCCATCGGACAGCACATATCCGTTGCGCCGAGCGACCGCAGTCGATGCTGCGTTGCCGTCGTCGATCATGCAGCGGGTTTCCGTAGCGGGAAGGTGCGCGTCGGCCCAGCGAACGATGGAAGCGATGGTTTCGCTGGCGATCCCCCGCCCCCACACATCGGGCGTGAACGCCCAGCCCGCTTCCGGGTAGCCGCCCAGCGCCGGATAGCCCCGCTCAAACTGGGCAAAGCCGGCAATGCCGAAGAAGCTGCCGTTGGCGCGATCGACGACGGTCCAATATCCGTAGTCGAGCAATGCCCAAAGCCCGGCGGCTTGGCAGAACTTGGTCCACGCCACATCACGTGCTCGCGGTTCGCCGCCGATAAATTCGGTGACGCGCGGGTCGGCCCACATTGTTGCATAGGGCTCCCAATCGTCGGGGGAAATTGCGCGCAGGATCAGGCGGTCGGTCGTCAGCGTCGGTATCATCTTGGCACGGTTGCTGAATCAACATGCTTGTCAAGCCGTTCATCAAAATGCGAAGGGCAATGTTGTCGACTATCGTGTCGCGGGCAAAGAAAACAATAAGCTATGGCCACCGAACGCAAACGCCTCTCTCCCGATGAAAGCCGCGCCGCAGCACTGGCTGCTGCCTATGACATTTTGCTTGCAGATGGTCCGCAGGCTGTCACGTTGAAATCTGTAGCGGGGCGAATTGGACGCACGCACGCCAACCTGCTCCACCATTTCGGCACGGCGCTCGATTTGCAAAAAGCGCTCGCGGCGATGCTCGCCGAGCGAGTCTGTGCAAGCATTGCCGACACTGTCGTTAAAGCGCGGCGTGGCGAGGCCGATCCGCGCGGTATTGTCGATTGGACTTTCGCTGCTTTTGATAAGCAGGGTGCGGGCGCGCTTGCGACATGGATGATCATTTCGGGAAACAAGGACGCGCTTGATCCGATCCTGAGCGCGCTTCACAAAATCGTGAACGAGTTGTCCGATGAAGGCGATGCCGAGCTTGTTGCCGAACATACGCTGATGCTCGTGTTCATGGCACTTGGGGACGCACTGCTCGGCAAACCGATGGCCGATGCACTTGGCCTCCCCGCGACGGCGGCACGCGACATTGCATTGAAACAGCTTATGGCTGCCCCGGGCCTGCGGCTGGCAATGCCACAGAGCAAAGAGACAAACCCGGCCTAACGCGCTAAGGGCGCGCAATGCATTTTCTCGATCAAGCAAAAATATACATATCCTCGGGCGCGGGTGGGCCCGGCGCGGTTGCGTTCCGGCGTGAAAAATTCGTCGAATATGGCGGCCCCGACGGCGGCAATGGTGGCAAGGGGGGCGACATCGTTTTCGAAGCTGTCCCCGGTCTCAACACCCTCATCGATTTTCGCTACACCCAGCATTTTCGCGCACCGCGCGGCAAGGGCGGGTCGGGATCGAACCGGACAGGCGCGGGCGGCGACGACCTGATCATTCGTGTGCCCATCGGCACGCAAGTGCTGAGCGAGGACAAGGAGCATGTCCTTGCCGATTTCACCAAAGTCGGTGAACGGCGGGTGTATCTGCGCGGGGGCGACGGCGGGCGCGGCAATGCGACCTACAAGACCTCCACGAATCGTGCCCCGCGCCAGCACGGCACCGGGTGGCCAGGCGAAGAGGCGTGGGTATGGCTGCGGCTGAAACTGCTTGCCGATGCGGGGCTGTTGGGATTGCCGAACGCGGGCAAATCGACGTTCATCAATGCGGTGACGAATGCGCGGGCCAAGGTTGGCGCTTATCCCTTCACGACCGTGCGACCCCAACTGGGCGTCGTGACGCACCATGACCGCGAATTCGTCGTCGCAGACATCCCCGGCCTGATTGAGGGCGCAGCGGACGGGGCGGGCATTGGCGACCGTTTCCTTGGTCACATCGAGCGGTGCCGCGTGCTGCTCCACCTTGTCGATGCGACCGGTGATGATCCGGTCGGCGCTTACCGGACGGTCCGCAACGAACTCGACATTTACGGTGCGGGCTTGATCGACAAGCCCGAAGTCATTGGCCTCAACAAGATCGACGCGCTTGATCCGGCAGACGTCAAGAAACTGATGACCAAATTGAAACGCGCATCAAAAGCGGAGATCATGCCGCTGTCGGGCGCGGCGGGCACCGGGATTGATGCGGTGCTCGACCGGCTTTCGGATGCGATCCCGACATCGATTGCGGTGCCGGAATCTGCAACAGAAACCGACTGGTCGCCGCTTTAGCAACGCGCTAGCAGACATCATGCAGTCTGATATCGAGATCGCCCGCGCGGCCACGCTTTTACCCATCGACGCCATCGCGGCAAAACTCGACATTCCTGCCGATGCCGTCGAACCCTATGGTCGCCACAAGGCCAAGCTCGACCTGTCAAAAATTCCGCCAAGCGCGCGCACCGGCATGCTGATCCTTGTCACGGCGATCAACCCGACCCCTGCGGGTGAAGGCAAGACGACAACCTCGGTGGGCTTAGCCGATGCGCTAAACCGCACGGGCCGCAAAACGGTGCTTGCGTTGCGCGAACCGTCGCTTGGGCCATGCTTCGGCACCAAAGGCGGGGCGACCGGCGGCGGTTATGCCCAAGTCGTGCCGATGGAAGAGATTAACCTCCACTTCACCGGCGATTTTCACGCGATAACGGCGGCGCACAACCTGCTCGCCGCGATGCTCGACAACCATATCCACTGGGGCAATGCGCTGGGCATTGATGTGCGCCGCATCGTCTTGCGACGCGTGCTCGACATCAACGACCGGGCATTGCGCGGCATCGTGCAATCGCTCGGTGGCGTGGCCAACGGCTTCCCGCGCGAATCGGGGTTCGACATCACTGTTGCATCCGAAGTCATGGCGATCCTGTGCCTCGCCGACGATCTGGAAGACCTCGAGGCGCGGCTCGGCAGGATCATTGTTGCTTATACCCGCGAGCGCGTGGCCGTCACCGCGCGCGATCTGAAAGCCGACGGCGCGATGGCCGTGCTGCTTGCCCAAGCCATCCGCCCCAATCTGGTCCAGACATTGGAAGGCAACCCAGCAATCATCCACGGCGGGCCGTTCGCCAACATCGCGCATGGCTGCAACTCGGTCATCGCCACGCGCACGGCACTGTCGCTGGGTGACTATGTCGTGACCGAAGCTGGATTCGGGGCAGACCTTGGCGCCGAAAAGTTCTTTGACATCAAATGTCGTCAAGCTGGTTTGAAACCCGATGCCGCTGTCATTGTTGCGACCGTCCGTGCACTGAAAATGAATGGCGGCGTCGCCAAGTCCGATCTCGGCACCGAAGACGTTGATGCAGTCCGGCGGGGTGCGGTTAATCTTGTCCGCCACATTGAAAACATCCGGCAGTTCGGTGTGCCGGTGGTCGTCGCGATCAATCATTTCGCCACGGATACTCCTGCCGAAATCGCCATTATCGAGGATGTAGCAGCGACGCACGGCACGCGCGCCATCCTGTGCCGCCACTGGGCAGACGGGGGCGCGGGCGCGGTTGATCTCGCCGATGCCGTCGCCACCCTTGTCGACGGCGGCAAGTCTCAATTCGCGCCGCTGTACGACGACGCCCTTCCGCTGTTCAACAAGATCGAAACCGTGGCCACGCGCATATACCGTGCGCACGAAGCCATTGCCGAACCCGGCGTCCATAAACAGCTCGCACGGTGGGAAGCGGCGGGGTTCGGCCATCTGCCCATCTGCATCGCCAAGACGCAGTATAGCTTTTCGACTGATCCCGCGCTGCTCGGTGCGCCCACCGGCCACGCCGTCCACGTCCGCGAAGTACGCCTAGCCGCCGGTGCCGGTTTCGTTGTGGCCATCTGCGGCGAGATCAACACGATGCCTGGCCTGCCGCGCATCCCCGCCGCCGAGCATATCCGCATCAACGCCGATGGTGTGATCGACGGATTGTCATGACACGAATCATCGTTAAGGTCGGGTCGTCATTGCTCGTTGATACCGATGGCAATGTGCGGCGCGACTGGTTGGCCGATCTCGTCGCCGAGATCGCCGAACGGATTGCAACTGGTCAGCAAATCGCAATTGTTTCATCGGGTGCAATTGCTCTTGGAGCACGGCGGCTCAGGTTGCCCAAGGGGGGGCGCGCCAGCCTTGAAGATGCTCAGGCCGCCGCTGCTGTTGGACAGATTGCGCTTGCTGGTGTCTGGGCGGAATTGCTCGCTGCGCACGGGCTGACAGCAGCGCAAATGCTGGTAACGCTGGATGATTTGGAAGATCGGCGGCGCTATTTGAATGCATCGGCGACGCTTGACCGCTTGATGTCGCTCGGCGCGGTGCCGGTCATCAACGAAAATGACAGCGTCGCGACCGAGGAAATCCGCTTTGGTGACAATGACCGGCTGGCGGCACGGGTGGCGCAGGCCGCAAGGGCTGGCTTGGTGGTTTTGCTGTCGGACGTCGACGGGCTTTACACCGCTGATCCGGGGCGCGACGCCAATGCGCAGTTGATCCCGACTGTGGCGCGCATTGATGCAGGTATTGTTGCGATGGCGTCGTCAGTGAGCTCGTCGGGCCTCGGCTCGGGCGGGATGGCGTCGAAAATCGAAGCCGCTAGAATAGCGACAGCGAGCGGTGCCGATCTGGTGATTGTGTCAGGGCAGGAACCGCATCCGCTAACGCGTGTCGATGGTCGCGCGGGCACGCGCTTTATGGCGGACAAGCGTGCTAGTTCGCGCAAGGCTTGGTTGGCAGGTCGGCTGACGGTCAAGGGAACGATCAGCATTGATGCAGGGGCCGCGAAGGCGTTGGCGGGTGGGGCAAGTCTGCTGGCAGCGGGAGCGAAGAGTGTCTCGGGCAGCTTTGCGCGCGGCGATGTCGTGGCGGTTTCGGGGCCGGATGGGGCGATCGTCGCTCGGGGTCTCAGCGAATATGATGCCGTCGACGTGGCGAAGATTATTGGCCTGAAGTCGGACGCGCAAGCCGAGGCGCTTGGCTATGCGCCGCGCGCAGCCCTCGTTCACCGTGACCAGATGGTGATGTTGTGATCATTGCGCTGACGGGTGCGACGGGGTTTCTAGGCGGGCATGTGCTTGAGCGGTTGATTGCGGCGGGACATCGAGTGCGGGCGCTGACGCGAAGACCGCAAGCGGATCGTGAAGGCGTGACGTGGATATCGGGCGACCTCGAAAATCCCGGCGACCTTTGCGCAGCGACAGACGCCGTTATCCACGTCGCAGGCGTCGTCAATGCCGACATCGCGACGTTCGACAAGGGCAATCGGCAAGGCACGGTCAACATGCTGGCGGCGGCTGAGGCTTCGGTTGTAAAGCGCTTCATCCACGTTTCGTCCTTATCGGCGCGGTCGCCTGAATTGTCGAACTATGGTGCATCGAAACGCGCAGCCGAGGATGCCGTTGTCGCATCGTCGCTTGATTGGTCAGTCGTTCGCCCGCCCGCGATCTATGGTCCGGGTGATACCGACAATCTGGAGCTCTTCCGTTTTGCCAAGCGCGGAATCATGCCATTACCGCCGAAAGGGCGGCTGTCGGCGATCCATGCGGCTGATCTAGCGCACCTGATGGTTGCGATGGCCGAACAAGCGCCTTCGCACGCATTCTATGAAGCCGATGATGGCCAACCCGACGGTTGGAGCCACGAAGACTATGCCAAAATGATCGGTGCGGCGGTTGGTCGCAATCCGGTGACGCTGGCGTTGCCCAAGGCGGCGCTCAACCTTGGCGCAGCGCTTGATGGGATGTTCCGAGGCGACAAGGCCAGGCTCACCCGCGACCGCGTCTCGTATATGACGCACCCCGATTGGGTGATTGATCCCGCCAAGCGCCCCCCCGCATCGCTCTGGACGCCGCAGATTGCAACGCCCGAAGGCCTGAAATCAACGGCCGTGTGGTATCGCAGCGCTGGTTGGCTTTGAAGCGGCACTCCATTAAGGACAGCGCATGACCGACCGCACCCAGACCTATGACGCCATCATGGCCCAGATCGAGCCTTTCAACAAAAAGGGCGTGGCTGTTTCCGAAACCACGACATTCATGGGCGATCTCGAGTGGGATTCGCTGACCGTGATGGATTTCGTGGCGGCAATTGAGGACGAGTTCGACGTAATGATCACGATGAACATGCAGGCCGACATCGAAACTGTCGGGCAATTAGTCGATGCTGTCATAAAGCTGAAGGCATAAAGCGATGAGCGAAGCGGATCCTAAAATCTCCAAGCCCAAGAGCGATCTTTTTTCAAAATTCGATGCGCTGATTGAACAACGAGAAGGGCTTTTGGCCACGGGCGTGCGCGATCCGTTTTCGCTAGTCATGGAGCAAGTGCTGTCGCCGACGCGCGCGGTCGTCAACGGCAAGGAAACGATCCTGCTCGGTACTTATAATTACATGGGCATGACGTTCGACGACGACGTCATTCAGGCGGGCAAGGACGCGCTCGACGAATTCGGCGCAGGGACTACTGGCAGCCGCGTGCTTAACGGCACGTTTCAGGGCCATAAGGAGTGCGAAGACGCCCTGCGCGAATTCTATGGCATGGATTATGCGATGGTTTTCTCGACGGGATACCAGGCCAATCTCGGCATTATATCGACCATTGCAGGCAAGGATGATTTCATCATTCTCGATGCGGACAGCCACGCTTCGATCTATGACGGATGTTCATTGGGCAATGCGCAAACCGTGCGCTTCCGCCATAACGACGTCGAAGATCTCGACAAACGCCTAGGACGCATTCCTGCCGAAGCCGGCAAGCTCGTGATCCTCGAAGGCGTCTATTCGATGATGGGCGACATTGCCCCGCTCACCGAAATGATCGCAGTGTGCAAGAAGCATGGCGCGATGACGCTGGTCGATGAAGCGCATTCGATGGGCTTTTTTGGCGAAAACGGACGTGGCGTTGCCGAAGCACAGGGGTGCCTCGATGATGTCGATTTCATCATCGGCACTTTCTCCAAATCTGTTGGCACCATCGGCGGATTCTGTGTCTCGAACCATCCCAAATTTGAAATCCTGCGCCTTGTGTGTCGTCCGTATGTTTTTACCGCATCGCTGCCGCCAACCGTGGTCGCCAGCTCGGCCAAATCTATCCGCAAGCTCATGCACTCAGGCAACAAGCGTGCGCATCTCTGGGAAAATTCAAAGCGATTGCATCAGGGTTTGCGCGATCTGGGTTTTGAGCTTGGCACGCCCGAAGCGCAAAGCGCGATCATCGCCGTTATCATGCCCGATCTCGAACGCGGGGCCATGATGTGGAGCGCTTTGCTTGATGAAGGGCTTTATGTGAACCTCGCCCGGCCACCTGCGACACCGGCGAATATGACGCTGCTGCGCTGTTCATTGTGTGCAGAACATACGAGTGAGGAAGTCACGACCATCCTCGATCGATTCGCAACGGCGGGCCGCGCGACTGGCGTTATTGCTTAGTCAGCAAAAAGCAGGACGGGCGTTTCGAGGAAGCGCTTCAGTTCCTGCACGAAACTGGCGGCATCATGGCCATCAACAACGCGGTGGTCACAGCTGATCGACAGGTTCATGAGCTTTGCGCGGAAGATGTCGTCGCCGCGGAACATGGGGCGTTCGACGATCTTGTTGGGACCGATGATCGCGACTTCGGGGCGATTGATCACTGGCGTGGTTGCAATCCCGCCAAGCGGGCCGAGCGACGTGATGGTCAGCGTGCTGCCTGACAGTTCGTCGGACTTGGCCTTACCCGTGCGCGCCGCTTCGGCGAGTCGGGTGATTTCCCGCGCTAGTTGCCAGACGTTCATGGCGTGCGCGTCGCGGATGACGGGAACCATCAGCCCTGCATCGGTTTGCGCCGCCATGCCGAGATGGACGGCACCGTAGCGGGTGACGATGCCCGCCTCGTCATCATAGCGCGCGTTGATCATCGGGAAAGCGGGAATCGCCTTGCAGATCGCGACGATCATCAGCGGGAGGAGGGTCAATTTCGGTCGATCCCCGCGATTGGCGTTCAGGTCGCCGCGCATGTCCTCGAGTTCGGTCACATCGATTTCGTCGACATAGGTGAAATGCGGGATGGCGCGTTTTGACGCCGCCATGTTTTCGGCAATGCGGCGGCGCATGCCGATGACTTTGATGGGTTCGTCAGCGCGGGTCTTGGCGGGGGCGGCATAGCCCTGGCCCGCATTGTAGCGGAGATAGGCATCGAGATCGGCATGGCGCAGGCGGCCGTCTTCGGAGGGTTTGATGTGAGCGAGATCAATGCCGAGATCGGCAGCACGGGCGCGGACAGCGGGCGAGGCGAGGACTTGTGCACTTAACTTGTGCTCCTGCGAAGGCAGGAGCTCTGGAGGGGTGTGCTGTGCTGGTTCAGGGTCGTTCACTATTTCCTCAGCGTCGGCGGGTGCCTCCAAGGCTCCTGCGTTCGCAGGAGCACTGTGCTCTTCAACCTCCCCCTCGACCTCGATCACCGCCAGCGCCGAGCCAATCGGCACCATGTCCCCCACTGCGCCTGCCAGTTCGACGACAATGCCCGAGACCGGCGATTCCATTTCGACCGTTGCCTTGTCGGTCATCATGTCGGCAATGCCCTGATCTTCCTCGATCCGGTCGCCGACCTCGACGTGCCACGCGACGATTTCGGCCTCGGCAATGCCTTCGCCAATGTCGGGCAGGCGGAATGTGAAGCGGGCCATCTGCTAATCCTTGAGTATTTTTTTAAGGGCGGTACCGATACGGATCGGTCCGGGGAAATAGGCCCATTCGAGGCTGTGCGGATAAGGGGTGTCAAAGCCGGTGACGCGCTCGATAGGCGCTTCGAGATGGTAGAAGCATCGTTCCTGCACCAGCGCCGAGAGTTCCGCGCCGAAGCCGCCGGTGCGCGTCGCTTCATGGACAATCAGGCAGCGGCCGGTTTTCTTGACCGACGCTTCGATGGTTTCGATGTCGAGCGGGACCAGCGTGCGCAAATCGATGACTTCAGCGTCGATGCCCATATCCTCGACGGTGGCGCGCGCGACATGGACCATCGTGCCATAAGCGAGGATGGTGACATCGCTGCCCTCGCGGACAATGGCGGCTTTGCCAAGCGGGATCGTGTAATGACCCTCGGGGACTTCACTGGCGTCGAATTTGGCCCAGGGCACAACGGGGCGGTCATAATGGCCGTCGAAGGGGCCGTTATAGATGCGCTTGGGTTCGAAGAAAATCGTCGGATCATTATCGGCGATGCTGGCAAGGAGCAGTCCCTTGGCATCATAGGGCGTCGAGGGAATGACGGTTTTCAGGCCCGAGACATGCGTGAAAATGCCTTCCGGCGATTGCGAGTGCGTCTGTCCGCCGAAAATGCCACCGCCAAAGGGGGAACGCACGGTGATCGGCATCGGAAATTCACCTGCCGAACGATACCGCAGCCGCGCGGCTTCAGAGACGAGCTGATCGAGTGCGGGATAAATATAGTCGGCAAACTGGATTTCGGGCACCGGGCGCATGCCGTAAGCTGCCATGCCGACCGCGACGCCGATGATCCCGCATTCGGTGATCGGCGTATCGAACACGCGGGTCTTGCCATGCTTGGCCTGAAGGCCCGCCGTGGCGCGGAAGACGCCGCCGAAAAAGCCGACGTCTTCGCCAAGCACGATGACGTTCGGGTCGGCGGCCATCGCGACATCCATGGCGCTGTTGATGGCCTCGATCATGTTCATGCGGGGCATTGATTAAATCCCCGCATCTGCACGTTCGGTGCGCATCTGGTCGCGCTGCTCGACGAGGTGCCACGGCATGTCTTCGAAAATATCCTCGAACATCGTGTCGAACGGCTGGTGGAGACCATGGCCGAGAACGCCGTTTTTCTCGGCTTCTTTGGCGGAGGCTTTGACGAGTTCAGCAAGTTCGATGTCCTGAGCCGCGTGGCGTTGCTCGTCCCATTCGCCCAGACCGATGAGGTGCATTTTCAGGCGCGCAATCGGATCGCCCAGCGGCCAGGCGGCGCCTTCGTTGGCGCTGCGATATTGCCCCGGATCGTCGCTGGTCGAATGCCCTTCGGCGCGAAACGTGAAATGCTCGATCAGCGTCGGGCCTTTGTTGGTCCGCGCGCGCTCGGCGGCCCAGGCGGTGGCGGCATAGACGGCGAGCGGATCATTGCCGTCGATGCGCAGGCCGGCCATCCCGTAACCCACGGCGCGCGCGGCGAAGGTCGTTTCATCACCGCCCGCAAAACCGGCAAATGATGAAATCGCCCATTGGTTGTTGACGACGTTGAGGATCACCGGCGCGCGGTAGACCGTCGCGAACATACAGGCGGAGTGGAAATCGCCCTCCGCCGTCGATCCCTCACCGCACCATGTCGCCGCGATCCGTGTGTCGCCCTTTGCCGCCGATGCCATCGCCCAGCCCACGGCCTGCGGATATTGCGTGGCGAGATTGCCGCTGATCGAGAAGAACGCCCCCTCGCGCGTCGAATACATGATGGGCAGCTGGCGACCTTTAAGCCGGTCGGCCTTGTTTGAATAAATCTGGTTCATCATGTCGACGAGGCTCCAGCCGCGCGCGATCAATATGCCCTGTTGCCGGTAACTCGGAAAACACATGTCATCGCGTTGCAGCGCGAAGGTGGCCGCGACGGCGACGGCTTCCTCGCCGGTCGACTTCATGTAGAAACTGGTCTTTCCCTGTCGCTGCGCCCGGAACATTCGTTCATCGAAGGCGCGGGTCAGCGCCATGGCGCGGAGCAGGGCGCGCAATGTATCGGCATCAAGCCGCGGATTCCACGCACCGACCGCCTTGCCCTCGTCATCGAGCACGCGCACTAGGCCGTAAACCATGTCGCGCATCGTGCTCGCGTCTGCTGCACTATCGGGACGCGGCGTGACGCCCGCTGCAAGCACTTCGATGTTCGAGAAGTCCGCCGTGTCTCCGGGCCGATATTGCGGCTCGGGAATGTGGAGCGACAGCGGCGGCAGATTGGCGCGGCCAAGGTTCGGAACGGGCGAATCAATTGGCATGGCGTCTCCTGACCCGTTCATGCCTGCGTTGTAATATTATTTCAAACATAGACCGCTGGGGTGCGGTGCGATACAAGCGGCCCATGGCCGATTTTACACCCCCCGCCCGTGCGGCAACCAAGTTCACTCCCTATCGCTGGGACGACCCGTTCCTGCTCGACGCGCAGCTGACCGATGAAGAGCGGATGATCCGCGATGCAGCGGAAAGCTATGCGCAGGACAAGTTGCAACCGCGCATCCTGATGGCAAACCGCGAAGGCAAGTTCGACCGCGAGATTATGTATGAACTTGGCGCGCTCGGTTTCCTCGGCGCGACGATCAAGGGCTATGGCTGCGCGGGAATTTCCTATGTTGCTTATGGATTGATGACGCGGGCCATCGAGCGCGTTGATTCGGGCTATCGTTCGGCGTCGTCGGTGCAGTCGGGCCTCGCGATGGAAGCGATCTATGCCTATGGGACCGAAGAGCAGCGCGAGCGGTTCCTGCCCAAAATGGCGACAGGTCACGTGCTTGGTTGCTTTGGCCTCACCGAACCCGATGCGGGGTCCGATCCGGCGGGGATGAAAATGCGCGCGATTGCTGCGGACGGCGGATACCGGCTGTCGGGCAGCAAGATGTGGATCACCAATTCGCCGATTGCCGATCTGGCGATTGTGTGGGGCAAGCTCGACGGGCAAATCCGCGGTTTTATCGTCGAACGCGGGATGGACGGGTTTTCGACGCCCGAAATCCACGGCAAGCTGTCGCTGCGCGCGTCGATCACCGGCGAGATCGTCTGCGATGATGTGTTCGTCCCCGAAGAAAACCTGCTGCCCGGCGGTAAGGGCCTCGGCGGGCCGTTCGGTTGTCTGAACAAGGCGCGTTACGGGATTGCGTGGGGCACGATGGGCGCGGCGGAAGACTGCTTCGCCCGCGCGCGGCAATATACACTTGATCGGCACCAGTTCGGTCGGCCGCTGGCGGCGAATCAGATCGTTCAGTTAAAGCTCGCGGACATGGAAACAGAAATTGCGCTGGGCTTACAGGCGGCATTGGCCGTCGGGCGCAATATCGACGCGGGGACATGGTCGCCTGAACAGATCAGCCTCATCAAACGCAACAATTGCGGCAAGGCGCTGAACATCGCCCGCATGGCGCGCGACATGCACGGCGGCAACGGGATCGCCGACGAATATCATGTCATCCGCCACATGATTAACCTCGAAACCGTGAATACGTATGAGGGGACGCATGACATTCACGCGCTGATCTTGGGGCGCGCGATTACGGGAATACAGGCGTTTTCTGCGGTGAATGGATAGACGCCGACCCAAAAACCGTTCGGGCTGAGCTTGTCGAAGCCTTGCCCTTTTCTTTGGACGATGGCGCCAAAGAAGGACAGCCCTTCGACAAGCTCAGGGTGAACGGTTCTTGTTGGAACAGCTAGCAATTGCCGCAACGCAGCAAATACGCTAACGGGCACACATGCTTAATCTCAACAGCATCACGGTGCGCCTTGGCGGGCGGACGATTCTTGACCGTGCGACCGCTGCGTTGCCGCCGCGGAGCCGTGTCGGCCTGATCGGGCGCAATGGCGCGGGCAAGACGACGCTGATGAAAGTCGTGGCGCAGTTGATGGAAGCCGATGGCGGCACCGTCGACATGCCGAAGAATGCCAAGATCGGCTATATCGCGCAGGAAGCGCCGTCGGGACAGACAACACCGTTTGAGGAAGTGCTGAAAGCGGACGTCGAACGCGCGGCGTTGATGGACGAAGAGGAGCATACTGACGACCACCACCGCATCGGCGAAATTCACGAGCGGCTGATTGCGATTGATGCGCATGCGGCGCCGGCGCGGGCATCGCGCATTTTGGTGGGTCTCGGGTTCGACGAGGATATGCAGCACCGCCCACTCGACAGCTATTCGGGCGGGTGGAAAATGCGGGTGGCGCTCGCGGCTTTGCTGTTCAGCGAGCCTGAGCTGCTGCTGCTCGACGAACCGTCGAACCATCTCGATCTCGAAGCGACGATGTGGCTGGAGTCGTTCCTGAAAAGCTATCGCGCGACGATGGTGCTGATCAGCCATGAGCGCGACCTGCTCAACAATGTCGTCGATCATATCCTGCATCTCGAGGGCGGCAAGACGACGCTCTACCCGGGCGGCTATGATGCATTCGAGCGGCAGCGGGCCGAGCGGCTCGCGCAATTGGCGTCGGCGCAGGCGGCGCAGGATGCCCAGCGCGCGAAGTTGCAGGATTACGTCGCGCGCAATTCGGCGCGCGCCTCGACGGCGAAACAGGCGCAGTCCCGCGCGAAAATGCTGGCGAAAATGCAGCCGATTGCGTCGATCAGCGAAGACCCGAGCCTGACGTTCGATTTCCCCAGCCCCGATGCGCTGAAGCCGCCGCTGGTCACACTTGATATGGCCGCTGTCGGCTATTCGGCGACGCCGGTTCTGCAACGGCTTAACTTCCGCCTTGATCCCGATGACCGGGTCGCGTTGCTCGGGCGCAACGGCAATGGCAAGACAACGCTCGCGCGGCTGCTCGCGGCGCAATTGCCTGCGATGGAAGGCGGCATTTCGGTTTCGGGCAAGATGCGCGTCGGCTATTTTACGCAGTATCAGGTCGAAGAACTCGACCGCGACGATACCCCGCTCGAGCACATGACGCGGATGATGAAGGGCATGTCGCCCGGCGCGGTGCGTGCACAGCTCGGCCGCTTCGGCTTTTCGGGCAACAAGGCGATCACACAGGTCGGCAAGCTGTCGGGCGGCGAGCGGGCGCGGCTCGCGCTCGCGCTGATCACGCGCGATGCGCCGCACATGCTGATCCTCGACGAACCGACGAACCATCTGGACGTCGATGCGCGCGAGGCGCTGGTGCAGGCGCTTAATGCTTATGACGGTGCGGTCGTGATCGTCAGCCATGATCGACATATGATCGAACTGACCGCCGACCGGTTGGTGCTGGTCGATGAAGGGACGGCACAGGAGTTTTCGGGCACGCTCGACGATTATACCGATCTGATCCTGAAAGGCGCGACCAAAGGAAGCGCCCCGAAGCGCGACAAGAAGGAAGAGCGCAAAGCCGCGGCCGCGGCCCGTGAAAAGGAAGCCGCAGCGCGCAAAGCCGTTGCTGCCACCGAGAATGAGATTGCCAAACTCGGCGAACGGCGCAGTGCGGTCGAGCGCGCGATGTTCGATCCCAAATCCGCGACGGGGAGCGATGCCAAGTTGACGATGAGCGAGCTCATGAAGTTGCGTGCCGAGATAAGCACCAAGATTGAAACGCTCGAAGCCGAATGGTTGGAAGCCGGGGCATTGATCGAACAGAATATCGCCGCGTAATTGACATAAATCCGAATTAGCTTTGCCGCGCCAAGCAGGGGATTGTCATGAAACTCAAGACATTCAGCATCGCGACGTTCAATCTCTTCAATCTCAACAAACCGGGATTGCCGGTTTATTCGGATACAGACGGCTGGACGCCCGATGAGTATAAGCTGAAGATTGCATGGACCGCGCGCCAGCTCAAAATCATGAATGCCGATGTCGTTGGTTTTCAGGAAATGTGGCACGCCGATGTGATCATTGATGCGCTGGCCGCGGCAGGCATGACAGCGGACTATGATTTGCTTTCGCCGCCCTTTGCTGATGGTACCAAGATCGTGTGCGCCGCGATTGTCCGCAAAGGATTGCTGACCGGCACCCCGCGCTGGATTGAGGATTTCCCCGCCGAATTTCGGCTCAGCTCATCGGGCGAAGATCCGCAGACGCCCGAAATCGCGGTTGCTATCGATGGATTTTCGCGACCCGTCCTGCACTTTACGGCAAAACCGCGCGACAACGAAGACGACGTCAATTTCTACGTCTGTCACTTCAAATCGAAGGGGCCAACGCAGGTTTTCAAGGAGGCATGGTTCAAAGCGAACAAGACGCTGTATTCAAAGCATCAAGCGGGCATTGGTTCGGCGCTGTCGACCATTCGCCGGACGGCGGAAGCGGCAGCTTTGCGTTTCATCCTGAGCGAGCAGATGAAAGGCAATGATGCGCCCGTGATCGTGCTTGGCGATTTGAATGACGGCCAGCACAGCAATACCGCCAACGTGTTGACCGAGCAGCCCCGTTATCTAGTTGGTGATTCAGTGGGCGGCGGCGATACGGCGCTTTACACCGCGCAAACATTGCAGGAATACCGCGATACGCGCGATGTTTATTACACCTATGTCTTTCAGGACATGCGTGAATCGCTCGATCACATCATGGTCAGCCAGGAATTTTACGACAACAGCAAGAAACGGCTGTGGCTGTTCGATGGGTTGGTGATCAACAATGACCATCTGAACTTTGACGACCACAAGGTCAGCGGCACGAACGACCACGGCATTATCAAAGCGACGTTCAAGCACAAGCCGATCAAGGCGATCTGAAGACGCTCAGCCGAACGTATTGCACTGCGCTGGATCGCCTGATTTCAAGCCGCGCATCAGCCATTCCTGCCGTTGCGCCGAACTGCCGTGCGTGAAACTTTCGGGCACGGGACGCTGACCTGCCGAGCGTTGCAGCGTGTCGTCGCCAATCGCTTGTGCGGCGCGCAGCCCTTCCTCGACATCGCCAGCCTCAAGTAGGTTGCGGTCATTCGCAGCCCACACGCCAGCGTAGCAATCGGCTTGAAGCTCCATCGCGACTTGGAGGGCGTTGCCCTGTGCACGGTTCGCGCGTTGCTGCGCCTGGCGGACTTGGTCGGATGTGCCGTCAATCGTTTGAATATGATGGCCGACTTCATGCGCGATGATGTAGGCAATCGGGAAATCGCCGGGCGCGTTGAACCGGGTCCGCATTTCTTCAAAGAACTGCGTGTCGATATAGATTTTCTGGTCCGCTGGGCAATAAAATGGCCCCATCGCCGATTGCGCCGCGCCACAGCCAGATTGGCCATTGCGGCTGTAGAAAACGAGCGTGGTCGGCGGATAACGCTTGCCCGACGCCGCAAAGATTTCGGTCCAGCGGCGTTCGGTCGAGCCGAGGACTTTCAGCGAAACGCGCTGGATGTCGGTAAGCTGGCCGGGCGCACTGGCTTGGCCCGCCGGTGCGCCCTGTTCAGTAGGCGCGAGCAACGGTCCGCTGCCCATCATCCCGCCGCTGCACATGCTGAGCGCAACGGCGGCAACGCCAAGCGCAAGGACGCCGCCACAACCAAAGCGGCTGAACACAAAAGGCACCAGCATCCCAAACAGGCCCAGCCCGCCCCCGCCTCCGCCAAAGCCTGCGCGCGAACTACCCGGCTCCTGAATCTCGAAATTGCTGCTTTCCTGTTCGTCGTCGAGCCGCATGCTGATTTCCTCGTCCCTGTGCTCCCTTCATGAAAGAAAGCGCAACTTTCGACAAGGCGGCGCGTTTTGTATGCTGGACCTGTCCCGACAAGGCACATAGTGTCTTACCCATGCGCCACAGTGGCGACTCGATTTTGTGCAGGAGTTCCAATGAAGATTCAGCGTTTTGCCGGGCTTTCGCTCGCTGCTTCCTTGCTTGCCACATCTGCGTTCGCCGCGCCGGGCCGCTTGCCCCCGGGCGTGACGCCGACCGCTTATGACATCACCGTCGAGCCTGACGCCGCGACGCTGACTTTCACAGGGAGCCAGTCGATTGCAATTGAGGTCGCCAAGCCCACGAAAACGATAACGCTGAACGCGGCGGACCTGACGATTCAGGATGTGAAACTCAACGGCACGATCTCCGCGATGGTGACGCTGGATGCCAAGGCGCAGACGGCGACCTTCACGTTTGCAACGCCCGTGAAGGCGGGCAAGCACAACCTTTCAATGCGTTTCGCGGGCAAGATTCAACAGACTGCAACTGGCCTGTTCGCGATTGATTATGACGAAGCCGATGGCAGCAAGGGGCGGATGCTCGCGACGCAATTCGAAGCGCCCGATGCGCGCCGTTTCGCGCCGATGTGGGATGAACCCGCGATCAAGGCGACGTATAAGCTGACCGCTGTCGCACCGGCGGGTCAGACGGCTTATTCAAACATGCCGATCGCGAACCCGACCACGACCGCCGCCGGCAAGACGACATGGACTTTTGCACAAAGCCCGAAAATGTCGAGCTATCTGCTGTTCCTCGGCATGGGCAATGTTGACCGCAAGACGACCAAAGTCGGCACTGTCGAAATTGGGGTGATCACGCGCAAGGGCGTGGTGGACCAGAGCAACTATGCGCTGGAAAGTGCGGCGCGGCTGCTCCCTTATTATAACGACTATTTCGGCACGCCTTATCCGCTCCCGAAAATGGACATGATCGCGATGCCGGGGTCGAGCCAGTTTTTCGGCGCGATGGAAAATTGGGGGGCAATCACTTATTTCGAACGGATTCTTCTTGTTGATCCCGCACTCGCGACCGAAAGCCAGAAGCAGGATATTTTCAACGTCGTTGCGCATGAAATGGCGCACCAATGGTTCGGCAACATCGTTACGATGGCGTGGTGGGACGACCTTTGGCTCAACGAAGGGTTCGCGTCATGGATGGCGACCAAAGCGTCGGATGATTTGAACCCTGAATGGAAAGCGCTGACCCAATCGATGGCGTTCAGTCGCCAAGGCGCGATGTCGCAGGACGCGCGGGTGACGACGCATCCGATCATCCAGAAAATTTCGACGGTTGATGAAATCAGCCAAGCGTTTGACGGGATCACCTATAGCAAAGGCGAAGCGGTGATCCGCATGCTCGAAGGGTCCGTGGGCGCCGATCCGTTCCGCGCCGGCGTGCGCAATTATATGAAGAAATATGCGTATCGGAACACAGTCACTGATCAGTTGTGGGCCGAAATCGGCGCGGCGTCGGGCAAACCGGTCAAGCCGATGATGGACAGCTTTACAAAGCAGGGTGGGGTGCCGCTGGTCAAAGCAACGATTGCGCCCTTCGCGCGTGATGGTGAGGCTGTAACCTTGTCGCAGGGGCGTTTTGCGTTGGATGCGGGGTCGAAAGCGGCGCAGACGTGGATGGTGCCAAGCCGCCTTCGCCGGGTCGGCAATCCCGAAACGGCGGTCACAACGACGATTATATCGGGGCCGACCGCGCAGACGACAACAATGGGCGGGCCGGGCGGTGCTTCAATCGTCAATGACGGGCAAAGCAGCTATTTCCGGACGCTCTATGATGACACTCATTTTGCCAAGCTGAAGGCGTCGTTTGCGGATCTGGGCGTGGATAATCAGATTGGGTTGCTGGCCGACAGCTATGGATTGGCGAACAGCGGCGATGCGTCGATTGAGCGCTATTTGTCGTTGGTTGGGACGATGTCGCCCGATGCGTCGCCGCTCGTCTGGAGCGTGATTGCCGGGCAGATGCAGGGGATGGACACGATGCTGACCGATGCCCCTGAACAAGCGGTATTCCGCACGAAAGCCCGCGCCGTGCTGGCGCCCGTGTTTGCGAAAGTTGGGTGGACTGCAAAACCGGGGGAAGCGTCGCTGACCGCGTTGCTGCGCGAAGGGATTATCCCGGTGCTGGGCCGCTTTGGCGACGCGGCGATGGTGGCGCAGGCGACGACCTATGCCGAACAGAGCTTTGCCGATCCCAAGGCAGTGTCGGGCGCGGTCCGCCTGCCTGCGCTGTCGATCTTTGCCTATACGGCGGATGCGGCACGGTGGGAAATGCTCCACGAAAAGGCCCGGACTGAAAAGAGCCCAGTGGCCAAGCAGCTTTATTATCGCCGTTTGGGATCGGTGCGCGATCCGGCGCTGGCGCAAAAGGCGCTGGCACTGACGTTGACGGATGAAATCCCGGTGCCGATGCGCGGCGACGTTATTCAGGCAGTGGCGGGGCAGCATCCGGCAATGGCGTTTGATTGGGCGGTGGCGAATGAAGCGAAGGTCATTACTTTCCTTGAAGCCAGCTCGCGGTCTGAATTCATTGTTGGTTTGCCTGGCGCGTCGGGCGATCCGAAGCTCGCCGCGCGCGTGATGGCCTATGCGGCGAAGGCTTTGCCCGCGGCGTCGCGCAAGCCCGCCGAAACAACGGTGGCGGTGATCAACTACCGCGCCGGCCTGCGCGCGCGGCAGGCGGCGGCAATCGGCAAATGGGCGACTGCGAAGTAGATGTTCCTGTCTGGAAAAACGGCGCTGGTCACCGGATCAACCTCGGGCATTGGCCTTGCCTATGCCCGGGCGTTGGCGGGGGACGGGGCGAATGTTGTTATCAATGGCTTTGGGGATCCGGCGGCGATTGAAGCGGAGCGGGTCGGGCTGGAGGCGCTGTCGGGGGCAAAGGCGATTTACAGCGATGCCGACCTGACCAAAGTTGATGCGATTGAAGCAATGATGGCGATGGCGGCGGATGCGTTTGGCGGCGTCGACATTTTGATCAACAATGCCGGGGTGCAGCATGTTGCGCCGGTGGACGCGTTTCCGGTTGAGAAATGGGATTTGATCATCGCGCTGAACTTGACGGCGGCGTTTCATACGATCCGCCTCGCTTTGCCCGCGATGAAGACCAAGAAATGGGGCCGGATTATCAACACCGCCTCGGCGCATTCGCTCGTCGCCAGCCCGAACAAGTCGGCTTATGTCACCGCCAAACATGGGCTGGTTGGGTTGACCAAGACAGTGGCACTGGAGGCCGCGACCTTTGGGGTGACGGCGAATTGCATCTCGCCCGGCTATGTCTGGACGACACTCGTCGAAAACCAGATTCCCGACACAATGAACGTGCGCGGGTTAACCCGGGATCAGGTGATCAACGACGTCCTGCTCGCGGCGCAACCAACCAAGACGTTCGTGAAGCCCGAACAAGTCGCGGCGCTGGGTCTGTTCCTGTGCCGTGAGGAAGCCGCGCAGATCACAGGCGCGAACCTGTCAGTCGATGGCGGCTGGACCGCAGCTTAGGTTAGGGTGAACTTCAATCGTGCTCCTGCGAACGCAGGAGCCTTGGTAAGCCGTGCAATGCTCGATTTCCAAAACTCCTGCTTTCGCAGGAGTACAGTTTTGCCCTAAGCATCCGCCACGCACCGCAGCAGCGCGCTCTCCAGATCGGCAAGCCCATAGGGTTTGGTGAGCACCGGCGCGGCGGCGTGGGCATGGGTGCTGTGGCGGGTGTCGTAGCCAGTCGTGACCAGATAGGGGATGCCGCGCGTTTTCAGCGCATCGGCGGCGACCAAGCCGTCTTCTTTTCCCAGATGGATGTCGACCATCGCGATGTCGAACGACTGCGCCGCAATCGCTGCTTTTGCCTCGGCGACTGACCCCGCAGTCGCGACCACGATGCAGCCAATCGCGTCGAGCAAATCCTCCGCCAGTACGGCGACAATCGGCTCATCCTCGATCAGGAGGATGCGAAGGCCTTTTGTGCTGGTTCGTGATGGCATTGGCGCTTCGTGCCGGTTTGCGGCGCGCGTTGCAAATTATAACACCCGCCGACGCGAGGTCGACGGGTGTTTCTTCCTCCCCAGGAAGTCAAAGTGCGGAACGCTTTAGCGGCGCTAAAGCGATCTCGCGCGAGACCGGCCAGCGGCCCTTCGGGCCGACTGACGAGACAGCGGCTTTGCCGCTGTCCGGTTTTTAACCGAACTGATTCATCGTGTTATGTGCGCCACCTGCTTTCAGCGCAGCTTCACCCGCAAAATATTCCTTATGGTCGTCGCCAATGTCCGACCCGCTCATATTCTGATGCTTCACACAAGCGATGCCCTGGCGGAGTTCCTTGCGCTGGACGCCCGCGACATAGCCGAGCATCCCCGCTTCGCCGAAATATTCTTTCGCCAGATTGTCGGTCGAAAGCGCTGCAGTGTGATACGTTGGCAGCGTGATCAGGTGATGGAAAATCCCCGCCCGCTTTGCGCCATCGGCCTGGAACGTGCGGATGCGCTTGTCCGCCGCAATGCCGAGTTCGGTCTCGTCATATTTGGCCTCCATCAACCCCGCGCGATCGTAGGCGGCGACATCAAGCCCTTCCTTGACCATCGCGTCATAGACTTGCTGCCGGAAGTTGAGGGTCCAATTGAAGCTGGGCGAGTTATTATAGACCAGCTTGGCATCGGGCACGACGGCGCGGATGCGGTCCATCATGCCCGCAATCTGTTCGACATGCGGCTTTTCGGTTTCGATCCAGAGCAGGTCGGCCCCGTTCTGGAGGCTGGTGATCGAGTCGAGGACGCAGCGGTCCTCGCCGGTGCCGGGGCGGAACTGGAACAGGTTCGACGGCAAACGCTTGGGCCGCATCATCTTGCCATCGCGGTTGATGATGACATCGCCGTTGCGCGCGGTTGCGGGATCAATCTCCTCGCAATCGAGGAAAGCGTTATACTGATCGCCAAGATCGCCGGGTTCGTTGCTCACCGCGATTTGCTTGGTCAGCCCAGCGCCAAGCGAGTCTGTGCGCGTC
>JANMPU010000010.1:0-14113 GCA_031369985.1 Sphingomonas sp. | reverse complement strand
CCGAGCACGCGGACGGCGGCCTCGCGCACGGTGGCGAAGGCTTCGGGGATGAGCGCGTCGAGTTTCTCGCCTTCGTCCAATCGCGCGCGGAACAACACCGTCTGGTTGGCCAGCTCGGCATCGGTCATCGCCGACACTGTGCTTTCGAAGCCATTGATTTTATTGACCATGCCGCCGAGCGACTTGACGTAACGATCGTTCGACGATCCGAAAATAGCCTTGGCAATACCGCCGAGCATAGGGAATTCCTGTTGATTTAGAGAGTTTCGTGAAGGGCCCTGTGTTCCTGCGAAAGCAGGAACCCTGCTTGGAGAGTGCAGCTATCGCAGAACAAAGCTCCTGCTTTCGCAGGAGCACAGCGGCTCGCTAAACGCGCAGACGCCCGGCGTAGAGCGGCACAGCCGTCACCACCGTCGCCCCGGCGCAGGCCGGGGCCACTGCGAGACTACGCATCGACGGCAACACGAAAACCGGCCGCAACCCCGAAGCCATCACCGCAGCCCGCGCCGCATGTCGCGTAACCAGCGCCGAAACCTGCGCCGCCGAAACCCCCGCCGCTCGCGATGGGCTAACCCCCGCGGCAAACGCCGACAGCAGAGCAGAAAGGAGCAAGATCAAGCGCATCGTCTGCGCATATAGGGCGGGAGTGTTGAAAGGTCTATAAGGGGGATCAGACGATCTGCCCCGTCGGTGTCATGCGTGGAACCCGCAGGTTCGGATCGGGGTCACGCTGCCACTCTTCCAGGAAGTCCCAATAAGGCTGTTGATGGGGATGCGCCAACCACCCGAGATCTTCTCGATTGCCTCGGTAAGCTGACAACAGTCCGTCAAGCGAAGATGGAAACCGTTCAATGCGATCCTTCAATAACCCAGCCCAAAGGTCGGCAGGCACGGGCTCGCCGTGACAAACCATAAAGTTATTGAGGATATCCTCATTGAGGATGAGATAGCCGGCAAAACAGCTGTGAAAGATGCCGATATCCTCGCCCGACTTGTTCTGAATCAACCATTCCCGCAACGTCGGTATCTCAATTCCAATCGTGCTGGAAAAGACAAAGCCCAAAGGTCGACGATAGGCATGAGGTTGAAAGAACCGCACTATGTCTTGCGATAGAATCGTCCAGACGCGCTGGCCCTTTCGAAGAAGGCTTTGTTCCTGAAAGCCTTCGCCTCGAAGTGCATCATCGGTCAGTGTTCTGAAACGTTTAATGTCCATCGAGCAGTCCACGTTCTCCAAAACTATTTTCCAATGTATGCGCCCAATCCAACCCCGTCACCCTGAACTTGTTTCAGGGTCTATTCGCCAACGTGGCCAACAGGACTCGCTAGGGGATGGATGCTGAAACAAGTTCAGCATGACGGCAGTGCGGTTTGCATTTAGAGGGCGAGCATGCCCACCACCTCCCCCCTCGCCAACCCCTTCCCAACCCTCGCCGCCATCTCCGGCGTCACGCCACGCATTGCCCGCGCGGGCTACAAGGACTGGGGCCGCTGCGACCTCACATTCGTCGAACTCGCCGCCGGCACCAGCGTTGCGGGCGTCACGACGAATAGCAAATGCCCCTCGCCCGAAGTCGAATGGTGCCGCGCCGCGCTCGTCCTCGGCCACGCCCGCGCGCTGGTCGTCAATGCGGGCAATGCCAATGCCTTCACCGGCCAGCGCGGCAAACAAGCCGTCGAAGCCATCGCCGCGCGCGTCGCCAACCACTTGTCCTGCCAGCCCTCGGACGTCTTCGTCGCTTCGACCGGCGTGATCGGAACGGCCCTGCCCATCGACAAAGCCGAAGCGGGCCTCGACCTCGCCTTCGCCGCCCTGCCCTGCTCATGGGAGGACGCCACCAACACTATCGGCACCACCGACACTTTCCCCAAGGCTGCGCAGACGCAGGCCATCGTCGGCGGCAAGACGGTGACGCTGATCGGCATCATCAAGGGCAGCGGCATGATCGCGCCCGACATGGCGACAATGCTCGGGTTTATCTTCACGGACGCCGCCGTCGCGCCCGCTTTCCTTCAAACAGCCCTGTCTGAAGCCACCCTTGCCACGTTCAACTGCATCACCGTCGACAGCGACACCTCGACCAGCGACACTGTCCTCGCCTTTGCCACCGGCCAAGAAAACCCGCTGACCGGCTATGACGACCCCGGTGCCGACGCGTTCCAAGCCGCGCTCACCGATCTCTGCCGCCAGCTCGCCCAGCTCGTCGTCCGCGACGGCGAAGGCGCGACGAAGTTCATCACTGTGGCGGTGACGGGCGCGGAGTCAGATCAAAGTGCCCACCGGATCGCGATGAGCATCGCCAACTCCCCCCTCGTCAAAACCGCCATCGCCGGCGAAGACGCCAATTGGGGCCGCGTCGTCATGGCCGTCGGCAAAGCAGGCGAACCCGCCGACCGCGACAGGCTGTCGATCAGTTTCGGGCCAACGCTCGTGGCAAAAGATGGCCTCGTCGTCGAAGGGTATGACGAAGCACCGGTCGCCGCTCATTTGAAGAGCACAACCGTCGATGTCGGCGTTGACTTGGGGTTAGGCGAAGGCCGCGCCACCGTCTGGACCTGCGATCTCACGCACGGCTACATCAGTATCAACGCGGATTACCGGAGCTAGGCTGCGCTCGCGGCCGATCCACCAAGCTCGCCCTCGAGCCAGCCCTTCAACTGCGACTTCGGCGCCGCACCGACCTTTGTCGCAGCGGGCTTGCCGTCCTTGAACAAGATCATCGTCGGAATGCCGCGCACGCCATATTTCGACGGCGCGTCGGGGTTATCGTCGATGTTGAGCTTGGCGATCGTCACCTGCTCGCCGAGTTCGTCCGAAATTTCCTCGAGGCTCGGCCCGATCATCTTGCACGGGCCGCACCATTCGGCCCAGAAATCGACGAGCACAGGGCCACTCGCCTCGAGGACGTCGGTGGCAAAGCTGCTGTCAGTGATCGCGATTGTGGCCATGGGGGAACTCCTTGTTATTTTGGTATCTAGGGCGTCATTCGGCCGCACTCAACCGGCGGTTACCAATTTGTCCTGTGTGCCCGCAAAGCTAGGCTTGTGCTCGTCCAAAAGACTGGGCGGCAAGCGGTGCAGCACCGGCCCTTCGCTGTAAAGCAAGGCCGCGCGGATTTCATGATCGGGGAACATCCCCTGCAAAACCGCGGCATAGGCGGCCATTTGTCGCAGATGCTGTGGCGGACAGTCAGCGGGAGTCGATGGCACGCGGCGACCAGTCTTAAAGTCAATGATATCAATAGTAGCTTCCCCAACCGACAGCCGATCAACCGTCCCCGCAATCACAACGCCGTCGACAACACCAGCGACGGGCGCTTCCGCCAGCGCATCCGGCGCAAACACATCGACAAAGGCTGGATCGCCGATCACGTCCAGCGCGATATCAACCAGCGTGGGATCAGCTCCTTTCGACTTCAGCCACGCTTCACCCGCACCTAGTCGCGAGGCAGGCGGAAGGGAGGGAAGCCGTTCGAACAACGCATGCAGCAAACGACCGCGTTCAGCGGCGGCAGCCATTGCAGCACTGGGCGGCGGATTGGCTGTGTCGTCCTCACCAATTGACGAAGGCGCGAGTGGGCGCGGTGGGCGGGATTCTTGCGGTGCAGTTTGGTTAAGCCAAGATGGCCGTTCGACAGACCGCAGTTCTAAGCCTGTCGAAGGACGGTCGATGGGTAAACCGTCCTTCGACAAGCTCGGGACTGCGGGCGTTCCGTGACGGAAAATGCCGCTCCAATTCGGATCATCAGTGCGATCCACCTCCATTTCGACCATCGCCCGTTCAATCGCCGCGTGCCAGCTGTCGGCAGGAACAACGCCTTTTGCCCGCGGCCCTAACGCCCCTGCAACAACCAGCATCTCTTCCGCGCGTGTCATCGCCACATACAGCAACCGCCAATGCTCACGCTTCGCTTTAGCCAGATCATCGTCGACGGATGCCTGCAATGACGCAACCAGTGCTTGATCAGCTTTGCGGGGCTTTGGAATCAGAAAACCTTCCGGGAATTCTTTGCTTTTCCATTTTACAAAGGAATCTCGTGCGTTGTCAGGGTCCGCGCACGCATCGGCGAGGATTACAAGCGGTGCCTGCAACCCCTTCGCGCCGTGCACCGTCATCACCCGGACAGCATCACCCGCCGCACCCGCATCGCGCACGACTTCGGTCTCGCCCCGATCAAACCAGTCGAGAAAGACCTGTAACGATGCTGTCCCCTCACGTTCGAACAGCAACGCCGCATTCAACAATTCATCAATCGGATCGCGCGCTTCCTCGCCAAGGCGGACCAGTAGCCTGCGTCGCCCTTGCATAGGTCCCGACAGGACATTTTCGAGGAAAGCATAGGGAGTGATGTTGTCGGCCGCGCTCATCAAGGCGAGCAACGCCTCACGTGTCGCGCCGAGCGGAATTGCATTCCACAAGCGGCCAGCTCGGTCATGCGCCACCGCGAACAAATCATCCTGCGACCAGCCGATGAGTGGCGAAACAAGCAGACTGGCAAGATTGAGATCGTCCAACGGTTGCGCCGCAAAGCGCATCGCGGCGAGCAGATCCTGCACGGCAATCGGCGCCTGCAACCGCAAACGGTCAACCCCGGCGACGGGAACGCCCTGCTGATGCAACCGCGCCACCAAAAGTGAAGCAAGCTCTCCGCGTTTGCGCACGACGATCATGATGTCGCCGGGCTTTAACGGGCGGCCTTTATCCTTCGCCAGCCACAACGGCGCGTCTAACCAAATCTTAATTTGCCGCGCCAATCGGTCGGCAAGCACGCGCGGCGCTTCGCCAAGCCAGTCCTCGTCGCCCGCTTCATCCTCGCCAATCTCCGCCGTGACGGGCGGGAAGAGGAGAACTTGACCAGGAAGGTCTGAACGGCTGCTATCATGCGGTGGTGCAGGGTCATTCAGCCCCATGGCCGTATAACCAATGTCGGCGATGATCGCATCAACAACGTCGAGCACCGGCGGCGTCGAGCGGAAAGACTGGTTGAGCGAGAGACGTTGAAGCGCACGTTCGGCCCGCACGGCTTTCAGTTCGAATGACAAGCCCGCGCGTTCATAATGCTTTGGGTCGGTGCCCTGAAATCCGTAAATTGCCTGCTTGTAATCGCCGACCGCAAACAACGTGCGGAGTGCGTCCGGTTTCGCGCCCGCCCCTGCCCAGAATTCATCGGCCAGCGCATCGACAATGTCCCATTGCGCCCGGTTCGTATCTTGTGACTCATCAACCAAAATATGATCGGTCGTCTGGTCGAGCTTAAACCGGATCCAGTCGCCCATCCCCGGTTCGGCGAGGAGTTTACGGGTCAACGAAATCTGATCATTGAAATCAACAAGCCCGCGGGTTCGCTTCGCTTCGGCATAAGCACGCGCATAGGCTTGAGCGGCGCGGAGAGCAGCGGCGGTCGCGGCGGCGAGCTCTGCGCGTGCCATCTGATCGAGCAGGTCACCTGCCCAAGCGTCAAGGCGTTCAACCACAGGCAGATAGCGGGAATCATTTGGCACATATCCCTTGCTCGCGAAGATATCCCCATCCGCTTTCCGCCAAGCTCGCGCCAGCTTTGGCAATTCAGTTGCCCGCTCTGCCGCCGTTCCCAGCAGCCAATTAGAAATAATGTCGATGCGTTCAAGCGCTCGCGTGGTTCCCCAATCATTGAGGACCGCGACAAGTTGCATCAACGTTTCGCGGTCGAACGCCCCATCCATACAGACCGTCTCAATATCGCCAATGCTGAAATCAAGCGGCACGCTCATTTCCCGACGCACAATGGGCTCGATCCGCTCGCCGATTTCGTTGAGTGCATCGAGCGCCAATGCTGCCCGGGTCAGGTACCGAATGACCTCGCCCTCGCCCAACCGCATACTCAATGCCTGCAAATCCGCAAGCAACGGCAAATCGCCGCCGCGCTCCGCATCAACGACCATTTCCGCGAGCACATTCTGTTGAAGCACCGCTTCCTCGCTCCCCTCAAGCGGGCGGAAACCGGGTGCAATACCTGCTTCCATCGGAAAGCCGCCCAGCAGTGTTTGACAGAAAGCATGGATCGTCATGATCCGAAGCCCACCCCCACGCGCCTCCAGCACTTTGGCGAATAACGTCCGCGCCGCCGCAACTTCGTCGGGACCGAAATCCTCGTCGAGCGCCTTCAATTCGGTGGCGAGTTCGGGAGCTTTCAAACGCACCCAATGCGCGAGGCGCTCGTGCACACGCTCGGCCATTTCGGCGGCACCCGCCTTCGTGAAAGTCAGGCACAGGATAGAATCAGGCGCGATCCCACGCAGCAATAACCGCAACACCCGCGCCGAAAGGACATAGGTCTTCCCCGTTCCTGCCGACGCCGACAGCCAGACATGCTCCGCCGGGTCTGACGCCAGCCGTTGCGCGCCCTTCAGGACGGCATGGGGCGCAACCTGCCTAATCGCCACGGCCATACCATTCGTCGAGCCGCATCAAATGGTCATAGTCGCCATAAGGCGCATATTCGGGATGGAGTTTGGCAGTGAAAGGCTCATTACCACTCAGCCACATGCCAGCCGCTTCGGTGAAATGCGACGCAGCCGTGCTAACCACATCATCCAATTTCAACCGCGTCCGTTTGCCGAAATTGTCCTTGTCCTTCGACAACGACCAATATTCGAATAAAGTCGGCGTGCCTGAAACGCCTTCAAAACCCCGCTGCCCAGCAATCAGCCCAAGCAAACCAAGCTGCATCGAATAGCCCGTCGTGATCGACTTGACGGTTGGCGGCTTCCCAGTCTTGTAATCAACAATCGCCAGCCCCGCTGCGGTGCTGTCAATCCGGTCTGCGACTCCCTTTAGCCGCACCCCGGCAATTTCGACGCTGCCCGAAATCTCGCTTTTGATGACGTCCCGCCCGTTTTCGCGGTCGATTTCAACCTGATCCGCAATCCAGTCCATTGCTGCCATCAAGCGCGGTTGCCACAATGCGCGGACGACCGGGTGCATCGCCGCATCGTTGAACATCCGCTCGACCCTCGCGCCGAGTTTGTCGCGATCCAGCTTGTCCTCTTTGAACCACTTATCGAAAATCGCATGCACCATCGTCCCGCGCCATGCTGGTCCGGGCTCAGCATCAACCTGATCAAGCGACATCAGGCCCAACATCCGCCGGGCGTAGAAAGCAAAGGGATCAGCCTTCAGACGATCAACCTCAGTGACCGAGATGAGGCGTGGTCGCTGATCAATGAGCGGCGACGGCGCGGGCCGTTTGGCCGGGGATGGCTTCCCTTCATGCGCATCAATGGCGCTCGCCAGCGCAACAATACATTCGTCGGGATCAATACCACCCAGCATCGCTTCAAGCCGCAACAAAAAGCGCGACGATATCGTCGGCGACCGCGCATCGCGCTTTGCCCGCGTCAGCAAAACTTCGCGCCCGCCAAGTGCCGTCGCCACATCATGCGCTGCCAGTCCAACCCGCCGGTCGAGACCGCCCAACCCCAATTCGCTTCGCACTTTTGGCGCGAGCCACGGATCGGGTGCGGCATTGACCGGCCAAACGCCTTCGTTGAGGCCACCACAAATAAGCAAGTCCGCTGATTGTAATCGCGCCTCGATCAAGCCCCAGATTGAAATACGCGGATGCCCGCCTTGCGGCGGCCGCACTGCGATTTCGCCAAGCAATTGCCGCAACATGGGCTGAAGTGCGGAGGAATCAAAATCCTGTGGCCCCTCGCCTGCCGCCGCAGTCAGCCCTTCGAACAGTTGCGCAGCGGCCCGCCCCGCTGCCCCCGACCAAGCGGTATCGCCCGCTAAGGTCTGGATCGTCTCGCTGACTACATCAATCAGCTGCGCTAGCGTCGGACTCGGTGCATTAAACGCGGCGTCGAGCGGCTCGAACACAGCGCTAATATCCGACCACCAACCCTCGCCTGCCGCGCGATCCCCACGGTCACGCTTGTCACCACCCGCCAGATAGGCCGCGAGTCCGGACAATCCCGGTGCGGGTCGTGGCCCGCGTAGCGCCAAATCAAACAGCCGCACACCCGCCAGCCAGTCAAGCCGCCCTTCGCTCGCACGAACCAGCGGATGTTTGAGCAGCGAGAGCAGCGGCACCGGCGCAAAGCGCTCGACAGCTATTGCAACAACCGATTGGATCAACGTGCCGATTGGCGTCACCGCCAACGAACGTCCGCCCGAGTCATCGGCATTGATGCCCCACCGTTTCAAATGCTCAACCACCCGCCCTGCTAGCGCCCGATCCGGGGTAATCAGCGCCGCTGTCTTGGCAGGCGTCTCGAGTGCCTCACGCAGAGCAATCGCGATCCCCTGTGCCTCATCGGCTGGCGTTGAAAATTCGGCGAGACGGACACCGGGAAGCCGCCGAAACTTGGCCTCGATATTGTTCCATTTGTCGGTGAAGCGTGCGGGGGCAAACGCCGTCGACACGGCCTTTGCTCGTTCGGTCCGGCTGCTGTGCCCATCGCCCCAACGCCAAACCGAAACATCGCTGCGCGCAACATCCATCCGGTCGAGCAGCAGGCGGAGGTGATGCTGTGGATGGCTTTCCTGCCGTGGGTCCGCAATGACGTCCCACTCCTCCTCGGCACAGTCGACATCAACACCCGGAAGGACCACCATTCCGCCGGGTATCTTTGCAACTGTCCGCAACAAATACGCAACGGCAATCGCTGAGGTCGTGATTCCGGCCGCCACAACAAAACCCGTCGGCGGCGCAGTTTGCCACGCCACTGCCTTCTGCCGCAGCAGGATGTTGCGTCGCTGGACGAGGTCAATGCGCCCGATCCGCTCCAATTCCTCGGGCCAACGGTCGAGCAACAACGCAATGAGGTCGAGCGACTTTTGCCAATGAATTGACAGGTCGTTTGCAACCTCCAGATCACGCAATTTGGCCGGATCAATCTCTTCGGCCTGAAGCGTATCGAGCGTTGCCGCTAATTCAGTTGCCAGCCGCAGCGCTTCGGCCGCATCAACCGGCGCGCGCATCTCCGCTCGTGCCTGCTGCACCAGACGCGCCATAGCAAAGCGCCGAACCAGCGGATCGACCGCCGCAGGGACCGGTTCGCCACCCGCCGGATCAAGCGCAATGCCCATCGCTTCGTCACCAACATCGCCCACTGCGACAAGGCGCGGCAATAGCAATCCCGGTTCGGCTCGCCGCACGAACGCATCAGTAATTGCCCGGACCGCACGGTTATTGGGCACGAGGATCATGCCGCGCGCCAGCATCATGCGGTCACGCCCGAACTGCGCTATCAACCCGTTGACTAGCGCGTCGGCGAAGTTCCGGTTGACCGGGATCGTGAAAACCTTGGGGCCGCCCCGGTCAGGCATCCGCCAAAATCGCCTCCGCTTCGCCAATCGCTTTGGGTTCGCCGACTTCGAACCACAGGCCTTGATGGACGACACCATAAGCGCGGCCCGCTTCAATGGCGCGGTTCCAGAAGATATTGGTCGAGAAGGCGGGGGACGGCGGATCGACGATCAGCCGCTTCGACAGCATTTGAAGGCCAGTGTACACAAACGGTGCAATGCGACCCGGCTTTCGGCGACTGATCTTACCGGCGGCATCCATGTGGAAATCACCGCCACCTATATGACAATGCGCGCGGGCCAGCGGGACCATCAGCAGCAATGCATCCATCGCAGCATCGTCCCACCGTTCAGCCAGCAAAGTAATCGCGTTGATGGGGCCATTGACCCATAAGTTATCACTATTGACCTGAAGGAATGGATCAGAATTGATCAGCGGCAATGCTTTGACTAGGCCACCGCCGGTTTCAAGCAGAGCATCGCGTTCATCCGAAATCGCGATGTCGAGCCCATGATTGTTGCGCGCCAAATGCGCTTCCATCGCGTCAGCGAGGTAATGAATGTTAACCACGGCAGACTCGACGCCAGACGAAGCGAGCATAGACAGTGCATGGTCAATCAACGGCTTCCCCGCGACCAGCACCAATGGCTTCGGTTTGGTCGCGGTCAGCGGGCGCATCCGCTTGCCCAACCCTGCCGCCATGACCATTGCCGTCTTCGGCACCTTGGCGCTGTGCGGCAGCGACAAAAAGAGGGGGCGGCGCGCGGTCATGCGTATTGCTCCCACGAGGCGGCACGAGCTTGAACGGGAACATTGGCGTCGAACCATCTCTTCACGGGCGCGAGCGATGGATGCGCAAGGTCGCGCTCAAGCAATCCCCACATCCGCGTCTGAAAGCTGCGGTAATGCTCTTTCCCGTCGCGCTTCCACAGACGGACAAAAACGCCAAGGATACGCGTGTTGCGCTGCGCGCCGAGGGCCCAATAGGCGTCATCAAACGCGGCGTCGCGCCCTGTTGCGGCCTTGTAATGCGCCAGCATCGCCGCCTCGACCGACGAAGATACATCGCGCCGGGCATCCTGCAGCATCGAAACGAGATCATAAGCAGGATGCCCGACCCGAGCATCCTGAAAATCGAGCAAGCCAAAGCGAGCATTACCCTCGCCATCGGTCAGCATGATGTTTTCGGCATGATAGTCGCGCAGTTCGGTCACCCATTTGATAAGCGCGCCATCAACGGGGGCAAGCACTGCTTCCCACGCTGCCCGGTATCCGGCGTGATCGACCTCAAGCCCTTGCTCCGGGCAATACCAGTCGGTGAACAGTGTGACCTCATCAAGCCAATTCTGAAGTCCATGACGTGGGAGTTCGGGCGGTGCATGGCGATGCAGATCAATCAGCACATCCACGACGCCGCGATAGATTTCGGATTCCGACGATGGGTTGGCATCGACAGCTTCCCGCATCCGGTTATCGCCGAAGTCCTCGATGAGCAGCAATCCTGCCTCCAGATCGCGCGCCAAGATAGCAGGTGCCCTTAAACCGACGGCGTGCAAAAAGGTCGCTACGTTGACAAAGGGCCGCGGGTCTTCATGCGGCGGAGGTGCATCCATCAGGACCGCGCGGCGATCACCATGGGCAATGCGGAAGTAACGGCGGAAGGACGCATCACCGGCGAGCGGCAGGATCGTTGCACCTCCCCATCCGGCGTGCGCAAGAAATTCGGGTGCCGCAGGCGGCTGAGTCATGGGAACGGCCATCGCGATTCCCATGACGATGGCAAATTCGCTGTCAAGCGCCGCGCATCGCGTTCAACGCTCAATTCGATCTGAAGCGCGTTGGGCCACAGGCGGTCACCAAGTCGTTCGGGCCATTCGATGACGAGCGCGCCGTCCGTCAAGGCGTTGTCCAAACCCAGTTCTTCAATCTCCTCAGGGTTCTCTAGGCGATACAAGTCGACATGCCAGAGCGGCAATCGGACATCAGGAGGATCGTAGGGAATGACGATGCCAAAAGTCGGCGACGGCACATCGCCCTCATGACCAAGCGCATCAAGGATGCCGCGCGCGAAGCAGGTCTTGCCCGCGCCAAAGGGGCCAGAAAGCGCAATGACGTCGCCGACTTGAAGCCACTCGCCGAGTGTATAGCCCGCCGCTTCGGTTGCGGCCTCATCCAGAAGCAAAGTCACCGGGGCAGTTCGATCTTGGTTGCGGTGCCTTGTCCGGCCTCGGCGAGGCGCGTGAAAATGCCGCCGTGCGCCTCCACAACTTGGCGAACATCGCGCATATCGACTGCGGCATCACCGGGGCCGTTGTCAGAGACGACGATCATCGCGCCGTCGGGCGTGCCGCTGGCGTGGAGCAGGATACGGCCAGCTTCGGAAGTCGTTTCGATAGCGGAACGAAGTAGGTTTGTGATAGCAGTGCGGAGGCGTTTGGAATCCCCTTCGACGCGGCCGACGCTGGCTTCAAAATCAGTGACAAAGTCCTGATTCTTGGCCGAGGCCGCCCCATCAAATTCAGCGGCGATGCTGTCGAGGATCGGAATCAGGTCGACGGTCTCGCGGTCAACGCCGACGAGGCCCGCTTCGTTCTGAGTGGTCAGCAACACTTCGTCGATCAGTGTCCCCAACGTGCCGACAGATTCGAGGATGGCCTTCACATAGTCCTGCGACACTTTGGGCAACTTCCCCGAATAGCCCTTGTCGAGCATTTCGGCGAAACCGCCAATGGAAGTCAGCGGGGTACGCAATTCGTAACTCATATTGGCGACGAAGGCCGTCTTGACCTTGTCGGCGGCGACCAAGGCTTCGGCACGTTCGCGCAGGACGCGTTCAACCCGGCGGCTGTCGGTGATGTCGAGCATGGTGAAGAGCGCATTGCCATCAGGGAGCGGCACCGCCGCGAATTCAAAATGCCGCCCGTCCTTGAACGCGACCCGCCCGCCACGCGATTTGCGTTCGACCGTAGCGGCGCGGACGAGTTCGCGGATGAGTGCGGCGCGGGCCGGATTGGTCAGGCGAGAGGCCGCGCTTTCGGCCAGCGCATCAACGCGGGGATGCTGCGTGAGCATGTCGTCTTCAAAGCCCCACAAGTCCCGGAACTTGTTGTTCCACAACGCCAATCGTCCATCGGATGCAAACACGCCGACCGCTTCGAACAAATTGTCAAATGTCGCTTCACGCACGCGCAGCAACGTGTCGCGCGCACTCGCTAGCTGAACCTGTTCAGTGCGGTCCTCGAACACCAGCAGCAGCCCACCATCGGGGAGCGGCTGCGCCAACACCCGCAAATGCGCACCGCCAGGGAGCAGCCATGCTTCCTCCTCTGCCCCGCCCACTGCCGTGAACCAACCACGCCGTTCGGCTTTCCACGCGGGGAAATCGCGCGCTTCGGGCACGCGACCGGCTTCACGCATCCGTTCGAGGACGCGGTCGAACTCGGGGCGGTCGGCGATCCATTCGCTTTTGATGCCGAACATCCGCTGAAACGGTAGGTTGCAAAAAGTCAGCGCGCGATCGGAATCGAATTGAGCCACGCCCGCCGACAACCGGTCGAGCGTGTCGCGCTGCGTATCGGCAAAACGGCGGAACGCGGCCTTCGCCCGGTCAAGCTCGTCATTGTCGAGCGCGTAGCCCGCGACGCCGGACTCACCCAAAGGCACGTCGACGACGCGCATCGACCGCCGCTGACCCCGAATGGTCGCAGGCACATCGCGCACGCGAAGTTCGCCCGCATCGCGGGCTGCTGCTGCTGCCGCAAGCGGGCTCGTTCCTGCCCCCGGCTCGACGAGTTCAAGCCCGCGCGTCACAACATCATCGGCGTCGGTCGCATCCACGGCTTCAACATAAGCGCGGTTGACGAGGGTAAGCCGCAAATCGGGGCCGCGATGCCACATCGGAATTGGCGCCGCTTCGATGAGTTGTGACAGCGCCGAAAAAGCGCGGCCCAATTGCGCCACTTCGCCGCCGAGCCGCCCGATTTCGGCCTGGCTTTCGGTTGCGTCGAATACCCAGACAATGACCGAGCCCCGCGCAGCGAGCCCCGTCGCCGCCGGGCTACCGCGCAATAATAAAGTCCGGTTCGATCCAATCGCGCGCATCGCCAGGGCAAAGGCTTTACCGGTGCGCTGGGCGGCTGCCACCTCGGCAACAAGTGTGGCAGCGTCCTCTTCGGAAAGACCTGCATTCTTGCCGGCAAAATCTGCCACGAAATTCGGCACGCGCGGCAGGCCCAGCCAGTCAGCCAAACGGGGTTGCGCCTCAACCCGCCCATCGCCACGCACAATGAGTGCAAGTGCGGGGGCCGATTCGAGCAGCGCCGCAAGCCGGTCCGCCTGATCAGTCGCAAATTCAGCCCGCTTGCGCATTTGCATACCCGTGATCACCGCCCACGCCGCCGCAGCAAGCCAGATCGCAAGGATAACGCCCGCGATGGTCGCTTCGGTTGTGGTGAGTGCAATCATTGATGAGGGCCGCCGATCATAGCGACTGCCTTAGAGGGATCAGGGGGCGGATTGGAAGTCACTTCCCTCAATTGCTCCCCTCCACGCCTTCTCGGAGGGGGCGGGGGCGGTTCTTCCTAATCGATTTCAGTGCATACGAAGACCAAGGGGCCACCTCCAGCCCCTCCAGCAAGGGCTGGAGGGGAGAAGATCGTATCAATACCGATAATGATCCGGCTTGAACGGGCCGCTTGTGGGCACGCCGATGTAACCCGCCTGCTTGTCGCTGAGCTTCGTCAGCTTCACGCCGAGCTTTTCAAGGTGCAACATCGCGACCTTTTCGTCGAGATGCTTGGGCAGAACATAGACTTCGTTCT
>JANMPU010000066.1:0-38354 GCA_031369985.1 Sphingomonas sp. | reverse complement strand
CATGGCCACCCAACTTGCTGAACCTGCCGACCTCGTGCTGACCGCGCCCGAACCCGTTGTGACGGTATCGCCCGAAAAGGCGAGTGGTCTGGTGCCGCTCGACGATACGCAGCGCACCGCGCTTGAAGCCAAGGCCGATTTGTTCGTCGAAGAACTCGCCGCACAGGACGTCAACTCACCCGAATTCGGCAAGCGCGTTGACCAGATCAGCGACATGGGCCGCCGCGAAATCGCTGAAGCGGCGGGTCAATCGAACCGCTTCCTCGACCGTCCCGTGCGCGCGATGGACAAGGAAGGCGGCGTCGGCACTGACCTCGCCGAGCTTCGCCGCACCATTGAGGACTTGGACCCCGGCAAGCAAGGCAATCTGCTCGCGCCCAAAAAGCTGTTCGGCATCATCCCCTTCGGCAACAAGATGCGCAATTATTTCGATGGGTATAAATCGTCGCAGTCGCATATCGCGTCGATCCTGACCCGCCTGTCATCGGGCAAGGACGAATTGTTGAAGGACAATGCTGCGATCTCGGTCGAGCGCCAAAGCCTGTGGGCCGCAATGGGCCGCCTCGAACAGATGATCCACGTATCGAAGGCATTGGACGCAAAGCTCGAAGCCAAAGCCTTCGAACTCGAAGCGTCGGACCCCGCCAAAGCCAAAGCAATCCGCGAAAGCGCGCTCTTCTATGTCCGCCAGCGCACGACCGACCTGCTCACCCAGATGGCCGTCACGGTGCAGGGCTATCTCGCGCTCGATCTCGTCAAGAAAAACAACGTCGAGCTGGTCAAAGGCGTCGACCGTGCCTCGACCACAACAGTTTCGGCATTGCGCACTGCGGTGACGGTCGCGCAGGCGATGACCAACCAAAAGCTCGTGCTGGCGCAAATCACGGCGCTGAACACGACGACCGCGAACATCATCGATTCAACGGGCACGATGCTCAAACAGAATACGGCGGCAATCCACGAACAAGCCGCGGGCGCGACGATCCCGCTCGACACGCTCAAGCGCGCATTCCAGAACATCTATGACACGATGGACGCCATCGACACGTTCAAGGCGAAGTCGCTGATCTCGATGAAAACCACCGTCGAGGCGCTGTCGGGCGAAGTCGAAAAATCGAAAGGCTACATCGCCCGTGCGGAAGGGGCGTCGCAAGCGCGGCTGAGCGCGAACGAAACCACCAACCCGTTCGAACCGGTCTGATGAACAGCTCTGACGAAGCCATCGCCAAAGCCGAAGCGGTCCTGACGCGGGTTACGGCACCGCCGAAATACGCAGCCCGAGTGCGAGCGGCGCAGCGGCGTTCGGCGGCGCGTAAAGCCAAGCGCGTATTTGCATCAGTCGTCGCCATTTTCATTGCGATGTTTATCATCGGCCTCATCATCCCCATCGGCACGACGGGCGTCATGATCGGCGTTTTGCTCATGATCCTCGCCGCGCTTGGCATCACCATGATGCCCAGTGAAAGTCTGCCCGATGCAGCAGCGCTCCCCACGACCGCGCTCGCTCAACTCCCGCTCAAAACCGAGACTTGGTTGGCGTCGCAACGCGCCATGCTCCCCGCCCCTGCACAGACACTGTCCGACGGCATCGGCTTGAAACTCGAAGCGCTTGCGCCGCAGCTTCAGGCACTCAACGAAAACGAACCCGCCGCCGCCGAAATTCGCCGCCTGATCGCCGACGAACTTCCCGAACTCGTCCGCGGTTACGGCCGCGTGCCCGAAGCCCTCCGCCGCGCGAATACCGACGGGATCATTCCCGAAAAGCAGCTTGTCGACGGGCTCTCGGTCGTCGACAGCGAACTGACGCGCATGAGCGAACAACTTGCAAAGGGTGACCTTGAAAAACTGGCGACGCAGGGCAAATTTCTCGAACTGAAATATCAGAGCGATCCGCTAAGCTGAGGCATGCCGATGCTCTCTCGCCGACTGAAAATCTATTTCGACGGTGGCTGCCAACCAAATCCCGGCATCATGCAAACCGCTGTCGTAGCGCGCGGCCAAAGCTGGATTGCCCAAAACGTTGGTCGAGGCTCCAACAATGACGCGGAATGGATTGCGCTGATCGCAGCCGTGCGCGTGGCGCAGACGTTCAGCGAACCAAATATATTGTTTCTTGGCGATTCAGCGCTGGTTGTTTCCCAAGCAAATCGCCTCGCCAAATGCCGGAATGCGCAAATGCAGGAATATTTCGACGAGTTTCAGCGGCTGACGGAAGCAATGCCCGGTAAAAAAGTCCGCAGAATAAATCGTTCGCAAAATCTTGCAGGCATTGCTCTGGCATCCGCAAATCAAATCAGGGCAGCGTGCAAGCCTTGATCGCCCCTGGATCAGGGCGTGCACCCACGGGTTCAAACGCCGCGAGATAACCGCCAGCCGATGGCTTATCGACGAAATCCACCATTTTATAGCCGACCGACTCAAACTCGCATTTTAGAAGTTTGGGCGGCGTCCCGTGCTGGTTGGTCGGGCGATTGGCATCCACCACGATAATCCGCCCGCCCTTTTTCGTCGCAGGTCGCAGGTTCCAAAGGAACGCATAAGGCGAAGCGATTTCATGATACATGTGGACGAGGAAAACGCGGTCAAAGCTGTTAGCGGGCAGCCCCGGATTGTCAGGCGTGCCGAGCTTTACGGTCACTGCTTCCAGTTTCTCGCGCTCGACACGCTGCGCCAGCTTATCGCGGACTTCGGGAATGATGTCCTGCGCCAGCACCCGGCCTTTCGCGCCGACACGGGCAGCGAGGCGGATAGTGTAATAGCCCTCCCCCGCGCCGATATCCGCCACGGTCATGCCGGGACGAATGCCCGCGCGATTCATGACTTCGACGGACTCACCGGCTTTGTCGCGACTGTCTTCGTCGGACCAGCGTGCCGATACGATCGAAGCAACAGGCCTCGCCGCAGCGGGAAAAATGCCGGGATCGGGCGCACGCGCAGCTGTCCCGTTGTTACAGGCTGCGAGAAGCACCGGGAAAGCGAGCGCAAACTTCAATCCACATCCTCCACAACAACCTTATCGCCCGTCACCCGCTGGCTCAACGCCGCCGCCATAAAGCGATCCAGATCACCATCAAGCACATCGCTCGGCGAGCTTGAAACCACGCCTGTGCGCAAATCCTTCACCATCTGGTACGGTTGCATGACATAGGACCGGATCTGGTGCCCCCACCCGATGTCGGTTTTCGACGCGGCATTCGCATCGGCTTCAGCTTCGCGCTTTTGCAGCTCATTTTCATAAAGGCGCGCACGAAGCTGGTTCATAGCCTCGGCCTTGTTCTTGTGCTGGCTGCGCTGATTCTGGCACTGCACGACGATGTTGGTGGGCAAGTGCGTGATCCGCACCGCACTGTCAGTCGTGTTAATGTGCTGCCCGCCCGCCCCTGATGCCCGGAATGTATCAATGCGCAGGTCACTTTCGATAATCTCGATGTCGATATTTTCGTCAACCACTGGATAGACCCAGACGCTCGCAAAGCTCGTCTGGCGCTTGTCGCCGCTACCGAACGGGCTGATCCGCACCAGCCGGTGCACCCCGCTTTCGGTCTTGGCATAGCCATAGGCATTTTCGCCCTTGATCAGATACGTCACTGACTTGATGCCTGCCTGATCGCCGGCGTGATAATCGATTGTTTCGACCTTCATCTTATGACGTTCGGCCCAGCGCATGTACATGCGACCCAGCATCTCGGCCCAGTCGTTGCTTTCTGTGCCGCCAGCGCCAGCATTGACTTCGATATAGGTATCATTGGCATCGGCCTCACCCGCAAGTAGCGCGGCCACTTTGTCGCGCTCGGCCCGCTCGGCCATCGCCGCAAGCTGTGTGACACCGTCGTCGACCATGCCCTCATCACCTTCGGCTTCGGCCATTTCCATTAGCTCGACGGTGTCATCAAGCTCGGATTGGGTTGCCCGTGTCGCACCAATGGCTTCTTCAAGCCGCCGCCGCTCGCGCATGACAACCTGCGCAGCCTTTGGATCATTCCACAGCGTCGGATCCTCGACCATCGCGTTCAGCTCTTCAAGGCGCGCAAGGGCGCGATCCCAATCGATGAAACGACGGAGCAGCGCGAGCGCAGCATTGATCTGATTGATATGAGCTTGCGCTTCGGCGCGCATTGGTTGTTCCTAAATATGTTCGAAGGCGGCGTTAGTAAATTCCGCCCTGCTTCTCAAGGAAATCACTATCAGGGCGGCTCTTCGGCGCAGCTTTGGGGGCCGCCGCTTTGGGCTTGGTGACCGGCGCAACGTCCTTGCCGACCGACCGGCGCGGTTCACTTTCGGGCTTGAACGCTTCCCAGATGATTGAGGCATCCGGATCGCTTTCGCTGGGGAAGGCACCATAGACGCGTTTGCCCGAACGGCGATCAATGCGGACCATGCGGACCCCGCCCGCCGCGCGGAACGGTTTGACTGGCATGCCTGCCATCGCTTGCTTGGCGAACGCCTTAAAAATCGGCGCAGCAATCACGCCGCCTTGCGCGCCGCCACCCATCGAACGCGGCTGATCATAGCCTAGATAAACACCCGCCACGATATCCGCCGAACCGCCGACGAACCAAACATTCGTAGGGCCAGTGGTCGTGCCCGTCTTGCCGAAAATCGGACGCTTCAGGTCTTTCAGCGTCGTTGCCGTCCCGCGCTGGATTACGCCTTCGGTGATGTGGATCATTTGATACGCCGTCATCGCGTCCATCACCTGCTTGCGAGTATAAGGGGGGCGCGGCATTGGTTTGCCATCCCATTCGGGCATGTTGCACTTTTCACAAGGCCGCGTGTCGGCACGAAAGATCACTTTGCCGCGACGATCCTGAACAAAATCAACCAGCGTCTGCGTCAAAGCACGGCCATTATTCGCCATGATTGAGTAAGCATTGACCATCCGCGCGACCGTCGTGTCGCCCGCGCCCAGCGCAATCGCCAACACCGGCAAATAAGGTTTGCCGGGCTCGCTCACGCCCAAATCGGCAGCGAGCTTCACGACATTTTTCATGCCCGTCTGACTGGCAGCGCGGACCGTCATCAAGTTGCGTGATTGTTCAATGCCCCAGCGCATTGTCTGCGGCCCCGCCCCGCTCGCCCCACCGAAATTGCGAAAGCATTTCTGACCGAGCTTTGGCCCTTGATACACGCAGAACGGCCCATCCACGATGATCGACGCGGGCGTCATGCCGTGATCAAGCGCTGATGCATAAGCAATTGGTTTGAACGTCGAGCCCGGCTGGCGCAGCGCTTGTGTGGCACGGTTGAACGACTGAATACGCGCGTCAAACCCACCCTGCATCGCAAGCACTTGGCCCGTATGCGGATTTTCAGCGACCATGCCGCCAGAAATTTCGGGCACACTACGCAAGGCCCAAATATTCCCTTCGGGCGATACAGCAATAACATCGCCGGGGTTCAGCCAGCCAAATGCTGCCCCACCACCACGACGCGGGGACTGCGCGGCATAAGACGGCAACGTGCCCGTTGACCCATCGACAAAACCGATCTGCGCCGATCCCTCTACTTTGGAAAGGACAACGGCAGCCCGCCAATCATCATAGCCAAGGCCGATATTTGCGGCAGCAAAGGATTGTTGCCAGTTTTCAGCAATATTGATCTTGCCAATCGGGCCGCTCCATCCGCGACCGCGATCGAAACGGAGGAGCCCTTCGCGCAGCGCGTCCTGCATATATCCCTGCATTTGCGGGTTGAGCGACGTGCGCACCCAAAGCCCGCCTGAATACACCGAATAAGGTCCGGCCTTGTCAGTTTCGCCGAATTTACCAATCAGCTGGCGGCGGACCTCCTCCATGAAATAGTCGCCAGCACTTTCATCCTTGGGTTGAGCGCGTGCGACGGTTACGAAAGGCGTGGCGACAGCAGTATCGTGGTCGGCCCGGGTAATGTATCCGTTCGCCAGCATCTGGCCGATGGCCCAATTGCGCCGCTCGATTGCACGATCTGCGAATTTGGCGCGACCATAGGTTTCAGGCGCTTTGGGCAGGATCGCGAGGAACGCCATCTCGGCAAGATTGAGTTCACCAACATCCTTGTCGAAATAGGCGCGCGATGCTGCTTGCACGCCGAACGAATTCCGCCCCAGCGCAATTTGGTTCAGGTAAAGCTCGATAATCTGCTCTTTGGTCAGGACAGCTTCGATCCGATAGGCAAGGATCGCTTCTTTAACTTTGCGCGTATAGCTTGCCTCGTTACCGATCAGGAGGTTCTTGGCGACTTGCTGCGTGATCGTCGATGCGCCGACTTTTCGGCCCGAGCTGGTCAGATTGGTGAACAACGCACGGATGATGCCCGGATAATCAACGCCGCCATGTTCGAAAAATGTCTTGTCCTCCGACGCGCGATAGGCATCGATCAGCTGCTTTGGAAATTCGTTGTACGCCAACTCAACGCGCCGTTCACGCGCATAGCTGTGCACTGGCGTGCCATCAAAAGCGCGAACATTGGTTGGCAACGGCGGTTCATAGGCAAGCAACTGCCGCGCATCAGGGAGGTTCCGCGCAAAAGCCAGCCAGATGATCAGCCACAACAGCAGGAAAAAGCCGACGATGGCCGCGACAATCTTCACCCAGCGCTTGGCCCACTGGCGTGCGAGCCAGCCCAAGTCGCGCTTCATGCTAAGGCGCAGTGATTCCGCTTCATTTTCGGCCATGATCGCCGGTCATTAGCGCCCGTTCAGCGCGATGCAAAGCGCCGTGCGAAATGAACGTCGATGGCCCGGCTCAATCCCGTGGCAATCGCCGCTTTACCGGCTGCCGAAGTGATCCGTTCCACATCTGTTGGGTTGGTCAGGTAGCCAATCTCGAGCAAAATTGCAGGCGTATCGGGCGCTTTCAGCACGGCAAATCCGGCCATTTTGTGGAAATCATTACGAAACGGCATCAACCGTGCTTCACGCTTCACCAATAATGCGAAGCGCGCGGAAGCGTTCATCGTTTCACGTTGAGCCAAATCGATCAGGATCGTCGAAATGTCGGCTTTTTCACTATTTAAGTTCACGCCATTTATGATGTCAGACTTGTTCTCACGCGCCGCAAGTTGAGCGGCCTTCCTATCTGAGGCAACTTCAGACAACGTGTAAATTGTCGCGCCACTTGCTTCAATCGCAGCAGCGGCGTCGGCATGGACCGAAATAAACAAGTCAGCTTTCAATCCCCGTGCAATTTCAGACCGTTCCTGAAGAATCAAGAAACGGTCACTATCGCGTGTCAAGGCAACACGTACCCGTCCACCTTTGAGAAGTTCATCGCGAATCGCTCGCGCAACCGACAAAGTAACATCTTTTTCGCGAACACCCGACGACGTTACAGCACCCGGATCATGGCCACCATGCCCAGCGTCGATCACGACCAACGGACGATCCGACCGCCCGAAGATGCGGGGACGCGGCAAGCCGGGCTGCGGCGGATCGAGCGGGATCGTAATGCTGTAGCGGCTGCGCGGTGGCTTGGCTGAATGCGTAACCGGCACGCGGAACCCCGGCTGCGGCGCAGGCTCGTCCGACCGCGATACGCTGTCGACGCCAGCAACGCCAACCGTCGCCATGTCGAGCATGAGCCGCGATTGCGGCTGCGCATCGGCCAGCACCGGCGATGCAGTTGAAATCATGGCCGCGAGAGTCATTGCCAGTGGCATGACTCCTCCTTGCCGTGCCCGGGGTGTCCGGGTCCAGTGGTTTAGCATAGTGAACGGGTTTCCCGCTTATTTACCTAGTCTCGCCGCCTGATGTGCCACGCACGGGTTCAACCATGGTGTAAAATGAAGGTTAAATCGGCTTTAGGGATGATTTGCGGGAACCATCATCAATTCGGCCCGCACTTGTATGTTGCTGGATCGTGACAGCGGTGCTAGCACAATAAAGCATCGCTGGAGGGAACCCGTCCGGCGCATGATTTCAAACGGTTGCGATATTTTGACGCAACTGATCAGGTTGACGCTCGCATGATCCATGGTTTCCCGAATGACGCAGTAAATCTCCCCACTGGGGTGGTTGCGTTTCGGGTTGCGAATTTTCCGGCACCTAAGTCCGGACATGGCCCGCAAGCAGACACGAAAATCCCATCAACCCCGACAGAGTCGGCGCGCGGGTTCGCTGCCATCGCTTTGTCTCCACCAGCGGCGCCGCGCCGGATAAAGCGACGCGCCCGGAGAATTTTACATGACTATGCGTATGCTGATCGATGCGCGCCACCGGGAAGAAACCCGTGTCGCGGTCGTCAAGGGTAACCGGATCGAAGAATTTGATTTCGAATCCGCCGAACATTTGCAGCTTAAGGGCAACATCTATCTTGCCAAAGTAACCCGCGTTGAACCGTCGCTTCAGGCGGCGTTTGTCGATTATGGTGGTGGCCGCCACGGATTTCTCGCGTTCAGCGAAATCCATCCCGACTATTATCAGATCCCCAAGGAGGACCGCGAGGCTCTGCTCCGCGAAGAAGCCGAACATGCCGCCGAAGAAGAGCGTCTGCGTGCCGCTGAAGATCATTTTGATGACGATGATGGTCACCACGACGATGACGGCCAGGATGACCGTCCCGACGAACCGGCGCATGATGACGAAAGCGAAGACGCTGCACCACCGCCACCTGCATCGACAGCATCGGGCAACGGCATCGACGAAGGAGCCGCTGAAAACCTCCGCCAAAAGCGGATGAACCTGCGTCGCCGTTACAAGATTCAGGACGTAGTCCGCCGTCGCCAAGTGCTGCTGGTCCAAGTCGTGAAGGAAGAGCGCGGCAACAAGGGCGCGGCACTGACGACCTATTTGTCGCTTGCCGGTCGTTATTGCGTCCTGATGCCCAACACGTCGCATGGCGGCGGGATCAGCCGCAAAATTTCCAACGGCGCGGATCGCAAGCGGTTGAAGGTCATCATGGCCGAACTGAACCTGCCTAAAACTATGGGCTGCATCGTCCGGACCGCAGGGCTTCAGCGCACCAAAGTCGAAATCCGCCGCGATTTCGATTATCTCGCGCGGCTGTGGGACGAAATCCGCGAGAAAACGCTTTCGTCCGCCGCCCCGGCGCTGGTTTATCAGGACAGCGACCTGATCAAGCGCGCGATCCGCGATCTTTATAACAAGGACATCGACGAAGTTATCGTCGAGGGCGACGAAGGCTACCGTCACGCCAAGGAGTTCATGAAACTCTTGATGCCGAGCCATGCGCGCCGCGTTCAGCCCTATGCCGACCCGGTCCCGCTGTTTCAGCGCAATCATGTCGAAGAACAGCTGCAGGCGATGTATCAGCCGGTCGTCCAGCTGAAATCGGGCGGCTACCTAGTCATCAACCCGACCGAAGCGCTGGTGTCGATCGACATCAACTCCGGCCGTTCGACACGCGAGCATGGGATTGAAGCGACCGCGGTCGGCACCAACCTCGAAGCCGCACATGAAATCGCACGCCAGCTGCGGCTGCGCGACATGGCCGGGTTGGTCGTCATCGACTTCATCGACATGGAAAATAACGGAAATATCCGTAAAGTCGAAAAAGCGATGAAAGGCGCGCTCGCCGATGATCGCGCGCGGATTCAGGTGGGACGGATTTCGTCCTTCGGCCTGATGGAAATGAGCCGCCAGCGCCTGCGCACCGGCGTCCTCGAAGCGTCAACCCGCCAATGCCCGCATTGCGAAGGCACCGGGCTTGTCCGAACGGCATCGTCAGCGGGCTTGTCGGCACTGCGCATGCTTGAGGATGAAGCCGGTCGCGGTCGTGGGTCGATTCTGACGCTGCGTTGTTCGCAAGAAGCGGCATTCTACGTCCTCAATCGCAAGCGCCATGAACTTGCCGAAATCGAGGAACGCTTCGGCGTCCGCATCGAAATCGCCAGCGATGGCGAAATCGAAGGCGCACGGATGACGGTCGAAGCAAGCGGCCCGCCGCCTGCCTTCACACCCAAGTTCGAAGCGCCTGTCCTTATCGAAGATGATGACGATGACTTCATCGCCGAAGAGGACGAGGAAGAAGAAGAAGAGCGCGCGCCGCGCCCGCAAAACCGTTCGCGCGATGATAGCGAGGATCGCAATAACCGCCGCCGTCGCGGGCGCGGCCGTCGCGGTCGCCGCGATGAAGGTGAAGGTGAAACTAAAGGTGAAGGTGACGGTGAAGCGGTTGACGCTGAGGTCGATGCCGAAGCTGCGCCTGCGCCGACTGTTGAAAGTGACGAGAGTGGTGAAGCGCGCAAGAGCCGCCGGGGCCGTCGGGGTGGTCGCCGTCGGCGCGGTCGTGACGGTGTTGCATCGGAAGCAACGCCAGTTGAAGCGGTTGAAGTAACCGAAGCTCCGGCACCCGAGCCCGTTGCAGAGGAAAAGCCAAAACGTACCCGCAAACGTCCCGCTGCGCGTGAAGCCAAAGTGGAAGCACCCGTTACCGAGGCGGCACCGGCACCCGAAAAGCCAAAACGCGCCAGCCGCGCCAAGGCGAAACCGGTTGACGAAGTACCTGCGCCAGCCGTCGAGGAGAAAGCTCCCGCCAAACCAAAGCGCGCCAGCCGCGCAAAGGCCAAGGCTGCGGACGAACCAGCAGCGGTTTCCGCCGCGGTCGGCGAAGCCACCAGCGACGAACCGAAGCGCGGCGGCTGGTGGCAACGGACTTTTGGGGCGGTTGAGTAGCCGCATCAACAATGTCCGCTTCACGCGCCGTTCAGAACCGACGGGCAAGAGCAGAGCGATGAAACAGGTTCTTCGCTCTGCTTTGTCGGTGCTGACCGCGTTGGCACTGACGCTCCAACCCGCCGCTGCGCAATCGATCCTGCGCGATGCCGAAACCGAAGCCTTATTCAACGATATGGCTGCGCCGTTGATCAAGGCGGCTGGACTTGACCCCAAAAATGTCGACATTGTTCTGATCGGCGATCCTGAAATCAACGCCTTCGTCGCCGGTGGCCAAGTCGTTTACATGCACTCCGGCCTCATTCAGGCCGCCGACAACGCCAATGAAGTGCAGGGTGTGATTGCCCATGAACTCGGCCATGTGGCAGCCGGCGACGTGTTGCGCGGCTCCGAAGGAGCGAAAGCAGCAACGGGCATTACGATCCTATCGCTGATCCTTGGTGCGGCGGCCATCGCGGCAGGCGCCGGTGAAGCGGGCGCGGGTATTATGGCGGCGGGGCAACAAGCAGCCATGGGCCAATATCTCGCTTTCAGCCGATCACAGGAATCGGGTGCAGACCAATCTGCACGCCGTTACCTCGAAACATCAGGCATCAGTGGCAAAGGCCTTGTCAGTTTCTTTCAAAAGCTGCGCGGTCAAGAATTCCGGCTCGCGATTGCGCAGGATAATGGCTACGACCGAACCCACCCGCTGACCGGTGAACGCATTCAAGTGCTACGCGACAGCATGTCGCAACACGCCACTTGGAATAAACCCACTGACCCCGCGCTCGAGGCAAGGTTCCAACGTGTCAAAGCCAAATTATACGGCTTCATCAACGAGCCAAAGGAAACGCTTTATCGCTATCCTGTGACCGATAATTCAGTGCCTGCGCGGTACGCTCGTGCTTATGCTTGGCACAAATCGGCGTATGCTGACAAAGCCGTAGCGGAAGCCGATGCGCTACTCGCCAAGGCACCGAACGACCCCTATCTTCTTGAGCTCAAAGGGCAGATTTTGCTCGAATCGGGTAAGCCCAACGACGCGTTGCCCGTGCTGCGTAATGCGGTTCAAGGAACGCGGTATAATCCACTGATTGCAGCGCTCTTCGGCCACGCGCTGATCGCGACCGAAAACCCCGCCAATTTTGCCGAAGCCAAATCGGTCCTGCGAACCGCGATCCAGCGCGACAACCAAAACCCCTTTGCCTGGTATCAACTCGGCACAATCTATGCGCATGAAGGCGATCAAGCGCGGGCGATGCTTTCGACTGCGGAGCGCTACAACTTAGAGGGCGCGGCGATGCCCGCGTTGATGAACGCGCGGACGGCGATGCGTGCTTTGCCCAAAGGCAGCAACGACTGGATCCGCGCGCAGGATATCGTGATGGTTTCGCAAGCGGCCATCGAGAGCGACCCGCGTTATCGCGGAAAGCGCAAGCCGAAAACGGACAGCGAATGAACGAAGGGGCAACGCGAATCATGATCGGAATTTTGGCAGCGGCAGCAGGGGCCGCGGCGATAATCGCCGTGTCTGCCAGCGGAAGCGCACCCGTGGCACCCACCGACCGCGCAGCCATCGAAAAGATCGTGCGCGAATACATCCTCGCAAATCCCGAAATCCTGCCCGAAGCAATGGACAACCTCCGCGGCCGCGAAACCGCCAAAGTCGTGAAAGCGAACCGCAAAGCGCTCGAAACGCCGTTCGCGGGCGCATGGGAAGGGTCTGCGGATGCTGATGTCACCATCGTCCAATTCTTCGATTATAATTGTGGATACTGCCGCGCCGCAATGGCCGACATCGAAAAGCTGATCGCAAACGACAAGAAGCTCCGCGTCGTCTATCGCGAATTCCCCGTCCTCGGTCCCGACAGCGACGCCGCCGCGCGCGTCAGTCTCGCTGCTGCCAAGGCCGGGAAGTATCCTGCCTTCCACCGCGCGGTCTATGCTGCTGGTCGTCCCGAGCCACGCAATGTTGAACGGATTGCAAAGGGGCTGGGCATTGACCTCGCCTTCGCATCTGACCCGGCCGCCCAAGCAGAGATCGACGCCAACCTCAGCTACGCGCGTCCGCTCGGCATCAGCGGCACGCCAGCGTGGATTGTTGGTGACAAGTTGCTTGCCGGTGCTGTCGGCTATGATGCGCTCAAGGAAGCGGTTGCTGCGGCGCGGGCAAGGTAAACTACTTCTTGGACGCTATCCACGCATCAACCTGCCGTTCCAGCACATCGAGCGGCACCGCGCCTTGGGACAGCACGGCATCATGAAATCCACGCAAATCAAATTTCGGTCCCAGCGTCTTTTCCGCTTTCGCCCGCAATTCGCGGATTTTGAGCTCGCCGATCTTGTAGCCAAGCGCTTGCCCCGGCCATGAAATATAGCGGTTCACTTCGGCTTCGATATTGGCATCAGTCAGCGCGCTGTTGTCGCGCATGAAGGCGATCGCCTGCGCCTTGGTCCAGCCTTTTGAATGCAGCCCGGTATCCACCACAAGGCGGCACGCGCGCCACATTTCATAACTTAACCGCCCCATATTCTTCTCGGGGCTATCATAAATGCCCATCTCTATGCCGAGATGCTCGGTATAAAGTGCCCATCCCTCCACAAACGCCGTAAAACCGGACAGATACCGGCGAAATTTGGGTATCTCCATTTCTTGTTGAAGCGAAATCTGGTGATGATGTCCGGGCACGGCTTCATGGCCCGTCAGTGCGGGCAATTCCCACAAAGGTCGCTGGTCAAGTTTTGACGTGTTGACATAATAGGTGCCCGAAATGCCACTCGCCGGTGAACCCTGATTATAATAGGCGGTCGTTGTCCCTTCGGCGATTTCCGCCGGAATTTCGCGCACACCATAAGGCAAGCGCGGTAGCTTCCCGAAATATTTCGGCATCAACCCGTCAAAGATTTTCGCCTGCCGCGATGCTGCTGCCATGAGTTCAGCGGGCGTCTTGGCATAATATTTCGGATTTTGGCGAAGCTCGGCAATGAAGGCAGGCCGGTCGGCATAGCCCGCCGACTTCGCCAAGTCTTCCATTTCGGACCGAATGCGCGCCACTTCGCCAAGACCAATCTGGTGGATGGCATCCGCGCTTAAGTCAGTCGTCGTATGAACGCGGATTTGTTGCGCATAATAGTCGCGCCCCTGCGGCATGTCCGACGCGCCGATTGTCGTGCGGCATTTGGATTTATAGTCGCGCACATAATAATCGGCGAACTTGCGATATTCGGGTTCGACCGTCCCTTTGATCAAGGTCGCGGCGGCGGCGCGCATCGCGGCCCAGTCAACTGCCGTTACGCCTGTCGGTGCATTGCCAAGGAAGGGTTTGTAAAAGCGCGAGCTTTCGGCCTTTTCAGTAACAACCCCCGTGATCGATCCCTCAAACCCGCCGAGCACAACGCACGGCTGCGTGAACCCGCCCGCCACTGCCGCGCGCGTGATCTTCAGCGCTTCGGCATTGATCGCCGGATATTGTGCCAACCGCTTTAGGTAACTCTCATAATCCGCCTTCGTGTTGAACGGCGAATTATCCGCCAGCCCCACGAAATTCTGGTGCCACCCGGCATAAGTCGAAAACAGCATCATCCGCTGGCCGAATTTATTGCCGTCAACTTCCTCACCCAGCATCCGCATCAGGATCGATTTGTCAGTGCGCTCTGCATCGCTCAGCGTGCTATCGGGGATCGCCGCCAGCTTTGCGCGAAACTCACTTGCCTCTTTCGCCGAACGATCTTTCGCCGCAAGGCTGATGTCCGACACGCGCCCTTCCCCGCCCGGCTCGCCCAGTGTTGACGCATATTCGGGATTGGCCGCCATCACCCACGCCCAATGCGCGTCAATGACGGCTTTCAAGTCAGTGGAAGGCGAAGCGGCAGCAGGAGCCACCAAGGCAAAGACGGCGAGGGCGATAAGGGGCTTGAGCATTTGCGTAAGCTACCGCAAACTCATCGCAAGAAAAGGGGCAATCATATGGCATCTCACGTCCGGACGATTTTGCCATTTGGTTTCGGCCGAAAAGGCGTGGTTCTGGAATATATCGCGGCAGCAGGCGCTATTCTGATGCTTGCCGTCACAACCTACGCGTTGTGGAAAGCGCAAGGCTCGCTCAGTCGCTTGCCGCTCCCCGTGACGATCCATTTGCTTACGCTCATCCCGGTTTTGATCCTGACGCCCATCATATTCATCGGCACCAAAGGCGCATCGGCGCACTGCGTTCTGGGATGGACGTGGTGCATCCTAATGACCGCAACTGCCGTCTCGACGATTTTTATCCGTGACGGTGACGCGGGGCACTTCAGCCTGATTCACATCTTCACGCTGATGACGCTCGTTTCGGTGCCCCGCATCCTGTTCAACGCGCGCAAACGCCGGGTACAATCGCATCGCTGGGCCGTGCTTGGGCTGACCTACGGCGCTCTGCTAATTGCGGGCTATTTCGCCTTCGTCGGCAACCGCTTTCTTGCGCAAGCGCTAATGCTTTAGCCGTTCGGCAATCGCCCGAACTGTCAGATCCCGATCTGGAAAGCGCGCCCCGACCATCGCCTGATATTTTTCCAGCGTCGCGGTATCCGCTTTGTCGGGGGTTCCACTGTCAAAAGGCGGCTGCGGATCATATTCGAGGGAGAGTTGCACAAACTTCGCATGATCCTCTCCCCGGATTACGGCTGTCAGCGCCAGTGCAAAATCGATCCCTGCCGTCACCCCGCCACCGCTCACACGGTTGCGGTCAAAGACGATCCGCTCGGCCACCGGCTCGGCCCCAAACCACGCCAGTTGATGCCGCGACGCCCAATGCGCGGTCGCTTTATATCCCTTCAACAATCCCGCTGCGGCCAGCACCAGCGAACCCGTACACACGCTCGTCACCCACTGCGCATTCTCAGCAACCGTCCGCACCCAATCGAGTGTCGCCGCATCCTGCATCGCCGCCACCGTGCCGAACCCGCCGGGCACGCACAGGATGTCGGCTTTCCGTACCTCATCAAACGTCGCCGTTGGTAACAGGTCGAACCCAGCATCGGTCGATACCGGATCGCGCGTTTTCGCGACCAGATCGACTTTCGCATTTCCCAAGCGCGACAGGACTTGAGCCGGACCAGTCAGGTCCAATTGTGTCACATCGGGGAACAGAAGGAAGGCAATATGAATGGGCGTCATAAGTGGCTCCGGCCCCTCGACTCGCTCGGGACATGCTTGTCGAAGGGCGGCCCTTCTACTACCGCCCCGCTACATGAGCGCAATCATTGAACAGATCGTCACTTGGCTTGCGGGCTTCACCACCGCCATCATCGTCGCGCTTGGTTATCCGGGGGTCGCGCTGCTGATGGCTATCGAAAGCGCCTGCATCCCGCTCCCATCCGAAATCATCATGCCGTTTGCGGGCTATCTTGTTGCCCAAGGCCATTTCACCCTGATCGGTGTCGCGACCGCAGGGGCTATCGGATGCAACATCGGATCGATTGCTGGCTATGCGATGGGCCAATATGGCGGGCGGCCAATTGTTGAAAAGTACGGTCGCTACATCCTGATCGACGCACATGACATCGACAAGGCCGACCGATTTTTCGCGAAATATGGTGATTGGGCAGTGCTGATCGGGCGCTTGCTGCCGGTGATCCGTACTTTCATTGCGTTCCCCGCAGGAGTCGTTCGGATGCCACTGCTACGCTTTCACATTTTCACTTTCGTCGGCTCATGGCCGTGGTGCTTTGGCCTCGCGTGGGTCGGGATGAAACTCGGCGCCGCGTGGAACAGCGATCCGCGTGTAAAAGCAGCGTTCCACAGCCTCGACATCGTGATCGTGTTGGTCGTGCTGGCGGCGGCGGGGTGGTTTGTCTGGCACAAGCTGCGGCGGCGCTGATCACTCCGCCGCCAGCAGCGCCTCCGCCCTGCCAAGGTCGACCGAAACCAACCGGCTGATCCCCTGTTCGATCATCGTCACGCCATAAAGCCGGTGCATCCGCGCCATCGTGACCGCATTGTGCGTGACGATCAGGTAGCGGGTGTCGGTATCGCGCGTCATCGCGTCGAGCAGGTCACAGAAGCGTTCAACATTGGCATCGTCCAGCGGCGCATCGACTTCATCGAGGACGCACAAGGGCGCGGGGTTGGTCAGGAACAACGCGAAGATCAGCGCGACTGCGGTCAGCGCCTGTTCGCCGCCCGAGAGCAACGTCAGCGACGAGAGCTTCTTCCCAGGCGGCTGCGCCATGATCTCCAGCCCCGCCTCCAGCGGATCATCGCTGTCGATCAGCGCGAGATGCGCTTCGCCGCCATTGAACAAGGTCCCGAACAACGTCCGGAAATGCCCGTCCACGGCCTCGAACGCCGCGCGCAGCCGCGTCCGCCCTTCGCGGTTGAGGCTGCCGATTGACCCGCGCAACCGGTGCACGGCTTCGGTCAGTTCGGCCATTTCAGCGGCATTGCTTTCTCGGGTTCCTTCGATCTCGGCAAGCTCGCTTTCAGCAACCAGATTAACGGGGCCCAGCCGCTCGCGCTCCAATGTCACTCGTTCGAGCTTCGCCGATTCGTCACTCGCTTCGCCGACGATGTACGCATCGAATGCCAGCTTCTCGGGCAATAAGGCGGCGGGGCATTCGAATCGCTCTCCCGCGACACGGCCCATCTCGACACGGCGAAGCTCTTGATTTTCAGTCCGCGCTTGCGCCCCTGCCCTTGTTTCGCGCGCGGTGGACAGCGCCTCGCCAACGGCAACTGCCGCTGCCTCGCGGTCACGCAGCACCGCTTCAGCGGCCCGTTCGGCATCGACTGCAGTCTGGGCTGCGTCGGCAAGCCGCGCTGCTTCGATGCCGATCATCGCCGCGCGTGATTCAATCTGCGCTGGTGTATTGGCAATGCTCGCCGCTTCTTCGTTGAGTGAAGTCGACCGCCGCGCCATGTCTTCGACGCGCTTGCCTGCTTTGCCGCTGCGGGTCCGCCAGTCTTCGCTTTCGGACAGCGTCGCCGCATGACGTGATTTGTCGGCCGCCACGCGCTCGTCGCGCGCGATCAGGTCAGCACGAAGCTGCGCGACACGCTCGCGGGCCATCGCAGCCGCCCGATCAAGTGCGCGGGTCGCACCATCATCCATCGCCGAAGGGAGCGCAGCCAACGTCGAGAATGCCGCCTGATGCTCCTCTTTCGCGCCTGCCAGTTCGGCCTCGGCGCGGTTCAGCCGTTCGCGATATTCGATCGCTTGTGCCGTGGCGCGTTCGAGGGCGACTCCGGCCTGGTCCTCGACCCGCAGGGCATTGCGCACGTCGGTATCCGCCTTTTCCCGGCCACGCCGCGCCGCCTCAAGCGCCTGTCCCGCGTCAATCAACGCTGACCCTGCCGATGTTCGCGCGGCCATCGCTGCTTCCGACGCCGCGCGCACTGATGGCAAGTCAACGTTAATAGCGGAAAGCCGGTTGCGACGCTTCAGCCCTTCGGCAGCGGCGGCCCCCGCGCCTTCGGACACAAACCCGTCCCAGCGCCGCATGATCCCGTCGCGCGTCACCAGCCGCTGCCCGACCGCCAGCACCGCGCCATCATCCTGATCGACGACAGCAATCTGCGCGAGTCGCCGCGCGAGTTCGGGCGGGGCGGTGACGTGATCAGAGAGCGGATGGCCAACCGTCAGCACCGGATCACCCTTGGCCATAGCGCGCCCCGTCCAGCGACGCGCGCCCGCATCGCCAATCTCGGCATTCAAATCATCCGCCAGCGCCGCGGCCAGCGCCGTTTCATACCCCGGCGCGGCCTGCACCTGGCTAAGCGCGCCCGTTGCGACACCCATGTCGCGCGCCAGTGCTTTGGCTTCGGCCTCAAGTGATGCCAGTGCTGCTGCTGTTGTTGACGCTTCTGCTTCCGCCGCTGCCCGGGCTTCCGCTGCTAATGCCCGCGCCGCTTCAGCCGCGTTGATGGCCAGCAACGCCGTTGCCGCCGCCTTCTGTGCGTTTTCGCGAGCAGCAATGGCGGTATTCCGCGCTGCCTCGACGGTCTTCACGTCATCCAGCGCCGCCAACGCCGAAGCTGCCTGCCTTTGTGCCGCGCTCGCCCGATCCAGCCGCATTTTGGCCGCCGCCTGCGCAGCCTCCGCCACCCGCCGTTCAGCGGCCTCGCGCGCCGCTTCGGTCAGTGCTTGCGCCAAGGCGACTTCGGCACCGCGGCTGTTTTCCTCCGCCTTCGCAACCGCCTCGGTTAGCGCCGGACGCTCGGCGATGGCTGCCTTGACTGCCGCATCCAGCGCGTCGGCTTCCGCCGCGAGCCGGGTCAGTGCTTCGCCCGCATCGCGCGCCAGATCGCCTTCGCGGGCATGGTCGGCGGTCAGCTGCTCACGCTGAGCCGATATGTCAGCGATCCGCACTTGCACCGCGATCCGTTCGGCCTCGACGGTCGCCAGACGGTGACGCGCATCAGCGGCGGCATCACGCGCGCTTTGTGCTGCCGCCCGGGCAGTCGCCAAAACGCCGGTCGCTTCGTTGGACAGCGCCGCTGCCACCCGCTGCGCTTCCGAGGCGGCAAACACCGCTTCATCGGCGGCTTTCGCTTCGGCCTTTGCGACCTCGGCAGCTGCGGCTGCATCGCGCCAGCGGGCGTAGATCAACCGCCCTTCGGCCGCCCGGATTTCGTCGGACAGCTTGCGATAGCGTTCCGCCGACCGCGCCTGCCGCCGCAACACGGATATGCGCGCTTCCTGTTCGGCAACCATTTCCTCGACCCGCGCCAGATTGGCTTCGGTCGCCTTCAGCCGGATTTCGGCCTCGCGCCGTCGCACGTGCAGCCCCGAAATCCCCGCTGCTTCCTCAAGCATCTGGCGTCGCTCGGCGGGTTTGGCGGCGATAATCGCGCCGATCCGCCCCTGGCTGACCAGCGCAGGCGAATGCGCGCCCGTCGCGGCATCGGCAAAGATGAGCTGGGCATCGCGCGCACGGGCGTCGCGTCCGTTGATCCGGTAAGCCGACCCGGCCCCGCGCTCGATCCGGCGAACAACCTCCACCTCATCGTCAGCACGTTCGGCAAGGATCGAGACTTCGGCGAACTGGCGCTGCGGGCGGCTCGCGGTGCCAGCGAAGATGACATCGTCCATCGCCGAGCCACGCAACGATTTGGGGCTGCCTTCGCCCATCACCCAGCGGATTGCTTCGAGCAGATTCGATTTGCCGCAGCCATTGGGCCCGACAACGCCGGTCAGCCCCGGCATGATCCGCAACTCGCACGGGTCGACGAAGCTCTTGAACCCCGTGAGCTTGACCCGCGAGATTTTCATTGGCGTTTAGGCACCTGCCGCTTTCAGTTTCGCCTCAAGCTGCTCCCACGTGCCCGTGTTCGCCTGCACCTGTCCGTTAATCAGGAACGTCGGGGTGCCTTGAAGGTTGAACTCGGTATTGGCGCGGTCACGCATCTTCACCAGCTTGTCGGTCTCGGCGGTGTTGGCGAGGCATGCATTGGCCTTCTCTGCGCTAATCCCGCGTTGCCGAACAAAGTTATCGAGACCGAGCATTGTCGCGAACTTTGTCATCTGTTGCGCGGGCTGCAATGCGGCCATCGCCTGATTGTCCGCGGGTGTCATCGCCTGAACCTTCGTGAACCAATTCGCCTGATCGGCGAACATCTGCTCAGCCATTGGAAAGAACGGACCCGGTCCACCGCAACGCGCGAGCAAGGTCGCGGTCAAATCCATTGGATCACGGACATAGTTGCGCAGTTCGTATGACACTTTGCCCGTCGAAACATATTTCGCTTTAAGCGGCTCCGACGCAGCTTCCGAGAACTCGGCGCAATGCGAACAACTCATCGACGCATACTCAACCACCTTAATCGGCGCGTTGGGATTGCCCATCTGCATCCCGCCATCGGGCGTTTCGACAACCGTCGTCGCCCATTCGGTCCCCGCTGGTGCCGCAACCGCGACGACCGGCCCGACGGCTTTGGGCGTATCGCCTGCTTGCTGACCACAGGCCGCGAGCAGAACGAGCGGCAGGACGTAAGCAAATTTCTTCATGGTCTTTTCCTGATCCTAACGCGCGGCCAACGCCGCTTTCAACTTGGGTTCAACCGTGGCCCAATCAGCGGGTCCAGTGTCGCGGCCATTAATGAGGAAAGTCGGCGTGCCTTTGAGCTTGCGGACTTCCCACGCTTCCTTTGTCATGCCCAACACAACGTCTTGCTCGGCTTTGTTGGTCAGGCAGGCATTGACTGTCGCTGCAGGCACCCCGCGCGCAGTCATAAAATTGACCAAGCCCGATCCCGCCGCAATGTCGGCAAGCACCGCGTTGGTCGATGAATTTTCGGGCATCGTGCTCTTTGCTTCGTGCGCCGACGCGCGCTGCATTAATGCCTCCTGCCCTACAAACAAAGCGTCGCTCTGCGCGTGAAACCGTGCCCCGCCGCCGCACCGCGCCAACAATGCAGCAGCAAAATCAAACCGATCGCGCACGGCATTGCGGAACTCAACCGCGACCATGCCCTTGGCAACATAATTGCTCTTCAACGGCGCTGATGCCTCGCCCGAAAATTGCGCGCAATGACTGCACGAATAGCTGAGATATTCGACCAGCCGGACCTTCGCCTTCGGATTGCCCAGCACATACGCGCCGTTCGCACCTCGCGTGACCGTCTTCGTCCAGTCAACGGGCGCTGCCCCGATTGTCAATGCGGCGACCGCCGCCAGCAAAAAAGCTCTCACGAAATCTTTCCCCTGATGGGCAGCGTTGTTGCCGCTGCAACCCCGCGCGCAAGTGATTCGAGCACTGCTTTTAACTCGGGATCGGCCACAGTGCGCAAGCTGTCGCCCAATTCGACCGGAATTGCGACTTCGGCAAGCGTTGCCGCGCGCGGTTTCGGGGCGGGCATTGATCCTTGGCGAATGGTCACTTTGGCAATCGCGGCATAGCCGAAAAAACGGTTCACCCGCTCAATAATGGTCGGCCCGACATGCTGCATCATTGGGGCATGCGCGCCGGACACCATGAGCGTCAAAACACCATCAGCGCGTTTTCCCGGGGGAAAGCGGATCGATTCGGGCGCGGAAACCGTCGCATATTTCGCGCCGACAATTTCGCCCCAGCGGCTGACAACCGACGATTGCACAAAGCCAAACCGCCGAAATGCGACCCGCCCAACATCAGGCACGATTTCCGAAACCGAGCGCGCACGGCCACCGCGTGGCTTTTCGGATATTGATTCGGATTTCGGTGCTTTCGACATTCCGCCCTCTCTGCCACAAGCGCGGCGTGCGCGTCGATACTCCTTTGCTGAATTGGTATGACAAGAATGCCCGAACGTTGCCGTGGCGCGCGCCGCCGGGGTCGCCACCAATGGACCCCTATCGCGTCTGGCTGTCCGAAATCATGCTGCAGCAGACAACGGTCGCAACGGTAAAGCCCTATTTCGAAGCGTTCACGAAGCGCTGGCCAAACATCGAAGCCCTTGCCGCCGCACTTGACAGCGATGTCATGACCGCATGGGCAGGCCTCGGCTATTATGCCCGGGCGCGAAACCTGCTCGCTTGCGCCCGCGCGGTCGAGGGGCGCTTCCCCGACACGGAAGCCGAATTGCGCAAACTGCCGGGGATCGGCCAATACACTGCTGCCGCCATCGCCAGCATTGCTTTCAACCAGCGCGCTGTCGTCGTCGATGGCAATGTCGAACGCGTCGTCTCGCGGTTGTTCAACGTTGAAACGCCGCTCCCCACCGCAAAACCCGAACTCTACCGCCTGACCGACAGTATCACCCCCGACGCCCACCCCGGCGACTTTGCCCAAGCGATGATGGACCTCGGTGCCACCATCTGCACGTCCCGCTCGCCGAAATGCCTGATTTGCCCGATCCAGTCGCTATGCAAGGCCGAGGACCCCGGAACGCTCCCCCGCAAACTGCCCAAAACTGCCAAACCCATCCGCACCGGCATTGCCATATGGCATGAACAAGACGGCCAAGTCTGGCTCGTCCGCCGCCCCGACAAAGGCCTCCTCGGCGGCATGCGCGCGCTGCCCGGTGGCGGATGGGATGGAACCGACTGTCCCGAAACGGGACAGTCCATTGGCAGCGTGATGCACGGCTTCACGCATTTCCATCTGACACTCGCGGTTCATAAAAGCAGTTGCACTACGCAACTTGGCGGGGAATGGTGGCCCATCGACGCCATCGAACAAGCCGGTTTGCCAACAGTCTTTGCAAAAGCGGCGTGGCTGGCAATTAGGGAGAGCAGAAATGCGCGACGCGGACATGATTGAAAATACGCTGGATCGACGTCAACTCTTCGGCGGCGCCGCGGGTCTGCTCGCGTTCACCGCACTCCCCGCGCATGCCAAGCGCGCCGTCCGCGTCCAAGACCCTCTTGCCCGCCGCAACAATCTCGGCTGGGACAAGGTGCAGGCGATGTTCGACGGCTATGTTGCCGAAAAGAAAGTCCCCGGCCTCGTTGCCGCTGTCGCACGCGGGACGGACGACGCTAGCTTCATCGTGTCCGGCACCATTGCCCGCGACGACACCCGCGCCATGGACCCCGACAGCCTGTTCCGCATCTATTCAATGACCAAACCCGTCACCGGCATGGCGATCATGATGCTGATCGAGGAAGGCAAGCTAAAGCTCGACCAGAATCTCTCGGACATCCTGCCCAACTTCGCCAACCCGCAAGTCCTGATCAACCCCGACAAAAGCCTCGACGCACGCCCCGCCAAATCACCGATAACGATCCGCCAATTGCTCACGCATACCGCGGGCCTTGGCTACAACATCGTGACCAAAGGGCCATTGCGCGACGAATATAACCGCCTCGGCATTACACCTGGCCAAGTCAGCCGCAAACCAATTCCGGGAATCAAACCCGTCGTGACCGCGCCCAGCCTCACCGAATTTGCCGACCGGCTTGCGGGCCTCCCGCTGATTGCCGATCCGGGCACCATCTGGAGCTATTCAGTCAGCCTCGACTTGCTCGGTCGCGTTATCGAAGTCGTCAGCGGGATGTCGTTCGATAGCTTCCTCAAAACCCGCATCTTCGAACCTCTCGGCATGACCAGCACTTATTTCCAGGTGCCCGCTTCCGAAGCGCAGCGCCTCACGACCAACTACGGCGTCTCGCCCTTCGGCAAAATCCCGATCGATGCAGGAAAAGACAGTATCTATCTCGACAAGCCACCCTTCCCCTTCGGTGGCGCGGGGCTGGTCAGCAGCGCGCGCGATTATGACCGATTTCTCCGCATGCTCGCGGGCTATGGCGCAATAGGCCGCACGCGGATCATCAAAACCGAAACCGCAAAGCTCGGCATGTCGAACTTGCTTCCCACCGGGTTTGACACGGCCAAGACCTTGCTCAACGGACAAGGCTTTGGCGCGGGTGGTCGCGTGACCATTTCGGCAACCGATCCGCTCGCGGCGAGCATCGGCACTTATGGCTGGGGCGGAGCCGCTGCGACCATCGCATGGGTGGACCCGACCAAGGGCGTCCGTGCGAGCGGCTATGCGCAGTTCATGCCCGACGGATCGATGCCGTTCCGCACTGACTTTGGTAAAGCGGTCTATTCGAGCCTATGACGCACTTCACCGGGTCGCCGCTCGACCGCGTCGACCATATCCGCAGCGACACCGCTGCTTATGAATCGTTGTTGGGCGACTGGCGCGGGCGATTATTGGCCTTTGACGGCCTTGATCCCGCGCTTTCGTCGGAAGGAACGCTAGTCTGGCAAAGTATGGCCGAAGCACCTGCGGATGCCGAGCTCATCCTGCTGGGCCTCAGCGACGATAAACCGCATTTCGCCGCCGTCATCGACCATAGCGGCCCGGCGATCCTGCGCTCGCCCAGCATGTTCCGCGCGCTCTCGGCCCTACCCGCGCCCGACGCCGCGATTTATGGCACAGCGCTTAGCTTGATTAGCTGGCACAATGGCCATCGTTTTTGCAGCCGCTGTGGATCACCCACCACGCTGTTCCGCGCCGGCTGGGGCCGGCACTGCGGCGCCTGCAACGCCGAACATTTCCCGCGCACCGATCCCGTCGTCATCATGCTCGCAGAATTTGAGGGCAAGGCTCTCGTCGGTCGCCAATCGCGCTTCCCGCCCGGCAATTATTCGGCGCTGGCGGGCTTCCTCGAACCCGGTGAATCCATCGAGGAAGCCGTTCGCCGCGAACTGTTCGAGGAATCGGGCATCCCCACCGGCCTCGTCCGCTATGTCGCCAGCCAGCCTTGGCCGTTCGGCGGATCACAACTCATGATCGCCTGCATTGCCGATGCCGTGCACAACCAAATCACGCTCGACACCAAAGAACTCGAACACGCCATGTGGGTAACCCGGGATGAGGCCAAGGCTGCGCTGGCGGGCGATCAATTAGCCCCCTTCAAAGCACCGCCGCCGTTTGCCGTTGCGCATAGTTTGCTGACGGCGTGGGTAGCCGAGGCTTAGCCCCGCGCCCTTTGTTGCGGATAAGTCCCCAACAACCGCACCCATTTTGAATGAAAGCGCAATTCGTCGAGCGCCCGTGCAACCGCAAGATCGTCGGGATGCCCGACAATGTCGGCAAAAAACTCAGTGGCTGAAAAAGTAGCGCCGCGCTGGTAACTTTCCAGCTTGGTCATGTTGACGCCGTTGGTCGCAAACCCGCCCATCGCTTTATACAGAGCAGCGGGCACATTTTTCACTTCAAACACCAGCGTCGTCATGACGGGCCCGTCCCCAACCGGCGGATGCCCCGCCCGCGCCAGCACTACAAACCGTGTCATGTTGTCCGCCGAATCCTCGATCTGATCGGCCAGCACTTTTAGCCCATAAACCGACGCAGCCAGTGGCGGGGCAATCGCTGCAACCGTCACATCGCCCCCTTCGGCAATCAAAGCCGCTGCACCCGCAGTATCGGCATAGGTCACCGGTTCAATCCCGCGTTCGCGCAGCCATTTGCGGCATTGGCCCAGCCCCTGCGGGTGGCTAACCGCCTGCCGCACGTCACTGACATTGCCCAGCCCCATTAAGGCAAAGCGGATCGGCATGAAATACTCGCCCGTTATCACCAGCCCTGATTCGGGGAGCAGAAAATGGATGTCCGCCACGCGCCCATGCAATGAATTTTCAATCGGGATCATCGCGCAATCGGCTGAACCATCCTTTACCGCATCAATCGCGTCCTCGAACGAGAAACACGGCATGGGCAGGCCGTTCGGAAACGCATCCTCCACTGCGATATGCGAATTCGCCCCCGGTGCCCCCTGAAACGCAACAGCCCGCGACGGTTCGGCGGCACAAGCGGCCAGCATCGCGGTCACAATCGGGCGGGCTGGGGCGGGATAACGGTCCATCGCAGCGCCGGTTAGTGGTGCCCACGCGCTGCTGCAATGCAAAATCGGCAAGCGTAGGCGCTTGCGCAAAGCCGTGCGCTTTCCTAGAGGAGCGCAAATTTCTGACCAGAAAAGGCATCTCGACGACAATGGACAGCCGCAGCAACGTAATCGCAATGATGGTTCTCGGCGCGGGCATCGTCGCGCTTGGTTCGTCGATTGTTGCCGGCGAGATGTTCCACAATGAACGGCCCGAAAAAATGGGCTATGTCGTTGAGGGCGTTGAAGAAGAAGGCGGCGAAGGCCCCGTCGTCGCTGAAGTGCCTATCGCTACCCTGCTCGCAACCGCCGACCCTGCCAAGGGCGCGGAAGTTTTCAAGAAATGCGCCAGCTGCCACAATATCAATCAGGGCGGCGCAAACGGCATCGGTCCCAATCTATGGGCCGCACTCGGCAAGCCACACGGCCATGTCCCGGGCTTTGCCTATTCGGACGCGCTAAAAGCGGTCCCCGGCAATTGGGATTTCGAAGGCATGAACAAATGGCTGACCAAGCCATCAGCCTATGCCAAGGGCACGAAAATGAACTTCGCGGGTCTATCGAAACCTGAAGATCGCGCGAACCTGATCGCTTATCTCAACAGCCAGGGTTCGAACCTGCCGCTTCCCGCCGCACCTGCAGCCGAAGCGGCCCCTGCAGCAGACGCGGCCAAACCCGCCGCTTAAACCGTATAAAAGTCCTGCACGATTGCCCACGCTTCTTCGGCCGTTTCGACAAAGCGAAACAGGTCGAGGTCGCGTTGTGAGATCACGCCTTCCTCGACCAGCGCTTCGAAATTCACGACCCGGTTCCAGAATTCGGCCCCGAACATCAGGATCGGCATCGGCTTGATCTTGCCCGTCTGTATCAGGGTCAGCAATTCGAACGTCTCGTCAAAGGTCCCGAACCCGCCCGGAAACACCGCGACTGCGCGCGCCCTCAAAAGGAAATGCATTTTGCGCAGCGCAAAATAATGGAACTGAAATGACAGCCCCGGCGTGACATACGCATTCGGCGCTTGTTCATGTGGCAGGACGATGTTTAGCCCGACTGAACTCACACCAACATCCGCCGCCCCGCGATTGGCCGCTTCCATGATCGACGGACCACCACCCGAACAAACCACAAAATGGCGCTTGCCATCGTCATCGCGCGGCGTAGCACTCGCCAACACAGCCAGCTTGCGCGCCTCCGCATAATATTTTGACTTCGCCTCAAGCCGCGCTGCGACTTTGGGATCGTCGTGACCCGAGGGGACACCCGGCTCGGGAATACGCGCCGATCCGTAAAAGACCATCATCGACCCAATGTCGGCCTCATCAAGCAAAAGCTCGGGCTTCAGCAATTCCAGCTGAAACCGAACCGGGCGCAGATCCTCGCGCAACAGGAAATCCATATCCTGAAACGCGAGCTTATAGGCGGGGTCCATTGTCTGCGGTGTGTGAACGCCCTGCTGGGCTGATTCGGCTTCGGTGCGGGCACGCGGAAAGACGCGTTTTGGTATATTCGTTTCGCTCATCCCTGTGCCCTAACGGCAAAATGGGCCGCGGCCCATATCGAAATGAAAATGATCATAATGATCAGCGTTGTAATCGGGGCTGAGCACCGAGTTGAACCGGCGGCACGCGGCGGCACGGACGCTGCGCAAGAAACGGCGCTCGCCCTCATCACCGTTCCACCCGTCACGCACACTGATCCGCCGCCCGTCGGCGAGCACAAATGCCGACACATCAACCGCATTGGCGCTGGCATGTTCGGACAGCCGCCCTGTCCCTGCAATCGGGCGACAAGCATAAGTGCCCATCGTTTCGACTTTTGCGATAGGACTGCTAAATTCACCCATTGCAGGAACTTGCAATTCGATTTGTACCCACTGCGCGAACGCGAGACCGAGCGGACACGTCATCGCATTGATCCCCGTTACCGGTGTGCCGATATCGCGCAACTGCACCGCGCCAAGCGCTGAACACCCGCCACTGAACACGCGATCCTCGAGCAACGCATAACGCGCGACAATCCGGTCCAGCTTGCCGATACATATTTTCAATGCGACCTGATCCGCCCCCTTCACTGGCTTGACGCGCGGGCGTTTCATGGTCGGCCCATCGACGCAGGCGTGGAGGAAGAGGAGCGGGAGAACCCAAGCAAAACGGCGCGACATACAATATCCTTAACCGATCGCATCGCACACGGGAATCCCTTGACCGCCGCCAATCCCCCGCTAAAGGCGGCGACGGGCCACGCGGTCCCAACGCCGCGCTGCTCTCTGTGAGGAGAGAATGAAATGACTGACTTGTTACGACCTGACGCCAAACCTGCGCGTCCCCACTTCAGCAGCGGACCTTGCGCCAAGCCTCCCGGCTGGGACGCTGCACGCCTTGCGACCGGATCGCTTGGCCGTTCGCACCGTTCCAAAATCGGCAAAGCGCGGCTGCAACATGCTATCGACCTGACCCGCGAAATTCTCGGCGTGCCTGATACGCACCGGATCGGCATTGTTCCCGCGTCGGACACCGGCGCGTATGAAATGGCGATGTGGACAATGCTCGGTGCGCGGCCCGTTACCGCCGTCGCATGGGAATCGTTTGGCGAAGGCTGGGTCACTGATGCGGTCAAGCAGTTGAAGCTCGACCCCACAGTCGTCCGCGCCGATTACGGCCAGCTGCCGGACCTCGCCAGCATCGACCAGAGCCACGACGTCCTGTTCACCTGGAACGGCACCACGTCGGGCGTCCGCGTGCCCGACGGCGACTGGATCAACGACGACCGCGAAGGCCTGACCTTCAACGACGCGACCAGCGCGGTGTTCGCCTATGACATGCCGTGGGACAAGCTCGACGTCACGACCTTCAGCTGGCAGAAAGTCCTTGGCGGCGAAGGCGCGCACGGCGTCATCATCCTCGGCCCCCGCGCCGTGGAACGCCTTACCAGCTACACGCCGCCGTGGCCGCTCCCCAAAATCTTCCGCCTCGTTTCGAAGGGCGCACTGACCGAAGGCGTGTTCAAGGGCGAAACGATCAACACCCCCTCGATGCTCGCGGTTGAGGACGTCATCTTCGCGCTCGAATGGGCGAAAGAATTGGGCGGGCTGCACGGCCTGATCGCGCGGTCGGATGCCAACGCCGCTGCACTCGACAATATCGTCCGCGAACGGTCATGGTTGCGCCACCTCGCGGCGGACCCGGCAACGCGTTCCAAAACCAGTGTGTGCTTGCTGGTCGAAGGTGCCGACGAAGCGCTGATCAAGAAATTCGCAGGCCTGCTCGAAGCCGAAGACGCCGCCTATGACATCGCCGGATACCGCGACGCGCCGCCGGGCCTGCGCATCTGGTGTGGCGCAACCGTCGATACGGCCGACATCGTGGCACTCGGCCCGTGGCTCGACTGGGCCTGGGCACAGGTTAAATCATAACCATCGCGCTCCTGCGAAAGCAGGAGCCCTGCCGACCAAAGCTCCTGCTTTCGCAGGAGCACAATTTTCCGAAAGACATCTTCATGCCAAAAGTTCTAATCTCCGATAAAATGGACCCCCGCGCTGCCCAGATTTTCCGCGAACGCGGGATCGAAGTCGACGAAATCACGGGCAAGACCAAGGACGAGCTAATCGCGATGATCGGCGACTATGACGGCCTCGCCATCCGTTCCGCCACCAAAGTCACCGCCGACGTCATTGCTGCCGCGAAGAATCTGAAAGTCGTTGGCCGCGCCGGGATCGGCGTTGATAATGTCGATATTCCGGCGGCGTCGGCGGCCGGGATCGTCGTCATGAACACGCCCTTCGGCAATTCGATCACGACCGCCGAACATGCCATTGCCCTGATGTTCGCGCTTGCTCGCCAGCTGCCCGAAGCCGACCTCAGCACGCAGGCCGGCAAGTGGGAAAAGAACCGCTTCATGGGCGTCGAGCTGACCAGCAAAACCCTCGGCCTGATCGGCGCCGGCAATATCGGCTCGATCGTTGCGGATCGTGCGCGGGGTCTCAAGATGAAAGTCGTCGCATACGACCCCTTCCTTACGCCCGAACGCGCCGTCGACATGGGTGTCGAGAAAGTCAAGCTCGACGAGCTGCTGTCCCGCGCCGATTTCATCACGCTGCACACGCCGCTGACCAACGAGACACGCAACATCCTGTCTGCCGAAGCGCTCGCCAAGACCAAGAAAGGCGTCCGCATCATCAACTGCGCGCGCGGCGGACTCATTGATGAGGTCGCGTTGAAAGCGGCAATGGACTCGGGCCAAGTCGGCGGCGCTGCACTCGATGTCTTCGTCGAAGAACCCGCCACGCAATCGCCCTTGTTCGGCACGCCCAATTTCATCTCCACGCCGCATCTCGGTGCATCGACCTCCGAAGCGCAAGTCAATGTCGCCATCCAGGTCGCCGAACAACTCTCGGACTATCTGATGCAGGGCGGCGTCACCAACGCGCTCAACATGCCTTCGCTCAGTGCCGAGGAAGCGCCCAAGCTGAAACCTTATATGGCACTCGCTGAACGCCTCGGCTCGCTCGTCGGCCAGCTTGCCCACGATAACCTGACCAAAATCAGCATCGAAGTCGAAGGGGCGGCCGCCGAACTCAACATCAAGCCGATCACCGGCGCGGTGCTTGCGGGCCTGATGCGCCGTTATTCGGACACGGTAAACATGGTCAACGCACCTTTCCTCGCCAAGGAACGCGGCCTCGACATCCGCGAAGTGCGGCACGACCGCGAAGGCGATTACCACACGCTGATCCGCGTCTCGGTCCAGACCGAAGAAGGCGAAAAGTCGGTCGCGGGCACCTTGTTCGGCAACGCCAGCCCCCGCATCGTCGAGCTGTTCGGCATCAAGATCGAAGCCGAGCTGGCGGGCGACATGCTTTACATCGTTAACGACGACGCCCCCGGCTTCATCGGTCGCCTCGGCTCGACGCTGGGCGAGGCAGGCGTCAACATCGGCACGTTTCACTTGGGCCGCCGCGCGGCGGGGGGCGAAGCGGTCCTCCTCCTCTCGGTCGACAGCCCCGTTCCCGAACCTGTGTCATGGCAGCTCTGCAACCTCCCCGGCGTCCGCCGCGTGAAGACGTTGAAGTTCGCGTGACAATCGGCTTAGGGGGGCGGCGATGACCAGTCTCCCCCCCGGCCTCCTCCCCGAAGGATTGCGTGATCGCTTGCCCGGCGAGGCGGCGGCACAGGCACGCACGGTGCGGGCCTTGCTCGATAGCGTCGAGGCACGCGGCTACGAACGCGTGTCGCCGCCGCTCGTCGAATTTGAAGAATCGCTGGCCGTTCGGCTAAAGTCGTCGCGGACGGATTTGGCCCGCTTCGTCGATCCGCTGTCGCAGCGCACGTTGGCCGTCCGCCCCGACATCACGCCACAGATTGCGCGGATCGTATCCACCCAACTCGCCAATGTGCCCCGCCCGCTGCGCCTCGCCTACGCCGGGCCCGTCCTGAAACTTGGCGCGTCGCAGCTGAACCCGCAGCGTGAAACGATGCAGGTCGGGGCCGAACTGATCGGCAGTGATTCAGTCGAAGCCGCCTGCGAAATCACCGGGATCGCGGTCGAAGCCCTGACAGCGGCCGGTGTCACGGGGGTGACTGTCGATCTCACCCTCCCCGATCTCGTCCAGACGCTCGCCGGACGCGTGCTGACGCCCGCACAAATCGCCGAACTCGATCTCCTCCTCGACATGAAAGACGCCGGTGGCCTCGCCGCCGCCGGGTTCGGCGACTGGCTCCCCCTGATTGCCGCGACCGGCCCCGTCACCACCGCGCTCACAGCGCTCCGCAAGTTCGACCACGCCGGCCTCATGACCTCACGGATCGACGGCCTAGAGGCCATCGCAAAATCGCTTAGCGGCGTCCGCGTCACCCTCGACCCGACCGAACGCCACGGCTTCGAATATCAAAGCTGGTTCGGCTTTTCGCTCTTCGTCGCGGGCGCACCAAACGCAATCGGGCGCGGCGGCAGCTATGCGATTGCCCACCCCGACGGCCATGACGAACCCGCCACCGGCTTCTCGGTCTATCCCGACAGCATTTCAAAGGACATTTAAGTGGCCAACGTCACCGTAATCGGCGCGCAATGGGGCGATGAGGGCAAGGGCAAGATTGTCGATCTTCTCGCCGCCCGCGCTGACGTCGTCGTCCGTTTTCAGGGCGGACACAATGCCGGGCATACGCTCGTCGTCGATGGCGCGGTTTACAAGCTCAGCCTGCTCCCCAGCGGCATCGTCCGCGGGACGCTATCGGTTATCGGCAACGGCGTGGTGCTCGACCCCTGGCATTTCCGCGATGAAGTGGCCAAGCTCGCGGGACAGGGCGTGACGATCACACCCGAAAACCTCCACATTGCCGAAACCTGCCCGCTGATCCTCCCCTTCCACCGCGACCTCGATGGCCTGCGTGAAGACGCGAGCGCGTTCAAAATCGGCACGACGCGGCGCGGCATCGGTCCAGCCTATGAGGACAAAGTCGGCCGCCGCGCCATCCGCGTTTGTGACCTCGCTCATCTCGATGCGTTGGCCCCGCAGATCGACCGACTGTGCGCGCATCATGACGCGCTTCGCGCCGGGTTCAACGAACCACCCATCGACCGTGAGCGCCTGCTCCGCGACCTCGCCGACATCGCCCCCGCCATCCTCCCCTATGCCAAACCCGTCTGGCATGAACTGAACGAAGCCCGCCGCGCCGGCAAACGCATCCTGTTCGAAGGCGCGCAGGGCATGCTCCTCGATGTCGATCACGGCACCTATCCGTTCGTGACATCCTCGAACACGGTCAGCGGCACCGCCGCCAGCGGATCCGGCCTCGGTCCCTCATCCGCCGGGTTTGTCCTCGGCATCGTCAAAGCCTACACGACGCGCGTCGGCGCTGGCCCCTTCCCCACCGAACTCGAAGACGAAACCGGCCAGCGCCTCGGTGAGCGCGGTCATGAATTCGGCACCGTCACGGGTCGCAAACGCCGCTGCGGCTGGTTCGACGCGGTCCTCGTCCGCCAATCGGTCGCGGTCAGCGGCATCACCGGCATCGCGCTGACCAAGCTCGACGTTCTCGACGGTTTCGAAACCCTCAAAATCTGTGTCGGTTACCGGTTGGACGGCAAGACCTATGACTACCTTCCGCCTCATGCCATTGATCAGGCCGCCGTCGAACCGATTTACGAGGAAATAGAAGGCTGGAGCCAATCCACCGCCGGCGCGCGCAGCTGGGCCGATTTGCCTGCACAAGCCGTCAAATATGTGAAGCGCGTTGAGGAACTGATCGACTGCCCGGTGGCGCTGGTCAGCACGTCGCCCGAGCGAGAGGATACGATATTGGTAAGGGACCCGTTTGCGGATTGAGCAGAAACCCTAAACTGTTTTCGAGCGACTAAGGCCGACGACAAATAGTATCCACCCGATTGTCATGAGACCGCTGCTGCCCATAATGATGACCGAGGTGATAACTTCAATTATGCTTTCGGCGCTGTGACCTGCACCCGCAATGGGCAGGTTGGCGCTGGCGCCTGTCGCTGCGGCAAGCGTCAATCCAAGCCAAAGACCATACATGCCCGATATAATCGTCAAACGTGCAACATTGGCCAGGCCGTCCCTTAACATGACGGCCGACCATATCAGTCCTGTAATCATCAGGGCCATCCCGCTTTGCACGGCGGTCAGATGCGCCGAAAGCGCCATGCGTGGATTGGCAAAGCTTTGAATCACAGCACCTTGCAAAAGGCCGAACAAAAATAACTGTGCGCCGGCAACTATCAGTGACTTTTGATATGGTGTCAGCGACATTCGTTGCGCTCCGCTATTTCCCTAAAACTTCCGCCCTTCCGGCGATCCCAAAACCCCCGCCGCGCGCAGTGATTCCGCCACATCCTCGTCCCTCAACCGCGTCCAGCCACCGGGACCAAGCCGTTCCATCGGGCGATAGCGGACTTTATATTCCATCCGCTTCGAACCCGCGACCCAGTAACCAAGATAGACATGCGGCAAGTCAGCTTCCGCCGCGCGCATGATATGGTCCATGATAATGAAATTGCCGAGGCCGGGGCGGTCCACGCTGTCCGCTTCAAAGAAACTATAGATCATCGACAAGCCATCGAACTGACGGTCGGTCAGGCAGGCACCCACCAGCCTCCCCGGCCGCCCATCGACCGAAGGTTCGCGATATTCGACGACATATGAATCGACCGGCGATTGCTCGACCATGTCGGCATAATCAAGCTCGTCCATCTCGACCATGCCACCGCCGGGATGCCGCGAGCCGAGATAGCGGCGCAGCAGTTCAAACTGTTCGTCGGTTGACCACGCCTTGCACGCCGACACTTCAAGGTCGGCATGGCGCTTGAGTAATTTCTTCTGGCTCGCGTTCGGCTCGAACTCTTTCGTCACAACGCGCACGGCGACGCACGACTGGCAATCAAGGCATGACGGACGATAAGCCACCCCCTGACTCCGCCGAAACCCGATCCGTCCCAGCGCATCGTTCAGCTCAACCGCGTTCGGCCCCGACAGCTCGGTAAATACTTTCCGCTCGGTCTTGCCGGGTAGATACGGACACGCCGACGGCGTCGTCACATAGAAACGGGGAAAGCGAAAATGGGCAGTCACGCAAACGACTATGAAGCGCCTTTGCCGTGATGAAAAGCGGATTTACCACGAAAGAGGGTTAAGATGAGTTCGCTCAAGCCAATTCCACCGGCGTCACATCATAACCCGCCGCCCGTAGCGCCACGATCAACCGATCCAAATGCTCCGGCCCGCGGGTTTCGCATTCGATATCCGTGATCAATCCCTTAGCGGGCAGCGATGTGAACACCCGCTGGTGATAAACTTCAATGATATTGACCGCTTGTTCGTGAAACACTTGCGCCACATGAAACAAAGCGCCAGGCCTGTCCTGAAGCCGGATGCGGAGCCGCGCCAGCCGGCCCGACCGCGCCAAATCACGCAACAACACATTCGCCAGCAACCGCGTATCGATATTCCCGCCGCACAGGACGATCCCGACGGTCTTTCCCCTGAACTTTTCGGGATGCGCCAGCAACGCCGCGAGCCCCGCCGCGCCCGCACCTTCGACCACCGTCTTTTCAATCTGCAGCAGTAAGCTGACTGACTTTTCCAGATCGCGTTCGGACACGAGCACAATATCATCGGCAATCGCTTCGACGATTTCGCGCGTGATCATGCCGGGATATTTGACAGCAATCCCTTCGGCCAGCGTCTCGCCTTCGCTCGGCATGTCGAGCCCGTTAATCAGCGAATACATCGACGGAAACATCTCCGCCTGCACCCCGACAATCGCGATTCCGGGCTTCAGTGCCTTCGCCGCCGTGGCTATCCCCGACAACAAACCACCGCCGCCAATCGGCACTGCGAATGTATCAATCGCGGGCGCATCGGCCAGCATCTCGAGCGCAATCGTACCCTGCCCGGCAATGATGTCGACATCATCGAACGGGTGGACAAAAGTCAGCCCGCGCTCCGCCTCCAGCTGCCTAGCATGCGCATAGGCCGCATCGAATGTTTCGCCGTGCAGCACAATCGTCGCGCCATGTCCTTCGGTCTGCATGATTTTCACGGTCGGCGTCGGGATCGGCATCACAATCGTCGACGGAATGCCGAGCCGTGACGCATGATAGGCCAGCCCCTGCGCATGGTTGCCCGCCGATGCGGCAATGACACCCTTTGCGCGGCTCCCTTCGGGCATCAGTAGCAATTTGTTGAGCGCCCCGCGTTCCTTGAAAGCCGCGGTAAACTGAAGATTTTCGAACTTGAGATAAACCTGCGCGCCCGTCAGCGCCGAAAGCGTAATCGAATGCAACGTCGGCGTCCGCACGACATTCCCCGATATCCGAGCGGCGGCGGCCTCAATGTCGGGCAGGGTGACGGGGGGCGGAGGAAGAACGGCGTTCATTTGATTTATTGCACCTAAACAGAAGGAAGAGAGGGTTTCACGCAAAGGCGCTAAGAAGAAGGAAAGGCGCAAAGGTTATTTGCAATTCGTTTGACACCCGTTTTGAAAGTCTCTTCGCCAAAGTTCATAAGCAAGCCTAGCGGCAAGTCCATCAACCTGAGATACGTCAAGACCTGTTTGGCATGAAGGGGCAACGCCCGTTCAACCGATTTCAATTCAATAACCAATATATCTTCGATCAGCAGATCAACTTTGAAGGCGTTGTGGAGCAATATGCCCTCGATCGTGGCGCTAATCATTTTCTGGCGCTCGACCCGCAATCCACGCTCTTCAAGCATGGATGAAAGAAGTGTCTCATAGACAGATTCAAACAGTCCCGGACCCAGTCGTCGATGGAGCCGCAAGCCGCAGTCGACCGCTACGCGTGCATAGGCCTCAACATCCCTCAAACCCTTCGCGCCTTTCCTTCTTCTTTGCGCCTTTGCGCGAACCCTTTCACAATTTCACGCCCCTAGCACTGTTGATATTGAGAGACTATGCCTGCCCTCATGGCAAAACTGGCATTTATCGGGCTCGGCGTGATGGGCGGGCAGATGGCGAAGCATCTTGCGGCGGCGGGGCACGAACTCACCGTGTATAACCGCACCCGCGCCAAGGCCGATGCTTGGGTCGCGGACCACGGCGGAACCGCTGTCGACAGCCCTGCCGACGCCGCAAAGGACGCCGAAGCCGTTATCGCCTGCGTCGGCAATGATGACGACCTCGCTTCGGTCACGCTCGGCCGCGACGGCGCATTCCGGGCAATGGCAAAGGGCGCGGTGTTCATCGACCACACCACGGTCTCCGCCAAAATCGCCCGCCAGCTTGCCGTCGAAGCCAAAGGCATGGGCCTGCACAGCGTCGATGCGCCCGTCACCGGCGGCCAAGTCGGCGCGCAGAACGGTACGCTGACATTGATGTGCGGCGGCACCGAAAAGGGGATTGCTGCCGCGTCGCCATTCATGGACGCCTATTCGAGCCGCATCGTCCACGTCGGCCCGCCGGGCGCGGGGCAGACCACCAAGATGTGCAACCAGATCGCCTTTGCGGGCACCATCCAGTCGCTCAGCGAAGCCATGCGTTTCGCGCAAGCCGCCGACCTCGACCTCGACCGTGTCTTTGAATCGATCAGCGGCGGCGCGGCGGGCAGCTGGCAAATGACCAACCGCTGGGCAACGATGGTGAAGGACGAATATGACTTCGGCTTCGCTGTCGACTGGATGCGCAAGGACTTGGGGCTCGCCTTCGAAGAAGCCCGCGCGAACGGGGCCACCCTCCCCGTCGCCGCCCTCGTCGATCAATTCTACGCCGAAGTGCAGGCAATGGGTGGCGGACGACAGGACACGAGTGCACTCGTCCGGCGGTTGAAGAAGGTTTGAACACACCAGACTCTTGACCCCGACTCCCCACTCTGCGATTCTGCGCATGAAAAGGGGTCGGGTCGATGGCTAGTCGGGCAAAGATGACGCAAATGCCGGTGTGGCGCGATGCCGTAAAACGCGGGGCCGTGCGCAGTGGGGCGCTCGCCGGATCGGTGGCGCTGATTATCGCCGCGCTTCTAGTCGCCATCGCACTGATAACCTACCGCCCCAGCGACCCCGCGATGAACACGGCGGCGGCTGGCCCCGCCAACAACTGGGTCGGCGGCATCGGCGCGTGGACATCAGACATCATGCTGTGGCTCACCGGACCCGCGATCATCCTGCTCGTGCCGATCATGCTCATCACTGCCGTCCGCCTCTGGCGCGATGTCCCCGTCAGCGGCTGGCGACGGCGGGTTGTCTGGGCAAGCATTGGCATATCGCTCATCGGCGTCGGCCTCGCGCTGTTCCGTGGGGATGCGGTGTTCGGCCTTCCCGCAGGCCTCGGCGGCGTCATCGGGCTCACCGGCGCAGGCGCGCTCAAATGGGCCCTTGCCTTCATTCCCGACGCGCAAATCCAGAGCATCGTCAATTTCGTCGGCGTCGCGCTCCTCAGCATCACTGGCGTCGTCCTCTGGGCGCGCAGCCTTGATTTGGACGAAGCCGAGCGCGCCTTCCTCTTCCGCCGCCGCGATCCCGATGCCGCTGCCGCACCGCGCCCCGCCAAGCCCACCAAAATCGCCGAGCCGCTCCCCCGCGCCGCCACACCATCAGAACCGCGCCCGAGGCCCATCATCGCGGACCGCAACGCCGCGCCCTCGACCAAAAGCCCCGCGCGCCAGACCAACCTTGCGCTCCGCGACAAATATGTCCTCCCCTCAATCGACCTGCTGACCCCCGCCCCGCCCAGCAAAGGCCCGGCCATCGACAAGGCGGGCCTCGAACGCAACGCTCGCCTCCTCGAAACCGTCCTCGACGATTTCAAGGTCAAGGGCACGATCACCGAAGTCCGCCCCGGCCCCGTCGTCACCATGTACGAACTCGAACCCGAAGCGGGCATCAAGGCCAGCCGCGTCATCCAGCTGGCCGACGACATCGCGCGCAACATGTCCGCGCTTTCCGCCCGCGTCGCCACCATCCCGGGGCGCAGCGTCATCGGCATCGAACTCCCCAATGCCCGCCGCGA
>JANMPU010000040.1:0-59671 GCA_031369985.1 Sphingomonas sp. | reverse complement strand
TCATCCGCTCGACCTCGCGCACCGACAGCCCCTTGTCGATCACCGCGCGCGCCATCCCCTCGGGATCATAGGCCGAAATAAGCGCCCGTGCATGCCCCATCGACAGCCGCCCATCGGCCACTGCACCGCGCACGAACTCGGGGAGGTCGAGCAAGCGGATCAGATTAGCGATATGACTGCGCGATTTATGGACAATCGCGCTCAGCGCTTCCTGCGTATGATTGAACTGTGTGATGAGCCGACTATAGGCCAGCCCCTCCTCAATCGCGTTCAAATCAGTCCGCTGAATATTCTCGAGAAGTGCGACTTCGAGCGTCACAGCATCATCAAAATCCTTAATGATTACAGGGACATGGTGCATCTGCACCCGCTGTGCCGCGCGCCACCGCCGTTCACCCGCAACAATCCGGTAACCCCCGCCGCCGGTCGGGCGGACGACAATCGGCTGCAAGATACCATGCTTGCGGATCGACGCCGCCAGCTCGTCCAGCGCGTCTTCATCGAAATGATTGCGCGGCTGATCGGGGTCGGGGAAAATATCAGCAATCGGCACTTCGCGAATGCCGTCATTCGCCGCTTCCTGTGTCGACCCGGCATCGCCCAGCAGCGCGGACAACCCCCGCCCCAACCCGGGTGCGCGGCGTTTCGGCACGGCGAGATCGTCGCTCATGCCGCCGCCGCCGTCAGACGGGGCAGCCGTGCAATCAATTCACGCGCGAGCCGAATATACGCCTCCGATCCCGTGCAACGCATGTCATAAACCAGTGCGGGCAGCCCATGACTCGGCGCTTCCGACAGCCGCACATTGCGCGGGATCACTGTTTCAAACACGACATTGCCGAGGCACGCGCGGACATCCTGTGCCACCTGTTCGGTCAAGCGATTGCGCCGGTCATACATGGTCAACGCGACGCCCAAGATCGACAGCGCCGGATTGAACTTCGCGCGAATTCTTTCAATCGTTTGAAGGAGTTGCGACAGTCCTTCGAGCGCAAAAAATTCGCATTGCAACGGCACCAGCAACGACTGAGCGGCGACCATCGCATTGATCGTCAGCAGCCCCAATGACGGCGGACAATCGATCAAACAAATGTCCCAGCGCCCCGGTGGTGCCGCGTTCATTGCCGCTTCCAACCGATGCGTGCGGTTTTCATAACCCACCAGCTCGACTTCGGCGCCCGACAAGTCAACCGTCGCCGCGACCAGATCAAGCCGCGGCACTTTGGTCGCCATCGCGGCCTCCGCCAGCGTGCAATCGCCGGTCAGCAATTCATAGCTCGACCGCACCCGGTCCGAATGATTAACGCCCAGGCCCGTTGACGCGTTACCCTGCGGGTCAAGGTCGATCAGCAACACGCGCCAGCCCGTCGCCGCCAGCGCGGTAGCGACATTGATCGCGGTTGTGGTCTTTCCCACGCCGCCTTTCTGGTTCGCGACACCGACGCAAATCATTTTCTGCCGTTCACTTTCACGTTGCGCCCGACCAGAATGTTGCTCTCCGGATCAGTGACGCTGCGATGGATGGTCCACGCACCTTGCCACGCACGCGGCAGCGACGCCAGTTCGGATTTGGCCGATTTTCCCTTCGGCAACACCCAAATTGTCCCTTTATGGGCATGCGGCGTGGCCATTTGGATAAGCGAAGGCAATGCGGCAACGGCGCGCGCGGTGATGTTATCCACGGGATTGGCCTCAAGTTTCTGCACAGTCGATTGGGCCACGCGAACGTTTGAAAGTCCCAGCTTTTGTGCCGTTTGCTGAAGGAATTGCGCCCGTCTTGCACGCGGTTCAACGAGGATGACGAGTTCGCTGGTCAGGATCGCAATGATAATCCCGGGAATGCCGGCGCCGCTGCCAATATCGAGCCAAGACCCCTTACCCCCGAGCAAGATTAATTGCGCCGAATCGACGATATGCCGCAACCAGAAATTGGGGATTGTGCTCGCGCTAACAAGATTTTGGCTTTCCTGCCCTGCGCGCACTGCATGGGCATAAGTATCGAGCTGCTCGATTGTTTCACGTGAAACATCAAAATGGCGCGCGATCCAGTCGCGCGCTTCGGCTTCAGTCAACGGTGTGCACCGCTTCGGTTGTGAACGAGCAGGGCCGACAATGCAGCAGGCGTAATGCCCGGAATGCGTTCAGCATCGCCCAGCGTGGCGGGGCGTGCAGCTGTCAAGCGTTGCACCATTTCTGTCGAGAGCCCCGCAATCGCATGATAATCGAGATCATCGCGAATCGGCACATGCGTGGCGGCACGGCGGGCCGCAACTTCGGCGCGCTGGCGATCCACATAGGGCGCATAGCGCGCATCCTCGATCAGTTCGTCAAGCACATCGCCACTGAGCGCGGCCAGCGCCGGGTCGAGCGTGCGCACGGCGGCCGGATCAAGACTATCACGCCGGATCGCCGTCGCAATTGATCGATCCCCACCGAACGCCATCACTGCTTCCGCCGTCGTCCGTGCGGTTTCCCGTGAAACCCAATGCGCGCGGCGTTCCTCAGCGATCAGATCATGCGCGATCCCAATCCCCGTCAACCGCGTCTCGGCATTGTCGGCGCGCAGTCGCAAGCGGTGTTCGGCCCGCGCGGTCAGCATCCGATACGGCTCGGTCACACCCTGCAACACGAGATCGTCAATCATGACGCCAATATAACTGGTGTCGCGGTCGATCCTTAGCGTCGCTTTGCCGAGCGCTCGCGCCGCTGCATTTGCACCGGCGACCAGCCCCTGTGCGGCGGCTTCCTCATACCCCGTCGTGCCGTTGACCTGTCCGGCAAGGAACAACCCCGGCAAAGCGCGCGATTCTAGAGTGTGATTCAGCGCGCGCGGATCGAGATAATCATATTCAACCGCGTAGCCCGGCTGCGCGATCTCGACTGATTCGAGGCCCGCGATGGTCCGCAACATTGCCGCCTGCGCCGCAACAGACAACGAAGTCGAAATACCATTGGGATAGATCAGCGGATCGTTGACGCCTTCGGGTTCGAGGAAAATCTGATGCCCGTCACGGTCGCCAAAACGCACGACCTTGTCCTCGATTGAGGGGCAATAGCGCGGTCCGCTCGCTTCAATCGCGCCGGTGAACATCGGCGATTCGTGCAACGACGCGCGGATCACATCATGCGTCGCTGCGTTGGTTCGCGTGATCGCGCAGAACAGCTGCGGCATCACGCGCTTGCCCAGCGGCGACAACGTCCAGTCGTCAGCATCCGACGGCTGCATCTCAAGGCGACTCCAATCGATAGTCCGCCCGTCAAGCCGCGGCGGTGTCCCCGTCTTCAATCGGGCCACGGGCAGATTGAGTGCCCGTAACTGAGCGCCGAGGCCGGTCGCTGCCGGTTCGCCAACACGGCCGCCTAACATCACGTCCGCGCCGCAAAACATCTTGGCGCTCAGGAAAGTGCCCGACGATAGTACAACCGCTGCGGCCTCAAGCCGACGACCATCGGCAAGTACCACGCCCGAAACCGCGCCATCGGACAGGATGAGCGATTCGACCTGACCTTCAACAATGTCCAGTCCCACCTGATTGGCGAGCATCGCCTGCACCGCATTTCGATAAGCCACCCGGTCGGCCTGAATGCGCGGCCCCTGCACCGCTTTGCCTTTTGATCGGTTCAGCATTCGATAATGGATCGCCGACGCATCGCCTGCACGCCCGATCAAGCCATCAAGCGCATCGACTTCGCGGACCAGCTGTCCCTTTCCGACACCACCAATCGCCGGGTTGCACGACATCGCGCCCACCGTCGCGCGCGCCATCGTGACCAACGCGACCCGCGCACCACGGCGCGCCGCCGCCGCCGCAGCCTCGCAGCCAGCATGGCCGCCGCCAATAATGATCACGTCATAGGACATGATGGAGCTGTTACAGGATCACGGGGATTCGGACAATTGTTTCACGTGGAACAGCGGTGGGCGCGCTATTTGCCAATACAAAAAGTCCCAAAAAGCGCGTCAAGCATGTCCTCCACGCCTGCGCGGCCTGTCAGACGGTCGAGCGACAGGCGCGCTTGGCGGAGATGTTCGGCGGCGAGGATCAGGTTATCCGTGGTCGCCGCTGCGGCACATTCGCTCGCCACTTCGAACAGGCAAGCCCGCTGCCGAGCGTTGAGCGCAATCGCGTCGGGCGGCGGGAGGACGGCCCTTGCGGCATCCACAATCGCGTCGATCAGCGCGGGCATCGCTGCACCTGTCAGCGCTGAAACTGCCAGCCGGTGATCGTTGGCTGAATCGATCAGATCGGCCTTCGCCTGAATCGCGATTATCCCTTCTCTTTTAGGGGGTTCTCCCTCTCCCAGCCACAGCACCAAATCCGCCGCGGCAACAATCGCCTCGGCCCGCGAAATGCCAATCGCTTCGATGCTGTCGTCGGTCTGCCCCCTTAACCCCGCCGTATCGATAAACACCAAGGGTAATCCGCGCAGTTGCACCGGCACTTCGATTACATCGCGCGTTGTCCCCGCGATCGGTGAAGTGATGGCCGCTTCTCGACTCACTAAAGCATTGATAAGTGTCGATTTGCCAGCGTTCGGCGGCCCCGCAATCGCGATCCGCACCCCATCGCGCAACCGCTCTGCCGGGGGTTGGGCAATCAACACATCCAGTTCGCCCGCTAAAGATCGCAAAACAGCCGCTCGCTCAGGCCAGGGCGACACATCATCCTCATCGGCAAAATCAATCGCGGCCTCGACCCGTGCCGACGCCGACAGGAGTTCGGCCCGCACCACCTCAACCCGCGCTGACAGGCCGCCCGATGCCATCGCCAATGCCGACCGCCGCTGATGCTCGGTTTCGGCCGCGAGCAGATCGGACAGCCCCTCGGCCTGCGCCAAGTCCATACTCTCATTCAGGAACGCGCGCCGCGTGAACTCACCGGGCTCAGCAAGACGGAGGCCTAGCACCGCCGCCAACGCCGCACTAACGGCGGCAATCGTCGCACGCCCGCCGTGCAGATGCAGTTCAACCAGATTCTCGCCGGTCGCGCTCTTCGGCCCCGGGAAGCGAAGCACCAACGCCTCGTCCAGCGCCACACCATTCACCGACAGTTTCCGCAAACTCGCGTGTCGCGGCTCAGGGAGTGCGCCCACCCCTAACGCCTTTAGCGCCGCGTCAGCGTTCGGCCCGCTAATCCGCAGCACAGCAATCGCGGCGGGCGGCGCACCGCTCGAAACCGCGAAAATTGTATCAGTCACTTCTTCGCAGCGCTCGTCACTTGATCGAGCAGCCCTTGCCACAGCTTCATGCCGGTATCGCCCATTGGCGACCAGCTTTTGAGCATCGACATCATGATATCAGGTGAAACGCCGTTCTTCATCGTGTCCTTCAGCTGCGCCATCATCGCATCATGGATCGGCGCCATGTCGGGCAAGCCCATTAGGCGACGCGCTTCCTCCGGCGTGCAATCGATTTCGACATTCACTTTCATGTCCGACTCCTTATTGTGAGCGGCCTCAGCCAACCATCGCCAGCACATAACGACCGACGCCGAGTTGTGGGTCAATCCAGCCTTCGTAGATCATCTTGCCCGCGACATAAACGATCACGGCCATGCCGACCCACGCAATCCACTTAAACCGCTCGATATATAGCGCGATAATGTTCGCAGCGAGTCCCATCAGCGCGACGGCAAAGATCAGCCCGACGATCATGATGCCAGGATGATCCTTCGCCGCGCCCGCAACCGCGAGAACATTGTCGAGGCTCATCGAAACATCGGCAACCGCGACCGCCCATGCAGCAGCAGCGAAGCTCTTCGATGGCTTGATCCCCGAATTCTCGTCACCAGCAATTTCAGGGGAGCCGGGTGATTCTGTCGCTTCACTACGGGTGATGTCGCGATACATTTTCCAAGCGACCCACATCAAAAGAACACCACCGGCGAAGACCAGCCCGACGATGCCGAGCAGCCACGTTACCATCAGCGCAAAAATCACGCGCAGGACGAGCGCCGCAATGACGCCGATAAAGATGACTTTCTTGCGCTGGTCCGCTGGCAACCCGGCCGCCAGCGCACCGACAACAATGGCATTATCGCCCGCCAACACGATGTCGATCATCAGCACTTGAACAAATGCAGAGAATGCCGATGGCGAGGTTATGTTACTGAAATCTTTGACGATCGCCGCCCAGATTTCAGCAGGTCCGCCAAGTGATGGCGCGGCCGCAGCGGCGGTTTCAGTGGCGAGGATAAGAAGATCGATCACGGTTGCGCCCTTACGAATTCATCGAATCAAAGAAGTCTTCGTTGGTCTTCGAATCCTTCATCTTGTCGAGCAGGAATTCCATCGCGTCGATTGTGCCCATCTGCATGAGGATGCGGCGGAGCACCCACATTTTCGACAGTTTGACCTTTTCGACGAGCAATTCTTCCTTGCGCGTGCCCGATTTTCCGACGTCGAGCGCCGGGAAGACGCGCTTGTCCGCCACTTTGCGGTCGAGGACGATTTCGCTGTTGCCCGTGCCCTTGAACTCTTCGAAAATGACTTCGTCCATGCGGCTGCCCGTGTCGATCAGGGCGGTTGCGATGATCGAGAGCGATCCACCTTCCTCAATGTTCCGCGCCGCGCCGAAAAAGCGCTTTGGCCGTTGCAAGGCGTTCGCATCGACACCGCCGGTAAGGACCTTGCCCGACGACGGCACCACGGTGTTGTAAGCACGGCCGAGGCGCGTGATCGAATCGAGCAGGATGACCACATCCTTCTTGTGCTCGACCAGGCGCTTGGCCTTTTCGATGACCATTTCGGCAACCTGGACGTGGCGCGTCGCGGGCTCGTCGAAAGTCGAGGAAACGACTTCGCCCTTCACGCTGCGCTGCATGTCGGTGACTTCCTCAGGCCGTTCGTCGACGAGGAGGACGATCAGGAACACTTCGGGATGATTGTCAGTGATCGCCTTGGCCATGTTTTGCAGCATGACGGTTTTGCCGACGCGCGGCGGCGCAACGATCAGCGTGCGCTGGCCTTTGCCCTGCGGCGAGATGATGTCGATGACGCGCGCCGACTTGTCCTTGACCGTGGGATCGAGCGTGTCGAGGCTCAGCTTTTCATCCGGATACAGCGGCGTCAGATTGTCGAAATTGACACGGTGGCGCACCGCTTCGGGATCGTCGAAATTGACTTTGACGACCTTGGTCAGCGCGAAATAGCGCTCGCCGTCGCGCGGCCCTTTGACTTCGCATTCAACGGTATCGCCGGTGCGCAGGCCATGCTTGCGGACAAGGTTTGGCGAGACATAAATGTCGTCGGGGCCGGCAAGATAATTGGCTTCGGGCGAGCGGAGGAAGCCGAAGCCATCCTGCAACACTTCGATCGTGCCGACGCCCATGATCTGTTCGCCGTTCTCGGCCTTCACTTTCAGGATCGCGAACATCAGGTCCTGCTTGCGCAGCGTCGACGCGCCCTCGATGCCAAGCTCCTCGGCCATCGCAACCAGATCGGCCGGCGCTGTTTTCTTCAAATCTTTCAGATGCATAGTGTATTCTTTCGGGGAGTCTTATGGGGCCGGATGGCCGAAACAGCGGATCAAGGACTGATGCTGGTTAATGCAAAACCGAATGGTTGCAGTGATCAAATTAGGGGATTTGGGGGTTGGGGTCAAGAACTGCATCGAGTCCGACTCGCAGCGTTCTAACGATTAAAAATCGTCGAAATGAGCCCTTTAAATTTAATTCCTGCTGAAGACTTCACGAAATCATGACCGCCGTCAATGGCTCGTCGCATAGCTTCACGATGTGCCTCACGTTCATTTTCAATTTTAGCAACGAAATCAGCGTCGTTGAGGGGGGTTGAAATATCTTCGATGGTAAGGCTTTCAGTGTAGCGCGACGGCAACTTTCGGACATCGAAAAATGGCTGATCTGTTGTTTCTGCATCTAAATTGGGCTCCAGTGCGTAAATGTACGACAAAGCACGCGCGCCTTTTCGAACGTAGAAGACTCGAACATCTTTATAATGCAGAAACGGCTTTCGTCGGTCGGACATTGGTTGGTTAGAACCCCAATTACACTGCGATCGCCAGCTATCGCGTTCCTTCAATTAAAACCAGCTCTTGACCCAACCAACAGCCTTTTCGCCGACGCCACTGCCGATGACGCCGCCGATAACGCCTCCCACGACACCACCGACAACAGTGCCTACCGGCCCTCCAAGCGAACCAATCGCCGCACCTGCTTGTGCACCGCCCCATGCCCCTGCCGCACCGCCGGCTAGCGATCCCGCTGCTCGTTGCGTCCGGTCCCCTATGCGATTACCATCCGCTCGGAATGCCTGGCCCAACTGCACAGCATCAATTGCCATACCAATAGGACGCGCGACCCGGCCGACGGATTTGAGCGTTGTCCCCCAGCCGCGAACGCGCGTGTTTTCGGCAATTCGCTCAGCGTCTTTAGCAACCTGTGTCAATGTACCATTTCGGCTCGTGGATGCGGACGCGCGGCCGAGTTTTGACTCGACCTCAATACGCTTGTTGAATTCCGGATTACGCGCTCTTTCGGTCGCGATTACATCGACAATGCGTGTGCCTCGTGACGTCCGAACCGGCACTTGTGTTTGCACGTTCGAATAACGTGGATCGGTGCGCATCTGATTCGCAATCGCACGCTCTGCAGCAGCTCCATTTTGTGTTCTTGCGGCAGGTGAATTGCTCGTCGTGCCACCGACAGGCTTGCCTGCAACGGGTTGCGAGCTGTTAATGCCACCAGCATCGAGCGCTCTCTGCAACGGTCCGCTAAATCCTGATCTGTTTGTGACCGGGCTCGTGGTCGAACGCCATTGGATTTCGAGTGTGGGGTTACGACGCAGTACTTGGCTGCCCGTTGTAATCGATGTTTGACCCAGCCCCGTACCGGAAATGATCGGTGGTTCACGTCGTGCTGGTGCTGTTCGCGCCCGAGCTGTCACATCAGCCGCGCGCGCCGCTTCGCCGCGCTCAACGGGCGTCATGCTTCGTTGCGGTTGCGATGTTGATGAACGATATCGGTCGACGCCGGTTGATGTATTCGAGCTGCTACTCCGTGACGAACTGCTTTGGCTCTGGTTCGATGACGGGCTATAGCTACGTGAATTGTTGCGCGACGATGAACCGGTGCTGCTGGCTCCTGAAACGGGCATGCCAATTCTCCTTAGAATTGTATGTTACCGAGTTGTAAAATATCCCACCATCAACGAATCGTTTAGTTTTGAACGAAAAAGTGACTTAAAACGGCTTCACGATCACCAGCACCACGATCACCGCCGTCGCCACGCCCGGAACTTCGTTGAGCAGGCGCATCGTTTTTGATGAGACCCCTGCCTCACCACACGCAAGTTTTCTGGCGTAGCCTGCCATCCAGCCATGATAGCCTGACAGTCCCAAAACGGCGGCGAATTTGGCGTAGAACCAGCCTTCGGCCCACGCGCCGATATTGACTGTCAGGATCAGGCCGAGTGCCCAGACGACGATCATCGCGGGGTTGAGGATGATCTTGATGAGCCGTGCCTCGCGCTCGATCCAGGCGGCGATTTCTGGCGATCCGGGCGCGGTTTCCTGATGATAGGCGAAAAAGCGCGGCAGCATGAACAGCCCCGCCATCCAGAAAATCACGAAGATCAGATGCGCCGCCTTCACCCAGGGGTAGGCCGCGCCCAAAAACCCTATCATAAACGCAATCCGATCATCCCCCGCGCACCTGCTTCAGCGCCACCTCGACATGCGAAATCGGCGTGTCGGGCAAAATGCCGTGGCCGAGATTGAAGATATGCGGACGGTCGGCAAAGGCCTCGAGGATATGCGCAATGGCTTTGGACAAGGTCGCGCCGCCCGCAATGAGGGCAAGCGGATCGAGATTGCCCTGCACCGGCAGGCCGGCAGGCAGATAGGTGGAGGCCCAGACCGGATCGACCGTCTCGTCAATGCCGAGCGCATCGACGCCGGTCGCCTTGGCATAGGCAATGAGCTTGCCGCCCGCGCCCTTGGGAAAGCCGATGATCGGCGTATTCGGATGCCGCTTGCGCAATTCCGTGACGATCTTGACTGTCGGCGCGATGACCCAATTATCGAACTGCGCGGGGCTGAGGCTCCCGGCCCAGCTATCGAACAATTGCACTGCGTCCGCGCCCGCCTTTATCTGCCCCGACAGATAATCGACGGTCATGGCCACAATCGCGTCAATAATCTCGCCAAACGCCGCTGGATCGCGATAAGCATAGCGCCGGGCTTCGGCCTGTTCTTTGCTGCCCTGTCCGGCGATCATATAGGTCGCCACCGTCCACGGGCTGCCCGCAAAACCCAGCAGCGTGGTTTCAGCGGGCATGGCGACTTTCACCTTCGTGACGGTTGCATAGATCGCCGAGAGCCGCTCAGGAGCTGCTGTAAGCCCGCTCAGCGCATGATCGACGAGCTTTGGGGCCAGACGCGGTCCTTCGCCTTCTTCGAACCACAAGTCCTGCCCCAGTGCGTTCGGGATCACGAGAATATCCGAGAACAGGATCGCGCCATCAAAACCGAACCGACGGATTGGTTGAAGCGTGACTTCGGCGGCCGCATCGCTGTCATGCACAAGCTCGAGAAACCCACCCTTCTGCGCGCGCAATTCGCGGTATTCGGACAAATACCGTCCGGCTTGGCGCATGAACCAAACAGGCGGTCGTGTTTGACGGTGACCACGAAGCACGTCGAGCAAAGGCTTGGTCAATTCTTATCCTTTAAGAAATATTAAGAAAGAGTCTGATGTAAGATGTAGAATGGCGATGTGCGGGGCTTATCGACGTCACGCCGAATTGCCAACAGGTTGACGGGCGCAGAGTCCCAGAACGCGGCGGATTCGATTCGGTTGTCCCCATTATCCACAAGGTGCCGATGAATCGGATTTGATGTGGATAAGGCTGAGCGCGAAAACACGGGCATTGGGGATCGAAATTCCGCGATGATTCATCCGCGCGATTCGCCTAGTAAAATTCCCCGCGCTTATGCACAGGGGGCGAATGGCGAAGCTCCATCTTCATCTCCTTTCCGATTCCACCGGTGAAACGCTTGATATGATGGCGAAAGCCGCGCTCGCGCAATATGATGGCGTGGAGACGATGAAGCATTTCTGGCCGATGGTGCGCGGCGAGGTGCATTTGAACCGCGTCCTTGCTGATATCGCCCAGAATCCGGGGCTGGTGCTGTTCACGTTGGTCAATAACGAGACACGCAAGCGGCTGGAAGCGGCTTGCCGGGCGCTAGGCATTCCGGCGGTTGCGCCGCTCGACGCAGTCAATGATGCCCTGTCGGGATTTCTCGGGCAGACCGCACAGGCGCGACCGGGGCGGCAGCATGTCCTCGACGATGCTTATTTCGCGCGGGTCGAAGCGATCCAATTCACGATCGCCCACGATGATGGGATTGCGCACGAAAATTGGGAAGAGGCAGATATTGTTCTTGCAGGTGTCTCGCGGACGTCGAAGACACCGACGTCAATCTATCTAGCGAACCGCGGGTACAAGATCGCGAACATCCCGATTGTGGTTGAATCGCCACCGCCGGAGTCGCTTTATTCGTTGAAGCATCCGCTTGTTGTTGGCCTGATCACCAGTGCGGAGCGATTGATTCAGGTGCGGCGTAACCGGCTGTTATCACTGAACCAAGCCCCCGAAACCGATTATGTCGATGCCGATGCGGTGGCGCGCGAAGTGGCGTTTGCGCGGCGCATGTTCGCCGATAATGGTTGGCCCGTGATCGATATGACGCGGCGGTCGATTGAGGAAGCGGCGGCGGCGATTATCGGTCTGGTGAGCGAGCGGCAGGCCGATTGATGCTAGTCCTCGCGTCTACCAGTCCGTCGCGAAAAGCGATGCTCGAAGCTGCAGGCGTGCCATTTGAGGCTGTCGCGCCGATGGTTGATGAGGATGCGGCGAAGGCGTCAATGATGCATTTGTCGCCGCGTGATTTGTCGGATGCGCTGGCTGAGCTGAAGGCGGCGCGGATTTCAGCCAAACGTCCGGGAGAACTGGTCCTCGGTTGTGATTCCGTTGGCGATCTGGATGGGACGCGCCTCGATAAGCCGGGCGATGCACTGGCGGATCAACTCCGTTTAATCTCCGGTCGCACGCATAGATTGCACAGCGCGGCGGTCGCTTATCTGGGTGGTCAGCCGGTGTGGCGTGTCATCGAAACGGCGACCCTGCACGTTCGCCCGCTTGGCGAGGATTTCATCGCCGACTATTGCGCACGCGATCCCGAAGCGCGCTGGTGCGCGGGCGGTTACCGTGTTGAAGGCTTGGGCGCGCAATTGTTTGAGAAAGTCGAAGGGAGCTGGTTCGCGATTATGGGCCTCCCGTTGTTGCCGCTTCTCGCTTGGCTGCGCGTGCGCGGGGTTTTGGCGTCATGACGCCTTATGCCGAAGTGATTGGTGACCCGATCATCCATTCGAAATCGCCGATCATCCATGGATTCTGGCTGAAGAAACTGGGCATCGACGCCGAATACCGGACGTGTGCGGTTAAGGCGGACGACCTCGCCGATTATTTCGCGCAAAGACGCAAAGACGCGGATTGGCGCGGGTGCAACATTACGGTCCCGCACAAAATCGCGGCGATGGATTTGATTGGTGATCCGGGCAATGTTCGCGCCAGTATTGGCGCGATGAACACGGTGTTCCGCGACGAAGGTGGTGCGCTGATCGGCACGAATACGGATGCCGCCGGGTTCTTCACACCGATAGCCGACCTCGACCTCTCCGGCTTTCCAATCGCTGTGGTGGGCACCGGCGGTGCGGCGCATGCCGTGCTTTTTGCCTTGTCGAGGGCCGATGTCGGACCCATCACGATCCTTGCCCGCAATCCGTTAAAGGGTGCCGCGCTTCTCGCGCGCTTTCGCTTGAAGGGGTCGGTGCAAAGTCTCGACAAGCCCCTCCCGCCCGCCGCGCTGTTGGTCAACGCGACGCAACTCGGCATGGTCGGTCAGGACCCGCTCAGCCTCGATCTGTCACCGCTCCCTAATGATGCGGTGGTTTATGACATTGTTTACGCCCCGCTCAAAACCCGCCTCTTGAAAGCGGCAGACGCGCGCGGCCTTGAAACCATCGACGGTCTTGAAATGCTCGTCGGACAGGCAGCGCTTGCTTTCGAACTTTTCTTCGGTGCTGCACCGCCGCGCGACCATGATGATGAATTGCGAGCATTGCTTACCACATGAAAATCGTCGGCCTTACTGGATCGATTGGCATGGGCAAGTCGACCGTTGCTGCGATGTTTGCCGATGAAGGCGTGCCTATATTCGATGCCGATGCCGAGGTGCATCGCCTGCAGAGCAGAGGCGGCGTGTTGGTCGAAGCCATAGAAACGGCTTTCCCAGGCAGCGCGGCCGACGGTGCGGTGGATCGCCAGAAATTGGGCGCAGATGTGTTCGGCGATACCGATGCCCTCAAGCGGCTCGAAGCCATCGTACACCCCGCCGTCGCCAAAGAACGCGCCGCGTTCCTCGCTCGCCACGCCGGTGCGCCGCTCGTTGTTTTCGACATCCCCCTCCTCCTCGAAAAAGGTCGCCCGACTGATATCGACGCGGTCGTCGTCGTTTCCGCGCCTGCCCACATCCAGCGCGCTCGCGTCCTCGCTCGCTCTGGTATGACGGCCGAAAAATTCGACCAGATTGTCGCGCGCCAAATCCCCGATGCTGAAAAGCGAGCGCTTGCCGATCATATCATCGACACCAGCACCGATTTGGCCGCAACGCGTGCACAGGTGCACGAAGTCATCGCTTGTCTAACGCGGGCGATGGGTCCATCGTAACGTGACAATGCGTGAGATCGTTTTTGATACCGAAACCACCGGCCTCGACCCCAAACAGGGCGACCGGATCGTGGAGATTGGCTGTGTCGAGCTGGTCAACCGCGTTGAAACGGGGAACAGTTTTCACGCGTACTTCAATCCCAGCATGGCAATGCCCAGTATTGCCGAACAAGTGCATGGGCTGTCTGATGCTTTCCTGTCCGACAAACCCTATTTCGATGACGTGGTGGAGGATCTGCTCGACTTTCTGGGCGATAGTCCGCTGGTCGCGCATAATGCGATGTTCGATTTCGGCTTTTTGAACGCCGAGCTCGAAAATTGCGGACGGCTGCACATTTCGATGTCGCGGATGATTGATACGCTGGCGTTGTCGAAGGCGCGGCATCCCGGCGCGAAGCACAGCCTTGATGCGCTTTGCACGCGCTATGGGGTCGACCGCAGTCACCGCGTTCGCCACGGCGCATTGCTCGATGCGGCCTTGCTCGCCCAAGTTTATGTTGAACTAACCGGCGGGCGGCAAATTGGCCTTGATATGATGGCCGCGCCCAGTGCCCAAATTCACAGCGTCGGTGCGGACACCCCGCGCGTCAGTCTTTCGCGCCAACCGCGTCAACATGCTGCCAGCGCCGACGAAATCACCCGCCACCGCGTCTTTGTTGCGACGCTGACCGATTCGTTATGGGCGACCGCCGACGATTGGGCGGACCCCGCCGATAGCATAGCCGTTTAACAACAAGGAGAAGTGGCATGGACATTCGTGTTTCGGGACATCAAGTCGCCACCGGCGACGCGCTCCGCACCCACGTCTCCGACCGGTTGCAAGGCGTTGCCGACAAATATTTCGCGCGCGCGATTTCGGCGCATGTCACGTTCGGCAAAGGGCCACATGACAATGGCTTTTCGTGTGACATCGTTGCGCATGTGATGCAGGGCGTCATCCTAAAAGCATCGAGCAATGCGATGGACGCGCATCCCGCTTTCGAAGGCGCGGCGGAAAAGATCGAACGCCAACTGCGCCGCTATATGCGCCGGTTAAAGGATCATAAGGGGCCGAACGGGATTGAGCCGATTGAGGCAGGCTACACTGTTTTCGAACCCGTTGATGATGATGTCGAAATCGATGTGGGTGATCATCCTCTGATTGTGGCGGAGACGCGTGTTGATGTGCCCGATGCGACTGTGTCCGATGCGGTGATGATGCTCGACTTACGCAACACAAATGCACTTTTGTTCAAAAATAGCGGGACAGGAGCCTTCAATATGGTCTATCGGCGCGGCGATGGCACGATTGGCTGGGTGGAACCCCAGCGCGCGGCCTAAGGCAGTTTTGGGCGCGGGGGCGCCCCGATCCGGGACAAAAATGACAGATTTGCATGACTTTCTCCGCCCTGGCGCGGTTGTTGCTGCGCTTGTCGCACCCAATAAAAAGACGCTGTTTCAGCAGCTGGCGACGCTGGCTGAGCGTGTGCACGGCGTCGATTCGGCGCTGGTGACCGAGAAATTGACCGAGCGTGAGCGGCTGGGCTCCACCGGATTCGGGGCTGGAATCGCAATTCCGCATGGCAAGATTGATGGTCTAAAAGACGTCGTCGGCGTGTTCGCGCGATTGGCCCAGCCGGTAGACTTTGCGTCGATTGATGATGAGCCGGTTGATTTGGTGTTCATGCTTTTGTCGCCGAGTGATGCGGGCGCGGCGCATTTGAAGGCATTAGCACAGGTTAGCCGCTTGCTCCGCGATCGGGCTTTTGTTGCAAAATTGCGTGGGGCGGCGACTGACGATGCGTTGTTCGCGCTGTTCGATGCCGGAGAGGCGCGTGACGCCGCTTAACCAGAGCGACGGCGCGAGTGCGCACCACCGCGCGCTTGAATCGCTTTATCGTTCCGCGCCGATCAACCGGGCCTTTCCCTCCGAACTTGAGATTGTCGAAGACGGTTTTGCGCGTATCCGCTTTGACGTGACGCCCGACCATTATCATGCGGCGGGCGCGCTGCATGGCACGGCCTATTTCAAAATGCTTGATGACGCGGCCTTTTATGCGATCAATTCGTTGGTGACGGATCGTTTTGTGCTGACGACCGCGTTCAACCTGCTTTTCACCAAGCCGTTGAAGGCGGGACCGATCATTGCCGAGGGGCGGTGGATCAGCGGGCGTAAGCGCGTTTTCGTGGGCGATGCCCGCCTGATCGACCAGCACGGCGAGGAAGCGGCGCGGGGCACAGGCACGTTTATGCGCTCGCACATCGCGCTGTCGTTGTTGCCCGGTTACAAGCGCTCGTGACGCCACGGTTGACCAGCGCGATGCTGGTCAGTGCGCTGGTTCGCCGCGTCAACAATGAAGGCGGTGCGGCGACAGTGCTAGCGAAGGGCGATACCACTGCGGGCGCTATTCTGTTGATTCTCATGGAAAGAGGTATCGTTCAATCAGTGCGTGAACGCGTGCTTGGCGGCAACGGCGCTTATTCTTGGATATCCGTCGGCCCCCACGACCAAGCGGATCGCGACGCCTACCTGAATCGGCGGCGCGACCGCGATTCGGACTTGTGGCTGGTTGAACTGGACATCGCGAACGCCGAACGGTTCACCGCTGAAATAGGTTAACAAGATTGACTTTATTGCGCCGCAGCAACACGAGGCGCTGAGTTTGATGAGCTTAGCCGTATTGACGCCCTATTTTGCGGGGCCTGCGGAGGCCAGTCGGACGTTCGACCGGGGCTTTTTTGTTGCGTTTTTTTGCCAGCCCTTCCGTCGTGCGGCCGCATGTTTGTATGTTGAATGTCGAAGATCTTTCGTGCCGCGGGTGCTGCGGTCACTTCCTTTTGCGCTCTTGCTGCAGGTGGCGCTTTTATGTCGACGCAAGCCGTCGGCGCGCCGTTGTTCCCGCCGGTGGTCACTGAACCACTGCCGCCCGAACCGTCGATTGAACATGATGCCAAGGATGGCATTGTTGTAGGCGATATTTCGCCCGATCAGATTCCGGTGATTGATTTTCCGAAGCGTGTTGGCCAGATCTCGCTTGTTGCGCTGGTCGAGCAGCATTCATCAAGCTCGGTTGGTGATCGCGAAGCTGATTGCCTAGCCAAGGCTGTTTATTTCGAATCGAAAGGCGAACCGATTGCCGGTCAGCTTGCCGTGGCTGAAGTTGTTATGAACCGCGCCAAATCGGGTAAGTTTGCCGGAACGCTTTGCGGTGTGGTGAAGCAGCCTAACCAGTTTTCGTTCGTCCGCAGCGGCGGATTTCCTGCGGTCGTGAATCAAGCAATGTGGCGTCAGGCCGTGGGCGTTGCGCATGTTGCGATGAAAAACCTGTCGGACGGTCCGGCGCAGGGCGCGCTTTATTTCCACGCCAAGCGCGTTTCGCCCAATTGGGGCAAGCGCCATGTGGCCACGGTGGGCAACCACATCTTCTATCGCTGATAGCGATGAATAGTCTTTGACATGTTCTTGCCCTGTTCTAGGGTCGGGCATGTTGGAAGTCCCGCTTTCCACCGCTGAGATGACGAGCCATGTCGTGCGGGGTGTCGCGCGGCTATTGCTGCGGCATGATTGCCTGACCGTTGCCGAAGTACCGCTGGGCAATGGGCGTCGCGCGGATTTGGTGGGGCTGTGTCCCAAGGGGCTGGTCACGATTGTCGAAGTCAAAGTGTCGCGCGCCGATTTGCTCGGTGACCAGAAATGGACCAACTATCTCGATTATTGCGACCGTTTTTTCTGGGCGATTCCCGAGACATTGGACGCGGGATTGCTCGAACGTGCTGACAAATTGCCCGAGCGTGCCGGGTTGATTGTTGCTGATCGCTATGATGCCGCGATTGTGCGGGAGCCGCTTTCCGTTGCGCTGTCGCCTGCCCGCCGCAAAGCCGAAACCTTGCGCTTTGCTAGGCGCGCGGCGCGGCGGTTGCTGGGGGAACTGGACGATGGCGTCCTGACGGGAACCTAGTTCGGACCGATGCTCACTTTGGGCTTGGGTTTCGCTTCGTCGATTGCCTTCACAATCGCGCTCGAGCGCATGTCGCGTTCGGCATATTGGCGCGCCGTCAAGCCCGATGCGGTGTCCGCTTTGTTCGGGTTTGCCCCCGCCGCCAGCAACGTACGCACTGTCGCGATATCGCGGTTCTGAACGGCACGGATCAGCGGGGTTTCGCCGCTGCTATTCGGCAAATCGACTTGCGCCTTTCGGTCAATCAGCAGCGCCAGCCCTTCGGCAAAGCCCAGCTGCGATGCGAGCATCAGCGCCGTGTTGCCGCCGCCGTCGCGCTGGTTGGGGTTTGCGCCCTTGGCGAGCAGAAAGGAAAGCCAAGTTACATCGCGGCGCTTAGTGACGATGTGCAGTGCCCCTTCGCCTGTCGCCCCGTCACGCGTGTTGACGATGACAGCGCCCGATCCGGGCTTGTTGAGGAAATCGGTGACCTTCTGCCCTTCGCGTTCGCGCACGGCTTTCAGGAAATTATAGCTGTCCGAAAATTGTGCCGACGCGGCGACCGGCGCGACAATTGCGATCAATGCCAGAGCCAAAGCCAGTTTGCGCATTTCATTCCACCTGTTTCGAATCATGCTTGTCTTGCGTCCGCGCCGCTAACATCGCAAGGCTGGCGCTGTCATGAACAAATTTGTCTTCGCTTTTGCCCTGTCGCTCGCGGCTTGTTCGACTTCCACGGCTCCACCACCTTTGGAAGGGGCGCGGATTGGTGGTCCCTTCTCGTTGACTGATCAAAATGGCGCGACCGTCACCGACCGGAGTTTCGCAGGTCAATATCGTGTCATGTATTTCGGCTATGCCTATTGCCCCGATATTTGCCCGACTGACGTTGCAAATCTGGCGCGGGGCGTGAAAGTATTTGCGAAGGCGAACCCCCCGAAGGCCGAAAAGCTGAAGTTCATTTTCGTGACGATTGATCCTGCGCGCGACACGCCCAAAGTGCTCAAGGATTTCACCGCCGCGTTTGATCCGAAGATGGTCGGGCTGACGGGATCGCCCGCAGTGATCGCCGACGTCGCAAAGGCTTATGGGGTCGCTTATTCGATCCCCCCGGGTCAGCCCAAGGATAATTATATCGTCGACCATAGCCGCCAAGCCTATTTGATGAGTCCCGATAACAAGCCCATCGCACTCTTGCCGCATGACGGGACGGCGGAGGAAATCGCCGCCGAACTTGCGAAATGGGTGCAGTGAGCGCCAAGAACGCCGACCGTTTCTGGGAAACCACACCGCTGGCACAACTAGACCGCGCGCAATGGGAAGCTCTGTGCGACGGTTGCGGCAAATGCTGTCTGCATAAGCTCGAGGATGATGAAACCGGGGAATTTTATCCCACAAATGTCGCGTGCAAACTGCTCGACCGGCGTAGCGCGCAATGTTCGGATTACAAACATCGCCACGCCTTCGTCCCCGATTGTATCCGGCTGACGCCTGCAAAACTCGATACGATGGACTGGTTGCCTGCGAGCTGTGCCTATGTGTTGCGCAATCAGGGGAAACCGCTGCCTGACTGGCACTATCTGAATACCGGCGACCGTGATTCGGTTCATGAAGCGGGCAAATCAGTGCGCGGCTGGACGATTTCGGAAGTTGATGCGGGCGACCTCGAAATGCATTTGGTGGACCGTGACGACCTCTGAATTGCACTTTGCAAGCGGCGGGCGCGATTGGCCGCTGGTCGTCGTGCGGCGGCGCGGCGCAAAGGCGATGCGCCTCAGCGTCGATCCGCGTGATGCAACGGTGCGGTTGAGTTTGCCGATGCGCGCGCCGTTGAAACCCGCGCTGGGCTGGGCGGCGGGGAAGCGCGATTGGATTGAAGCACAATTGGCAAAACTCCCGGCGCCGCAGCCGGTCCTGCACGGCATGCGGTTTTTGGTGGCGGGGGAGGAGACCGTTCTAGAATGGTCGCCGGATTTTGCCCGTTCCCCCCAACTCGTCACCCCCGCGAAGGCGGGGGGTCAACGCCAAAAGCTCGAGGTTCAGGCGTTGGATTCCCGCCTTCGCGGGAATGACGACGTTATTTTGATTTTGCGCGTCGGCGGCCCCATCGAACAAATGCCCGCTCGGGTGATGCGTTATCTCAAACGCGTCGCGCTCGACACACTGACGCGCGAGACACAGGAATTGGCCGTCGCCAACAACATCACCGTCACGAAAGTCGGCATCGGCGACCCCAAATCACGCTGGGGCAGTTGCGCGTCATCGGGCGATATCCGCTATAGCTGGCGGTTGATCCTCGCGCCCTCATATGTCCGCCGCGCCACTGTCGCGCATGAAGTCGCGCACCGTGTCCATATGAACCACAGCCGCGAATTCCATGCTTTGGCTGCAACGCTCAACGGGGCTGATCCACGTCCGGCTAGCCGCTGGCTGCGCACCAACGGATCATCGCTTCACTGGTTCGGGCGCGGCGCGGCCTGATCGGCGTTTGAGGGCGGACGGTTGGTCGGTGGCGTTCCGGCTTTTGGTGTCGCCATCGGTTTCGGCGGCGGTGGCGCCCCCCCTTCCTCACCGCGACCCAGCACGCCGTCGATCCATTTCTGGTCAAATTGCTGTGGCGCTTCGATGTCGGGATTGGGGGTCCCGCCCTCACGCGCGCCCGTCGGCGCGTCATAGGGAACACCATTTTCGTCGACATAAACCCCGTCATCGGCGTTGCCGAAATAGGCTTCCTCGTCAGGCTCCAGCTGCCATTCGGGCAGCGTCACTTCGGTCTGGAATTTCTCGATGGGCCGCTTTGCGACCGCGACTTTCATGTATTGGGCAAATGCAATCGCCGGTGCGCGGCCACCCTGAAGCCCCGTGATCGTGTCGGCATTGTCGCGGCCCATCCAGACGCCCGTCGTGATCCCGCTCGAAAAGCCAAGGAACCAGCCATCCTTGTTCGAACTGGTGGTCCCGGTCTTGCCCGCGACCGGCCGCCCGATTTGTGCCGCGCGCGCTGTCCCGGTGCTGACGGCGGTTTGCAGCAAGTCGATCATTTGCGCAGCGACGGCTGGCGCAACCAAAACTTGGCTCGTGTTCGCCTGATGTTGATAAAGTACTTCGCCTTTACCGGTCGTGACTTTGATGATGCCATAGGGCGCAACGGCAACGCCATTGCCGCTCACGCTCGCAAAAGCGCGCGTCATGTCAATCAGGCGGACATCCGATGTGCCCAGCACCATCGATGGATGCGTATTGACCGGCGTCGTAATGCCAAAACGCCGCGCCATATTGGCAATGGCCGCCGTCGAAACTTCGGCCCCCAGCTTCGCCGCCACCGTATTCACCGAATAGGCAAAGGCCGTGCGCAATGTCATTTCGCCCGAAAAACGGCGTGACGAATTACGCGGTTTCCAGCCATCAATATCAACCGGCTCATCAACGACCATATCACCCGGCGTATGCCCCGCTTCGAGTGCTGCCAGATAAACAAACAGTTTGAACGCAGATCCCGGCTGACGCACCGCCTGCGTCGCACGGTTGTAGATCGACGATACATAATCCTTGCCACCCACCATCGCGCGCACCGCGCCGTCGCGGTCGAGCGAGACAAGTGCGCCTTGCGCTTTGCCCGGTGTATTTGCGCGGATTGATTCATCAGCGGCCTGCTGCATGCGCAAGTCGAGCGTCGTCCACACATCAATCGGTTCATTGCCTTCGTCGATTAACGTATCAAGCTGCGGCAACGCCCAGTCCGTGAAATAACGGACGCTGTTCTGCTTAGGTTCGGGAGCGAGCTCGACTTTTGCCGGGTTGGCGGCGGCGACTTGTGCGGTCGTGACCAGCCCTTGTTTCTGCATTACGTCAAGAACGACGCCCGCACGTCCCACAGCCGCTTTTGCGTCAGCGCTCGGCGAATAGTTGGAAGGGGCCTTCACCAGCCCGGCAATGATTGCGCTTTCGCCCAGCGAAAGCGTTGTCGCGCTATGGCCAAAAAATTTGCGCGAGGCCGCATCCACCCCGTATGCGCCACCGCCGAAATAGACACGGTTCAGGTAAAGCTCGAGGACCTGATCCTTGGAAAACTTCCGCTCCATCGCGAGCGCCAAAATCATTTCACGGATCTTGCGCGACCATGTCTTGTCATTGGTGAGGAACACGTTGCGCGTGATCTGCTGCGTGATCGTTGACCCGCCTTGCGTGAAGCGACCCTTCAGATAGCGGACTTGAAACGACCGCACGATGCCAATTGGATCGACGCCGAAATGGCTGCGGAAACGCCTGTCCTCGACTGCGACCATTGCCGTTTTCATCGGCTGGGGGATCTGGTCGATGTTCAGCCATTCGCCGTAGCTTGGTCCCAGTGACACGATGACCGTGCCATCGGCTGCACGGACGCGGATCATTTGGCCATTGGGCGATGATTTCAGCTCGGCATAGGAAGGCAGTGACTGATAGGCGATGAACACTGTGATCCCGACGATCATGATGCCAATCAGCGCGGTGACCAGTCCAATGCGGAACAGCCGCCCAACCCAGCCGAACCGACGCGGCTTTGATGAAGAGGAGGAGCGGGCCATTCGCACGTCGGGTTACGCGCTAAGTCAGCGGCTGCCAAGAGTCCTTACGCAGGATCAAAATCAAGCGAGGCGCTGTTCATGCAATAGCGCAGGCCGGTTTCGGCGGGGCCATCGGGAAAGACATGGCCGAGATGTCCGTCGCACGCAGCACAACGCACTTCGATGCGAGTCATGCCGTGGCTAACATCGCGCACTTCGACGACGGCGTCATTATCAGCGGGGCGCATGAAGCTGGGCCAGCCCGACCCCGAATCATATTTGGCATCGCTATGAAACAGGAGGGTGCCGCAGCCCGCACAATGATAATCGCCGGGCGCTTTATTGTCGTTGTAAATGCCAGTGAAGGCGCGCTCGGTGCCATGATGGCGCATGATTTGATATTGTTCGGGCGTCAGGCGCGCCTGCCACTCGGCGTCAGTCAGGGTTAGTTTTTCCATAAACACAAGATGGCGTGTATGCGTCCCCGCTTCAATCCCTGATGCGTGTCGCCTGTGCCAACAAGCGCGTGGCGAACGGCGCAAATGCCAGCGCACGTGTCGCCAGCGCTGCGCTCCACGGCGTTTCGCCACGTTCCCACAACCATTTGGCGAGCGTAACAGGGCGGCGCGTGCGCCGGCCGAAATCGACTTGGTAAGCAGGGGCCGCTGCCGCGCCACCGACGAGCCATGCCTCCGCAGCGGCAATGCCGCTGGCAATGGCAATGCCGTTGCCTTCGCCCGCGAGGGAGGGAATGACGGCAGCCTGATCGCCCAAGCGAAACAGGCCGGGTTCGGTCGTCGTCGCGCGCCAGCCATAGGGAACCGAGGCAATCGCGTCGGCATCGGGTTGGGTTTTCAAGAAAGCCAGTCGCTCGCCGAGCGCGGGCATGGCGTCGCCGAGTTGGCGCAATAGGGATGCCGGGTTCCCGCCTGCCTCGGCCAACCGCGACTTGCGCGCCGCGAGGCAGAGATTGGCCTTGCCGTCTTCTTGTAAGAGCAATCCAACATAGCCGCGGTCGAACAAATGCAATTCGATACTGCTGCCGACTAGCGCTGTCAGGCGTGGATGCGGGCCGATCTTGACGCGCAGCCCGAGTGTGGAGTCATCAGCATCAATTTTGGGTCGGGCGATCCCGCGCAGATCATGTTTGCCCGTTGCGAGGAAGCGGGTTTCGGCCTCGACGTCGTCAATATGTTTGATGCTCGCGATTTCGAGGCCCGCACCCGACTCAAGGGCCTGCGCCCGCAACAATGTATCAAGCCGATGCCGCGAGAGGCCTACTGCGCCAGCGGGCAAGTCAGCCTTCGCGCAGCGCTTTCCAGCAAACACCCGCACATGATCAATCGGATGCCCATTGGGCTCAACGCCGAGCCGCGACAGGCTTTTGAGCGTATGCCAGCTCATAAAGCCACCACACAGTGCATCGCCAATCTCGGCCTGTCGGTCGATCACCAGTGGCTTCGCGCCACCACGCGCGAGCATGATCGCAGCGCTCGACCCTGCCGGTCCGCCGCCAATGATTATCGGATTTTTGAAACGCATAATCGGAACGGGAATCGACGCGCGACAGTCGCGCCTTCGATCCCCGCCTCTTTGAGGAGGGCTGCCCACTCTGCTGGACGATAGCTCCGCGCGATCGACAATCGTCCGTCATGTTTCACAATCGGGTGCCAACGCATGAGCGTCGCGAGCAACGGATAGCCCACATAAGCAAAGCCGTGGCGGTGGAGGTCGTTCACGAACCAACCGGATGTCGCGTGCTTTTCCATAAAGCGCAGAAACGTAATGAGCTGATCATGCGTCATATGATGCGCGACAAGGCTGGAGATGATGATGTCCCAACGCTCATCACCGAGGTTGGCATAGTCACCTGTCCGGTAGTCGATCTTCAGTTCGGGCGGAGTCGAGGCGCGCGCGGCGGTTTCGCTGCGCGGGTTGAGGTCAATGCCAACGAGATCAACCGCCTGCCCAAACCCCGCTGCCCAGTTCGCAATCCGCCGCAGCATGTCGCCGTCGCCGTAACCGACGTCCAATATCCGGATCGCACCCCGCATCGGATCGTGGCGCAGTGCGATTTCATTGAGAAAGTTGATCGTCGGACGCCGCGCCATCGTGAGAGTGTTGACCTTCGCAAGATCATGCACAACCGCCGTATATGTCGCCGCATCGAGATCGTCAGCGTCCATCAACTCTTCGGCAATAGCGCGGGTCGTAAGCATCAATCGGTCCAGCCGAAACGTAGCCCCTCGGCGGCAAGCCCCGGTCCAAAGGCAAGCGCTACTCCTGTAGCGGGCCGCTCATCAAACAAACGCGCGAGCACGAACATCAATGTCGATGACGACATATTACCGCACTCATTCAACACGGAACGCGACGCCGCCAGCTGAGCAGAGGCAAGGCCAAGGCCAGTTTCAACCGCATCGAGGATCGACCGTCCCCCGGCATGCACCGCCCAAGCATCAACTTCGGAAGGCTCTGCGCCACCCGTCAGCGCGCGCTTTGTTACGGGATCAGCAAGCGCCGCGCTAATTCGTCCCGGCACTTCACCCGACAAATGCATGGCAAAGCCAGTGTCTCCAATATGCCAGCGGATGAGATCCTCCGAGTTGGGCAGCGTGGCTGCGAAGGGATCATCCAGCGCCACCCCTGCTCCCGACCCAGTTACCAATGCCGCCGCTGCGCCATCGCCAAACTGGAGCATCGCGAGCAACGGCTCAATCGTCAGATCGTCCTGCAAATGCAACGTTGAAATCTCGACCGTTACGACCAAAACCCGCGCGTCTGGCTCGGACCGGACAATATGCCGCGCGGTTTTCAGCGCCGTTACCGCTGCGTAACAGCCCATGAACCCGATCAATGTCCGCTCAACCGACGGATCAAGGCCCAGTCGCTCGACAAGTATCTGGTCGACGCCAGGCGCGGTAAAGCCCGTGCAGCTTGCCACGACCAAATGCGTCACACCCGAAATATCCGGCAACTTCGCAATCGCTTTCAGCGCCAGTGCGGGGGCATAGTCGGCGTATAAAGTCATCCGTGCCGACGTCCCCGGCATGCTCTCGGCATAAAACCCACCGTCATTAACCGGCGAACCTCCGTCGGGCCCAACCGGCAACACTGACCAGCGATGCGATATCCCCGACCGTCCCGCCATCCGCGCAAATACCGCCGAATCGCGCCGGTCGGTCAGCCGTTCCCCGGCCCAATCAATAAAGGCGTTGTGAATGTCATGGCTGGGGATCGCGGTCGCAATGGCATTGATACGGGGACGATTGGGCACGCGCGGCTTTCGCATATCGGGTCAACACCGGGGATGCGGCATTGTTGCGTTCTGCATGGCGTAGTTAACGATTCATTGAAAGCCATGTCGCTATTGCCGCCATTATGAAGCGCTTTTGTTTGGCCATGATGATGCTTGTTGCCCTGCCGCAGATGACGTCGGCGCAATGCCGTCTGTGCGCACCCGGATCAGGGGACACATCGAAACTTCCCGCCAAGCCGCTTCAGATCGAAATTGAAGCCGCGCTTGATTTGGGGCGTGCGGCGCACCGTGGACAATCGACCAGCGGGACGGTCTCGATTGACCCGATCACCGGCGTGCGGCGCGTCGCGGGCGGTCTCGTTGATCTGGGCGGCATGTCGTTAAAGGGCATTGTCCGGTTGTCGGGGGATCCGTTTGCGCCGGTCGCCGTCAGCCTGCCCAACAAGATTACGCTGACGGCGTCGGACGGCAGCACGGCCGATGTGGTCGAACTTAAAACGGACCTCTCACCCAATGCGGCGCTCGATTCGCAGGGGCGGTTGAGCTTTGCATTCGGTGGTCGCCTCATTGTGACCGCAGGCGCAGCAGGCGATTTTCGCGGGCGCATTGCGATCAGCGCCGAATATCGCTGACTCCTTCGCGATCGTTAACCAATGTCAGAAGCAAATAGTGAACTCCCGCTGATGCAAAGGCTGTTTCGCAGGTCGGGGGGAACTCAATTGCCCTGCGTGTTTGATTTCTTTGGGGACCAGTTCGTTATGACCAATCGTTTTATGAAGGCCGCGCTTGCCGGCACTGTTTTCGCTGCCGCTTTCGCCTCAACAGGCGCGCAGGCTGCGACCGCCACGGCGACCGCCAATGCTAAAATTTTGAAGCAGGTCACTGTGACCAAGAACTTCGATCTTGATTATGCAACGATCGTCACTGGCGCTGCTGCCGCGGACGTTACGGTTTCGCCGGCTGGCGTCCGCACTTGTGGTGCCGGTCTGGTCTGCACAGGCACTGCGCGGGCTGCTGCATTCACCGTTGTCGGTACCGTTGGTGAAGTTGTCACCATTTCGGCACCGGCGACTGTTTCGCTGACGTCGGGCGCGAACAACATGTCGTCGACGCTGGTTGCTTCGGCATCGACGCTGACGATTTCGGCGACCGCTGCGAACAACACGTTCCAATATGGCGGAACGTTGTCGGTTGGCGCGAATCAGCCCGACGGTGTTTACACTACACCGACGCCGTTCACGGTCACGGTCAACTATCAGTAATTCAAGGCGAAAGCTCTGACTTAACGGGAAGGCCCGCTGGTTTTCGAACCGGCGGGCTTTTTCGCGTCGAGACATGAGAATTGTTGTGCTCCGGGCTTGACCCGGAGCCTTGGTTCAGGGGCGCACTGCATTCTCGCAAGGCTCCGGCTTTCGCCGGACTAGGTTGGTTAGCGGAAAATCAACCTTGTTGCGTCATTATGCTGATGTGGCCGTCATGGCTGTAAGGACCGCGTATCATGTTCAGTTTTTCGCCGCGCGTGCTCGCGCTGGCTCTCGCTTCGATTTCAACACCGGCCCTGGCGGCGGGCGATTTGCTCGTCGCGCCGACGCGCGTCGTGCTCGATGGGCCGCGCGGGACCGAAGTCATCCTCAACAATGTCGGGGACACGCCCGCAACCTATCGCATCTCGCTCGAACTAAAGCGGATGACGGCAGACGGGCAGCTTGAAGAAGTGAAACCCGAAGGCGCGAACGACAAGGAAAAATCGACGCTGTCGATGATCAGCTATGCCCCGCGCCGCGTTGTGCTTGCGCCGAATCAGCCACAGGCGATTCGCATTGGTGTTCGTGCGCCCGCAAACCTACCCGATGGTGAATATCGCGCGCATATGCTGTTTCGCGGCATTCCCGATGCGAAGCCACCATCGACCGAGCCGCCAAAGGCCGGGATTTCGATCGCGCTGGTGCCGATTTACGGCGTCACGATCCCCATCATCATCCGCAAAGGTGCGTTGAAAGCAACGGCCGCGATTTCAGATGCGAAACTGGCCAAGACGCCTGAGGGCGGCCCCGCTTTTGCCTTTACGTTGGCGCGCAGTGGCGACCGGTCGGTCTATGGCCGGGTCCGCGTGACCAAGGCGGGCGTTCCAAAGCCCCTGATCGATGCGCGCGGGATTGCGGTTTATGCCGAAATTTCGAGCCGCATAGTCAGCTTGCCCGTCACACCTGAAGTTGCGGCGCAACTTTCCGGCCCGGTAAAGATCGAATATCTCGACGACAGTGACACTGGCAGCGGCGGCACGATTGCCACGGTCCAGACGGTCGTGCGTTAAGAGCGGGCAAGCACCGGACACGTCCGATGCACCGATTATTCTCCCCTATTGGCCGGGCCCTGGCGGGTCTGGCCCTTCTGGCATCGGCACCGCCGGTGTTGGCGGAGGCGTGGACGCCGACGGCGGATGATGCTTTGCTGTTTGATGTCCGGTTGAACCAGTATCGGTTGGGCGACGGCGTGCGCGGCTATGCGACGCCGACCGGCGTGTGCGTGGATTTCGCCGACGTCATCATGTCGTTCGACATTGCCGTTCGCCTCGACAAACAGTCGCGCCGCGCAACTGGCTGGGCCTTTGAAGAAGGGCATACACTGACCGTCGACCGCGCCAGCAATACAGAACAAATCAAGAACTTGATACGCAAAGTCGCGCCAGACGACATTCGCGACACGCCCGAAGGGTGGTGTGTCGCGACAACGGCGCTCTCGCGCTGGTTGGGCGTCACGCTGGAGGCGGATACCGGCAACGCACTGCTCATTATTAAGTCGGACAAGAAGTTGGCCCCGCAACTTGCCGCCGAACGCCGTGCCCGCGTGGCAAAGGCAGCGCCGGTGTTCGATCTGGCGAGTTTGCCGCATAGCAAAGTGCCCTTCAAAGGGGTCAAACCGCCAGCGATTGACGTTGTCGCAAGTCTGGGCGCTGTGCGTGACCGCCTGAGCGGCAGTCGGTTTGATGCCCAATATGAAATCTATGCGTCAGGCGAAGTCGGGCCGGTTGCGTATGATGCACGGCTATCGTCGGACCGTCGCGGCTTGCCCTCGACGCTTCGTCTGCGCGCCTATCGCACCGATCCTGATGCGGGCCTTTTGGGGCCATTAAAGGCCACGCATGTCGCGGTCGGCGATGTACAGGGGCTGTCGACGCCGCTTGTTGCGCAATCGAGCGTCGGGCGCGGCTTCATGGTGACCAACCGCCCCGTAGACCGGCCTCAGAATTTCGACCGCACCGATTTTCGCGGCGAATTGCCGCGTGGGTGGGATGCAGAGCTTTATCGCAATGGCCAGCTGCTCGCTTTTGCCAATGACCGGGCCGATGGCCGCTATGAATTTCTCGATGTGCCGCTGCTTTATGGCCAGAACCGCTTTGAAGTAGTGCTTTACGGGCCACAGGGGCAAATCCGCCGCGATGTGAAATCGGTGCCGGTCGGCCTCGACAGCATACCGCCGAAAAAGACCTGGTACTGGGCGGGCGCGGACGAGGATGGTCGTGACCTGATCAACATCGCCAATGCGCCCGTGTTCGGGCGACGCGGCTGGCGCGGGTCCTTCGGACTCGAACGCGGATTGAACGCCAAGACATCAATTGCGGCATCGGCACATAGTTTGATGCTCGACGGTATCGGTCGGCGCAACTTTGGCGAAGTTGCGCTCAGGCGCGCCATTGGCCCTGCTTTGGCCGAGTTTTCGGCGGCTGCCGATACGACCGGCGGCCGCGCGCTCCGGGCACAGGCGCTCGCACAGCTTGGGACGACCAATTTCGGCGTTGAAACCATCTGGGTTGGCGGCGGATTTCGATCCGATCGCATCACGCGCGACGTGACGGGCATTCACGCGATCACGCTCGATCATTTCTTTGGCAACGGGCGGACGAGCATTCCCGTCCATTTCGACGCGCGGATGATCACACGGGTGGGCGGCGACAGCACCCTCGAACTCACCTCGCGGGCGTCGGCCAGTTTCGGGCGAATGTCTCTGACCGGCGAGCTTGCCTATCGCGACGAACGGCGCAAATTCGGCCCCGATCCCCCGCCTTTGGTTGAGGCCGGACTGCTTGCCAATGCTCGCGTCGGCAAAATCCGGTTGCGCGGTGAGGCGCGGTTCCGAATCGCGCCCGAAATACAGTTTCAATCTGCTACTCTTGTTGGCGAATGGTCGGCCGGGGGCAGCTTGCTGCGTCCCGCCGAATGGCGCGCCGAAGTCGGCTATGACCGCACGCAGAGCCGTGCCCGTGCGGCCCTTGGCTATATCCGCAAATTTGACCGCTTTGCGCTGAGCGTCAATGGCGAAGCGGCAAGCGATGGCTCGGTCGCGGGCGGCCTCAGCGTCGCGTTTAGCCTTGGCCCCGATCCACGCAGCGGCGGTGGCGTGCGCATCACGTCGGATAAGCTCGCTTCGACCGGCACGGCGCTCATCCGCGTCTATCGCGATGCCAATATGAACGGGCGGCGCGACGCGGGCGAATTGTTTGAAAAAGGCGCACAGATCGCGGCGGGGCGTATTCCGGTCGACAAGCTCACCGATGTTAATGGCGAAGTGCTGGTTGATGGGCTGGAGCCCTATCAACCCGTCCTTATCGGTGTCGATGGCTCGTCACTACCCGACCCGCTCGTTCAGCCGTCGACGCCCGGCATGGTCATGACGCCACGGCCCGGCGTTGCCATGACAGTCGAACTGCCTTTGGTCAGCTCGGGCGATGTCGACGGGACGCTGGTGCGCAATGGTGGTGGAAGCATCGAAGGCGTTGATCTTGAACTTGCCGATGCCGAAGGGCGGACGATTGCGCGCACGCGGTCGGACTTTGATGGTTTCTTTATCTTCGAAGGAGTGCCTTACGGGCGCTACACGGTGCGGATTGCGCGGCTGTCGGCGGAGGCCGCGAAGTTGGATCCGGTGCTGGCCGGGGTGGCGTCTGTTGGCGAGAACACGCCGTCGGTGCATTTGGGGGCTGTGGGGGCCGAAGTGATGGGGGTTCGGGCGTCGAAATAGGGCGGTTCGACCCGGCAAAGCCGTGTCGTCAGTCCTCGCTTTGGCGAGGCTGGCCGGTCCAATCGCCGGATGCGCGCAATAGCTTCGCTATTGCTGCGCCCGTTGTGACCCCATCGCTTCGCTCGGGAGCGGCACAGCACAAATCATCCCCCGGATGATTTGAGTCTGTTTCGCTGGTGCGGCCAAGAAGACTCGAACTTCCACGGGCTTTCGCCCACAACGACCTCAACGTTGCGCGTCTACCAGTTCCGCCATGGCCGCACAGCCATTGACTGCCTTTTAGGGGCAGCAGGTAGGCGCGCGCCATTAGCAAAGCGTATCGCCCTCGGCAATGCCTCTATTTCGTGGCTTCCTTCGGTGGGGCGCCCGAGAAGCTGAGGTTGAGCTTCTTTGACCCTTTCGGCACGTCGATTTCGGCCGAATCAAATTCGATCTTGCCGCGCGGCTCAATCGTCCGTTTGGGCGGAGTGATCGTCCAGCCATAGACAACGCGGCCCTGTGCATCGCGCAGTTCGGCGAGGATGTCGGGGACGCGCTGGGCGCTATCCGTCGGGTTGACGACGCGGCCGGTCAACGCGAACAATTCGTTCCCGCTCGGCAATTCGCGCCGCTCGGGCTTGCGCGGCACTTCGAGGAGGAGCGGCACATCGACTTGCCCACCGGGAAGCCCCGCGCGCGCTAGCAACCCTGTGACGAACGTCGGCGTCCCAAAGAACTGCACCGCCGCGATTCCACCGAGCAACAGCACTGATACGATGCCCGCTGCCAGCGTCCAGCGTTTCGCTGGATTGCGACGCGGGCGGAACGGTGGTTCAGGCGCAAAGGCATCGAAACGCGCTGTTTCGGGTTCGGTGACCTGCTCAGGCTCGACCGGCGACGGCGCGACGGGCAGGACGGGGGGCGGTGCGACTGGCGCTTCAACCTCAACAGGCTTGGGTGTGGGCGGTGGTGACGGAACAGGCGGCGGCGCAACATTGGCGCGCTCGACCAGATCCATCGGCGGCGGATCCTGAAACCAGCTATGGCGGCACGACGCGCAACGCACTTGCCGCCCATTGGGGCCAACCGCGCTGTCGGGCACGACATAGCGAGTGCGGCAGGCGGGACAGGACAGGATCATTGCAGAATGTTTACTCGGGCGGACGTCTCTGACATTACATAAGCACTGTGCGGCCCGCCCATGCAAGCGCTTCCCTTTACGGATGCGCCTTTGCCGTGCGATGGCGGTGCCACGAAAAGCATCGGGCGCGGGGACCGTGAGTAATATTGTCCAGTTCGAAAATGTCGGCTTACGCTATGGCACAGGCGCCGAAACGCTGTCCGACCTCAGCTTTTCGCTGTCGCGCGGTGCGTTTTATTTCCTGACCGGCCCGTCGGGTGCGGGCAAGACGTCACTGTTGAAGCTGCTTTATCTCGCCCAGCGGCCCAGCCGTGGACAAATCCGCATGTTCGGTGAGAATCTTGTGGCGGCCCCGCGTGACCGGTTGCCTGTGTTCCGGCGGCGGATCGGGGTGGTGTTTCAGGATTTCCGGCTGGTCCCGCATTTATCGGCGTTTGACAATGTCGCTTTGCCCCTTCGTGTTGCGGGGACCGACGAACGCGAGATTGCAGCCCCTGTGCGTGAAATGCTCGCTTGGGTCGGGTTGGCGGATCGAGCGGATGCCAAGCCTGATACGCTGTCGGGTGGTGAGCAGCAGCGTGTGGCGATTGCGCGTGCGGTGATCGGGCGGCCTGACTTGCTCGTGGCGGACGAGCCGACGGGGAACGTCGATCCCGATATGGCGCAGCGGCTGTTGCATTTGTTCGATGGTCTCAATCGCCTCGGTACGACGGTGGTGGTCGCAACGCACGACCTGCATTTGCTCAGTCGGGTGGGTACGGCGCAAATGATGCGGCTGGACAAAGGGCGATTGTCCGATCCCACGGGTGCATTGCGCTATCCGCCAGTGAGCGCCTCCCCAGAAAGCAATGGCGGCGCATGAACAAGACTTTCACCGCGACGGCGGCGGACCGGCGCTTGCTGCCTGAAGGGCGGATGTCGGGGCCGATGCCGTGGGTGATTGCGATTATGACCTTCCTGACAGTGCTTGCGGCGGGAGCGGGCCTTGCGCTCGGCAATGCGGCGTCGGGGCTGGGGGCACAGCTTGCGGGTAAGCTGACGGTGCAAATTGTCGAACCGAATCCAGATTTGCGCGCGCGCCAGACACAGACGGTGCTCACGGAATTGGCGCGATTGGCTCCTGTTGCGCGCGCCGAACAAGTCGATGACGCGAAAATGCGCGCGCTGCTCGCACCGTGGTTGGGGAGTGAAGGCATTGATGCGGATCTCCCCGTGCCCACGTTGATTGATGTCGCTTTGCGGACGGCCGACCCGCGCGCGGTTGAGGAAGTGACCGCGATGGTCAAATCGATTGCCCCGGCGGCGCGTGTCGATCCGCATGCGCAATGGCTGGGGCCGCTTCAAGGGTTGTTATCGACATTGCGCTGGTTGTCGGTTGCGTTGGTCGCGCTGATGGGCGTTGCAATGGCGGCGGCCGTTGTCTTGTCTGCCCGTACAGCGATGATCACGCACCGCCCGACCATTGACATCATGCACATGATGGGCGCCAGCGATGTGCAGGTCGCGCGGCTGTTTCAACGCCGTGCCGCGCTTGATGCGCTGTTCGGCAGTCTGTTGGGTTTCGCTGCTGGCGTTGGCATCATTCTCGCGCTGAGCGGGCTGCTCGCAAATGTCGGTGCCGCGTTGCTCGATAGTGGCGGGCTTGGGTGGACAGGGTGGTTAATCATCGCACTCCTTCCCGCCGTTGCGGTCATGCTGTCGATCTTCACCGCGCGGTTCACAGTCGTTCGTGCCTTGGCGAAACTGTTGTGATGATGCGCATCCCACCGCAGGCGATGATGCGGTGATCCGCCGGATTTTTGCTTTGTTGGTGGTCGGCTGGGCGCTGGGTTTTGCCGGGTTCGTCATCTTGCTCCCTCGGCCAGCGGGCATGGCGAAAACCGACGGCATTGTTGTGCCAACCGGCGCGCAAGGGCGGATTGCGCGCGGGACCGAAATCATTGCAAAGGGGCGCGCCAAGCGCATGTTGATCACCGGCGTCGACCGCCGCGTGAAACCCATCGAGCTTGCCATCGCTCAAAAAGTCCCCTTCGCCCTGATGACGTGCTGCGTCGATCTGGGTCGCGAAGCCAGTGACACGCGGTCAAATGGCGATGAAACGGCAGCGTGGGTGCGCTTTCACAAATACCAGAACATCCGCCTCGTAACATCCGATTGGCATTTGCCGCGCGCGCGGTTTGAGTTGGAACGCGCGCTCGGCACAGACGTGACAATCATTCCCGATGCCGTGCGTAGCGACGCGAGTCTGATGGTTTTGCTCCGCGAATATAACAAATATCTGTTCAGGCGACTGGCGGTGCCGTTCGGGTTATGACGTTTGTCCGTTCGGTCCTTTTCACGATCATCTTTTATCTGGGCAGCATCCCGGTTGTGATTGCGGCTGGCCTCGGCGCGCTGTTTGGACAGGACGCCATCATCACCGGTTCGCGGCGCTGGGCGCAATATCATTATTGGTGCGTCCGCTGGATCTTGGGCATTCGCGTGGTGGTCGAAGGGGCGTTTCCGACGGGCGCGTGCATCATTGCGATGAAGCATGAGTCGATGCTCGAGGCGATCGAGATTCTTCGCTTGATCGAACGCCCCGCAACCGTGTTCAAGGCTGAGCTGATCAGGATCCCGATCTGGGGCTGGGTCGCGCGGCGGCACGGCGTCATTCCGATTTCGCGCGAAGCGGGGTCGGCGGCGCTTCGGGTCATGCTAAAGGCGGCGCGGGAGGCTGTCACAGCGGACCGACCGATTGTAATCTTTCCCGAAGGCACGCGCGTGCTCCCTGGCGAGCGGCCTGATCTGCGTTCCGGCATTGCGGGCCTTTACAAGACCTTGGGTCTTTCGGTGTATCCTGTCGCGCTAAACACAGGGCGGCTGTGGATGAGGGGCAGCTTTCTTCGGCGGTCGGGAACAGTCACAATGCAAGTCGGTGACGCGATCCCGCCGGGCCTATCCCGCGAGGAGATTGAGGCGCGAATTCATACGGCGATCAATGCGCTGAATCAGTGATCCGAGCGCCCAAAGTCGGGCCGATCATCATCCTGTCCCTGCTCGATGATGCTCCGCCGGATCGCGCGGGTGCGGGTGAACAAGTCGAACAGCGCTTCGCCGTCGCCCCAGCGGATGGCGCGCTGCAACGCGGTCAGGTCTTCGCTGAAACGCTGGAGCATTTCGAGGACAGCATCCTTGTTGGTCAGGAATACATCGCGCCACATTGTCGGGTCTGATGCGGCAATGCGGGTGAAATCGCGAAAGCCGCCGGCCGAATATTTGATGACTTCGGACTGCGTCACACCTTCGAGATCGGACGCCGTGCCGACAATTGTGTAGGCAATGAGATGCGGCAAATGGCTGGTCACTGCCAGCACCAGATCATGATGAGCGGCGTCCATCACTTCGACTTGCGCGCCGAGCCGCTCCCAGAACGCCGTGACTTGTTGGACAGCGCTGTCAGGCGTGCCCTCTGGTGGGGTGATGATGCACCAGCGATTGTGGAACAGCGCGGCAAAGCCAGCCTCGGGCCCGCTGCGTTCGGTGCCCGCCACCGGATGCGCGGGCACAATAGCGTGGCTGGGCAATGCCGCCGCGAGTGCCGCTGTAACGGCGGCCTTGGACGATCCGACATCGCTGATCACGGCTTCGGGCGGCAAGTCGGCAGCAATACTGTCCGCAACCGCGCCCATAACGCCGGGCGGCACGCACAGGATAACGAGATCAGCGTCGGTCACGGCGGCACCTGCGGTGTCCACCACATCGTTACATAGTTTTAATGCCCGCGCGGTCTCGCGGACTTGCGGGTCGGCATCGTGACCCGTCAGCGCGACCGTCGGCATGGCGTCGCGTACGGCACGCGCAATCGACGAGCCGATCAGGCCAAGGCCAATGATGGAAACCCGCGCGAAGGGCAGCATCAGGTCACGATCTTACGCAATGCCTCGGCAACCCCGCGCGTTTCTTCTTCGGTGCCTATGGTGATGCGAAGCCCGTTCGCCAGACCCTGTCCCGGTAACCAGCGCACGATAAAACCATGCTCCATCAAGCCCTTATAGGCTATCTCCGCGCTCACTGCCCCTTCGAACAGCACAAGCAGGAAGTTCGTCCTCGACTCAACCGCGCGCAGTCCCGCATTGCCCATTTTGGTGACTTCATCGGTCAGCCACGCCCGCCATGTCGCATTGTGCGCGCGGCTGTGGTTGACAAACGCGACGTCGTGCAATGCCGCAATCGCTGCTGCTTGGCCGCCGGTTGTAACGTTGAACGGCGACCGGATACGGTGCATCGCCGCGACGGCGTCCGCTGATCCATAGCCCCAACCGATGCGCTCCGCCGCGAGGCCATAGATTTTGGAAAAGGTCCGCGTGACAATGACATTTGCCTGCGTCTTGGCGAGGTCCAGCCCCCAGTCATCCTCGTCCGCGTCGAGATATTCGGCATAGGCCTGATCAATCACCAGCATGACGTCCGATGGCAGCCCTGCATGCAACCGCGCCATTTCCGCGCGCGGCGTAAACGTGCTGGTCGGGTTGTTGGGATTGGCAACAAACACGATCCGCGTGGCCGACGTCACGGCGGCAAGGATCGCGTCAACATCGGTCGCATAATCGGCGTCGGGCGCAACCACCAACGTCGCGCCAACCCGCCGCGTCGCGATCTCGTACACCGCAAAGCCATAGCGGACCTGAAGCACCTCATCGCCCGGCCCCGCATAGGCCCCCGCAATCAAATGTAGGATCTCGTCCGACCCCGTACCATAAATCACGCGCGCCGGATCAAGATCATATTTCGCCGCAATAGCCTCGCGCAGCGCCGACGCTCCGGCATCGGGATAGCGCGCGAGATCAGTGGCGTGCGCGGTAAACGCGGCCTTCGCGGCATCGCTGGTGCCAAGCGGATTTTCGTTTGAGCTTAGCTTGGCAACCTTGCGCCCGTCATCGGTGGCTGAGCGACCGGGGACATAGGGCGCAATGTCCATGATCCATTGCTTTGGTTCGGGCTTTGACATGCGTGCCCCTTTAGCGTGCGCGGGCGGATTGTCACGCGTGCGGTCGGGCGGTTAAGGCACCCCTATGTGCAATCCCCCCGAATCCAACCAGCCCGGTCACGAGCGGCTGATCGTCCCCGCGCCAGTCGGCTATGTCGGCACCGCAAGTTCGACAGGTGAAAATGAAGCATTGGCGTCACTCAAACCCGGCACCGTTATGATGATGGGCGACAATCCGGCGCTCCCTAAAATGCCCGCCGCACCGACGCTGGTGGATTTCTTCACGCACCGGATCACGGGGATTACCGAACGGCATCTAATTTCGAGCGCCATGCGCGCGCTGAACGATGATCAGCCGGAAACAGTCATCATGGCGTGTTTGCTGCACGACATCTCCAATGCCTGCTTGATCCGCGCCGATCATGGCTATTGGGGCGCGCAGATGATTGCGCCTTATGTTGACGAGGAAGTCACATGGGCGGTCGAGAAGCATCAGGCGCTTCGTTATTTCGCGGATGAATCGGTCGGGTATAAATATCCCGAAAGCTATGACCGCTTTTTCGGCCCCGATTATGTCCCGCCCGAATATATCCGGCATGAGGCTGAAGCGGCGAAGAGCCACCGCTGGTATATGTCGTCGCGGCTGGTGACGCTGTACGATATTTATTTTTTCGAGGATGAGACCACGCCCGACATCGAGCCGCTGATCGACATCATCGGTCGCAATTTCCGCCAGCCAGCCGAAGGTCTTGGCTTCGATGGATCGCCCACCGCGCATATGTGGCGGACGATGATCTGGCCGAACAACTTTCTCTAAATCTTGCAACGCAGGCCTGCGCCCTGCAAAGCCGCGCGCTATGGATGATCGTTTCGGCCTTGACCGTCGTTTAACACTGCCTGAGCGGCTAGCGCTCGACGGCGGGGGGGCGCTGTCGCCGGTCACGCTGGCCTATGAAAGCTATGGCACGCTCAATGCCGATGCGTCGAACGCAATCCTGATTTGCCACGCGCTGACCGGTGACCAGCATGTTGCTTCAGCGCATCCGATTACCGGCAAACCGGGCTGGTGGGCACGTATGGTGGGGCCCGGCAAGCCGATTGATACCGACCGCTTCTGCGTGATCGCAGTCAACGCGATTGGCGGGTGCATGGGATCGTCGGGGCCGGAGACGCTGACGGACGATGGCACGCCCTATGCGATGCGCTTTCCGGTGGTGACCGTCAGCGACATGGCGCGATCGCAGGCTTTGCTTCTCGACCATCTTGGCATCGCGCGGCTCCACGCAGTGGTCGGCGGGTCGATGGGTGGAATGCAGGCACTCAGCTGGGCCGCGCATTTCCCGGATCGCGTGGCGGCGGCGCTAATCATTGCATCGACGGCCAAGCACAGCGCGCAGAATATTGCTTTTCACGAAGTCGGACGGCAGGCAATCATGGCTGATCCTAATTGGCGCGGGGGTGACTATTATGCTGACGGCAAGACGCCGGATGCTGGTTTGGCGGTCGCGCGGATGGCGGCACACATAACCTATCTGTCAGAACAGGGGCTGACCGAGAAATTCGGGCGGCGCTTGCAAAGCCGAGAAGCGAAGACTTTCGGCTTCGACGCCGATTTTCAAGTCGAGAGCTACCTGCGACACCAAGGGCTGAGTTTCACGGATCGGTTTGACGCGAACGCCTATCTCTACATCACTCGCGCCATCGACTATTTCGACCTTGCTGAGGAATTTGGCGGGCATCTGGCCAATGCGTTCAAGGGAAGCAAGACGCGCTTCGCCATCGTCAGTTTCGATACCGACTGGCTCTATCCAACCGCCGAGTCCAAATCGATTGCGCAGGCGCTGAACGCTGCGGGGGCCGCTGTCAGCTTTGTCGAGCTGACCAGCCCTTATGGTCATGACGCGTTCCTCCTCGACACCCCGGGTTTTGATGCGGTGGTTTCGGGTTTCCTGTGTGCGTCATGTTGAGGCCCGACCTTGCGATCATCGCCGCCAATGTGCCTACTGGTGCGCGGGTGCTGGACGTCGGATGCGGCGACGGTGCGTTAATGGCTGAATTGCGCGCGAAGGGCTGTGACGCGCGCGGGATCGAGATCGACAGTAGCGACGTCACGGCGGCGCTCGCGCGTGGCCTGTTCGTGATTCAGGGGGATGCCGATACCGACCTTGCCGACTACCCCGACGCCAGTTTCGACTATGCGATCCTCAGTCAGACGCTGCAAACGACGCGTCGGCCCGATCTGGTGATCGAGCAACTGCTGCGCATCGGCCAGCGCGCTTTCGTATCGTTCCCCAATTTCGCGCAGTGGCGCATCCGCTTTGCGCATCTGCTTGGTGGGCGGATGCCGGTCACCCGCCAGTTGCCGCATCGATGGTATGACACGCCCAACATCCACCATGTGACGATCAACGATTTCCGCGCCTTCATTGCCGAACGAGACGTGCGGATCGAAGGGCAATGGTTCCTGACCGGCGACAAAATGACTACGCGCGCGGGGGCGAATCTTTTCGCTGAACATGCTGTGTTTCTGCTGAGCCGTTAGAAGAGGCCAGGCACTTCGCGTTGCGCAGCCGTCGGTGCTTCGGGGCGGAGCAATTGCTGCGTTGCGGTCCGGACCGACAACGAGGCCTGTCCGGTCGCAATCGGGGTGCAGCTCCGCCCCGCAAGATAATCGAGCGCTTGTCGCACCGATGCCTCTTGCGAATCACCCAGCGGCTTCGTCACATCGTCCGTCGCCGCGCAGGTCACACGCACAGCTGTCGCAAGGCCATCATAATAGGCATCCGAATTCGCCGAGTTGCGGATTGAAAACGCAATTGCGCGCAACCGGTCGTCGCACGCCGCGCGATCCAGCGCGACCTGACCCACGGGCTTCCCGAACGTATTCGCTCCGATCAACGCCACATTCGTGCCGAGATAAGGCACGAAACCGTTGATCACGAGCTCGCTTGCCGAGGCCGTCGCACCGGTGCCAATGAACGCGATCTTCACTGGCGACACTGATTCCGATTGTGGAGAGAAGCGCTTGGTCGTGTTGCGGCTCGATTTTTCGGGGCGATAGGTGACTTGATCGAAAATATCGAAGGTCGAACGGTTACCGCCCAGCAAATCGCCCATCAGGTCCGCCGTCGAAAGCAGCCCACCGCCATTATAACGGAAATCGATGATGAACTCAGTGATCCCTGCCGCGCGGAAGCTGTTGAACGCCGTGCGCAGCTGCGGGTCCGCCGACGAAATGAAGGTGCGCAGGTTCAGGTAACCGACGCGCTTGCCGGCATCATTGATGATGACCGATCCATAGCGGCTCGAAACCGGGGTGAGCGAATAGCTCGTTTTGGTCACGGTCACGTCGCGGGTGACGCCGCCATTCAGAATGCGTAATGTCCGCGTCACCCCTGCTGTTGTCGGCCCCAGGGCGGTCGTAACACCGGCCGTTCCCTCCGCGGTGATGATGTCAGTTACGGTACGCAGCGACGCGGGTGCATCGCCAATCGCAAGGATTTCGGTGCCACGGTCAAGCCCTGCTGCCAGTCCCGGTGCGCCTTCGAACGATTCGGAAACGAACGCTTTCTTGGTGTTCGCATTGGTTGACAAACGGATGCCGATTCCCGCGCTTGCGCCCGATGAGTTGAACGCATTCTCCTCGGCAATTGAGGTTACATAGGTAAAGAAGCGATCCCGCCGCTGCGACCGTGCGGTGGCGGTCAGGGCGTCAATATAGGCATCGACTGATGAATAGGCCGCTGGACTCAGTGAGGCAGGCAGTGTTTCCGGGAACAAATACCATTCGTTGAGTTGCGCAAAGGCCCAGTTCTGGCGCTCGACAAGCGTGCATCCGCTGGCCGTTGTGCCGCCACCCGATGAGCCGCCGCCTGTTGTGCCGGTCGTCCCCGAACCGCTGCCACCACAGCTTGCCAGCGTCAAAGACGCCGCGGTAACCAGCGAAACCAAGGCACGGGACATAAGCAACCTTTCGCGACCCTCGCGCGCATGGATGTGCGCCACGTTGTAATGCTTATCAGCCGCGCAGGGTTGCGCCAACCTTAACAGCGGCGGCAACAATTTTTGCCGCGATCGCTGATAGTTCGTCCTCGGTGAAACTCTTCTCCGCCGGTTGCAGCATGACCTCGACCGCGAGCGACACCTGTCCCTCGGGAACGCCAGTGCCGGTAAAACGGTCGAACAGGCGCGCACCAGTGATGACGGCTTTGTCAGCCCCCTTCACCGCGCGGACCAGCGCTTCGGCCTCAAGGTTCTCAGGCACCAGAAAGGCAAAGTCGCGTTGCACGACTTGCAGCGCTGGCGGCGTGAAGGGCGCGCGCATTGCCCCCGTTCCGCGCTTGGCGGGGATGGCGTCAAGGTGGATTTCCGCTGCCACAACCGCGCCACCGAGATCGAATGCCTTTGCGGTGGCTGGGTGCAGCGCGCCGAAGCGTGCTAGGATCGTTTTCGGCCCCAAGCGCAATGTGCCCGACTGGCCGGGGTGATAATGCGCGCCTGCGTCACCCATGACTTGCAGGTTATCGACAGGGGCACCGGCCGCTTCGAGCAGGGCAAGCGCTTCGGCTTTCGCATCGAAGGCGTTGAAGCCCGTGGCCTTGCCCGTTGCCCATCCGCGCGCTGATTTTTCGCCCACCAGCACGATGCCGACGGTCAACGGCTCGCTGTCGGCCAGATATTCGCGCCCAAGTTCGAACAAGCGGATGCTTGCCGCCCCGCGATTGGCATTGCGCTGCGCTGCCGATAACAGACCGGGCAAGAGCGACGGGCGCATGACTTTCAGCTCTTCCGAAATCGGATTGGCCAGCGTCCAAGCACCGCCACCAAAGGCAGCTGCTTCGGCTTCGCTGATGAAGCTCCACGTGATCGCTTCGTTCAGCCCGCGTGCAGCGGCGGCGCGACGGACTTTGCGCTCGACTTTCTGCAAAGGGGTCGCGGTTGGTTTCGAAACCCCATCGGCACGGGGGAGCGGCGTCGAAACGACTTGGTCGAGGCCGGTAATCCGCACGACTTCCTCGACCAGATCAGCGGGGCCATCGACATCACGCCGCCAACTCGGGACGGTAACCGTCCAGTCATTCGCGACAACAAAACCGAGCTTTTCCAAAATCGTCTGTTGCTCGCGCGGCGATACATCGAGGCCGCCTAGCCGCAAGCACAATGCCGTGTCATACGAAATGGTCTTCGCGGTAACCGGCGGCGCGCCCGCGCGAATAATGTCCGATGTCTGCCCGCCACAAATCGACAGGATCATGCCCGTCAAAATCTCGATGGCCTCATCCAGAAACGCCGGATCCACACCACGTTCAAACCGCGCGCGTGCATCCGAAGTCAGCGCGAGCGCCTGCCCCGTCTTCGCAATCCGTTCGGGCGTGAAATAGGCGACTTCGAGCAGGACATCGGTGGTCGTGTCGGCAACACCCGAATGCTCGCCGCCCATGATCCCGCCAATGTCATGCGCACCGTTGTCGTCGGCGATCACGGTCATTTCGCTGGTGAGCGTGTAGTCTTTGCCGTTGAGCGCAGTGACGGTTTCGCCATCCTTCGCCCGCCGCGCAACGACCGCGCCCGATAGAGTGGTCAGGTCATAAGCATGGCTTGGTCGGCCCAGATCGAACATCACATAGTTGGTGATGTCGACCAACGCCGAAATCGGTCGCTGCCCGATGGCTTTGAGGCGGCGCTGCATCCAGTCGGGCGACGCGCCATTGGTCACGCCACGAATGACGCGGCCGTAAAATGCGGGGCAGCCTTCGGGATCGTCGGTGCGGATCTCTATTCCCTCTCCCCTTGAGGGAGAGGGCGACTCAGCAACGCTGAGCGGGGTGAGGGGTTTAAGGGAACCAATCCCCCATGCCGCCAAATCGCGCGCAATCCCGCGCACGCCCATGCAGTCCTGACGATTGGGCGTGATCGCCACATCAATCACCGGATCGTTCAGGTCGGCATATTCAGCGAACGGCATGCCCACCGGCGCATCGGCGGGCAGTTCGATGATGCCGTCATGATCGTCACCCAGCTCGAGCTCGCGCGACGAACACATCATGCCGTTTGATTCAACGCCGCGGATCGCCGTGACTTTCAGGACCATGCCATTCGACGGCACCACTGCGCCGGGGCTGCCGAACACGCCGATCAGCCCGGCGCGCGCATTGGGCGCGCCACAAACGACCTGCAGCGGCCCGTCACCTGCATCGACTGACAGGACTTGCAACTTGTCGGCTTGCGGGTGCGGGGCAGCACTCAGCACTTTGGCAATGCGAAAGCTGCTGAGTTTCTCACCCGGACTTTCGACGCCTTCCACCTCAAGGCCGATGCGGGTCAGCGAATCGACGATACCGTCAAGAGCAACATCAGTGTCGAGATGCTCCTTGAGCCACGATAGCGTGAATTTCATGCGCCAACGCCTCCGCTCAGCGTGGGCACATCGAGCGCGCCAAAGCCATAATGTTTGAGCCAGCGGACATCGCCGTCGAAGAACGCACGCAGATCGTCCATGCCATATTTGAGCATCGCCAGTCGATCGACGCCGGTCCCGAATGCGAAGCCCGAATATTCGCTCGGGTCGATCCCGCAATTTTCAAGCACGCGGGGGTGGACCATGCCGCTGCCCAGCACTTCCATCCAGCCTTCGGACCCGCCGATGACGCGCTTGCCGTTCACGAGTGTGTAGCCGACATCGACCTCGACCGAAGGTTCGGTGAACGGGAAATAACTCGGGCGCAGGCGCAGGACGACATCGTCGCGCTCAAAAAAGGCTTTCAGGAACGTCTCGAGCGTCCATTTCAGGTGGCCGAGGTGGATGCCCCTGTCGATCACCAGCCCTTCGATCTGGTGAAACATCGGCGTATGCGTCGCATCGCTGTCTGAGCGATACACCCGCCCCGGCGCGATGATACGGATCGGCGGCGCGTCCTTTTCGCCTCCGCGCAACAGCGCTGCGGCGTGCGACGTCATGGTGCGGATTTGCACCGGCGACGTGTGGGTTCTCAACAACATAGCCCTCCCCCCTTCAGGGGGGAGGGTTGGGTGGGGGGACTGTTCACCGGCACTGCGCTCGTTGACAGTCCCCACCCCCAGCCCGTCCCCTGAAGGGGAGGGGGACTTGAAGTAGAAAGTATCATGCATCGCCCGCGCCGGATGCGTCTCCGGTATGTTGAGCGCGGTGAAATTATGCCAGTCGTCCTCGATCTCGGGACCGGACGCGACCGCAAAGCCCATGTCGGCGAATATTTCCGACAGTTCGTCGAGCACTTGGGAAACCGGATGCACTGACCCACGTGGGCTTTCGGGCGCGGGAAGCGTCATGTCGAAGCGCTCGGTAGCGAGGCGCTTGTCGAGTTCCGCCGCTTCGAGCGCGGCCTTTTTCGCTGCAATTGCATCGGTGGCGGTTTGTCGCAGGCCATTGATGCGCGGCCCTTCGCTCTGTCGTTCTTCAGGCGTCATCGCGCCGAGTGATTTCAACAGCGCGCTGACGCTCCCCGCTTTACCGATGAGGGCAACGCGCACGGCCTCGAGGCCATCGAGCGTGTCGGCAGCCGCGATTTGATCGGTGATTTCGTTTTCGGTCATCGGTTTCAGCCCATAAGCAAATGGGCGCAAGCGGCAACCCGCTCACGCCCATTTGCGCATTACAACGAAGAATGAACTATGCCGCTTGGGGCAATGCCGCCTTCGCCTGCGCGATGATGGTGCTAAACACGGCGCCTTCGTTCATCGCCATGTCGGCAAGGACTTTCCGGTCGAGTTCGACGCCCGCGAGCTTCAACCCGTGCATGAACTGGCCATAGTTCAGGCCTTCCATGCGGACGGCGGCATTGATGCGCTGGATCCACAGCGCGCGGAAGTTGCGCTTTTTGACCTTGCGATCACGATACGCATATTGGCCGGCCTTTTCGACTGCCTGCCGCGCGACGCGGATCGTGTTTTTGCGACGGCCATAATAGCCCTTCGCCTGTTCGAGGATTTTCTTGTGCTTTGCGCGCGTTGTAACGCCGCGCTTTACCCGTGCCATGTGTCTCTACTCCTTATTTCAGGCCGTAGGGAGCCCAGGACTTCACCGTCGAGGTGTCGGCCTTGGACAGCACCGAAGTGCCCCGGTTCTGGCGGATATATTTTGCGGTATGGTGCGTCAGGCGGTGGCGCTTTCCGGCGACTCCGTGCTTTAGCTTACCCGTAGCGGTCAGCGTGAAGCGCTTCTTCACTCCGCTCTTGGTCTTCAGTTTGGGCATTTTCGTCCTTTCGAATGACGTCCCTGAAGTCGCCTTGGCAGCCCTTTCAGCCAGGCGATTCGTAGCGGGTCGTGCTTTGAAGTCAGTTTGCCTAGGGGGAATGGGCGGAAAAGGCAAGTGCTTCGAGCACATCCTCGAGCCGCGCGGGATCGCCGAGCGCAATGACATCGCCCGCGCTTTCGGCGTTGAGCGGTTCGCCCGCCCAGTCGCACATCAGGCCGCCTGCTCCTTCGACAATGGGAATAAGTGCTGCGAAATCGTGGAGTTTCAAGCCCGCTTCGACCACCAGATCGACATGGCCGCTCGCGACAAGGCCGTAATTATAGCAATCGCCGCCATAAATGATCCGCCGCCGCGCGACTTTGCTGGCGAGGGCGAGGAACTGCACCGCTTCGTCATCGGTGAAATAATGCGGGCCGGTTGTGGCGAGCAGCGCCTGATCAAGCGTCGGGCACGTCCGGGCGCGGACCTGCGCGCCGTTGAACAGGGTTGGTTTGCCCGTCGCACCGACCCAGCGTTCCCTGGCAATCGGCTGGTCGATGATGCCGAGCACCGGCCACCCGTCGACCATCAGCGCAACCAGCGTCCCGAACATCGGGCGGCCCGCAATGAAACTCGTCGTGCCGTCGATGGGATCGAGCACCCACACACGACCCGTCGTCCCCGGCTTTTCGCCATATTCCTCGCCGATAATGCCGTCGCGCGGATATTCCGCCTCAATGATTTTGCGCATTGCGGCCTCGGCGGCGCGGTCGGCTTCGGTCACGGGTGATGCGTCGGCTTTGTCTTCCAGCGCAAACGCCGCGCGAAAAAATGGCCGGATTGCCGTCCCCGCTGCGTCGGCAAGTCGGTTTGCGAGTTGGACGTCAGCCGGAGTCATCGTGGCTTAAGCATCCAGAATAGCATGTGCGCGGACGGGGAAAGTTCCCATACCTTTCACGCGTGGTGGCGCGGCATGGAACTGAAAACCATCGTCGGGCAATTGCCCGAGCCCTGTCATATGTTCGACAATCGGAATGCCCGCACCCAGCAGGATCGAGTGCACCGGACGTGCCTTGCCTGCCGTGTCGTCGATATTGTGCGAATCAATGCCGACCAATGCGGCCCCGGCATCGCGCAAAAGCTCGGCCGCCGCCGCCGTCAGATAAGGATGCCTTTCGAAATAAGTGTCAGTGCGCCAATGACGGTCCCAGCCGGTGTGGATCAGGACTGCCATGCCTTGGACATCAATGCCCGCAAACCGGTCGGCATCAATCGCGCCGTCGGTCGCCGCGCGCACGACGATCCCCGGCAACGCGGTCACACGGTCGAGCGACATCGCGGCAAGATCATCGCCATCGGCATAACGGTGGAACGGCGTGTCGAGATAAGTGCCGGTGTTTGACACCATGTCGATACGCCCGATCTGAAACGCAGTGCCGGGATCATATTTGCCCAGTGAATCTGCACGGGACAAATAATCGCAAATGATTGGCGCGGGCAGCCCTTTGTAAGTTACCATGCCGTCTTCGATGACATGGTTTAGTTCGATGAGGCGGCGCGTCATCATCTCAATCGAACAACGAAGACACGCTGCTTTCGTCGGCGATCCGCTTGATCGCTTCGCCCAGCAATGGCGCGATGGTCAACGGGCGGATTTTCTTTGCTTCCCCCATGCCATCGGGCAACTGGATTGAATCAGTAATAACAAGTTCGGTGAGTTCGGAACCCTCGACCCGCGCCACCGCGCCGCCCGACAATACGCCGTGGGTGACATAAGCGACCACACCCGCCGCACCCGCTTCGTTCAAAGCGGCGGCGGCATTGCACAATGTCCCGGCCGAATCGACAATATCGTCGATCAGCACGCAAAAGCGTCCCTCGACATCGCCGATGATGTTCATCACTTCCGATTCGCCCGCTTTCTCGCGGCGCTTGTCGACGATGGCGAGCGGCGCGTTGTTGAGACGTTTTGCCAAGGCCCGCGCACGCACCACGCCGCCGACGTCGGGGGATACGACGGTAATGTTGTCTGACGGAAACCGCGCTTGAATGTCGGCCGACATTACCGGCGCCCCGAACAGATTGTCGGTTGGAATATCGAAAAATCCCTGAATCTGCCCGGCGTGCAAATCGATCGACAGCACGCGGTGCGCGCCCGCCACCGTAATCATGTTCGCGACCAGCTTGGCTGAAATCGGTGTGCGCGGTCCGGGCTTGCGGTCTTGCCGCGCATAGCCGAAATAGGGGATGACCGCCGTGATCCGCTTGGCCGACGCGCGTTTCAGCGCATCGATGCAGATCAACAATTCCATCAGATTGTCGTTCGCTGGAAACCCCGTCGATTGTAGGACGAACACATCCTCGCCGCGCACATTTTCATGGATTTCGACAAAGACTTCCTCGTCGGCAAAGCGCCGCACGCTGGCCTTGGTCAGCGGAATTTCGAGATAATCAGCCACCGCTTGCGCCAGCGGCAGGTTCGAGTTGCCCGTCAGCAATTTCATGATGCGTGCAACCCCTTTTTGTCTCGCGCTGGCCGTTCCCTAAAGCCCGATGGCTCGCTAGGGAAGGGGTATGACCGACCATTTGAAGATCGCCTTTGCCCAGATGCCGCAGCGCGTGGGCGACTTGCGCGGCAATGCCGATGCCATGCTCGCCAAACGCGCCGAAGCAGGCGACGTTGACCTGATCGTTTTCCCCGAAATGCAGCTGATCGGCTATCCGGCGGAAGACATGATCGAAAAGCCGGCACTGTCGGAACAGGCGGCGATTGAATTGCATCGCTTGGCGCGCGCAACCGGCGACGGCGGCCCCGCGATGATCGTCGGCACGCTGATCCGCGAGGGGGACGCGCTCTATAACTCGGTCGTCTTGCTCGATGGCGGCGCGGTTGCGGCGGTGCGGCACAAGCATGAATTGCCAAATTACGGCACGTTCGACGAAAAGCGCCATTTTGATAGCGGGCCGCTGCCCGATCCGGTCGAGTTTCGCGGCGTGAAATTCGGTATTCCCATCTGCGAGGACAATTGGTTCCCGACCGTATGTGCCAACCTGAAGCAAAAGGGCGCAGAAATCATCTTCGCGCCGCACGGCAGCCCGTTCGAGATCGACAAGGATGATTTCCGCATCAGCCACGTCATTGGCGAGCGGGTCAAAGAAACCGGCCTGCCAATGGCACTTCTCAACCGCACCGGCGGGCAAGACGAGCTGGTATTCGATGGCGCGTCGTTTATTCTGAATGGCGACGGGTCGGTTGCGCATCAGTTGCCCGATTGGGAAGATGCGCTGCGCATCACGGAATGGACGCGCGGCACGACTGGCTGGCAGTGCGCGCCGGGCGAAGTCTGCGCGCTCGAGCCGCATCCGGCGGACCTCTACCACGCGATGATGATCGGCCTGCGCGATTATGTGAATGCCAACCGCTTTCCCGGCGTCATTTTGGGCCTGTCGGGCGGGATCGACAGCGCGATCTGTGCGGCCATCGCGGCGGATGCACTGGGGCCGGATCGGGTGTGGTGCGTCATGCTGCCCAGCCGCTTCACATCGCAGGCCAGCCTCGACGACGCGGCGGCCTGTGCAACGATGATCGGCTGCAAGCTCGATAATATTCCCATCGCCCCCGCGGTCGAGGCGTTTGACGTCATTCTGTCGGGGTCGTTCGCGGATCAAGAGTATGATTTGACCGAAGAAAATATCCAGTCGCGTATCCGGGGTGTCACCCTGATGGCGCTCAGCAACAAATTCGGGCCGATGCTGGTGACGACGGGCAACAAGTCCGAAATGGCAGTCGGCTATTCGACAATCTATGGTGACATGGCGGGTGGCTATAACCCCATCAAGGATGCCTATAAGATGACGGTGTTCGCGCTCGCCAAATGGCGCAATGCCAACAAACCGCGGCTTGGCCTCGGTCCGGACGGCCCCGTAATGCCCGAAAGCATCATTACGAAACCGCCGAGCGCCGAACTCCGCCCCGATCAGAAGGATTCGGACAGCCTGCCCGATTACCCCATTCTCGACCCGATCTTGATGGGTCTGATCGAGGAAGAATTGTCGGTCGATGATGTTACGGCACGCGGTTTCGACCGTGATACCGTCGCCCGCATTGAACGCCTGCTCTACACCGCCGAATATAAGCGGCGACAGGCACCCCCCGGCGTCAAGCTCGGCAAGAAATATTTCGGCCGCGACCGGCGCTATCCGATCACAAATGCGTTCCGGACGGCCTGAATGACCATTACCACCCGTTTCGCCCCGTCCCCCACGGGCCGCCTCCATGTTGGCAATATCCGCGCCGCGCTCCACAACTGGTTGTGGGCGCGCAAACATGGCGGCCGCTTCCTGCTGCGCATTGACGATACTGATGCTGAACGCTCGACCGAAGCCTTTGCCGACGCGATCCGGGCTGATCTCGACTGGCTCGGCCTGACGCGCGATGGCGAGGAGCGGCAATCGGCGCGCTTTGCGCTCTATGAGGCGCAGTTTGAGCAGCTGAAGGCGGCAGGCCGCGTCTATCCCGCTTATGAAACGCCGCAGGAACTGGATCTGAAGCGCAAGATCCAGCTCGGGCGCGGGCTTCCGCCTGTTTATGACCGCAGCGCGCTCCGCGATCCCGCCCCCGAAGGCATCGCTCCGCATTGGCGCTTCAAGCTCGATCATGACGCCATGATCACATGGGACGATGGCGTGCGCGGGGCGCAGTCGTTCGACCCCAAAACCATGTCGGACCCCATCGTCCGCCGCGCCGATGGCTCATGGCTTTATCTGTTGCCCAGCGTCATCGACGACATCGATATGGGCATCACCGATGTTGTGCGCGGCGAGGATCATGTCTCGAACACCGCGACTCAGCTTCAGATGTTTTCGGCGTTGGGCGCGGCCCCGCCAACGTTCGCACATGAGGCGCTGTTGACGGGGAGCGAAGGCAAGCTCTCAAAACGCCTCGGGGCTTTGGGATGCGATGAACTGCGCGAGGCGGGGATCGAGCCAATAGCGTTGCTGGCGCTCCTTGCGCGGCTGGGCACGAGCGATCCGGTCGAGCCCGTGACGACCATGCAACCGCTGATCGACAGCATTGATTTCCACCGCTTCGGCCGCGCCCCCGCGCGCTTCGACATGGCCGAACTCGAAGGGCTGAATGCCAAGATCATCCACCATCTCGCCTATGATGCGGTCGCGGATCGTTTGCCCGCGGGGATGGATGCCGCCGCATGGGAAGCGGTGCGCCCGAACCTGAAGACTGTCGCCGATGCAGCGGACTGGTGGCATGTGATCGAAGGGCCGGTCGAGCAACGCAATGATCCTGAAGACGCTGCTTTCCTGTCCGAAGCCGCGACGCTGGCGGCGGATTTGGACTGGACCACCGACCCGTGGCACGCGCTGACGGGTGCCCTCAAGACGTCAACCGGGCGGAGCGGGAAGTCGCTGTTCATGCCCCTGCGGCGGGCACTGACCGGGCGCGATCATGGACCGGATATGGCAGCGCTGTTGCCGTTGATTGGGCGGGAGCGGGCTGTGCAGAGGTTGACTGGTTAAGTGCTCGCATCCCAACCTGTTCGGGCTGAGCTTGTCGAAGCCCTGCCCTTTCAACTGGGCACCGCGCAAAAGAAGGACAGCCCTTCGACAAGCTCAGGACGAACGGGTGTTGGGACTTGGAGGATTATCACTAATGGCCATTACCCTTCATTCGAGCTTTGCGGTGCACTCTGGCGCATGGTTGCGGTCCGAAATTGTCGAGCCAAGCGGGTTGAGCATCACAACGATGGCGGAAAAGCTGCACGTCACCCGTTAGGCGATAAGCAATTTGCACAATTTCAGTGCGCCCTCTAATCAAGGCTTCGGGTCAAGCTCGGAGCACGGACTCAACCGTGGTCTGCTAGTCCTTAACTTCACACCGGACACCCGAACCCTATGAAGTTAGTGAAGCCAAGAGCGCATTTTTTCAGATTTGCGTAGGCCCGGCGTTTCAAGCGACGCCCGCAAACTTCCCCTCTATCCACCCAAGCGCACTCCCCCAATCATCAATCCTCACATGCGCATCGACCGCCGGGGGCGTCTTCACGGCGATGAACGGCTCGGCGATCATGTGCAGTCGCCACACGTCGGGGGCGTGTTTGGCGACGCTGGTATGATGATGCGCGAGGTCATCGACGAAAACCGTTACGCTGGGCGCAAATTCGGCGACCAGCCGCGCGACGGGGTCGCCTTTGCCACCCTGGTTGGTGACGACGCGGTGGGCGATGCCGTGCCCTTCCAGCTGGATCGCGCGGGCTTCGTTGAACTTGTCGGTCAGGTTGGTCAGGACGACGATGTCGGCCTGTTCGGACAACACGGCCAGTGCTTCGCGCGCGCCGGGCACCAGGGTCTGCCGGTGCATTTCGGTTTCGAAAAAGCCATCAAGCAGCGGCCACACCTCTTCGCGCACGACGGGCTTGCCGGTGTCGCGATGCTTCAACGTGTTCGAAAAATCGCCGTCTGCGGGATCAAAATCAAATCCTTTCACATCGCGCACCCAGTCGCCGAAATGGCTGACCATGTGCAGCAACACTTCGTCGCAATCGGTGATCAAAAGCGGGCGGCTCAATGGCTTAGCCCCGCACGCGCACCGATCAGCACACCGGGCGCAACGTCCAGCGTATGGGCACAGGCAATCAGATCGGGTTCATGGGCTTCGAGAAACGCTATGACGCCATCAAGCAGCGCGGGGTCGTTGATCCGCCCGCGAATGTCATCACCCTGCAAACCCGTCAGCGCCAGAAAACGGTCGGCACGATCGGGCTCTTGCAACACCCAGACAAGCGCGTTCAACGCCATTACGTCCGCTGCATTTGAATCACCGCTGCTCATCGCCTATCCCCGCGTTCGGTTCGGAAGAGGATGGATGCGTGGCAAAGAAGGTGCTCGTTGTCGAGGACAACGAACTCAATCTGCGATTATTCTGCGATTTGCTGCGCGCGCATGACTATGATGCCGCCGCAGTGCGTGATGGGCGTGAGGCAATGAGCGTTGCGCGCGAATTCCGGCCTGATTTGATCGTGATGGACATCCAAATGCCGCATGTCACGGGGCTGGAACTGACCGAAGCAATCCGCGCCGACGAAGAGCTGCGCGCGATCCCGATCATGGCCGTCACGGCTTACGCTGGCAAAGGCGACGAAGACCGCATTCGCGCGGCTGGGGCGAACGCTTATGTGTCGAAACCGATTTCGTTGATGCGGTTTATCGAGACGGTGGAGGGGTTGGTGGCTCCACCAGCCGAAACCTAAATCCCCGCGCTCCGGACTTGATCTGGTGCCTCGCGAGAACGGGTGCGATCTGATGACAAGACTCCGGTGCAAGCCCGGAGCACAAACCACGAAGGCTATTTGATTTTAGCTTCCTTGAACTCGACATGCTTGCGCACAACCGGATCATATTTGCGGAACACCATCTTTTCGGTGGTATTCGGGCTGCGCGGGTTTTTGCGCGTGGTGTAGTAAAAGCCGGTGTCAGCGGTGCTGACGAGCTTGATCTTGACCGTGGTCGGCTTTGCCATGACCTTATACTTTCGAATCTGAGAGAAAATCTGAAGCGCGGCCAGTGGCGATTCAATGCCGCGAAGTCAACCCCGCGCTTGGCGTCCTTCCCGCGTTAACGGCTTGTTTACCACATTGCGCGCACGCTGCGATGATAGCGGTGGGGACCGATGTAATGGGATTGGGTGCAGAAGCAAAATTAGCGGTTCGACATGAACTATGCGATCGTATCAACGGACTCGCGCGGGAGTTGCCTCATATCAATGCCAGCAAACTTGCCTTTGCCGTGGACGACATCCGCCGCATCGCTCGCGACAATGATCTATGTCCGCTCGCCGAACTCGCGCGCGGTTTGGAGAACGCCATTGCGGGATCGGGCGGCGCAACAATGGTGCTGCCTTTCCTCGAAGCCATGGGCGACGCTGCGGGGTGCGACAGTGCGGACCCAGCGGCGGCACAAACCTATCTTGCTGCCGTGGGCTTGCGTCTCCACGGCTGATCGGCCGTGACGAGTTTCATTCCAGCGATGATTGCGGTCATGCTTGCCGAATTTGGCGGGCGAGCGTCGCAGTTCGCGCGGCTGCCGCATCTGGCTTTTGCCGCGACGCTTCTGGGCCTCGCGGTTGGCATTGCAGCAGTCGCGGGGATCAGCATGGCCCCGACAATGAACCCGCATGCCCGTGCGCTGATGCTCGGCATTGCTTTGGTTGCAACGGGCCTGAACCAGTTTGGCAAGCCGGTTAGCAGTGATCCGCCTGCGACATTGTTCAAAACCTTCCTCTTTGTCTGGCGATCGGGCGCGCCGTTCCTCGCATTTGCTTTTGCGATCTGGAAGTCGTCACCCATCGGTGCTGCGGCGGGCGCCTTGGCTGGCATCGGCGCCGTTGTAGCGCTTGCAGCGATTCCGATCCCGGAGAACATCCTAAAATGGCTCCGGCGCTTATCGGGCGGAACAATTATCGTCATCGGCGCTTATGCTGGGCTCTGGGCGTTGCGGCTGATTCGCTGACGCCCCACATCAAGGGTTCGGCAAACCCGCGAAAGGAGCGTCCCATGGCTAAAGAACCAAAGAAGAAGCTGAAGACCCCGACTGATCTGAAAACCAATCAGGCAGCAACGGTTGCGGATGCGCTGAATGGTATTTTGGCCGACAGCTATGCGCTGTATTTCAAGACCAAGAATTTTCACTGGCACGTCAGCGGCCCGCATTTCCGGGACTATCATCTGCTCTTCGACGACCAAGCGGCACAGATTTTGCTGACGACGGATTTGATCGCCGAACGTGTGCGCAAGACGGGCAATGTGACTCTGCGGTCGGTTGGTGACATTGCGCGGCACCAGTCCTTGAACGACAATGATGCCGACTTTGTTTCGGCGGCCGACATGCTGGCCGAACTGCGCGACGATAATCTGAAGCTCGTCGAGAAATTGCGTGACGCCAAGGATATCGCTGACGATGCCAAGGACAACGCAACCTCGGCCGTCATCGACAATTGGACCGATGAAGCCGAACAGCGCGCTTGGTTCCTTTTCGAAACGGCGCAAGGAGCATAAGGCAGGGCGCATATGCGCGCCTTTGCCGACCTTCTTGACCGCCTGATCTATACGCGCAGCCGCAATGCCAAGCTGCGGCTGATCGGGGACTATCTTAAAGCCACGCCTGATCCCGACCGGGGTTGGGCACTGGCGGCGTTGACCGGCGGGCTCGATCTGCCGGCAGTCAAACCGGCATTGATGCGCGCACTGATTGAGGATCGTGTCGATCCGGTGCTGTACCGGATGAGCCGCGACTATGTCGGCGACAGTGCGGAGACGATTGCACTGTTGTGGCCCGAACGACCGGTCGCGGGTGACGTCGATCTGTCGTTGGGCGCAGTGGTTGACCGGCTCGCCACCCTGTCGCGCGCTGATGCTCCCGCGGTCCTTGCCGATTATCTTGATCGCCTTGCCCCCGACGAGCGTTTCGCCTTCCTCAAAATGGCCATGGGTGCGCTGCGGGCCGGCGTCTCGTCGCGGCTGGCGAAGACCGCTCTGGCACAAGCATTCGACCTTGATGTCGAAGCGGTGGAGGAAGTCTGGCACGGCCTCACCGCACCCTACGCGCCCTTGTTCGACTGGGCGGAGGGACGTGCAGCACAGCCCACGGCCGCAGACACGCCGGTATTCCGGTCGTTTATGCTCGCGCATCCGCTAGAGGACGCCAAGGTCGATCTCGCCGACTATGCCGCCGAATGGAAATGGGACGGAATTAGGGTTCAGATCGTTCATGTTGCGGGGCAAACGCGGCTGTTCAGCCGGGGCAGTGATGATGTGACTGCGAGTTTCCCCGATGTGGCCGCCGCGGTAACCGTGCCGGGCGTGTTCGACGGCGAATTGCTGGTGCGCGGGGAAGCACAGGGCGGCGAGGCCGCGAGTTTCAACGCGCTGCAACAGCGATTGGGGCGCAAGGTCGTGAGCGCCAAAATGCTAGCCGACTATCCGGCCTTTGTGCGGCTCTATGACGTCTTGTTCGACGGCACCGAAGACCTCCGCATCCTCCCGTGGACCGACCGTCGTGCGCGGCTGGAGGCGATCATGCCCCGCTTCGATTCCACCCGCTTCGACTTGTCCACGCTTATCGACGCCCCTGATTTCGAGGCCCTCGCCGAAATCCGCGCTGGTGCCCGCGATGCTGCCATCGAAGGTGTCATGCTCAAACGCCGTGACAGCCCCTATGTCACGGGACGGCGCGTGGGCCTTTGGTACAAATGGAAACGCGATGCGCTGACGGTTGATTGCGTGATGATGTATGCACAGCGCGGATCAGGGAAACGCTCGTCCTTCTATTCGGATTACACCTTCGGCTGTTGGGCGGAAGACCGGACTTTGCTCCCTGTGGGCAAAGCCTATTCGGGGATGACCGACGAAGAACTCAAAATGCTCGACAAGTTCGTCCGGCAAAACACAGTGGCAAAATTTGGCCCCGTGCGCGAAGTTGAAAAAACAATGGTCCTCGAAGTCGCATTCGATTCCGTCCATTTATCGAAGCGGCACAAATCGGGCGTCGCCATGCGTTTTCCGCGCATCCATCGCATCCGCACTGATAAGCCCGCTGCCGAGGCCGATACGCTGGCAATTCTGGTGAAAATGGTGACTTGATGACGTCACGGATCGGTCTAAGCTGCCTGTGAATTGGGGAGTTTCACATGATCCGGACCATCGCTTTCGCTGCCACCTTACTCGCCTCGACCACCGCTCATGCCGAAACCTTTGCCGTTCAAGCAGGGCGGCTGATTGTCGATGCGGCAAAGCCTGCGCTTGGTCCCTCTACTGTCATTGTCGAAAACGGCCGTATCATCCGTATCGAACCCGGCGCAACCGCACCCGCCGGAGCAACCGTGGTCGACATGACCGGTAAAACGGTCCTCCCCGGACTGATTGATGCGCATGTCCACCTGACCGGCGATCCCGGCACGCCCTATTGGCGCGAAGCCACTGACAGCGACGAAAGTGCGGCGATCATCGGTGTCAAGAATGCCCTGCTGACGGCGCGAGCGGGGTTTACGACGGTGCGCGACCTTGGTGCACCCGGCTATGCGTCGCTGGCCCTTCGCGATGCGATAAAACAAGGCACCGTCCCTGGTCCGCGCATCATTGCTTCGGGCGGCGCGCTGTCGATCACCGGCGGGCATGGCGATTCGTCGGGCTTTCGTGAATCAGTCAACAAAGCACTGATGAGCGACAACACCTGTTCGGGTGCGGCAGATTGTGCAGAGGCAACACGGCGCATGGCGAAGCGCGGCGTCGATGTCATTAAAATCACCTCGACGGGCGGCGTGCTCAGCCAGCAGGGTCGCGGGCTGGAAGGGCACTTCACGCCCGCCGAAGTTGCCTCGATTGTCGAAGCGGCGGGGCGGCTTGGCCTGAAAGTCGCTGCCCATGCGCACGGTGCGCGCGGGATCGAGGAAGCGGCAGCCGCTGGCGTGGCGTCAATCGAACATGGCACATTTGCCGATGCGGCGGGCCTGAAGGTTATGAAGGCCAAAGGCACGTGGATGGTACCGACATTGCAGGCGCTGAGCGGGGTCAACGACCGGCTGGGCAAGGGCATCTACACCCCCGTCGTTGAAGCCAAAGGGCGGCAGGCGATTGCGGCGTGGGGCAAGCAACTTGCGGCGGCAAAAGCAATGGGCGTCAAGATCGCTTATGGCACCGATGCCGGCGTTTTCGAACATGGCCGCAATGCCGAGGAAGCGGGGCTGATGGTCAAACTCGGCGGCATGAGCCCGCGCGAAGTGCTGATTAGCGCAACGCGCGATGCAGCAGATTTGCTGGGCATTTCCGCTGAAACTGGCACGCTTGATGTCGGAAAATCGGCCGATCTGATTGCGGTTGACGGCGATCCACTAACCGATGCAGGCGCGGTGATGAAGGTGCGTTATGTAATGGCGGCAGGACGAGTCGTACCAATGAAGTGAGGGGTTAGGCCCCCTCACACCCGCATCGGCATCAACACATAAAGCGCCGCCGACTTGTCATTTTCCCGCAGCAGCGTCGGGGCGGCGGCGTCGGCCAGATGGACTTCGATCATGTCGCCTTCGACCTGAGCGAGGATGTCCATCAGATACCGCGCGTTGAAGCCGATTTCGAACCCGCCCGCGCTATATTCGCCCGGCACTTCTTCGGACGCGGTGCCGTTTTCGGGGCTGGTGACCGACAGCGTGATCTTATCCTTGTCGAGCGCCATCTTGACCGCGCGGGTCTTTTCCGACGCAATCGTGGCGACGCGATCGACGCCCTGCATGAAGCTCTTTGGGTCGATGCGCAGGATCTTGTCGTTGCCGGTCGGAATGACGCGCGTGTAATCGGGGAACGTCCCGTCGATCAGCTTCGACGTCAGCACGGCATGGCCGAGGACAAAGCGGATTTTGGTCGCCGACAGAGAAACTTCGACGGAACCCTCGACTTCGTCGAGCAGCTTGCGCAGTTCGGCGACGCATTTGCGCGGGATAATGATGTCGGGCATGCCATCGGCACCGTCAGGCTTGGCGACCGTGACGCGCGCCAGACGGTGTCCGTCGGTCGCCGCCGCTTTTAGCGCGTCATCGGCAACATGCAGGAAAATGCCATTGAGATAATAGCGCGTTTCCTCGGTCGAAATTGCAAAGCGCGTCTTGTCGATGATCTGGCGCAGCGTGGCGGCGGGCAGTTCGAATTTGGTCGGCAACTCACCTTCGGCAATCACCGGGAAGTCATCACGCGGCAGCGTCGACAGATTGAACCGGGCGCGGCCTGCATTGACCGCCATCTTGCCCTCCGCCGCCGCCAGCGAAACCTGCGCGCCTTCGGGCAGTTTGCGGGCAATATCGAACAATGTGTGCGCCGAAATCGTCGTCGCGCCGGGCTGTTCAACTTGCGCGTCCACGGTTTCCAGAATCTGCAGGTCCAAATCGGTTGCCATTAAGCGAATGCCACCACCGTCAAGCGCTTCGATCAGGACGTTGGACAAGATCGGGATCGTATTGCGCCGCTCGACCACCGACTGGACATGGCCGAGACTCTTGAGGAGTGTTGCGCGTTCGATTGTCGCCTTCATGGTGCGGTAAAACCCCCGGTCGTCGGTGTGTAGTGAGTCCGAATTGTCATGGCGCGAAAATTGGGCCGGGGCAAGCGCCCGCCCGTCAACATGCGTTGCAAAATGGCGCGCGGTCGCGGATGAGCAGTGCCCATGACACTTCAGGGCCGCATTTTCATCGCTCGCCACGGCGAAACCGTCTTCAACGCCGCCGGTCGCATGCAGGGTGCCGTGCAGGATACGCCGCTGACCCGCACCGGTTTTGCGCAAGCCGATGCGATGGGCGCGGCGCTCGCCACCTATCTTGGCACCAAGCAATCGCTGCGCATGTATTGCTCGCCCTCGGGCCGCGCCTTGCAGACATTGGCGATTGTTGCCGAACATATCGGCGAGGACTGGCATCAGGCAAGGCATGACGCAAGGTTGCAGGAAATCGACGTCGGCACTTGGGGCGGGCAGACGTATGCCGAGATTACCGCTGAACAGGGCGAGATCATGGATCGCGAGGCGTCACTGTTTAGCGTGCGCCCGCCCGGTGGTGAATGGTATGACGATATCGCGGCGCGGTTGAACGCTTGGATCGCTGACACGGCGGCGGACCGCGGCGACCGGCTGGTGATCATGCATGGCATGTCGAGTTGTATTCTTCGCGGTATCTTGCTCGGGCTCCCGGTCGATCCGCGCTTCAACGCGCCAATTGCCCCGCGCGTGGCGCAGGGGACGCTGGTGATGGTGGGCAATGGCGAGCAAACAATTGTGAAAGCAGGCGGCGGCGCATGAAGCGTGCTGTGTTGGCATTGGTGTTGCTGGCCAGTCCCGCAACGGCCGCCCGGACGTCGTTGGGAACCTTCGACGGCTGGGGCGCGTTCCGCGATACCGACCCTGATCGCTGCTTCGCGATTGCCCAACCGGTTCGCGGTGGCGGCGGCAAATGGCGACCCTTCGCCAGTGTTGCGACTTGGCCCAAAGCGGGCGTGCGCGGGCAAGTCCATATCCGCTTGGCACGCGAGAAGCTCGCCACCGCGCCTGTGACGCTCAGCATCGGCAACCGCCGATTTACGATGGTCGCGGGCGGTGCCGACGTCTGGGCCCCCGATCCCCGCATCGACGCCGCCATCGTCGCCGCCATGCGCAGCGCCCCGTCAATGAGCGTGGAAACCCGCGCGTCGACGGGCGGCGGTTTCGCGGAGGTCTTTGCGCTCAAGGGCGCAGCGACGGCAATGGACGCCGCAGCACTCGGGTGCGCGCGAGGGTAGTTCTACGTCGCTTCTACCCCTACGGCGTCGGCGACATGTTTGAAGCCATCGCGCGCCAAGTGCTCAGCAAGGCCATCGGCTACCTTCTTGGCCAACCCGGGACCGTGATAAACGAGACCTGAGTAAATCTGGACCAGTGATGCGCCTGCGCGGACGCGGGCATAGGCTTCGTCGGCGCTGTCGATGCCGCCTGCCGCGATAAGCGGGATGGCACCACCGCTTGCCGCCCGGAAAGCGCGTAGTTTTTCCATGGCGAGCGCTTTGAGCGGCACCCCCGACAGGCCGCCGCTTTCACCGTGATGCCGCGACTGCAGCGGCGGCCGCGAGATTGTTGTGTTGCCGACGATCAGGGCGTCAATCCGGTGCTTGGCCGCCACCGCAACCACATCGTCAATCCCTTGCTTATCGAGATCGGGCGCGACTTTCAGGAAAATCGGCACAGTCCGCTTTGCCATCACCGCCGCGAGCAGATCATCGAGCGCCCCCTTGTCTTGAAGACCGCGCAAACCCGGCGTGTTGGGTGAACTGATGTTGACCGTAATGTAGTCCGCGAC
>JANMPU010000039.1:0-26090 GCA_031369985.1 Sphingomonas sp. | reverse complement strand
AATGTTTGGCCGGATTCTGTCGATTGCACAACAGGCAGATCATCACGCATTCAAGCAGAGTGAGGAACAACTCGTGCAAGTCATCGGTTCATTGGTGAAGATCGCGAGGGAGAATATCATGTTTACGAAAGTTACTGGCGCTGTTTTGATCGGCGGGTTGCTCGTCACGACGGCGTGCACAACCAACCCCGAAACGGGAAAACGGACGATTTCCAAAGCTGCGATTGGCGGTGTTGGTGGTGCGGCGGCGGGTTTGCTGCTTGGTGATCTGCTGGGCGGGCGCAATGACCGGACGGAGAAGATATTGGGCGCGGGCATTGGTGCCATCGCAGGTGCTGGCATTGGTGCCTATATGGATGCCCAAGAAAAGAAGCTGCGCGCGCAGACCGCCGGGACGGATGTTCAGGTGGTCCGTCAGGGTGATAATCTGTTGCTCAACATGCCATCGGGCGTCACGTTTGCGACCAACCAGTCGATGATTCAGCCGCAGTTCCGCACAACGCTTGATCAGGTCGCTCAGACGCTGGCGTCGTATGAAAAGACGTACATTGACGTGTATGGGCATACTGATTCGACGGGGAACGACGGTATCAATCTGCCCTTGTCACGCGATCGGGCGCGGTCGGTTGCCGACTATCTGTCCACGCGCGGGGTCCAGCCGGCGCGGATGGCGACGCAAGGGTTTGGTGCGAGCCAGCCCGTTGCTGACAATAACAACGAAGTTGGCAAGCAAGCCAATCGCCGTGTCGAGATCAAAATCGTTCCGGTGCGCGAGAGTGACGTTCGTAGCTAACGCTTCGCTGCAAAAAACGATCTGAGTAACGCCGCCGATTCGGCTTCACCCAACCCTGCGGTGATGTCGGGTCGGTGGTGACATGTTGGGTGCGAAAAAACGCGCGCGCCATGTTCGACAGCGCCGCCTTTGGGATCTGGGGCGGCATAATAGAGTCGAGCGATCCGGGCGTGGGCGATGGCGCCGGCGCACATTGCGCAGGGTTCAAGCGTTACCCATAAGTCGCATCCGGTCAGGCGATCCGTGTTGAGCGCTTTGCAGGCAGCCCGGATTGCGACCATCTCGGCATGAGCGGTCGGATCATTGTCGCTGCGCGTCGCATTTGCACCGGTGCCGATGACCTCGCCATTGCGCATGATAACGGCACCGACCGGAACTTCACCGGCGAGCGCGGCTTGCGCCGCAATATCAAGCGCGCGGCGCATAGGATCGGGGAGCGGAAACATCACAATCGTTGCTTACACACAGCACAGCGGTTGACGAAAGTGGCGATTATCGTTAGGCGCGCCACTTTCCGAACAACACCAAACATTCAGGACGTATTACAATGGCGCGCATTTGCGAATTGACCGGCAAGGGGCGGATGGTTGGCAACAATGTCAGCCACGCGAACAACAAGACCAAGCGCACGTTCCTGCCCAATTTGCAGAATGTTACGCTGATATCCGACACGCTGGGCGAATCAGTGAAGCTGCGCGTCTCAACGCATGGTCTGCGCTCGGTTGAACATGTCGGCGGCCTTGATAACTGGTTGACGAAAACCAGCGAAGACAAGCTGAGCCTGAAGGTCCAGCGCCTGAAGCGCAAGATTGCCAAAGCGCAAAAGATCGCAGCCTAGTTCAATCCAAATTTGAGCAGCAAGGTCCGCTGCCAACGTAAGAAGTTATCGTCGGAGGCGAGCCAGACTATGGGCCGTCCCTCTTCAATGGTGATTGATATACCTTCGAAATTGTCAGCGATGAGTGGCGGCGCGAGTGTTGCGATGACGCGGCCTTCCAAAATCTTAGGCGGGTTTTCGCCGATGGCGGGGACGATAACGACCTTGCTTGTAAACAATTCCGGGATGGCGAAGCGACGGTTGAGCACGAGGATGCGTCCGTCGGGCAATTGCGCCGCGTCGGTGGGCTTGTAGCCGTCGGGCGGGCGATAAGTGAATGGGGTCGCTACTGCCGCTGGGTCTGAGGGATCGCGGTCGAACAGGACGGCGCGGACGGGGTCGGTGCCGACCTTCACGTCCTCGGCAATCAGCAGAAATCTGCCATCGGCGAGGCGCAGCATCGTTTCTGCGCCTTTTTTTTGTGGCCAATCGGCAATGGCCGCTGGTTTCGTCACGGCTTCGGCGCGTGTCAGATTACCATCGACCCGGCAAATGCGGTTGTGCCATTCATAACTGATCCACCACGCGCCAGTGTCTGAATCGTGCGCAAGCGCTTCGGTGTCATTGTCAAATTTATGGACAAGTTTGCCGCATCCGTCAGGCACGCGGAAGTTTTCGGCTTCGGAGACATTGCCGAAGCGACCGAAGCGGAACTGCGTGATCATGCCGTTGTCGCTCAGCGCCGTTACCAGCCGACCATCGACATTCAGCGCGGATATCGCGCCGAAGCCGCGTGTATCACTCGTTAATGACCAGCCGCCCAGAAACGTGAACGCACCGACGCGGGTTAGGTCGGGATTCGATGAATCGAGTAAGACGGGTGTGCTTTGGATCGTTAGCTTGCGGCTCTCGGTGGGCGTCGCCATACCCGGCATTGATCCATCGACACACTGGCCGAGCAAGATTGGGAACAGGGCAATCAGGAAACGACGCATCGACAGCGCAATAGCGATTATATTCCACCTGAACATTCCCTAACAACGATGTTCAGCATCGGGCCACGCGAATCACTGTAGACCAGTGAAATCGAAACAAAGGGTCAGCAAGGAGACGTTCGATGATGAAGAAAGTTTTGAGCACATTCGCCGTCGCCAGCGTCGCGCTGACCGGCATTGCCGCAACCCCCGCATTGGCGGACGGTCGTTATCACCGTGGTGATTATTATCGTGGCGGTTATGACCGCAACTACGATGATCGCCGTTATGACAACCGTAGTTATGACGACCGCAGCTATCGTAATGACGGCTATAATGACCGCCGCGAATATCGGCAGGACTATCGCCAGTGCCGCCGCAGCAGCGGCACTACGGGCACGATCATCGGCGCAATTGCCGGCGGCCTGCTGGGTCGCGAGATCGGACGCGGTGGCCGCTTTAACGAGCCAAGCACCACGGGCCTGATTCTTGGCGCGGGTGCGGGTGCGCTGGCAGGCCGGGCGATTGATAAGAGCAGCAATTGCCGCTGATCCGTTAATCCTCGGGTCGCTTATCGAGGACAAAAGGAGCCGGGTTTGTGCGTCATGCACAGGCCCGGTTTCTTGTTTTTACGCGCTGGCACAATGGAAAGAGCGCCCCTATCAGGCAGGTGATGGGACGCGATATGAACCGGGGCATTTCACGCCGAAATCTGCTGATCGGCGGCGGTGCAGGCGTCGGCTTGGTTGTTGCGTGGGCGGTATGGCCGCGGGTGTATCCTGACAATCTTGTTGCAGCGCCCGGTGAAGCGATTTTCAACAGCTTTGTGAAGATCGGTGTTGACGGCCATGTGACTGTTGTCGTGCCACAGGTTGAAATGGGGCAGGGGGTTTATACTACCTTGCCACAAATATTGGCCGATGAATTGGGTGCCGACTGGAGGACGGTTGCGGTCGAGGCGGCACCGGTGAACCCGACTTATGACAATAAGCTGCTGTCCGAAGAATGGTTCGGGAATTCTGGCAGCGCTACGATGGTGACGGCGGGGTCGACAACGGCGCGCGGGTATGAAGCGCGGTTGCGCGATGCAGGTGCAGCGGCGCGGGCGTTGCTTTGTATTGCAGCAGCCAAGCGGTGGGATGCCGATTGGGAGGCATGCGATACCGAAGCTGGGTTTGTCGTGCGCGGCAATGACCGGATGCGCTTTTCCGAAGTCGCAGCGGAAGCGGCAACGCTCAAAGTACCCAAGAACCTTACGTGGCGGGTGGATCAGGACAATCGGCTGGCGGGCCATTCGGTGCCGCGTCTGGACTTGCCCGCGAAAGTTGATGGGTCGGCGAACTACACGGCTGATGTCCGCCTGCCAGACATGGTCTTCGCTGCAATTGCGCAGGGACCGTTGGGTGATACGCGGCTGAAATCGATCAACAAGGCGGCGGCGGACAAAGTCACGGGTTTGTTGTCAGTCATCGAAACCGAGCGTTGGGTTGCGGCGGTGGCGACCAATAGCTGGGCGGCGAACCGCGCGATTGAGGTCATGAAGCCGAAGTTCGTGACGACGGGCGGACTGGCAAGCAACCGCAGCATTGATCGTGCGCTGGATGTGGCGTTTGATGAAGGGACACGCATTACAAATGTGGGCGATGTCGGCGCGGCGTTTCGCGGCGCGACCATCGTCAAGGCCGAATATCGCGTCGGCCTGTCCCCACATGCTGCCATCGAACCAATGGCCGCGACCGCGCACATCGAAGGCGGGCGGATGCAGCTGTGGATCGGCACGCAAGTACCGACGCTCGCGGCGAAGGCGGCGGCGAACGCGATAGGTATGGCCGAGGACATGGTGACGGTTCATCCGATGATGATCGGCGGATCCTTCGGGCGACGCTTTGAAGTTGAAATCGCGGCGCAAGTCGCGGTGCTGGCCGACCGGATGAAACGCCCTGTTCAGCTGATGTGGAGTCGTGCTGAAGACATGCGGCAGGATCGGTTTCGGCCTGCAGCGGCGGCGAAAATGGCGGGTCGGGTTGGGTCGGCGGGGCAACTTGAGGGGTGGCTGGCGAAGATCGCCGTGCCTGCGACGCAGGACGAACTGCGTGCCCGTGTATGGGACGGCGAGCATGCGGACAAGGCAATGCGCGGTGCTTACGGAAATTCGAATGCGGCGGCGGTGGCGGGGTCGGTGCCGCCTTATGCCATTCCCAATCTGGCGGTCGATCATCATCCGGCGAAGATCGGCGTGCCGACTGGCGATTGGCGGGGTCGGGCGCACAGTTTTACGGCGTTCTTCACCGAATGCTTCATTGATGAGCTTGCGCGTGTCAGCGGCGTTGATCCGTTCTCGGTTCGGATGGCGGCGCTCGGTGAAAATCCGCGGTTGGCCCAATGCCTGTCGCGCGTCGCGGCCACGGGCGGTTGGCAAGGCGGGGGTGTCGGTACGGGCCAAGGTCTGGCTTGCCACAGCATGGCCGATAGCCATATCGCGGTTTTCGCCGAGGCTGACCTTGGCGGCGTCGGGGGTCGGGTGCGGGTTTCGCGCTTGATCGCGGTGGTTGATTGTGGGCGCGTTATCAATCCAGATATCGTGAAACAGCAGATTGCGGGTGGATTAATGTTCGGAATGGCCGCGGCGACGGGTGCGCCGGTGGAAATGATGCGCGGGCTTGCCGGACCAACGCGGATTGGCGCGCTGAATCTGCCGCGCCTTGCCGATGCACCGCGTATTCAGATTGAATTGCTGAACAGTCCCGCACCGTCGGGTGGCGTGAGCGAGCTGGCCGTGCCGCCCGTAGCGCCTGCGATTGCCAATGCGCTTTATGCCGGATCGGGTAAGCGGTTCCGCACGTTGCCGTTGGTGCGACGATGATTATCCCAACGGACCACCCTGCGATTTCGCCGCGCAAGATTGGCGTTCTGCTTGTCAATCTCGGCACGCCCGACGCGCCTGATGCCCAAAGCGTCAAGCGTTATCTGAAGGAGTTCCTGTCGGACCGGCGCGTGGTCGAATTGCCGAAGATTTTGTGGCAGCCGATCCTGCGCGGTGTCGTCCTCAACACCCGGCCCAAGCAATCGGCCGAAGCCTATGAGCAGGTGTGGACCAAGGAAGGCTCGCCGCTTGAAGTCATTACGCGTGATCAGGCGGTGGCGCTAGCGGATGCTTTTGGCCCGAATGTGACTGTCGACTATGCGATGCGTTACGGCACGCCGTCGATTGGTGAACGGTTGAAAGCGCTGAAGGATTTGGGCTGCGACCGCATCTTGGTCGCGCCGCTTTATCCGCAATATTCGAGCGCGACGACGGGCACTGTCAACGATAAGCTGTTCGAACAATTGCAGGAAATGCGCTGGCAGCCGGCGTTGCGGACCTTGCCGCCCTATCATGACGATCCGGGCTATATCGACGCTTTGAAAGTTTCGATGGTGGCGGCATTGGCGGACCTGAGCTTCGATCCCGAAGTGATTGTCGCGAGTTTCCATTCGATGCCGTTGAGCACACTGATGAAAGGCGACCCCTATCATTGCCAATGCCAAAAGACGGCGCGGTTGCTGGGCGAGGCATTGGGGCGAAAGCTGGTCGTGAGTTTTCAGTCCAAGCTCGGCCGCGCCAAGTGGCTGGAACCATCGACTGAATCCATGCTCGCGGCACTGGCGACCGAGGGTAAGAAAACGGCGGTTGTCGTCACGCCCGGTTTTTCGGCGGACAATCTGGAAACACTTGAGGAAATCGCGATCCGGGGCCGTGAGACTTTCGTCGAAGCGGGGGGTCGCGAACTTGTGACGGTGCCCTGTCTCAATGCCAGTGACGTTGGCATAAAAATGCTGCGCAAATTGCTGGCGCGGGAGCTTGAAGGCTGGGTTTCGCGGACGTAAGCTCTCCACAAAACAAGGAGAGGGCATATGGCACGCATCGCAATCGTCACCGGCGGCACGCGCGGGATCGGGGAGGCCATCAGCCTCGCACTCAAAGACATGGGCATGACGGTTGCGGCCAATTATGCTGGCAATGATGAAAAGGCGAAAGCGTTTGCCGACCGCACCGGCATCGCGGTTTTCAAATGGGACGTCGGCGATCATCAGGCCTGTATCGATGGCTGTGCGGCGGTCGAGGCGGCGCTGGGGCCGATTGATGTTGTCGTGAACAATGCCGGGATCACGCGCGACGGGGTGCTGGCGCGGATGAGTTTTGACGACTGGAATGACGTGATGCGCGTCAATCTGGGCGGGTGCTTCAACATGGCCAAAGCGACATTTGGCGGGATGACCGCTCGCGGATGGGGGCGCATCGTCAACATCGGTTCGATCAACGGACAGGCAGGGCAATATGGCCAGGTCAATTATGCCGCCGCGAAATCAGGCATCCACGGTTTCACCAAAGCGCTGGCCCAGGAAGGCGCGAAGAAAGGCGTGACGGTCAACGCCATCGCGCCGGGCTATATCGATACGGATATGGTTGCGGCGGTGCCGGCGCCCGTGCTCGAAAAGATCGTCGCAAAAATCCCGGTTGGCCGGTTGGGCGACGCCAGTGAAATCGCCCGCGGGGTGGCATTCCTCTGTTCCGAAGAAGGCGGGTTTGTGACTGGCTCGACATTGAGCATCAATGGTGGTCAGCATATGTATTGACGGTGACGACCCCCTATCATCCCCCTGTCAAACGATCCGTCACGATTGCGGGGCATGAAACGTCGATCAGTCTGGAACCTGTCTTCTGGGACCGGTTGAATGTCGCGGCCAAGTCGATGGGTTTACCGCTGAATGCCCTGATCGCGCGGATTGATGCCGAACGTATCATTGCGCCAAATCCACCCAATTTGGGCAGTGCCTTGCGGGTGTGGGTGTTGGAACATGAGAAAGCTTGACCAGCTGTATTATATAAACAATACAGTAATGCGTTTTTGGAGGGCTGCAAATGAAGTTCCGCCTCTGTGTCTCCCTGATTCTCGCATTGCCGGAGACGGGGCCAGCGCTGGCAGAAACACCATATCGCGGCCCCATCATTGACGCGCACGCCCACCTGCGCACGGGGGACAGTGATGCAATGTCGCCGGCGCATTCCAAAGGAACAACCGGACTGCGCGCGCTTGATGCAGCAGCAGGAATTTCAAAGAGCGCGCTGATCGTCATTGCCGGTGGCGGCCCGGACGCAGTGCGCGCGAAGAATGATGCTTTGCTGGCGGTCGTTGCAGCCGATCCGGCGCATTTTTACGCCGTCGCATCAGTTCACCCCGCCGATGGGGATGCTGCAATGGCCGAGATAGAAAGGCTGGCAGCGCGCGGCGTCAAGTTCATCAAATTGCATCCTAACAGTCAGGAGTTCGACATTGCCGACCCAGCGGTTGCGAAAGTGACCGAGAAATGCGGCGCGCTCGGCATGACCGTTTTGATCGACAGCTATGACCCGTTTGATCCGAAGCAAGTCGGCAAATTCCTGAAGCTGACAATGTCACAACCGAAAACGCGGTTTATCCTCGCGCATATGACTTTCACCCGTTTTCGCGAGGTGATGGTGTTTGCGATGGTGCCGAAATTGGGTGGTGCGCGAAATGTGTGGTTCGACACTTCGGCAATTGCCATCACTTATGCCGAGTCACCCGTCAAAGCTGAACTCGTCTGGACCATGCGACAAGTTGGCATGGATCGGATGATCTTTGGATCAGATTGGCCCGTCGATAGTCCAGCAGCGGCGCTGGCCGCCGCCCGCAAATTGGGACTAACGGCAGCGGAACAGAAACTTGTTTTCCACGACAATATTGCAGGGTTAATCGATCCCAAATCAATGAAATAGGTCGCTGATGTAACAACGTAGTTGCATTCCCCGCCGCCTAACCCCCATCATGTGACTATGCTTAGGCAATATGAACTGGTTGAGCGGGTCAAAAGCTATGATCCGGACGCGGACGAGGCGCTGCTCAACCGTGCCTATGTGTTTTCGATGCAGATGCATGGGAGCCAGCTGCGTGCTTCGGGCGATCCGTATTTCAGTCATCCGATTGAAGTGGCTGGGATTCTGACGGACCTGCATCTTGATGACGAGACGATTGCAACCGCGATCCTGCATGATACCATCGAAGATACGCTGACCACGCAGGAGGAAATTCTGGCGAAATTCGGGCCGTCGGTCGGGCGGTTGGTCGACGGCGTGACCAAGCTGTCGAAAATCGAAGCGCAGACCGAGAATGAACGCGCAGCGGAAAACCTGCGCAAGTTCCTGCTCGCAATGTCGGATGATATCCGCGTGCTGCTGGTCAAGCTCGCTGACCGGCTGCACAATATGCGGACGCTGCATTTCATCAGCGACCCGGCAAAGCGGCGGCGCATCGCCAAGGAAACGATGGATATCTATGCGCCGCTCGCCGAGCGGATCGGCATGTATGAATTCATGAACGAGATGCAGACGTTGGCATTTCGCGAGCTGGAACCCGATGCCTATGCGTCGATTAGCAAACGGCTTGGCCAGTTGCACGAAGGCGGCGGGGACCAGGTCGCGCGGATTGCATCAGGACTAAAGCTGTTGCTCAGCCGCGCGGGTGTCGAAGCCGATATTTCAGGGCGTGAAAAACATCCCTATTCAATCTGGAAGAAGATGGCCGAGCGGCACATCAGTTTCGAACAATTGTCCGACGTAATGGCGTTCCGCGCAATCGTGCCCGATGCAGAGAGTTGTTACAAAGCTCTCGGCATCATCCACCAAAAATGGCCGATGGTGCCGGGGCGATACAAGGATTATATTTCTACATCGAAACGCAATGGATACCGGTCGCTACACACGTCGGTGATCCATTCGGAAAAGATGCGGATCGAAATCCAGATACGTTCGAGTGAAATGCACGCGCAGGCCGAATATGGCCTCGCGTCGCATTGGACCTATAAACAGGGTGCCAAACGTCCCGACGTGCCGTCGCGCTGGATCGACGATCTTGTCGAAATTCTCGACAATGCGGATACGGCCGAGGAGCTGCTCGAACACACGCGCATGGCGATGTATCAGGATCGCATTTTTGCATTCACGCCAAAGGGTGAATTGTTTCAGCTGCCTAAGGGATCGACGCCGATTGATTTCGCTTATGCTGTGCACACCAAGATCGGCAACGAAGCGGTCGGCGCAAAGATCAATGGCCGCGTTGTCCCGTTGCGAACCCAGATCGAAAACGGCGATCAGGTCACGATCCTGAAATCGAAAGCACAGGAGCCGCAGCCCGCGTGGCTGAATTTCGTGGCGACGGGCAAGGCGCGTTCGGCAATCCGCCGCTATGTCCGCAACAAGGAACGCAGCGAAAATGTGGCGCTGGGCCGCAAGATTTACGACGAAATCGTCGCGCGGCTGCCGGCAACGCTTGCGAACGGCGCGATGGCAGCGGCGCTCAAACGGTTGAAGCTGGCCGATGAAAGCGCGTTGATGGAAGCGATCGCAAGGGCATCGCTGACGGATGCGCAAGTCATGGAAGCGCTGATGCCGGGATCGGGTGGCGGTGATGTCGCGTCGGCGGCGCCGCAGCAACGCGAAGCCATTTCGATCAAGGGTTTGACGCCTGGCGTGGCGTTCGACTTGGCTGAGTGCTGTCATCCGGTGCCGGGCGACCGGATCGTTGGGTTAAGGCGCGCGGATGAAGCGATTGTGGTGCACGCGATTGACTGCCCGCAATTGGCCGATGGCGTCGATGCCGACTGGGTTGATCTGGCATGGGGTGATGGTTCGGACGGCGGCGCGGCGCGGCTCGCCGTTGTGCTGAAAAACGAGCCGGGATCGCTGGGCGTGATGGCGGGGATTTTTGGCACGCATAAAGCGAATATTCTGAACCTGAAGCTGGAAAACCGCGATGCAAGTTTCCATAGTTTCCGTGTCGATCTGGAAGTCCACGATGTCCAGCACCTGATGCGAATCATCGCGACCTTGCGCGCGACCGATGCGGTAAGTTCGGCGGAGCGAGTGTAGTCTTTGGGTTGCAACAATCGGGGCGCAGCGCGTCCGCAAGGGAGTTTCGCCATGATCCGTATTGACCGCCGCCAACTGATAACGACTGCCATGTTCGGGATCGGAGGCCTGATGCTGCCGGGCGGTGCGGCGCTGGCGCAAGCGATGCTGGGTGCGACCGGCTTCACGCATAATGTGGCGAGCGGCGAGCCGGGGCCGGACTCAGTGCTGCTCTGGACGCGCTTTGTTGGAGCGACGGGCGGGCCGTCGAAAGTGCGGGTCGAGATTTCCGAAAGCCGCGACTTCACCAAAGTGGCGGTTGGCGGTGAAATGGTGACGGGACCGTGGCGCGATCATACAGTGAAAATCACGGTTGATGGGTTGGCACCGGGACGTTGGCATTGGTTTCGCTTTATCGGCCCCGATGGCAGCATGTCGCCGGTCGGGCGGACGAAGACATTGCCAGTAGGCAAGGCCGCAAAGTTTAACATCGCCATCTTTTCCTGCTCGAACCTCGGTTTTGGCGAATTCAATGCTTATGGCCATGCGGCGGCGCGCGATGACATCGACATGACGTTGCACATGGGTGATTATATCTATGAATATGCGCGCGGCGGCTACGACGGCGGTGCCAAGTTTGCAGCGCGGATTTTTCCGAACAGCGAGATTTTGACGCTTGCCGACTATCGCTTGCGCTATGCCAGTTATCGAAATGACCCGCAGCTGCAGGCGCTCCATGCGGCCTTCCCGATGATCCCGAACACAGACGACCATGAGGGCTCGAATGACATGTGGGAAGGCGGTGCGCAGAACCATCAGGCCGACGAAGGCGATTGGACCAACCGCAAGAATGTCGCAATGCAAGTGTGGCGCGAATGGTTGCCGGTGGGTGAGCAGCCATGGAAAGCCTATGAAATCGGCGAGCTCGCGACTTATTACCGCACGGATACGCGCGCCATTGGGCGGTCCAAACCCTATTGGCATGGCGAATTCATGCGGGCGAGTGATCCCGCCAAGGCATTTGCCGAGTTTCGCGACGGGCCGTGGCGTGACCGGTCGATGACAATGCTCGGCACTGAGCAGGAAAGCTGGCTGTACCGGGCTTTTGCGCGGGACAAGGCGCAGTGGACCGTGGTCGGATCGGGGACCAATATGGGCCGCGTCTACTTTCCCGAAAGCGCCATGAACACTCTTGCTCCCGACGCGCCACAGCGTAATCGCGACTATGTTATGCAAGGGATTACAGCGGCGAAAGCTGCCCTGCCGCATAATTTCGATAACTGGGGCGGCTATCCTGCGGCGCGGTCACGACTGCTCGGCGCGTCGCAACGGCATGATCGCGATCTGATTGTTGTAACGGGCGACAGTCATAATGGGTGGGCATTCGACCTCCCCGAAGGTGGAAAACCTGCGGGCGTCGAGTTTGGTGGGCATAGCGTATCGTCTCCGGGGTTTGAGCAGTCGACGAAGGGCATCAATCCGAAAGTGGTCGCCGATTCAATGCTGGGCGGTGGCGGGTCTGCGCCAAGCGAGTTGCGCTGGGTCGACACGTCGAACCGTGGCTATATGCATCTTTCGCTCACGCCGCAGTCCGCGACAAACGAATGGGTTTTCATGGATACCGTGCGCGATCTCTCGTTGACAACGAAAGCGTCGCATAAAATGCGCGTGCGACCGGGGCGGCGCGTGCTGGAGCGCGTTTGACAATCCCCCTTGGAATCATGCGATGTGCCGGTATTGAGGTTGCATGAGCAACGATCCCATCGTCATCAGCAGTTTCGCCCGCACGCCGATGGGCGGATTTCAAGGCGCATTGGGCAGCGTCTCCGCAACCGCACTTGGTGCGATTGCCGTGAAAGCGGCGGTTGAACGGGCTGGCATAGCGCCTGACCTGATTCAACAGATCATCATGGGCTGTGTGTTGCCCGCTGGTCTGGGTCAGGCACCGGCAAGACAAGCGGCCTTGGGCGCGGGGTTGCCGCAATCCGTTGCTGCGACGACAGTGAACAAAATGTGCGGATCGGGGATGCAGGCGGCGATCATGGCGCATGATGCGCTCGCCGCCGGGACAGCGGACGTGATTGTCGCGGGCGGCATGGAGTCGATGTCGAACGCGCCATATTTGTTGCAAAAGCATCGAGGGGGGGCACGCATCGGGCATGATGTCGTCAAGGATTCGATGTTCCTTGACGGGCTTGAAGATGCATATGATCCCGGCAAGCTGATGGGGGCGTTTGCCGAAGACAGCGCGCGCGATTTTCAACTCACCCGCGAAGCGCAGGATGCCTACGCACTGCGCTCGCTGGCACGCGCGGTCGAGGCAATCAGTTCGGGCGCATTCGATGCCGAGGTTGTTGCGGTTGAAGTCACCGGGCGCGGCGGCACGACTTTCGTCGAGCGTGACGAACAACCCGGCAATGCCAAGCCTGATAAGATTCCGACGCTGAACCCCGCTTTTGCCAAGGATGGCACGGTCACAGCGGCGAATGCCTCGTCAATTTCGGACGGCGCAGCGGCGCTGGTGATGACGCGCGAAAGCGTAGCGAAGGCGAATGGCATGCCAATTGTGGCGCGGATTGTTGCCCATGCCGCTCATGCTCACGCCCCGGCCTTGTTCACTACCGCACCAGTTCCTGCGATGCGCAAGGTGATGGAAAAGGCAGGATGGAGTGTTGACGATGTCGACTTGTTCGAAGTCAATGAAGCCTTTGCCGTTGTCGCGATGATTGCTGCTGAGGAACTAGGTATCCCCAATGACAAGTTGAACGTGAACGGCGGCGCGACGGCGCTTGGCCATCCCATCGGCGCGTCGGGTGCGCGCATTCTTGCGACCTTGCTGGCAGCACTTCAGGCGCGCAAGTTGAAGCGCGGGGTTGCGGCGCTTTGCATTGGTGGTGGCGAAGCGACGGCGATGGCTGTGGAGCTCGTCTGAGCGCTGATATCGCCTCGGTCGAGCGTGCGGCTTTGGTCGCGGCGCTGAAGCGTGTGGCGGAGGGCGACCGTGCGGCGCTTCAGGATGTCTATCGCCGGACGTCGGCGAAACTTTACGGGATTGCGTTGCGTATCTTTCCCGATGGCGATGAAGCCGAGGATGTGTTGCAGGACGCGTTTATCAATGTGTGGCAGAAAGCGGGGTCGTTTGATCCCGCGCGGGCGAGCCCGATCACGTGGCTGGTCGCGCTGACGCGCAACCGTGCGATTGACCGGCTGCGCAGCAAAGGCAAACGGGTGATGGCCCCAATTGAACTGGCCGAAGAGGTTGCCGACGACCGGCCCGATGCCGAACAATGCCTGATCGCGCATCAGTCGGACGCGCGGATTACGGCGTGCATCGAAACGCTGGCCAAGGATGATGCGACGATGATCCGCACGGCTTTTTTTGACGGCGCGACTTATGCAGACATTGCCGAGCGGGCGAAAACGCCACTGGGCACGATCAAGAGCCGCGTCCGCCGCGCGCTGATGAAGTTGAAGGCCTGTCTGGCATGACCGAAGAAGACGATATCCTCGCTGCTGAATTTGCGCTCGGTCTGCTCGATGAAGCGGAGGCCGCCGCGGTTCAGTTGCGCGCGCGGACGGATTCAGTTTTGTCTTTGCGGATTGCGTGGTGGCGGGATCAGTTGGCACCGCTCGCGAGCGAAGTGGAAACGCCGGCACCCGTAGGCGTTTGGCAGCGGATCGAAGGGCAATTGCCCGGCAACGACAACAGCCAATCGCTGATGCAACGCTGGCGCGCGGCGGCGGTTGCGTCGATGTCGATGGCTGCGGCATTGCTGGTCTTTATTGCGTTCCGGCCCGATCCTGTTCCCGTCATTGTGCCGCAAGCGCCGATGATTGCAGCACTCTCTGGCGATAAGGGTGCAGTCGTGGCGGTCAGCTATGATGCGACATCAGGCAAAATGATGATCGCGCCAACTGTGCTCGACTCCGGCAAGGGCGACGCCGAAATGTGGATCATCCCCGAAGGCGGCAAGCCCGTGTCGATGGGCGTGATGAGCGCGACAAAGACCGAAACTCACAATGTGCCGATGCCAATGCGGCCAATGGTGCAGCCTGGTGCGACCTTTGCCGTTACGCAGGAAGCCAAAGGTGGCTCGCCAGACGGCAATCCGCACGGGCCGATTGTGGCCGCCGGAAAAATAATCCGGACCTAAATGCATCCGATCGGGTTTGGTATCCGTAGCTGTCGTCAGTAACCGCAAAGGGTGGTTACGACATGCTTTTCGGAGAGTTCCCCCATGAAGAAATTTGCTCTTATCGCCGCGCTTGCCGCCACGGCCATTGCGACGCCTGTTGTGGCCGGCAAGCACAAGTCAAAACTGCCGATGGTTGGTGGTGCCGCGATGTATCCGACCAAGACGATTGTTCAGAACGCATCGACCGCGAGCAACCTCACGACGCTCGTCGCGGCGGTTAAGGCAGCGGACCTCGTTGACACGCTGTCGGGTCCGGGTCCGTTCACCGTTTTCGCGCCGACTAACGCGGCGTTCGCAAAGCTCCCCGCAGGCACCGTCGAAACGCTGGTGAAGCCCGAGAATAAGGCGACGCTGACATCAATCCTGACCTATCATGTCCTCCCCGGTCGTTTGAAAGCAGCCGACATCATGGCTGCGATCAAGGCAGGCGGCGGTGAAGCGAAAGTGACGACCGTCAATGGGGGTCAACTGACCGCGAGCATGATGGGCGGCAAGCTGATGCTGACCGATGCCAAGGGCGGCATGTCAACCGTGACGATGGCGAATGTCATGCAGTCAAATGGTGTCGTGCACGTCATCGACACCGTTGTGATGCCTTAACTGATCCTAAATTTGAGACCCCTCTCCCCTCGCGGGAGAGGGTGACTTGCCAACGGCGAGCGGGGTGAGGGGTGTAAGGGAAACCATAGACGGCTTATCCCCCTCACCAGCTCGTCCTGCGGCACGCGTCGCTTCTCCCGCAGGGGCAGAGGGTAAAGGAACTTGAATTCTTACGAATCCGCTGCTAACCGCTTCACTTTCCGCCACCGCCCTGTGCGTGTGGCGCTACTTTTTTGCAATTTTTTGGAGCTGACGATTTTATGCAAATCATGGTGCGCGACAATAATGTCGACCAAGCGCTGCGCGCGCTCAAGAAGAAGCTGCAGCGCGAGGGCGTTTACCGTGAGATGAAGCTGCGTCGTCATTACGAAAAGCCGTCGGAAAAGCGTGCGCGTGAACGTGCTGCCGCTGTCCGCCGCGCCCGCAAGATGGATCGCAAGCGCCTTGAGCGCGACGGCGTAAAATAAACCCATGTCCGACGTTACGGCTGTGCCGCTTCGCCCGATTAAAAAGGGCTCGTTGACGCGGCTGTGGTTGGGCGTTGGTGCGACGTGTGTCGCAGCGGGCGCAATGGCGTGGGCGGGAACGTCCACTGTGTCGGGCACTGGATGCAGCGTCGCCGACTTCAAAGGCGTGAAGCCAGTCACGACCGGCACTGGGTTGATGTTTCAGACGCTGTCGGCGGGCAAGGGTAATAAGCCAACCGACACCGACGTTGCGCTGGTAGACTATAAAGGCACGTTGAAAGACGGCAAAACCTTCGATGCCAACGAACGCGCGCCGTTGCCGGTCGCGGGCATGATCCCGGGGTTTACCGAAGCGCTCAAGCTGATGCAGGTCGGCGGCAAATATCGGTTCTGCATTCCGTCTGCCTTGGCCTATGGTCCAGCTGGACAGGGTCCGATCCCGGCCAATGCAAACCTGTTCTTCGACGTTACGCTGCTCGATTTCCGCAGCCAAGCAGAAATCCAAGCGATGCAGCAGCAAATGCAACAGATGCAGGCGCAAGGGAAGCTGCCCCCCGGCGCGATGCCGGGGCAATAAGCGGGTGATAGCAGCGTTCCGCATTTTGCTGCTGATCCTGCTGCCTATTCTTGCTGCCATTTCGAATGTCGCGCATGCCCAAGCGGTGAAGCCCGCGCCGGTCGTTGAGCACCATGCCAGTCATAAGCAAGCCCCAATGCATCACGATCAACAGGCACCCTGTTGCGACATGCAAAGCTGCATCGGTTGTGCAGTCCCGGTTGTCGCGCTGGCTGTTCCTGATCGCAGTCAGGTTCTGACTTTTGTCGAGCGCCCTGTCTTTGCAGCTGCCATGCCATTGAACCACCTCACAGTGCCCGATCCACCACCGCCGCGCCCTCAGTCCTGACGAATAATCAACTCACTCGTTTCAGGATAAAATCATGATCAATTTCCTCGCCAAGGCTGCGCTCTGCGCGGCCCCGATTGCCTTTGCGTTTCCTGCCGCGGCGCAAATGAACCATGGCCAGCACCAGCATACCCCGCCTGCGACATCTGCACCGCAGCCGCCCGCTGCGCCGATGGATCATGGACAGATGGGTCATCAGAAGCCGTCGACTCTTGATGATGATGGATGTGGAGGTGATCCTTTGTGTGGCGCATCGCTAACTGGTCAACGGATTGTTCGTGCAGCCCAAGGTTCCGGCACCGCCCGCCTTCCCGGTAACGAGGGCATGATGCAGGGGCTCCATCTAATGCCCGGTGACTGGATGATCATGATCCACGGCTACGCATGGGGCACTTACAGCAACCAAGGTGGCCCGCGCGGCGACAAGCAGGCGTTTGTCACCTCAATGGCAATGGCCGAGGCTTCGCGTGATCTCGGCGCGACGACAAAGCTGCAACTCCGTGCGATGCTCAGTTTGGATCCGTTGATCGGCAAGCGCGGCTATCCGAACCTGTTTGCGACGGGCGAAACCGCGAACGGCATTCCGCTGGTTGATCGCCAGCATCCTCATGATTTCTTCATGGAGCTGTCAGCGCGGGTCGATCAGAATCTGGGCAGTGGCGTCACGGGCTTTCTCTATGGCGGTCCGGTGGCGGAGCCTGCGCTCGGCCCGTCAGCGTTCATGCACCGCCGTTCGGCAAAGCTGAATCCTGAAGCGCCGATCACACATCACTGGTTTGATTCTACGCATATTACGTTCGGTGTGGTGACGGCGGGGGTGGCGACCCGGACGCTCCAGCTCGAGGCATCGTCCTTTACCGGGCGCGAACCCGACGAAGAACGCTGGGGCATTGACCGGCCGCGCTTCGATAGCTGGAGCGTGCGGGCGACGTGGAACCCTTCGCCAAATTGGGCGCTGTCGGTCAGCCACGGTTTCCTCAAAAGCCCCGAAGCGCGCGAACCGACCGACAATGAACGGCGCACAATTGGTGCGGTGCATTATGCCGACCGGCGTTTGAGCGTGACAGCAGCCTATGCGCACAAAGTCCATGGCGGCGACGGGCACGGCGCGTTCTTGGCTGAAGCGAATTGGGACATCACGCCGCGCCACGCGCTGTTTGGCCGGTTCGAGACCGTCGAGAATGAAGAACTGTTTCCCGACACCGATCCGATCGCCGGGAGCTACCGTGTGAGCAAAGCGACGCTGGGCTATGCCTATACGATCCCGCTCGGGCCGTTCGGGTTGTCACTGGGCGGTTCAGCGAGCGCTTATGCTAAGCCGTCTGCACTCGATCCTGCTTATGGCCGCAATCCGAAGAGTTTCACCCTGTTCGCGAAATTGGGGCTTGGCGGCTAGACATCCAAATTCGCCACGTTCAGCGCATTGTCCTGAATGAACTCGCGGCGCGGCTCGACGACGTCGCCCATCAGGCGGGTGAAGATTTCATCGGCCATTTCGGCCTGCGTGACTTCAACACGGAGCATTGCGCGGTTTTGTGGATCGAGCGTGGTTTCCCACAGCTGCTCGGCGTTCATTTCGCCGAGACCTTTGTAGCGCGAAATCGCCAAGCCCTTGCGTCCCGCCGCCAAAATGGCCTCAAGCAAGTCGCTGGGCCGCGTCACATCTGCACCTTTGGTTGATATTGCGACTGGCCCGTCCTCCTCGTCGGTCGGTTCGGTCGAAGACGCGCGGGGAAGCGTTACCAACCGCGCAATGTCGGCATAGCTTTCGGCCTGTTCGGCAACCAGCGCGTGCAACCGCCGTGCTTCCTGGCTTTGCAGGAATGACGCATCGATGATGTGATGGTCAGTGACGCCGCGCCACAGCCTTTCAAGATGATAGCCGCCTTCGGCTGCAACATTCGCTGTCCATTTTGCTTCGGGATCGGCGCGGTCAAGCCAACTTGCCGCAAGCGCCGCCGCCGCCTGACGCTGGTCCGCTTGGAGGACGGGGTCGAGAGCGCCGGTCAAGGCAAAGGCTTCGATAATCGCTGGATCGTAACGCTTGGGAACATAGGCCATCAAGCTCCGCATCCGTCGCGCATGATCGACGAGCGCTTTCAGATCGGCACCCATGCGGGCGCCGTTTCCGCTTTCCAGTCGTGTGGCGGCAACGCCCGCTTCAACCAGATATTCATCGAGTGCTACGTTGTCTTTCAGGTAGACTTCGCTGCGTCCGCGCGCCGCTTTATAAAGCGGTGGCTGGGCAATAAACAGGTGCCCGTTGTCGATGACATGGCGCATGTGGCGATAGAAGAAGGTCAGCAGCAGCGTGCGGATATGCGCGCCGTCGACGTCGGCGTCGGTCATGATCACGATCTTGTGATAACGCAGTTTGTCGATGTTGAAATCATCGTGGATGCCCGTGCCCATTGCTTGAATGAGCGTGCCGATTTCCTTGGACGACAGCATCCGGTCAAGCCGCGCGCGCTCGACGTTCAGGATCTTGCCGCGCAAGGGGAGGATCGCCTGAAAATGGCGGTCGCGGCCTTGCTTGGCCGAACCGCCAGCGCTGTCCCCTTCGACCAGGAACAGTTCGGACTTCGCAGGGTCTTTTTCCTGACAATCGGCGAGTTTGCCGGGGAGGCTGGCAATACCCATGACCGATTTGCGGCTGGCTTCACGGGCTTTCTTGGCCGCTTCGCGGGCAGCAGCAGCATCAATCGTTTTCTGGATGATGGCACGGGCATGCGCCGGGTTTTCCTCGAGCCATTCAGCCATCTTGTCGGCCATCAAGCTTTCCAAGGGCTGGCGCACTTCGGAGCTGACCAGCTTGTCTTTGGTCTGCGACGAGAATTTGGGATCAGGCAGCTTGACCGAGACAATTGCGGTCAATCCTTCGCGCATGTCCTCACCGGTCAGCTGAACTTTTTCCTTTTTCATCAGACCCGATTTTTCGGCATAATTGTTGATCGTGCGGGTCAGCGCCGAACGAAACGCCGCCAAATGCGTGCCGCCATCGCGTTGGGGGATATTGTTGGTGAACGGCAGGACGTTTTCGTAATAGCTGTCGTTCCATTCCAGCGCGACATCAATGCCGACACCGTCACGTTGGCCGTGGACCGCAATCGGATCGGGGAAAAGTGGCGATTTTGCGCGATCAAGATACTTTACGAACGCGGCAATGCCGCCTTCATAATAAAGTTCATGCTCGACGCGTTCGACATGGCGCGCATCAACGAGGAAAATACGCACACCCGAATTGAGAAATGCCAGCTCGCGGTAGCGATGTTCGAGTTTCTCGAAGTCAAATTCAATAATCTTGAACGTGTCGGGGCTGGGCAGGAATGTTACTTTCGTGCCCTTCTTGTCGCCTTGCGGCCCGATGATTTTCAGCGGCGCAACCGCATCGCCATGCGCGAATTGCATGTAATGTTCATGACCATCGCGCCAGATGTTGAGATCGAGCCGCACTGACAGGGCGTTGACCACAGATACGCCAACGCCGTGCAAACCGCCCGAAACCTTATAGGCATTTTCGTCTGACGTGTTCTCAAACTTTCCGCCCGCATGAAGCTGCGTCATGATGACTTCGGCGGCGCTGACGCCTTCCTCGCTGTGCATTCCCGTCGGGATGCCGCGGCCATTATCTTCGACTGAAACCGATCCATCGGGATTGAGCGTTATGACGATTTTGTCGCAGTGGCCCGCAAGCGCTTCGTCGATGGCGTTGTCGCTGACTTCGAACACCATGTGGTGTAAACCGGAGCCGTCGTCGGTGTCGCCAATATACATGCCGGGGCGTTTGCGAACGGCATCCAACCCCTTGAGAACCTTGATGGAATCCGCATCATAGGTGTTGGTATTGGGGGTGTTGTCGGGGACGGTGTCTTCGGGCGGTGCGTGAGGGATGTCTGTCATGGAAAGTCTATAGGGAAAGCCCCTGCAAAACCCAAGGGAAAAGCCATTTAATATGACCGTAACCAAAGGGATTGCATAAGTGATGAAAGCGGCCGAATAGGCGGCGGGGTCGTTGCGTACTGAACAGAGGATATTGTCTTCATGTTGGAGTCGCGCAACTACGCGCCGTCGGACGATCTTGCGCCCTATTTGCGCAACCATTTCGTATTCCGCGCCGCCTTGCCTGCCGATTTCGAACTGATCGATCCGCTCCTTTCCGAAACCGCGATGCTGCGCGTAATCCTTCAGGGCGACTGGGCAGCGCAGTTAATCCCCGATGTGTGGCAAGTCGAAGGACCCGCGATCCTGTTCGGTAACAACAGCCGCGGTTTCGACGTGCGGGTGCGCGGGCCGTTTATCGTCGCGGGTACGGCAATTCGGTCGTCGGGCTGGGTCGCGTTGTGCGACCAGAAAGCGAGCGATTTTGCCGATAAAATGCTGCCGGCATCCATCGCGTGGGGCGATGATGCGGACGGGTTGTTCGGTGAGCTGGATCGCACGCGTGACGACGATGATTCGATTGTTGCGGGCCTCGAAGGATTTTGGCGGCGGCAGCTTACCAAGCACGGGTGGCCACCCATCGATCATGAAATGGCTGCGTTTGAAGCCATTGCCGAAGCCGACAGCACGACCAAAGTATCCGATGTTGCCGCGCGCATCGGCATGTCACCACGGGCATTTGAGCGGCGGAGTTGCGCGACATTTGGTCTGACCCCGAAATCGGTCTTGCGGCGTAGCCGATTCCTCGACTTGGCGACGGCCATTCGTGGGATCAGCGACCCCGGGGAGGAGGAGCGCGCGGCGCTGCGCTTTTCGGACCAGTCGCACATCAATCGCGAGTTTCGATACTTCCTCAACATGACGCCGGGCGCGTTTGAAAAGACGCCGACGCCGCTGTTGAATGCAGTCCTCAAGCTGCGACAGGATCGCAACGCCTGACGGTGGCGTTGGCGACGCTGTAATGCGTGGCGGTCGCTGGCGTTTCAGTGAAGAGCGCCGGTTCGGTGCCCGTCAGCCAGACTTGCCCACCGCCATCGTGGAGGCGCGCGAAGAGGGCGGCGCGACGCGAGGGGTCAAGGTGCGCGGCGACTTCATCGAGGAGGAGGATCGGGCGGCGTCCGGCCTGTTCCGCAACCAGGTCGGCGTGCGCGAGGATGATGCCGAGAAGGAGCGCTTTCTGTTCGCCGGTCGAGCTTTGCGCTGCGGGTTGGGCTTTGCTCGTGTGTGTGACGGCCAAGTCTTGGCGGTGTGGGCCGACGAGGGTTCGTCCGGCAGCGGCGTCGCGGGCGCGGGATGTGGCAAGGTCGTGGGGCAGGTCGCCGCCGTCCCAGCCGGTGAGCGACAGGCCTGCGCGAGCGAAGACGCTGTCGGGTTCGGCAGCGATGCGGGCAGCGAGGGCAGTGACCAGTGCGGCGCGGGCGTCGGCGATGGCAGCGCCATGTTCGCCCATTGCGAGCTCGAGCGCGGTAAGCCAGTCGGGGTCCGCGCGGTCCTCAGCCAGCAGGCGGTTGCGCTGGCGCATCGCGGCTTCGTAGCGCGTGGCGTGATGGGCGTGACCGGGGTTAAGCGCGAGGACAAGGCGGTCGAGGAAGCGCCGCCGTTCGCCTGCGCTTTCGCTGAACAATCGGTCCTGCGCGGGGGTGAGCCAGACGATCGACAGCCATTCGGAGAGCGCAGTGGCCGAGGCGGTGGCGCTGTTGATGCGGACGATTCGCCGTTCGGGCGCGGTGGGGATGGTGCCGGTGCCGAGGTCAATGTCGCCGAGTTGGGCACTGATCGAGAAGCCGCCGACGCCGCCCTTGCGGGCCATTTCGCCCAAAGCCGACCCGCGCAGCCCGCGACCGGGGGCGAGGAGCGAGACCGCTTCCAATATGTTCGTCTTGCCCGCGCCATTGTCGCCGGTCAGCACGACGAAGCCGGGGCCGGGTTCGAGCGTCGCGGCGGCATAGGACCGGAAGTTGGTCAAGGTCAGGCGGGTGAGAGGCACTGTGCTGCCATATCGGGGTCCGCCGCGGCTGTCGAAAGCTTCGTCAAAAGTTAGTCAAAAGTGAGTCCAAGAGTGGCGATTTTCCGGGGATGTGGGCGAACGGCCATACGATGGGCCGCGTGCGCCAATGAAAAGCCGAGCGCCGCGCCATGCCGACCGATTGCGCCGCGATGCTAACCGATGCGGGTTTGAGGAGCGCTTCAAGAATGCCAATCATACGTTCTCGCGTCCAGCCGTCGTGGCGGGTGGTGTCGGGGGTGGGGATGTTCGTTGGTTTTGTGGTGGAGGGGACGACGGCGGTCGAGACGACGGGCGTGGTGGGGCCTTTGGTTGGGGTTGTCATTTGGTGACGTATAACCAAATGGGTTTGCGTAGGAAAGGGGTGATGTGAGGCGGCTTCAAACGGCTTGAAGCACGATTTGAAAAGTACAATTTCAGAGCTATTTATGCCGTTAGCTGATCTTTTGGGGATGATCATGACTAGACGAAGTGGAGTTGCGCATCGTTTTGGCGGGGTATGGACTGAAATCAAGTTAAAGGCGCTCAATGACTATCTCGGTTTTTATCAGGCTGCCCTAAAGAACCAAAACTTTGAGACTTGGTATATTGACGCGTTTGCAGGGACCGGAGATCGCCACGCAGAGCTTAGTCAAGGTGGCATTTTCGAGGGTGGCCCAATTGAGAGCGTAGAGCGCATTTTAGATGGCAGCGCGCGAAAGGCTCTCAAGATCGTTCCGCCGTTCAGTCATTATTGGTTCGCCGAGCAGCATCAAGGACGCGCGAGAAAACTCGAACAATTAACGACAGAATGGCAATATGACATTCAAGTTCGACGAGGCGAAGCAAATGTCGAATTGCAAAATCTATTTGCATCGCCGCCGTGGTTGGGCGGGAGTACATCGGCTCGGCAGCGTGCCGTCGTCTTTCTTGATCCCTACGGCATGAGTGTCGACTGGAAAACGCTAGAAGTGTTAGCTGCGACAAAGAAAGTCGACGTTTGGTACCTTTTTCCTCGTGCCGCCGTTGTTCACCAACTAGCGAATGACCTCAGTGGGGTTGATGACGGCAAGCGTCGGGCGTTAGCAAGAATTTTTGGCGGCGATGATTGGGAAGCCGAGTTCTACAGCGCCAAGCCTGCGCAAAGCTCGCTATTCGAAATTGCCCCAGAAGAAGGCAAAGCGAGGCATGCGTCGTCAGCCGATATAGCAGACTTTGCGAGGAGCCGCCTGGGCAAACTTTTTTGTTACGTGTCCGACCCGCTTCCGCTTATAGTTAACGGGCATGACTATTTCGAGCTGTATTGTATGTCGAACAACGAAAAAGCGATCTCTCTAATTAAAAAGGGGGTCGATTATGTTATACGGAAATACACGCCGGCATCTCGTCGTAGGTCCGGCCTCCGAGTAGACGGCCGGTAGTTTTTTTGTTGACTCCGCCCCATTGCTTGAAAAAGAATGCTGTGTCGTGGCGACGGCACAGTCTTTCAATCGCCCACACCCAGTGTTCTTCCATTGCTCGAGCTGCTGGGCCAGATTCTCCACCGACAATTGCCCAAGCAATACCCTCCAGATTTGCATCATGTATGGGTCCAATAAGGGGCTCGAATGAGATAAAGCGCACCGCGGCAGGTGTTGCTCTTAGGTGTTCGATGCGATCAACGACATCAGGTCCTTCCACGCTCGTTCCAAGCCATACATTGGGCAAAACCTTAAACTGCTCGCTCAACACTATTTCGCGCATGCGTTCGGGGCGTTTGGTCAACAGCTGGTAATCATGGCGGGGTGTTTCTGCCATGACCGACCACACCTGCTTAATGAACTCAACAGGCACCTCATCATGAAACAGGTCCGACATTGAGTTGACGAAAACTTTTCGGGGCCTGCGCCAGCCATGCGGCACCGACAACGCCGTGTGATCACATCGCACAGCGCCTGTCCATTTTGCGCGTCCGCCCGATTTGCGCGTGAGCCCTTGGTATTTGGCAACGCCCATAGCTTCAAGCCGCGCTGCCATTCGCATCGCGTAACAATTTGTGCATCCCGAAGAGGCTATGCTGCACCCTGCAACAGGGTTCCATGTGGCGTCTGTCCATTCGATAGGTGAGTTTTCGGACATTTACTTTTTCCACTCATATATCCACCGCATCCCTGAATCGGAAAAGCGCACTCACGTCAACCTACAACGCCCGCCCGTCCGTATCCATCAGCACATCGCGCCGCCCGACATGGTCCGGCCGCGACACAACTCCGTCGGCTTCCATCCGCTCGATCAGGCGCGCGGCGCTGTTGTAGCCCACGCGCAACTGGCGCTGGAGCCATGAGGTGCTCGCCTTCTGTGACTCCGCCACAAGCTGCCGCGCTTTGCGGTACATCTGGTCTTCGGCGCTGTCTTCGCCGCTGGGGGCGCCGTCCATCGCGTAGCCGCCGTCTTCGGGTTCTTCTGTGACTGACTGGATATATTCGGGGCTGCCTTGGCCGCGCCAGTGGTCGGCGACGGCTTTGACTTCCTCGTCGCTGACGAAGGGCCCGTGGACGCGGACGATCTGTTTGCCGCCGGGCATGTAGAGCATGTCGCCTTTGCCAAGCAGTTGTTCGGCGCCCTGTTCGCCCAGAATCGTGCGGCTGTCGATCTTGCTCGTCACCTGAAAGCTGATGCGGGTCGGCAGGTTGGCCTTGATGACGCCGGTGATGACGTCGACGCTGGGGCGCTGCGTTGCCATGATCAGGTGGATGCCCGCCGCGCGTGCTTTCTGGGCGAGGCGCTGGATGAGGAATTCGACTTCCTTGCCCGCGGTCATCATCAGGTCGGCAAGCTCGTCGACGATGACGACGATCTGCGGGAGGGGTTCGTATTCGAGCTTTTCTTCCTCGTAGATCGGCTGGCCGGTGTCCATGTCGTAGCCGGTCTGGACGCGGCGGCCGAGGTCTGCGCCCTTGGCTTTGGCGCTGCGGACTTTCTCGTTGAAGCTGGCGAGGCCGCGGACGCCAACGCTGGCCATCATGCGATAGCGTTCCTCCATCTGCTCGACCGCCCATTTGAGCGCGCGGATCGCCTTTGCGGGCTCGGTGACGACGGGCGCGAGAAGGTGCGGGATGTCGTCATAGGTGCTGAGTTCGAGCATTTTCGGGTCGATCATGATCATGCGGCACTGATCGGGCGTGAGGCGATAGAGCAGCGAGACGATCATGGCGTTGAGGCCAACTGATTTGCCCGAGCCTGTGGTGCCCGCAACGAGGAGATGCGGCATGGGGGCGAGATCGGCGATGACGGGGTCGCCCGCGATATTCTTGCCGAGGATGATGGGGAGCGAGCCGGCACCGTCTTCGAAGGCCTGCGATGCGATCATTTCGTGGAGGACCACCGACTCGCGGCGGGCATTGGGGAGTTCGATGCCGATGACGCTGCGCCCCGGGATGGTGGCGACGCGGGCGGAAAGCGCGGACATGTTGCGCGCGATGTCGTCGGCCAGCTGGATGACGCGGCTGGCCTTGATGCCCGCTTCGGGT
>JANMPU010000032.1:0-22044 GCA_031369985.1 Sphingomonas sp. | reverse complement strand
AGCAAGGCGCAGCGATGCCGTCGGAGTCAGCGCAGGAAAGCGCGTAAAGAACGCAATGACGGTTGTTGGTGACGCACTGTCGGGGCGAAGATTGCGCTCGGCATTTTTACGAAGCGCTGCTTCGTTCGGCCAACCGGGGTGCGCGATGAGAAACTCGGCATAGGACGAGAAGGGTAGCGTTTCACTCTGGCGAATGGCATTCCACTGCGCGACGGCATTCGACAAACCGGCACTGGTTGAAACCACCGCCGAACGGCTCGGCTGTGCGGCTAACAAGTCCTGCGCAACAGCCGGAGCAGCATAAACAAGGGCAAGTCCGATGGCGATCAATCCGCACATACTGGACTTCATGGGGGTCGCGTCCTTATCAGGCACTGAACAATGGCTTCGCATGGCCGCCTCTCTAGGGTGGGTTTTTGCCGGGGTGAAGGAGCAAGATGATGTTTTCCGGCTCGATTCCGGCACTGGTCACACCGTTTCGGGATGGTAACGTCGATGAAACGGCGTTTCGGCTGCTTGTCGACTGGCAAATTGAATCCGGATCGTCGGCGCTGATTCCCTGCGGCACGACCGGCGAAAGCGCCACCTTGTCGTTCGACGAGCATTATCGCGTGATCGAATTGTGCGTTGAACAGGCCTCTGGTCGAGTGCCGGTTATCGCAGGGTGCGGATCGAACGATACGGCGACCGCGGTGCGCCATATGGCCTTTGCAAAATCGGTAGGGGTAGCAGCGGCTTTGATCGTAGCGCCCTACTATAATCGCCCAAGCCAGGACGGCATTTACGCGCATTTCGCTTATCTGGCCGAGACCAGCGATTTGCCGATCATCACCTATAATGTGCCGGGGCGGACGGTGACTGATATTCAGCCCGATACAATGGCGCGGCTTTCGAAGATCCCGTCGATCATTGGGGTCAAGGATGCGAGTGGCGTTGTCGCGCGGGTGACGCAGCATCGGCTTGGCTGCGGTGCGGATTTCCTCCAGCTTTCGGGCAATGATGAAATGGCGCTGGCGTTTAACGCGGCGGGCGGGCGTGGATGTATTTCGGTGACGGCCAATGTTGCGCCGAAATTATGTGCCGAGTTTCAAGCGGCGTCGCTCGCAGGTGATATGGCGGGGGCGCATGCACTGAATGACAAACTCTTCGCGCTGCACTTGGCGTTGTTCACCGACGCATCTCCCGCGCCGGTCAAATATGCGATGGCGCGCGTGGTCGACTGGATGACCGATGAGGTGCGCTTGCCCTTGGTGGCGGCATCGGCGTCGTCGCGGGCGGCAGTTGATGCGGCGCTAAAGAGTGCAGGGCTGATCTGATGGCACGCCCCGTTCCCACCACTTTCGACAAAGTCAAAACTGTCGCCGAAAACCGGCGAGCGCGGTTCGACTTTGCTATCGACCAGACCTTCGAGGCGGGGATTGCGCTGACCGGTACTGAAGTGAAATCGCTGCGTTTTGGCGAGGGAACAATCGCCGAAAGCTATGCCGAAGTGAAGGACCATCAGGTCTGGTTGGTAAATTCAAATATCCCCGAATACAGCCACGGCAACCGCGAGAACCATGAGCCCAAACGCCCACGAAAATTGCTGTTGAAAGAACGTGAAATCAACAAGATGCAGGCGGCGGTGATGCGGCAAGGGATGACGCTGGTCCCGCTCTCGATCTATTTCAACGGGCGGGGGCGCGCAAAAGTCGAGCTCGCGATTGCGAAGGGCCGCAAGCATCAAGACAAGCGTGAATATGAAAAAGAAAAGGACTGGAAGCGCGAAGCCGCCCGCCTGTTGAGGGACAAGGGTTGATGGCGGGAGAAGCGCGCCGTCTGAAGCTGGGCGATACGGACCGGTTCATTGCTCTCGCAGTGATTGCAACCGCGGTTGTTTCGGCATTGCTCATCCTGCGCGTCACGGACAAACCGGTTATTGCGGCGGCCTTTGGTGCGGCGGGTATGCTCATCGGTGCGCTGATGCTTGCGTTTCGGCAGCTCTACCCTCAGCAAGCGCGAGTCGAGCGCGGCGTTGATTGGTCATTGGTGCGCGTTGCCGCAGATCAGGATGTGTTCGCGATTGCGATCACCGACCGTGGTGGTCGGCTTGTGTGCGCGAACCCGGCGCATGAGAGCTTGTTCGGCGGCACAGCGACGCCGCCGGGATTGCCGATTGATGCGGGGGACATCAACCGCTTGACCGCCGCGGGACGAGCGGCATGGCGCGACGGAAAGGCAGAAGCCCTCGGCATTACCCGTGAGGGTCGCCGTCTTGACGTCGACGTCCTGCGTGCGGGGGCCGCCGAGGATTGCCTGATTTGGCGGTTCCGCCCCTCGGGAGGCGTGGACCGGCTTACGCAGGCATTGGCGGCGGTCGAGGGTGAATGGGGCGATCGCCTTGCCGAAGCAGGGGTGATGATCGCGCTGATTGGTGCGGAAGGCCGCATTCGTGCTGCGAACGGTCCGCTGATCGTTCGGGCATTGGGGCGGATCGAAGCGCCAGTGGCGGGACGCGAATTTGTAAGTTTGCTGTCATCGGACGCTAAGAGCATCATCCGGTTTGCGTCCGAAGGACCGGCGGGGTTGCCGTTGCGGCTCCTGCAAATTCCCGTTGAGCCCGATCAGGAAGAAGGCGCACGGCTGATCGTCTTACTTGATGAGGATGCGGTTCAAAGCGGGCAGGGGGCCGATGTCAGCCTCCAGACACTCCTCTCCATGCTCCCACTCGGTTTGGCGCTCGCAGACCGCGATGGACGGTTCCTTTATCTCAACCAAGCATTCATTCGCGCGGCCGGCATTCCGGCAGGAACGACACCGATTTACCCCGGTGATCTCGTTATCCGTGAAGACAAGACGGCGGTTGCGGATGCTGTGCGGCGTTTTGCGACGGGACAAGCGGTCTCGGGTGACATGGCCGTCCGCCTGCGTGACCGGCCCGAGGAACCTGTGTCCCTCACAATTGCGGGCGCTCGGGGTCTCGGTGAGGCGGCAGTACTCTTGAGCCTCAAGGACAATACCGAAGAATCGCGCCTCAAACGTGAAGTAGCCCAAGCCACCAAGATGCAAGCGGTGGGCCAGCTTGCGGGCGGCGTCGCACATGATTTCAACAACATCCTGACCGGCATTATCGGGCATTGCGACCTTATGCTGATGCGCCACACGCCGGGCGACAGCGATTATGATGATATTCAGCAAATCCGCATCAATTCAAACCGCGCGGCGGGGCTGACGCGACAATTGCTGGCGTTTTCGCGGCAGCAAACGCTGCGTCCGCAGATCCTGCAACTGCCCGATGTTGTCAGCGAAGTATCGAACCTGTTGCAAAGACTGCTCGGCGAAACGGTGACTTTGGTGATCAAACATGGTCGCGGCTTGGGGGCAGTGCGCGCGGACCCGGGGCAGTTGGAGCAAGTCATTGTCAACCTCGCCGTCAATGCCCGCGATGCGATGGCAGGGCGCGGCCCGGGCGGGACGCTAACGCTGCAAACCTATTCGTTGAGCGCCGCTGAAGTCCGCAAATTGGGGTCGGATATCATGGCCGTCGCCGATTACACCGCGCTGAAAGTCAGCGACACGGGCAGCGGCATTCCGCCTGAAATCCTCAACAAGATCTTCGAACCTTTCTTCACTACAAAGGAAGTCGGGAAGGGGACAGGCCTTGGTCTTTCCACTGTTTACGGCATCGTCAAACAATCGAACGGCTTCATTTTTGCCGAATCCGAAGTGGGGAAGGGGACGAGCTTCGTTATTTACCTGCCCGTCAATGCGGACGTTGGAACGACGATCCCCGATGCGCCGGTGAAGGCCGAAAAGCCCGCTGATCTTTGGGGCACTGGAACGATCCTGCTGGTCGAGGACGAAGACATGGTCCGCGCCGTCGCCGAACGTGCGCTGACACGGCAGGGGTATAAAGTGCTGACCGCCGCACATGGCGAGGAAGCGCTCGACATATTGGCGCTGGGCGACATCGAATTTGACTTGATCATTTCCGATGTCGTCATGCCGGTAATGGATGGCCCGACGATGGTGCGAAAGGCGCGCGAGAAGCATCCCGATATGCCGATTCTGTTCATGTCCGGCTATGCCGAGGAGCAGTTGCGCAAATCAATCGACCTCGACCGCGTGCATTTCCTGCCCAAGCCGTTTTCGGTGAAGCAGCTGGCCGAAGCAACACAGCGAGTGCTCGCGGATCGGGATTAAGCGGGCGTTTCTGCCTCGATCCGAACCAGCACAGCATCAACCTGAACCTGCGCGCCGGTCTCCGCGTTGAGTTCCACAACCACCCCCTCGAATGGCGCAGTGAGGCTGTGCTCCATCTTCATCGCTTCCAATGTGACGAGCTTCTGCCCCTTGGTCACGGTGTCCCCCGCCGCGACATCGACCGCGATGATCCGGCCCGGCATGGGGGAGAGGATGGTGCCGGACGATGCGGGGCCGCCGTGCGATCCACGCGGGCGATAAAGCTCCACCCGATAAGCATAGCCCTGGTCGAACTTGATCAGGTCGCCCCGGTCAAAGCATGCGCGGTTGAGATAGTTCGCGTGCGGACTCCAATCGGTTGGAATCACGACCGATACGAGCTCGCCATCAACCGACAGCATCACATCGGTCCGTGACGGCCCATTCAGACGGAACCCTTGCTGCCGGGTCGCCCGCGTATCGACTAGCAGATGCACCGCCGCATCGACGGCATCCTCGCTCAACACGGGCTTTTCGACCAGCGTCTTCAGGTTGGCCGCGATGAAATTGGTATCGACGGTTCCGGCCACAAATGCTGGCGCTTCGAGCAGCTTAGCAAGAAACCCTGCATTGGTTTTCACAGGCCACACGTCGGTCGTGCGACAAAAAGCCTGTAGGTCAGCAAGCGCTTCGTTCCGCGTTTCGCCGTGTACGACTAGCTTGGCGATCATCGGATCATAATAGGGCGAAATCTCGTCATCCTGTTCGATGCCGGTTTCCACGCGAACGCCGCTCGGAATGAAATGGCGCAGCGGCCCGGTGCTGGGAAGAAACCCAGTGCTGGGATCCTCGGCATAGAGCCGCGCTTCCATCGCCCAGCCGTTGATGCTCAGTTCGTCTTGCCGTTTCGGCAACGCCTCGCCGCTCGCCACGCGGAGTTGCCATTCGACCAGATCAACGCCGGTAATCTCCTCGGTCACCGGATGTTCGACCTGCAGCCGCGTGTTCATTTCCATGAACCAGATGCGGTCGGCGCGCAGGCCTTCTGACGCATCGGCGATGAACTCGATCGTGCCTGCGCCGACATAGTCGACCGCTTTGGCCGCCTTCACTGCCGCCGCGCAGAGTCGTTCGCGGGTGGCTTCGTCCATGCCGGGCGCGGGGGCTTCCTCGATCACTTTCTGGTGGCGACGTTGCAGGCTGCAATCGCGTTCGAACAGATGGACGATGTTGCCATGGGTGTCGCCGAACACCTGCACCTCGATATGCCGGGGGCGCTGGATGTATTTTTCGATCAGGACGTGCGCGTTGCCGAACGATGCGGTGGCCTCGCGCTGGCAAGAGGCAAGCGCATCGGCGAAGTCTGCAGCCGCTTCGACTTTGCGCATCCCCTTCCCGCCGCCGCCCGCGACCGCCTTGATCAGGACGGGATAGCCGATTTCGGCGGCGCGCTCGCCAAGGAACGCGGGGTCCTGGTTCGCGCCCATATAGCCCGGCGTCACCGGCACTCCCGCCGCGGCCATCAATGTCTTGGCCGCATCCTTCAGCCCCATCGCGGTGATGTTGGCAGGAGCAGGTCCGACCCAGATCAGCCCTGCGTCGATCACGGCTTGTGCAAATTCGGCATTTTCGGACAGGAAGCCATAGCCCGGATGGATCGCCTCCGCTTTGGTGGCGAGCGCAGCGGCGATGATCTTCTCGCCGACCAGATAGCTCTCCCGCGCCGGGGAGGGGCCGATGTGAACCGCCTCATCCGCCTGCCGCACATGCAGCGCCTTGGCATCGGCATCGGAATAGACCGCGACCGTGCGGATACCCATCGCGCGCGCGGTGCGGATGATGCGGCAGGCGATCTCGCCACGATTGGCGATGAGGAGGGAATGGATCATGATTCCTTCCCGTTCGGGGGAAGATATGGTTTGGCGCGCGCCTGACAGGCTTCGACAATGGCGATGATAACGCCCTCCATGTTTCTCAGAACTTCGACGACAGCTATCCGCAGCGTCTCAAAGCCTTGTTTCAATACCCAAGCATCGCGCATCTCGTCGCGTGCAGGTCGATCCGCTCGCTCATGCGCCTCGCCATCGACCTCGATCGCCAATCGCGCTCGAACACAAACAAAGTCGAGCGCATACGGCCCAATCGGATGCTGCTTGCGAAAGCGATACCCGCCGGGACGTTGTTGCAACTGCTGCCAGAGTAGCACTTCAGGCAACAACATTTCTTTGCGCAATGCCCGAGCCATCCTGACAGTGGCATCCGGAGCGCCAATCGTTCGATGCTTGATCCGCACTAAATCCTCCCCGGAACGGGGAGGAGGCGCGAAGCGACGGAGGGGGCGCTCGACGCGCATCGCACTGTCGAGATTTTGCACCCAGCCGCACCCGACCCCTCCACCACCCGCCGGAAGAGGCGGGCGGTCCCCCTCCCCGGTCCGGGGAGGAATGAAGGGGTGGCGATAAGCTGGAAGATGATCACTTCACAGGTGCCAACATCTCAGCAAATAGACGAACTTTGTACGAACCGTCATGTTGAACATCATAATAGACCTCGTTCACTTCGAAGCAGGCCTCGCCATCATCAAAATGTACATATTCTCCTGCTCGTGGCACGCATGGCGAGTTAAAAGAACGGCTAAAGTTCCCGGATTTGATCTCGATCTCAATCATTATGTCCTCCATTACTACATCCGGAACACCCCAAATCGTGGCGCCTCCTCGACCGGCGCATTCAAACAAGCCCCCAGCGCCAGCCCCAGCACATCGCGCGTCTGCGCCGGGTCGATAATCCCGTCGTCCCACAGCCGCGCGGTGGCGTAGAGCGGCGAGCCTTCGTCTTCATATTTCTGGCGGATCGGGGCCTTGAAGGCTTCGGCCTCCTCGGGCGTCCATTTCTCGGCATCGCGGTGGACCGTTGCCAGCACCGACGCCGCCTGCTCGCCGCCCATCACGCTGATCCGCGCATTGGGCCAGGTGAACAGGAACCTTGGCGAATAGGCCCGCCCGCACATCCCGTAATTGCCTGCGCCAAAGCTGCCGCCGATCAGCACGGTGATCTTGGGCACGCTCGCGGTGGCGACGGCGGTGACGAGTTTTGCGCCATGCTTGGCGATCCCCTCCGCCTCATATTTGCCGCCGACCATGAAGCCGCTGATATTCTGGAGGAACAGGAGCGGCACCCCGCGCTGCTGCGCGAGCTGGATGAAATGCGCCCCCTTCATCGCGCTTTCGCTGAACAGCACGCCGTTATTGGCGAGGATCGCGACCGGCATCCCCCAGATATGTGCGAAGCCGCAGACGAGCGTGGTGCCGTAGAGCGCCTTGAACTCGTGGAACTCGCTACCGTCCACAATGCGCGCGATGACTTCGTGCACATCATAGGGTGCGCGGACGTCATCAGGGATGATGCCGTAGAGTTCCTCGGCATCATATTTGGGCGGCCTTGGTGCTCCTGCGAAAGCAGGAGCCTTGGCGTCCAGAGCTCCTGCCTGCGCAGGAGCGCAGTGGCTGATAATATCCCGAACGATCGTCAGCGCATGCTCGTCATTCTCGGCGACATGATCGACCACGCCCGATTTCCGCCCGTGCGTGTCCGCGCCGCCCAGTTCCTCGGCGCTGATGATTTCGCCGGTCGCTGCCTTCACCAAAGGCGGCCCGGCAAGGAAAATCGTCCCCTGTCCGCGCACGATCACGGTCTCGTCGGACATGGCGGGCACATACGCCCCGCCCGCCGTGCAGCTGCCCATCACACAAGCGATCTGCGGGATTTGGCGCGCGCTCATGTTTGCCTGATTGAAGAAAATCCGCCCGAAATGATCGCGGTCGGGAAACACCTCGGCCTGATGCGGCAGGTTCGCGCCGCCCGAGTCGACGAGGTAGATGCACGGGAGCCGGTTCTCGAGCGCAATCTCCTGCGCGCGGAGGTGCTTCTTGACGGTCATCGGGTAATAAGTGCCGCCCTTTACCGTCGCGTCGTTGCACACGATCATGCACTGCCGCCCCGACACGCGGCCGATACCTGCAATCACCCCTGCGCCGGGCACTTCGCCGTCGTAAAGATCACCCGCCGCCAGTTGCCCGATCTCAAGAAATGGCGAGCCGGGATCGAGCAATCGCTCCACCCGTTCGCGCGGCAAGAGTTTCCCCCGGGACATATGCCGTTCCCGCGATTTCTCGTTCCCCCCAAGCGCCGCTTTGGCGACCTTCGCCCGCAATTCATCACGCAACGCACGATTATGCACGGCGTTCGTGCGGAACACATCGGTCTCAGTGGAAATGGCGCTGGCAAGCGTGGGCGCAGTCAAAATCGACCTCCGTCATGACGCGCCACCGAAAAGGAGCACGTTTGCATCACAGAGCCGTGCCGCAAAGCCTGCGCAGAGACAAGCCTGCGTATCCATGAAACACGTGGGTGGAACGCCCACCCACGCATATCATGCAGGTGTTCAAGCCTGCGTATCCATGAAACACGTGGGTGAAACGCCCATCCACGCATATCATGCAGGCGTTATTGCTTGATGACCATTGGCGCTGCCGACGCTGCTGACGCGCCCGGTACATAGGACAGCGGCACATCTTCATCAATGAAACCGCGGACCGTCGTTCCAGCCGGGAACTCAGCGCTCTTGCCCGTCATGAAGAACCCAGCAGGTAGGAAGACGATTGCTGACACAGCAACCGCGCCGACAGTGCCCGAACCGCCCTTGGTATCAAAGGTGCCCGACAATCGAATGGTGCGCCCGTTGGCGTTCAACGTCAGTGCGCGACCAACGATGCGGCCCGATTTGCCCCACATGCCCTTGTAACGAACATCCGTGAGTTCACCGACAGCCGGGCTGCCCGACGGGATTACCGTTACGCCATCAATCACAACCGCTTCGGCCACTTCCATGCGAACACGATCGTTGATCTTTGCAGATTTTTCTTTTGTTGAGATGCCTTCAAGCATTCGAAGCACGACCGGCGTCCCCGTGCGCAACACCGTGCTGACGGTTGTAGGCATAACGACTTGCTGCGCCATGGCAGATGTTGACAGCAAGAGACTGCCAACGGCAGCTATAAGAATTTTCATGCGACCCCCTTAAGATGCCGACTTTGGATGCCGACATTGCTACATTGCCCAAGAACGACGCCATAAAAGAACCCACTGAATTTGTGGAGATTATGTTGAAGTTCTGTGGAGACAATAGGGATTCGTTTCAATCCGACAACAGAAATCTTGAGCGTTTATGCCCCGATCAATTCACGCCCGATCAGCATCCGCCTTATCTCGTTCGTGCCCGCGCCGATGTCGAGCAGCTTGGCATCGCGCATAAAGCGTTCGACCGGCCAGTCTTTGGTGTAACCCGCACCGCCCAACGCTTGCACCGATTCCAGCGCGACTTTCACTGCGTTCTCGCTTGCGAGCAGAATTGCTCCAGCCGCGTCGAACCGCGTTGTCTTGCCTGCGTCACAAGCCTTGGCGACGGCGTAGACATAAGCTCGCGCTGAATTAAGCGCGACATACATGTCAGCAATCTTGGCCTGCATCAGCTGAAACGCGCCAATCGGTTTGCCGAACTGTTTTCGCTCGCGGACATAAGGGATGACGATGTCAAGACAGGCCTGCATGATCCCCAGTTGGATGCCAGCAAGCACCGTGCGTTCATAATCGAGGCCCGACATGAGTACAGCGGCACCGCCATTCTCTGCTCCCATCACATGTTCTTCGCCAACGAAGCAATCGTTGAAAACGAGTTCGGCCGTGGGCGATCCACGCATGCCCATCTTATCGATCTTTTGCCCGATGCTGAACCCCTCCATGTTCTTTTCGATCAGGAACGTCGTGATCCCGCGCCCGCCGCCGCTTGTGTTGGCATAGACGACCAGCGTGTCAGCATAGGACGCATTGGTGATCCAGAATTTGGTGCCGTTGAGAACATAGCCACCCTGAACAGCCTCGGCTTTCAACTTCATCGACATGACGTCACTGCCTGCACCCGCTTCGGACATGGCAAGGCTGCCGACGTGCTCTCCCGAAATCAGTTTGGGGAGATATTTTGCTTTCTGATCGGGGTTTGCCCAGCGCGCGATCTGGTTGATACACAAGTTCGAATGCGCACCATAGGAAAGCCCAATCGACGCGCTGGCCCGGCCAACTTCCTCACACGCAATCACGTGGTCAAGGTAACCGAGGCCCAGACCGCCATCTGCCTCCGGCACGGTAATCCCATGGAGACCGAGTTCCCCCATGGCTGGCCAAAGCTCATCACGCGGGAACCAATCCTCCGCGTCAACTTTCACGGCCAAAGGCGCGATCCGTTCATCGGCAAACCGCCCCGCAGCCTCGCGGATCATCTGCGCGCTGTCGGTCAGGCCAAAATCAAAATCGGGGGTGGCGCGCATTAGCCCGGTTCTCCTGACCGCAAATCATATGCAATGCGTTGGGACAGCGAGCGCGATATTGCAATGGGGCGTGCAGTTGGATCAACCTTGGCGGGTGGCCTGCAACAAGCGTGTCAGGATTAGGTCAGCCGTTGATACATTGCGACTGAACACGCCGAAAAAACCCCTAAACAAAATCCGAAATCGCCAGATTTAGGTTTGATTGGTGCAAAATTGCACTGTTTCAACGCGCGGAGTCGGTAGCAATGGTAGCGATAGTAACGGCCGCTGGCTGGGGCCTCGAGCGAAGTTCTGGGTCGCTGCTCGGCAGTCGGGGCACGCTCGGCAATGCGGCCGTGGGGCGCGCTTCGGACGGTGTCACGGTCAATGCGGCCACGGGCAATCTTGTTATTCAGAACATCGATGAAGTGCTGATCGGGCGCGGTCCCGATGCCGTTGTCAACCGGACCTATAATAGCCTTGGCGACTATCTGAATGACAAAGGCAACTGGCTTTTCAACGGTCAGCGCAAGATCGTCATCACAACTGAAACCGCCAATTCTCAGGGTAGCGTCGCCACGCTAACCGATTGGGACGGCTCGGTTGTTACCTTTGCATTCGCGGATGCTGCAACGGGTTATCGCTCTACGGACAACCCCTATCGCGACGACACACTGACATTTGCAACCAATGTATGGACATGGACCGAAGGCAAGTCGCGCCGTGTCGAAAAATTCACCAGTTTGAACAGTGGCCGGATCATCAGCTCTGAAGATGCTGACGGTAATGCTGTCACCTATGCCTACAACACCAGCAACAACCTGACGAAGATAACCACTGCCAACAGTGCATTGGGCAAGTCGAATTTTACGACACTGACCTATAGCGGGAACAATCTGACGTCGCTGGTGACGACATATTTGGACCTGACGCTGTCAGCGCCTGTCGAAAAAACGCTCACACGCACACGTTACGGTTATGATGCGTCGAACCGGTTGGCGAACGTAACCATCGACCTCAGCCCCAATGATGGATCAATCGCCGACCTTCGCACCTACGTTACGACCTACAAATATACCGACAACACGACGTCGAAGCTGGTGGCTTCTATCGAGCAATCGGACGGCTCTAAGCTGAACTTTACTTACAACGGCGGGAAAATCCAAAGCGTCGTCGAAACAGTGGAGACGGGCGTTACCCGGACCACGAGCTTCAATTATGACATTGCCAATCGCATTACGACGATCACGGACGCGCAAAACCAAAATACGCTTGTATACTATGATCCTGCTGGACGCCTGATACGCATTGACTCACCGTCTCAAGCGATCGGGGGAAGCAAAGTTACGCAATTTCAATATTGGGGCAATGGCGATTTGTCGGCACTGTCGGTTTATGACGGCGTCACTAATTTTGCGAACGGGAATTTTCTCGAGCGAACATATTACAATTACGACACGAACGGCAATCTTCTCGAACAGGCAAACCCGCAATCGGGCGGCAATGATGTAACGCGCTGGGCCTATGGCAGCCGCAACGAGGTTGTCACGGAAACTACGTTTACCGGCCGTGATCCCGATGGCTCTGGCGGTGTCGATCCAACCGGGCCTATGGTCACGCGTTATGTCTATGATGATGCCGGAAACAATCTTTGGAACGATGACGGCACGTCCTACGCCGGCACGAACGCAAACGACGTTTACGAAAATCATGTGCGGTTCAAGGTTACGGCTCAGGGTCGGGTTACCGAATATCGCTACGACAGCTTCGGACAGCTGATTGCAGAAATAGCCTACACTGATGTGGAATATTCCGGAACAACCTATACCGAGGTTGCGCTGGCGAACTGGGTTAGCTCGGTTGATCGGTCCAAATCGCAACGCACCGACACAACCTATGACTATCGCGGAAATGTGGCGCTGATCACGCGATATGGTCAGGTCGATAGTCAGGGCACGGGCATTTTTGACGCTGAAACAAGTCGAACGTTTTTCACTTATGATCAGTTTGGCAAGCTTTTGTCCAAGCATGAAGCGTTTAGCAATGCGCAGCCCGCGTCGACCGACTTGAACGGCTGGTCTGCAACAAATCTGACTGTAACAAATGCTCCGCCAGCCTCGGACGGCCCAGCAAAGAAGCTCACGGTAATAAGTGCGAACGCGCAGGCGAGTTTCGCCTTTAACCATCTGACGGCTGTCGGCGATGTTTACACAATGGGGATGACCTTGCGCGGGACGGGAACGACCCCCGCAGCGCAGATTGGACTCTTTGGCGGTAACTCCGGCTGGGGCTCTGACGCCGATTCCACTGCAAGAATTGTTTCGGGTCCGGGAACGATAACGCAGCTTTATGGTGGCGTGTGGGGCGTAAAAGATCTTTCTAACACGCAAGAAACGCGCGTTGAAGTGACCCGAGTCTTTCGACAGGTGGAAACTGGTGGTGCTTATATCTTGCCGGATGCGCCCTACAGCTATCGCGCGGGGCAAGGCATTATTGTGTCCGCTCCCGTCGTGGCTGCGGCGTCGGGGGTGGGGGAAACCTATGCTTATGATGGCATGGGACGGATCATCCGTTTTACCGATGCTAAAGGCGTCGGAACGTGGACAAGCTATATTGATGCGGAAGCGCGGACGACTGTCACGCTAGCCAACGGCCTGACCAAAACCAGCAATTACAACAAAGCCGGCGAGCTTGTTGCCTTCGCGGAAGCGCGCGGGGGCATAAATCTCGATATCGGCGATGCAGGATCGCTTGCCGGCTGGCTCCCGACGGGTCTTGAGCTGCCAAGCTCGGCTGGATTGGTTGATGGTGCGCCCGCGACAAAATACACTGTTAAGACGGGCAGCACCTTCGCGGCAATTTCAAAAGGCATTCAAGCGGCCGTCGGCGATACAATTACCGCCTCAATGTCGCTACAGGCAGTCGGCAACGCGACAAAGCAGTCGTTTGCCCTCCACGGCGGTGTCAGTTTATGGGGCGCAAAAAACATTGCTTCCGCGAGGATTATCAGCGGCCCTGGCACACTGGTACAAAGTAACGGCGGCGATTTTACGATCTCCGGTCTTTCGACAACCGAGGCGACCCGCATCGAAGTGACGCGATTTGCCACCGTGAATGAACAAATCGCTGCTTATTTCTTTGTCGATCACGAAAACGGAATTCGACCTGGTGCTGCTGTCATCATGAGCGCACCGTCCATCATCAACAGCCGTTTTGCGGCGACGGCTTCGGGCGGGTCATTCATCCCATCCGATTTCAATATCAATAATTGGGAACGTTTCGAACTTTCGCCGCCCGTGGCAGCAGGAACCATCGATGGTGCACCAGCGGTTCGATACATCGTGGAGGGACCCGCATCGGGACGCGGTCAGCAAGCCAAGATCAATTTCAATGCGGAAGCGGGGGACGTCGTCACCGCAGCAATTTCACTTATGGCGACGACGAGCAGCAGCTCGGCAGCATTCGGTATTTACGGGGGCACGTCGGGCTGGGACGTTGGCAACGCTTACGCATCGACCGCGCGCATTGTTTCAGGGCCTGGAGTCTTGGTTCGCGACAGCGGTGGATTGTGGCGGATAACCGGCCTGTCGACGACGGTCGCGACACGCATCGAGACGACGAGAACCTACAGCCAAGCGGAGTGGGCGTTTGTCGCGCTTTATCCCGATCTTCCCGCAGGGTCGGTTGTGGGTCGCGCGATTATTGCGGGCGCGCCAACCATCACGAAAAGCTCGGGCGACTTGACGGCGTATAGATATGACTCGCTGGGCCGATTGCGGATCAAGATTGACCCCGTCAGCGTGAAGACCTTCTATTTTTATGACAAGCTGGATCGCCGCATTGCCACTGTCGACGGGGACGGTTCGGTTACCGAGTATAAGTATGACGCCGCTGATCGATTGGTCGCGACAGTCGATTACGCAACGGCGCTAACATTGGCGCAGGTTCAGAGCCTGTCCGATGCCAATATCAACCCGACGGCCGTCGGCTTCGCGGGTGTCCGGCCGACCGCGGTGACATCCGACCGTTGGTCGTGGAACGTGTATGATTATGCAAGCAAATTGATCGAAACGATTGACGCCAGGGGAGCGGTTACCAAATTTGATTATGACGCGGCGTCACAACTGATTGCCACGACGCGCTACGCCAATCTGTTGCCGACCGCGACGATAAATGGTGCCGATGGTGTCAGTGGCTATCGAACGGCAGCGCCACCATGGCTTGCGTTGCCAACGGCAGACGCCGCAAACGACCGTGTCGTTCGGACATTTTATGACAAAGATGGCCTGAAAATCGGCGTTCTCGACGAAGAGGCTTACTTGAGTGAGATCGTCTATGACAAAGCCGGTCGGGCGACCGAAACCATCCGATATTCGAAGGAAGCGGCTGGCGCGCTGGCAACAGCGACATTTGAAGTGCTCAAGTCGAGCATCACGTCACTTTCGACCTATCAGGCTCAGCTCAAGCCAACCGAAATCCACAACTACACGTTGTACGATGGTCGCGGCTTCATTGGCGCGGTGATCGATGGGGAGGGCAACGTCACTCGTTATCATTACACCGCGCGCGGTGAGGTGGATCAGGACGTTCGCGGGCAAAAGGTTGATGCAGGTTCCGTCTACACACTCGCCAATCTGCCCGTAGCGAGTGGCTTACTCGAGACGACCAACTATGCACGCAACGGCCTTGGCCAGGTAACCAGCCGCACGCGTTTGCTGACGGGCGGCACGGAAACCACGACTTACGCTTACGACGTCGTCGGCAATCTCCTGACCGAAACGACATCCGAAACGCTTTCACCGGAGACCCGAACACAGACATTCCGTTATGATGCGAAGGGGCGACTTGTCAGCAGCTTGACCGGCGTTGGCAGCGCGGCTTTGTTGCCGGGCCAAACGCAAGCGCAGATTGATACTGTCTACACGACCTATGGTACCCGCTATCAGTATGATGCTGATGATCGCTTGATTGCCAAGACCACGCCCGACGGCAGCGGCGCGAGCGGAAATCGGGTGCTCTATTATTATGATGGCGATGGCCAGCTTCGGTATGAAATCAACGCGCTCGGCGAAGTCACCGAATATCGGTACAACGTGTTGCAAGAAAAAGTTGCAAGCATCGTTTACGGGACGCGTATTGCTTCTTGGACTCTAGCGACGCTGACAGGCGGGCTTGTTACGACCACTGTCGGCAACGCAGTGAACGCAATCACGACAATAAATCCAAGCCTCGATAGCTGGACCCAGTATAATTATGGCCCCGGCGGAACGGAATGGAAAGTCATCTATGATCCGCTGTATTCCGCGACGCCCACGGCCGAACATTATACGGTGACATTGGGCAATGCCTTTGGCGAATGGGGGAAGACTGACAAGCCGTCGTTCATTTCGGGCAACACCCTAGTTTCAGATGCAACCGAGGTTGGTTATCGACAACGTGGACTTAAGTATTTCGACTACCGATATTATAATGGATCTAGAACAGGATCCGTCCAATCGACTTATGGCTATGACGCTTTTGGCCGACTGAATACAGTAAGCTCCAACAACTTAGACTACCGCTCCACTGGTTATGTTTATGACCGCGCCAACCGGCTGAAGGACGTAAACGATCGTTTGGGTGCAAACACCCACACCGAATATGACACGCGGAATAACGTCATCAGCCTGCGCGATCGCAATAGTAAGACAACCAATTTCACGTACGACCTGTTCAATCGCAACGTGACAACCGTAACGCCCGAAGGCGTATCATCCTCGGTCAAAAAGAACGCTTATGGCCAAACGATCCAGATCACCGACGGGGCGGGGCGGATCAAATCCTACACTTATGACAAGAATGGTAACCTGAAAACGGTCACTGAAACGCCGGTTGGTGGCACTAATCTTGTGACAACCAACGTTTACGACAATGCTGATCGCTTGATCGACGTGATCGATGCCAACGGCGTCGATACGCGTTACACCTATGATGCTGTGGGGCGGGTTCTGACCCGTGTCGACGATTATGGCAGTGGCAAGTTGAACCTTACGACCACCTATGAATATGACGCCAAGGGCCAGCAAATCACTGTAACGGATGCCGCAAATGTCGTCACCAAATTCACTTATGATTTAAAGGGCCAGAAAACACGCGTTGTTCAGGATCCGACCGGGCTCAACATCATCACCGACTATGTCTATCGCGCTGATGGTAAAGTCACGACCCAGACCGATGCCGTCAACACGATTGTTCAGCGCAAGACAACTTACGATTATGATTCAATGGGTCGCCTTATCCAAAAGGTTGAGGATCAGGGTGCCGGGAAACTCAACGTCACGACCAGCTACACATGGGATGAAAACAACAATCTGGTCGCGACGACCGATGCGCTCAATCGGGTCACGCGCTTTGTCTATGACCGCGAAAACCGGCTGCAGCTCACCGTTAACGCCGAAGGCGAAATCACTGAAAACGGCTATGACGGTGAAGGCCGGACCATCTGGACGCGGCAATATGCCATCCGGATCGAGCAGTCGGCGCTAAACGCTTTCGGCACTAAGATAACCGCTGCCCAAGTTACGGCGAATGCCGCCACGTCGGTGAATGATCGCATCAATCGCACGCTCTATGACGGCGACGGACGCGCCGCTTATTTGGTCGATGCTGAAGGCTATGTGACCAAAAATGCTTATGACGGCGCGAGCAACGTCATCAAGTCATGGCGCTACGCCGTCGCTGTTGCCACAACCAATGCGACGACAAAAGTCGATCTCGACACCGCTCCCGTCGGTAATCCGATTGACGCAGCGATTACGACCTATGTCTATGATGGCGCAAATCGGCTGACTGATATCACGACGGCGTTCGGCACTGACGACGCCACGACAACCCGCTTCGTTTTGGACGCAGTTGGACAGATCATCGAAACACATTTCGCCTTTGGCGTTGCCGCCGACCTGTCGGTTACAAAGCGTGAATTCGACAATGTTGGTCGGGTAAAATTAGAAACAAGGGCGGCAGATACGCCAGAGGCGACGAAGACCGCTTACCAATACGATGCGTTGGGACGCGTTATTCGGCAGACCGTCGCCAGTGCGACGCCCGACGCAACATCCACCTATTCCGAATATGATGCGCTCGGCCGATTGAAATTAGTTCGTACCGCTGAAGGAAAACCCGAAGCGGCAACCACCTCTTATGAATATGACACACGCGGGAACCGCGTGAAGGCCACCGATCCGCGCGGCAACATCGGCTATTTCTATTATGACGGCACGGACCGGCTTGTCCTTCAAATCGACCCTGAACGTTATGTGACCGAAACGAGTTATTTGATCGGTACCAACGTCGCGAGCGTCAAACGCTATTTCAATTCCGTTGAGAGTTCCGAGAGCGTGTCGGCAACAAACAAACCGACTGCCGTCCCGCACGCTCAAGACGCGATAACAAGTTTTGGGTATGACAAAGTGAACCGCATTGATCGACTGACCGATGCCGAAGGGTTCAGCGAATATTATGGGCACAACAGTTTTGGCGACCGCTATTTTGTAACGAATAAACTGAGCGGTGCGACGCAATTCGCATTCGACAAAATGGGCCGCATCATCGGTGAATATGTCAACATGGCTGCCCAGCGTTCCGATGGCAGCGTGCAAGCCTCTGCTTTCTGTAAGAATTGGTACAGCTACGACGCGCGAGGGAATTTAAAGCAGCATATTCAAGCCTTGGGCCTTACTGAACAAATCACCACAGACTATGTATATGACAAGCTCAATCGCGTCACGAAGAAGACCGAACAAGGCGCCTCGGGTCTGACGCCGGTCACCGACTATCAATATGACAAGCGCGGCAACCTGGTCCTGACAACCGCGCCGGGACCCGCAAAAACCTATGCTTATTATGACGACAACAATCGCAAAATTGCTGAGATCAGCCCGGTTCGGACACTCACGACGTGGACCTATGATGGCAATGGGAATGTAACCGGGCAAAAGGTTTATGCCGACGCGCTACCAACCTTTCCCGCGACGCCAGGGGGTCCTCAACCCACCGGCACTGGCGCTTCCCGCGAAACGAAATACATCTATGATGGCAATAACCGCCTGACCGAGACCCGCGTCTTCGGCGTTCGCACCGGACGATTTGACGGTACGAATTATGTAACAACCGACCCCAACACGCTTATTCGCAAAAACGTCTACGATGCAGCGGGCAACATCATTCAAGAGATCGACGCCAACAATGGCTCGATCTTTCATTATTATGATCGTCTGGGCCGCGAGAGCGACAGAGTCGATCAGAACAATTTCCTGACCAAATGGACACGCGATTCCGAAGGTAATGTCAAAAGTGAACGTCGTTATGCGACGCCTTATGTCGGCATTCCAACGCTCGGCATACCACCAACGGTCACCGCCTCGACCGACGACCGTGTGACCAATTTCACTTATGATCGTGCTGGTCGCCGACAGACGGAGGAGCGGACCAATGTGGAGGGACGCACCGTATCGAGTGCCGGGGTCCTGAGTGCCGCAGCCAGCGCCTCCAGCACCATCGGCTACGTCTATAATGAAATGGGCAGCGTCAAGACCAAGAACCAAAACGGCGCAATCACCGACTACCAATATGATCAACAAGGTCGACTGGAACGACAGCTCGATACGGTCGCATCCGATTTCAATGCCAGCGGCACCGCTAGCGTGCGTCACGTCATCTATTATTATTATGACGGCAATAACAACGTCGTGCGCATGGTTGAACGAGCTGAAGCGTCAACATCCGCAGCAAGCGTTGCTGGCACCTTCGGCACCTATGCATCGGGCTATACTGCCGCCGAAGATCGCATCACGACCTACGCCTATGACAAGGGCAAGTTGGTCGACTTGCGCGACGCCACGAATTTTGGCGCGGCCACATCCAACCTCGTCCGAACATATCGATATGATATTGCTGGCCGTGTCGAGGCCGAAAAATATACGCGCACAAAATCGGATGGAACGACGACGGTACTTGAAGAAAGCGTGACCGTGTTTGACGCGGCGGGTCGCCAAACCGGACGGTCCCAGAAATCCAATAACGCGACCATCGTGGGGTCAACCCGTCAGACCGATTATAACAGCTTTGGCGAAGTCATCGCGCAAAAGATCGAAGGCGTCGTCCAAGAAAAATTCGAATACGACAATGCCGGTCGGGTCATTAAGTCAAACAGCGGCGACGGCGTCTGGAAATTCTATGTCTATGATGCCAATGGCAACGCGACGCTAACGCTTGTGTCGTCAGGGGCTACTGACCAGTCGACAACCATTTATAGCCCCGCAATTACTGGCGTTGTCGGTGCCACCACCGCGCTCTCCGCCTTCAACCAAGCGAACTTCAACGCCACCGTCACAGTCTTCGATACGCGTAATCAGGCGAAGGCGACTTATGAGCCCGCACGCACCATTGCGGGCACTATTGCCTCGACCACCACCACCGCCACGCTGACCCGCAGCCGCACCTACAATGCCTTTGGCGAAGTTGCGTCGGAAACCGATGCGCGCGGAAGCGTCACCAATTACATCTACAATATGATGGGTCGCCTGACCCAGAAACAGAATCCGTTCGTCACTGTCACTGGGCAGGACGGGGCGGATACGAATGCGCGCCCGACCGAGAATTATTTTTACGATATCGCGGGCCGCCTTGTCGCGACGCAGGATGCCAATGGCTACACAACCACCCGAACCTTACTCGAAGGTTCGGGCTTGGGCGGCACCGAAGCCAAAGTGCTCAAGGAATTCCGCCCCGACGCATCGACCTGGGAAACCCAATATGACGCGTTTGGCGATGCCCGCGTGCTGATCGACGGCAACAACTCGGACAAGAAAGCCAATAATCTCGCCTATCTGACCACGCAGCAAAAGTTCGACAAAGCGGGCCGCGTCATACAGATCACGAAGCCGTCAACCTTCATCGACGCCTATGCCTATGACGGGCTTGGTCAGCGGATCAAACATTGGAACAGTATGGGGCTCGTTGAGACCACCGACTATGATGTCGAGGGGCGGATTGTCTCGACGGTCGATTATATGGGTCACCAGACCATAACGAGTTACTCATGGAACAGCGGCCTTGTCACGGCGGGCCTCCAAACCGGGGCGCTCGGCGGTTGGGCAAAGCAAACCACCTATGTCGATGCCGCCAAGTCAATGACTGAGTCGAGCGACAGCTTTGGGCATCTGGTGAGCAAGATCGACATGGGCGGGATCACCACGTCCTATGGCTATGACAAGGCGGGGCGCCTCCGCACCCAAACCAGCACCACCAACGCGGCCAACCCGATCGCGCAGAACCTTGCCTATGATTATTTCAACACCGGCAAGGTCAAGCAGATTACGGACAGCGCGGCGACTTACGCTTATTACTACACGTCGAACATCACGTCGGACTTTACATATGATGCGGCGGGCAATCGGGTGTGGTCGAGTTATGTCGCGCGGAGCAGTTATGATGATTATGACGGGGAGGGGAGCTACATCGGCACGTTCCCGTATGTAAGCACGCTTGAGAATGCGACGGCGAGCTATGATGCGCTGGGGCGGATCACCGCGATATCGGATCCCGGCGATGCCACCAACAAGCGGCCTGCGTTTAGCCTGACGAAGCGTTATGACGCGGTGGGCAATGTCCGCGCGGTTGTTGCCACGCATGACAATATTGCGGCGAACCAGACGCTGACCGGGGCGACGACGGACACATATTGGTATCGATATGATGCGCTCAACCGGATCGTTACGACCAAGGGGAGCTTGGTCAATGGTGTGATCGTGCGCGGTGCGGGGGTTGACCTCGCTTATGACAAATCGGGGCAGCGGGCGACGTCGACGCAGTCAGCGAGCTTGACCGCGACTTATACCCGCAATGTCTGGAACCCGCGCATTCAGGAAGATGAAGAAGTCACCTACACCACGCCCTATAGCGGGCTGCGGCGCGAGACCTATGACTACACGCCTGACGGCTATCTGAACAGCACTGCCATTGCCGAAAGCGGCTATAGCGTGACCGCGTCCGGGGCCGTCGTGGTCACAGTGCTTGGCCTCCCCGCCACGGGCACGCCCCGCGTCGTTGATGCCCGCGATGGTATGGGGCGGGTCCTCACCCATACTGAATATGCCGCTGACGGCGCGAGCATCATCTATCAGCGCATAGCGGCGTATAACAATGCGTCGCAGGTCATTTCGGACGCGACCAGCGGGACGGCGGGGACGTCTTATACCAGCTATGATTACGGTGCTGCGGGGAGCTATGCGAACGGTGCGGTGGTCAGCCAGTCGGGATCGTCCACGCCAAATGGTGCCGGCACGACCACGTCCACGATCACCAACAGCTATAACTGGCGCGACGCGGCGCTGTTGTCTTCGATCACCAACCAGCAATCGGGCGGGGTCAACGGCACGACCAGCTCGACGTTTAGTTACAATGCGAATGCGCATCTGACTTATGTTGCGACGACGGGTGCAAGTGCCAAGAACATCAGCTACACGACCGACAGTGTGGGGCA
>JANMPU010000017.1:0-3088 GCA_031369985.1 Sphingomonas sp. | reverse complement strand
CATAATCATAGCTGGTATAGGACGTCCCCGCCGTGCCGCTGGTCGCGTCCGATGTGACCTGCGACGCATTGTTATACGCCGCTATGCGCTGATAGATGATGCTCGCGCCGTCAGCGGCATATTCAGTATGGGTGAGGATGCGGCCCATACCATCGCGGGCATCAACGACGCGGGGGGTGCCCGTGGCGGGCAGGCCAAGCACCGTGACCCATCACGCTCCGAATTTACGCAATTGCGACAAGCAGCTCCGCCGGGATCAGCGGGTCGTCGATCTCGACAGCCAGCCCGCGCCAGCGGCAGAGATTGGCGAGGCCGATGCCCCACACGCAAAGCAGTTCGTCGTCTGTCCCCGCAAAGTCACCTTTGCCTTTACAGGCGCGTTTGTGACCCGCAAGGATTTGCGCAGCGCCTTTCTGCGCTGCATCAAGGTCGCGGTCGAGCAGCGCGTTTAACACCATGGGGTAGCCGTCAAAATCCTTCGCCATCGTCCGCAGACTCGCTGCGGTCGCGGCGCGGCATTCATCTTCACTTGCGCCATCGACGAACGCTTTGAGCATATGACCAAAGGCATGGATCGATTTGAGTTCATATAGCGAGTCATACTCCGTCCAGCGCCCGAGATACGCAGACAAACGCCGGGCGAGATCAAGCTCGCCTGCTGCCAAGGCATCATATACTTCGCGGAAAGCTCTTATGCCCGCAAATTCCCTTTCGATTGGTTCCCCCGCCGCGAAGCGCTCGAACAAGCTTAACCGATTTTCGGCAGATTTATGAAGGCCCGCTTTGAAGCCTTCAATGTCGTGTTCGACATAGTAAAGCAGGATGCCCATTCCACGGGAATTGCTACCTTGCGCAAAAGTAGCAACTCCATTCCCATCTTTGATGATGTACTGATTGTCCTGAACCCATTTCAGTTGTTCCCGGTGCCACTCGAGGATTTTTCGATTATGTTCAATATCGCGTTGATCTATATCGCTCATGTGATCGCTCCAATCAGCGCGGCGGCTTGATGATGTTCCAGCGATTGACACCGCTGGGGCTCAGCACATTGACTTTCACCCTAAGGATACCCGCCTGCCGCCCACTTTCGAGGAATGCCGCTGTGTTCATCAATGCAGGGTCTCCAGAGCGCTTCATCTGAACGATTTTTGCATCAATCCACTCTCGACTTGCCTGCGTCACGCCCCCTTTGGTCGTGCTCAACCGGGGCGTCCCGCTGGACGAGTATTTACTCTCGCTGACGATGATATCAACCGGCCTGCCCGTGTTCGGATCGGATTTAACATAGACGCCGTCAATGCCCTGCCCGTTCCTGAGTTGCGAGGACATCCGGTAATAGCCCGCGCGCCGAAAGGCTCGTGCTGCTGCCACCTCGCCTATATAGCCCTTCGCGCCGATCATAGTCTTGAAAAAGCTCTGACGTGCCGCCACACCTTCAAACACTGACGCCGCCTCAATCGAAGTTGTGCCCGACCTGAAATTGAGCCTCGTCCGCGGGCTTGCTCCTTCATACGCCGCGCCAATGACAATCCCCCAGACGCGCTCATTGGTCGCGCTGAGCGGTTCTCCGTTCATGTATTTCTTGTAGGCATAACTCGACGCGGTGACGGCATCCGCAAAACCCTGTCCATCGAGCCGCCCGCGCTTGTAATCGGTTATCGCCAAACGCAACTCCTTGCTCGCAAAGCCCCAATCGTCTGCTGTCAGCCCATCGATAAATCCGCGATTTTGCTTATCGAATCTCAAAAGCCGCGCCGGATCGGTTTGCGACGCACCAGTCACAAAGAGCTCAAATACCGGATCATATTTGTTTTTGAGACCGATGCGCGCCAACCCCTTGCGCGCAAAGCTTTGAATATCATTGTTTGAACCCATTGCATCCGAAAGGCTTTGCAAGGCCTTCTCGGTTTCATCCAGCGTAAGCTTAGCAGCAAGCTCGTCGCCAAAACCCGGCGGCGCGAAAGCCTCAAGGAAATTGCGTGAGACTGCCCCATCGCTCATGACAGGGCGCTCACCACCACCGCTATATTGCGGTGAGCTACCACGCGGCTGCATCAAATAACTAAAGCCACTGATACGCGGCAGGCCGTTGAAGACATATTCTTCCCGACGTCGCTGAGCCGTAACGACGATGTCTTCAAGCATCGCAAGCCCCTCGGAATCGCCTGATCCCGACGCGGTCGATGCGGGCAGGTCAACACTTTTGATCGACCCGAACGATAGCCCGTCGGTTGCACCGGGGATCAGATCACTGTTGGCGCTGCCCCCTGCTCTCTGCCCCACCTTCAGCGCACCCTTGCCGCTAACCCGTTCAGCGACGGCGTTGCCCAAACTCTGGATGATGGCGTCGGGGAGTGCCAATATGATGTTATCGCCGAAGTCGGTGCCGGTGAGCAGGCTGCGCGCCGCTGCGCCGACCAGCGCTCCCGCTGTGCCCGAGACGATGGCCGCACCATAAGCCGCAGGCGTCCCCGTTGCCCCCGCGATCCCAAGCCTGGCAAGGCCCGGCTTGACCACGCCTTGCCCCACGCCCGCTGCAATCCCCGCCACTGCAATGCTGGCCCAGTCAAACCGATTCTGAAGACCCGTCACCACAGCCACGCCCTGCAGCGTCGCACTCGTCCCCGCCCCCACAATCGCCGCGCGCAGTGCCACGTTCGACGTGACCGACGCCGCAACGCCCGAAAACGGATTGGGGATAGCCCCGCCAGTCAACGCCGCCGACACGGCGGTCAGCCCCAGCTCGGCAAAGTTGAACCGTTTCTGGCTCCCCTGCGCAATGCGGATTCCTTGCGCCTCGGCATTGGCCAGCGTCGCTCCGATGATTGCACCAATCGGGCCACCAATATAGGCCCCCACTACCAACCCGATGGTCGTGACGATAATCGACACAATGGTCTGGCAAAAGCCGCCGCTCCGTTTCGCAGGCGGCGGCACCGGTGCGCCGGGTTGCACGTCGCCGATGGCTTTGCCGGCGTCGTAGGGGCGGAAGGTTTGGCTGTTGTTCTTGAGATTGGTGACTTTGGCCGGCGCGATCAGGCTTTGCCCTGCGCTAAGCTGCGATGTCGCGCTCAGGCCATTCGCGTCG
>JANMPU010000101.1:0-7550 GCA_031369985.1 Sphingomonas sp. | reverse complement strand
TGAAGACTTAGTTAGGCAGCAATTGCGAGGGCCTCGTTATCGTTGGCACCTATTGGTTTTGAACGGTTTTAAGGCGCATTCAGGCCTGGCAAAAATACCGCTTTTCAACACACGTCGATCCTAGTTCGGCCCCGTCAGGACCTCCGCCGGAGCGAAGGTTTTGGTGGAGCCGCCGGGTACCGCCCCCGGGTCCGCTGCGTCTATGACACGGCACAATTCATCGCCATCTCCGGACGAATCCGGCACCACCAATATAGAGCAACGACTGTTAATTAAAAGGGCCGACGCAACTTGCCGTTCAGGGTCAGGGCGTTAAGGGTTAGAAATGTTGACCCAACGATCACGTTATGCGCTGCGCGCGATGTTAATTTTGGCGCAGGAACAGGCCGGAAAACCACCCGTCCCGATGAGCCGGATCGCCGACGATGCGCAGATTCCGCGCAAGTTTCTTGAGATCATCCTCGGTGAGCTGCGCAATGCCGGGTTCGTTGTTTCGACGCGCGGCAAATCGGGTGGATTTCACTTGGCACGTCCGGCGCATCTGATTTCGTTCGGCGATATTATCCGCACGATCGAAGGGCCGCTCGCGCTTGTCCCCTGTGTCAGCCGCACTGCCTACAAACGCTGCAAGGATTGCCGTGACGAAGCGGCCTGCGCAATCCGCCGTGCGATGATGATTGTGCGCGATGATACTGCGCGGATCCTCGACGGAACGAGCCTTGCGACCGCCACCGCCGAGGATTTGGTGGCGGCTTAGCTCAAAGTAATTCCCCTCCCCGCCTTCGTGGAGGGGCCAGGGGTGGCCCCTGTTTGCAATAGTTCAGAAAGAAGCCACCCCCGACCCCTCCAGCAAGGGCTGGAGGGGAGAAAGTCTTCCTTACTTCTTCAAACCGTCGCGGATTTCGCGAAGCAGCAGAATATCTTCGGGCGTTGCATCATCGGCATTGCGCGCAAAGGCTTTATTCGCGGCTTTGACGATCATGAAGATCACCCAGGCGAGAATGACGAAGTTGATCACTTCGGTGATGAAATGGCCATAAGCGAAGACCGGCACACCGGCCGCTTTCATGCCGGCGAGCGTTTCGGGCGTTCCCGCGGGGACGCTGGCGATCGGCATATACATGTTTTCGAAATTGATCCCGCCGGTCAGGAGGCTGAGGATCGGATTGATGAAATCGTCGGTCAATGCCGACACGATTTTGCCGAACGCCGCACCGATGATGACACCGACGGCGAGGTCAAGGACATTGCCCTTGTTAATGAAGGCCTTAAACTCTGCAACAATACTCATTTTGCGAACCCCTCGTTCTGTTCTTAACGACATATTTAGAATGACAGGGTCGCAACCGATTGCAACCCCTAGGCAATTTGGTTTGCGTGGGCACCCTTGCGTCGTGTATCACCTGCGCAGAACACAATAGATGGAGACTGCCATGACGTTCGACCGTCGCTTTGCCCTGTTTGCACCCGTCGCGGCGCTGTCGCTCAGCGCTTGCGGGATCAATTCGATTCCGACGGCGGAGGAAAATGCCAAGGCCAAATGGGCGAATGTTCAGGCCGATTATCAACGACGTGCGGACCTGATCCCCAATCTGGTGGAAACTGTGAAGGGCTTTGCAAAGCAGGAATCAACCGTCCTGACGCAAGTCACGGAGGCGCGCGCAAAGGCAACCGCGACCCCGCTCGCGCCCGCCGATCTGACTGATCCGGCGAAGGTCAAAGCGTTTCAGGAAGCTCAGGGCGCCGTCACGGCAGCACTTGTAAACATTCGTAACATCACTGAGGCCTATCCCCAGCTGAGCTCGAACGCGAACTTCCTTGCGCTGCAATCGCAGTTGGAGGGGACCGAGAATCGCATCAATGTATCGATCAAGGATTATAACGAGGCCGTGCAATCCTATAACACGACGATCCGCACATTCCCCGATGCCGTCGGCGCAAAGATTTTCTATGGGTCAAAACCGATGGTGACCTATGCCGCGACCGCCCCCAATGCGGACCGTGCACCGACAGTGAAGTTTTAGAGACGGTTGATGAACAATGCACTCCGTGCTCCCGCGCAGGCCGGAGCTTTGCTTGGGAGAGTGCAACATGTGTCCAACGCTCCGGCGTTCGCCGGAGCACATTGGTTGTTATTCATTTTCCTTCTGTTTGCAGCCTTCTCCGCCCACGCCCAAACCTTTCCCCAATTGGCGGGCGAACCCGTTGTTGATGCGGCCAACCTACTCGATCCTGCGCAGGAAGCGGCGCTCAATGCCAAGCTGAAGGGGATACAGGCGACAACCGGGCACCAAGTCGCGGTGGCGACGATCCCCAGCCTCGAAGGGCGCGATATTGCTGATTATGGCTACCGCCTGTTGCGGACATGGGCACTCGGCACCAAGGAAAAGGATGACGGCGTCATCCTGATCATTGCGCCGAACGAGCGGCGGACGCGGATTGAAGTGGGTTATGGCCTCGAACCCGTCCTGACCGACGCCTATTCGAGCGTCATCGTCAATTCGGTGATCATCCCGCAATTCAAGACGGGCAATTATCCCGGTGGCATCGATGCAGGTGTGGATGCCATCGCGCAGCAGATCAAACTGCCGCCCGAAGAAGCGGCGGCACGCGCGGCTCAAGCGCAGGCGCGGCAGCCCGATAGCGGCGGCATGCCGGGCGCTCTGATCTTTTTCATTTTCATCTTCCTGTTCGTGATCCTTCCCATGTTGCGTGGCCTCGGCGGGCGGCGACACCGGGGCATCGGGGGGCGGGGCGGCAGCGGGATCGGCGAAGTCATCCTGTGGAGTGCGATCAATGCGGCAGTAAACAGCCGTGACAATGACGGCGGTGGCTGGGGCGGTGGCGGTGGTTTCGGGGGCGGCGGGGGCTTTTCGGGCGGTGGCGGCTCGGGCGGCGGCGGCGGCGCTTCGGGGGGATGGTGATGCACATTGAACCCGACGATCATATCCGCTTGAGCGATGCGGTGCGCGCAGCCGAGGAAGGCACTGCGGGGGAGATTGTCACGATTATCGCCGACAGGTCGGACGCCTATCATGATGTCGGGCTGCATTATGCGATTCTCGCGATGCTGCTTGTGCCCATCATGTTCGCGGCATTTCCGCGCTGGCCCGATGTCATATTGCGTCTTGTCACCAGCGGCTGGGGCGAGCGCGAGATGCCCGCGCTTTATGTGCTGATCTTCTTCCTGATGGCGCTGGTGTTCCTGATCGTGCGCTACACGCTGGCGATCATGCCGCTGCGGCTGGCGTTGACCCCGAAAGCAACACGGCGGCGGCGGGTGCGGCGCAAGGCGCTCGAGCTGTTCCGGGTCGGCACCGAAAAGCGCACGACGGGGCGGACAGGCATCCTCATCTACCTCTCGATGGGCGAGCATATGGCCGAGATTGTCGCCGACGAAGCAATCTATACTCGCGTCGCCGACACTGATTGGGGCGACGCGATGGCCGCGATGATCGAACAAGTTGCGGCAGGGCACGTGACGGACGGCATGATTGCAGCAGTGGAGAAGGTTGGTGTGATTTTGTCCGGACACCTGCCGCGTGCTGATGACGACAAGAATGAATTGAGTGACCGGGTGATCGAGCTTTGATGTCAGGCTTAGCAACCTCCGTTCGCCCTGAGCCTGTCGAAGGGCTGCCCTTTTCTTCGTTATGACCAGAAAGAAGGACAAGGCTTCGACAAGCTCAGCCCAAACGGGGGTGTTTGTGAGTCAAAGCGAGCCCGAAGAAATCGTCTGGCAGGGTAAATATATCACGACCAAGCGGCGCGGGCCGTGGGAATATGTCGGGCGGGCGCGCGGGATTGGTGCCGCCGTGATCCTTGCGATTGACGACGGGCATGTCCTCCTCGTCGAGCAATGGCGCGTGCCGCTTCAGGCGCGGTGTCTGGAATTGCCCGCCGGGCTCGTCGGCGACGAAACCGAAGGCGAGGACGTCGCCACCTCCGCCGCGCGCGAGCTGGAAGAAGAAACCGGATACCGCCCTGACCGGATCGAGATCATCGGGACATTTGCGTCATCACCGGGGATGGTCAGCGAAACCTTCATGCTGGTCCGCGCGCATGGTTTGACGCGGGTTGGCAATGGCGGCGGCGTGCCCGGCGAGGATATAACCGTTCATCGTGTGGCTATGGCGGATGTGACGGGGTTTATCGCGGAAAAGCGTGAGGCGGGCGTCGTGATCGACGTGAAGATACTGGCGTTGTTGCAATTTATGTGATTTGTGTTATAACGCCTGTATGAACATGCCACTTAAAGTCATTAAGATCGGGAATTCGATGGGGGTTATCTTGCCAAAGGAGCTGCTGAAAAAGCTCGGTGCTGAGGCGGGTGATTATGTTGCCGCGACTGAAGTTGGCAACGGTATTGAGCTAACGCCGCATCGCCCCGATTTTGAAGCCCAGATGGCCATTGCACGCGACGTGATGGAGCGGCGCAAGCTGGCGCTGCGCGAACTCGCCAAATAAATTCGGATGGCAGACTGGATTTGGGTCGCGACAGATGTCGCGCTTGCCGCACATCGTGAGCAATTGGCCGAACATGGTGGCGGAGAGGGTGTTCGTGACGAGCGCTTGCTTGAAAGCGCCATGGCGCGCGCGCCGAACTTGGCCGCTTATGGCGAGCCGGACGCGGCGGCGTTGGCGGCGACTTATGCTTATGGAATCGCGCGCAACCATCCATTTGTGGACGGCAACAAGCGGACGGCGATGGTTGTCAGCGAAACCTTCCTTGTGCTGAACGGCTACGCGCTCAATGCCAGCGACGCTGAAATCGTTGTCGCGTTTCTCGCGCTCGCCGCTGGTGATTTGTCGGAGGCTGAGCTTGCCGATTGGTTCAGGACGCGGTTGGTTGGTCGCTGACTGATGTCCCAGAATGTGCCAGCTATGGAGTAACTTAGCGGCGTTTCGATGTTGCGCTGGTGCCGCAATATATTATGTTTGTGTCGGCGGAGGGTAGTTTATGCGTAACCTGATCAAGGCTTCTTTGGCGGGATTTGTTTTGGCTCAAGCGATGCCGGCATCGGCCGCGATCATCGCGAAGACTTTTACGTTTTCGGCGAGTAATTTTTCCTATTCCATACCCGGTGTTGTGCTGCCGTATAACTCTGTGTCGGGATCATTCACGCTTCGGTTTGATGATACGCAAACCTACACCGACGAGGCGAACGGGATCACGCTTCACAGCCTCGATTTGCCAATCGACCCCTTTTCGCTCGTGTTCAGCTACGCGCCGGGGCGGCCATTTCTTGATGTCGGCGGCGCGCGGAATGGCGTCGGTGTGTCGCCGATTGGCGTAACGACCGACTTTGCCATGAGCATTTTGAATGCCAACACCGCCAATCCCCAACGCGGTATGTTCGCTTACACGGCGCCCGGATTGAACAGCAGTGTCGTCGTTGCCAACACGATCAACTTGACGGCAGTTAACGCGGCGGCTGTCCCTGAACCGTCCACCTGGGCGATTTTGACGATTGGTTTTGCCTTTTCGGGAATGATGCTGCGCCGACGGCGACGCCGGTTCCAAATGCCGTTGGCTAACGCATAGACTGTACTCCGGACTTGATCCGGAGCGTTGCGTGAACAGGTGCGCTCTCCTCAAGTCGCAAGGCTCCGGGTCGGGCCCGGAGCACACTGCGCTTTAATGCACGAACCGCGCGACGACGTCACGATACGACCGCGAGACTTTCACTTGTGCCCCTGAATCGAGCACCAGGAAGCACTCGCCGTTGGTGTGCGGCTTGACCTGCTTTACCAGATCAAGGTTGACGATGGTCGAGCGGTGGATGCGCTGGAAGCGTCTTGGGTCGAGGCGGCGTTCCAAGTCCTTCATCGTCTCGCGCAGGATCAACGTGTTATCGCCAGTGTAGATGCACATATAATCGCCTGCGGCGTCAATGCGTTCGATGGTGTCGACATCGACACGGAAAATCTGGCCGCGGTCTTTGATATTGATCAGTTTTTCAAAGCGATTGGCAGCGACTGTGTCCGCACCGTCGGTCATTTCCTCGGCCGCTTCGGGCGCATGTTCGGTCAGCGCTTCCATCAGGCGCGCTGATTCCTCGACGCCCTTTTTCTCGGTCAGACGATTGCGCACGCGGTCGAGCGTGTCGGCGAGGCGTTGTTCCTCGACCGGCTTCATGAGGTAGTCAGTCGCGTCGGCCTCGAACGCGCGGAGAGCGTGGTCCGAGTAGGCCGTCACGAAAACAAACAAAGGCGGCTCGACTTCCATCAATCCCGAAACAACCGAAAAGCCATCAAAGCCCGGCATTTGGATATCGAGGAAAACAAGATCGGGTTTGTGCGTCTTGATCGACCGGATCGCCTCGCGCCCGTTCAAACAAGTATCGATAATTTCAACATCGGGGTGCGCGGTCAGGCGGAGTTGCAGCCCTTGGATAGCGAGCTTTTCGTCATCGACGAGAATTGTGCGTATGGTCATGCGGCCTCTTGCATCTGGTTTTGCGTCAAAAACGGTATTTCCACCGTGACAACGAACCCACCCCCCGGTTGGTTGCGTGTCTCAAACCGGTGGTCCGCGCCGAATGCTTGATTCAACCGGTCGCGGATGTTGGCCAGGCCAACACCAGTTGAATAACTGGGCCGAACGGCGTTGTCATTCAACCCCGGGCCGGTGTCCGACACGGTGATGTGGACGCGATCCCCGACCAATCGTGCCGCGACCGAAATGTCCGCGCCTTCCTCCATTGTCGTAACCGCATATTTGATGGCGTTTTCGACCAAAGGCTGGAGAAGGAGCGACGGCAGGCGCGCGGCCGCAGCCTTTGGATCGATATCGAAACTGGCGCGCAGCCGTTCCTCAAACCGCATTTTTTCGATGTCGAGATAGAGTTTCAGCGTTTCGACTTCCTGTTCGAGCGTAACCTGCGTCTCGGATTCATTCACCAAGGTGTAGCGCAGGAACGAGGACAGGCGGCTGAGCATCGCATTGGCACGGTCGGTTTGCTTGAGCAGGACCAACGTCGAAATACTGTTCAGCGTGTTGAACAGGAAATGCGGATTGAGCTGGTAACGCAGCATGGCGAGTTGCGCCGACGAGGCCATGGCTTCGAGTTTCAGAAGCTGGAGCGTTTGGCGTTCGGCAATCAGGAAAAAGTTGATCCCGTAATATAGCGCGGACCATGCGCCCAGCAGCAGACCGTTGATGAGGACCGTGCCCAGCACCAGCCCCCCTTCAAACATGACGCCGTCGTTGATAAGCGAGAAGACCCAAGCGTCGATGATCGAATAAGCGCCGACGCCGACCGCGACGGTGGCGACGGTGCCGGTCCAGATAGCCAGCGGCGATTTGAGGATAAGCCAGCGATAGACGGCGGCCATGACCAATGTGAGCGAATAGCCCGATGCGGTCGAGACAAGGACGGGGACGAGGAACGAGATCGTCATCCCGTTGGTCACGCCCTGTGCCGCGCGGAGCAACAGATACCCTGCCCAGCCGCCCGCCTGAAGCATCCAGAACGCACGGTTCTTGTCCGCGAAGAAGGTGGCGGGAGTGGGGGGTGTCGTTGGCATTTGTGCGTTGTTTAGCGGAG
>JANMPU010000089.1:0-4103 GCA_031369985.1 Sphingomonas sp. | reverse complement strand
CTCGTTGGTCGATCGTTAATCGGTTTGTTCCCGGTTGTTTTCGCGATGGTGATGGCATTTGGTCGCGCGCCGAAGTCCACATCCATTCGCGGTGACCATCCGGGATGCTTGCAAAGACCTCGGGGCCGGACGAACGACGGTTTAAGCACTTGTGACTCAGCGCGGCGCAAAGCTTATTCAGCGCTTAATTCCGATCCTTTAGTTTAACGAATGGTGGAGCCTAGCGGTCTCGAACCGCTGACCTCAACACTGCCAGTGTTGCGCTCTACCAACTGAGCTAAGGCCCCATCCGGGACCCGCGCTTTATGACAACGCATCGTCCCTTGCAATCTCGTCTTCACGCCAAAGTCTTAAAATCAGACTTCCTGCTCGCCCTGACCGGTGTCTACGCCCAGATCGTCGTCGCCACCCAGATCGACTTCGTCGTCGGGCGACTTTTCCGCGTCTTCATCGACGTCGATGTCCAAATCATCGTCACCCAGATCGGCATCGGCAGTCGCCAATTCCTTCTTCGGCTCGTCAAACGGCAAGGGCTGCTTCGACTTCAAAATCGATTCGGGCACCCAGATGTTACCGCACGAAATGCACGTGACGGGATCATCCTTTGTCAGGTCGTAAAATCGGGTCGCACATTTCGGACAAGTCCGCTTCGTGCCCCATTCGGGCTTAACCATGGGCTTAACGCGCTCCAGCAAAATCAGGAATTTCGAAGGCGATGCCCGCGAAGTCGAGCGCCCTTGCCATAGCGAATCGCCGCTGTCAAAGCCCCCGCCCATGTCTAATGCCATGCCTGCTGTTCCAAAATCCTATAGAGCCGCTGGCCCGCTGGCGGGAACCGTGCGTGTTCCCGGCGATAAATCGATTTCGCACCGCTCGCTGATGCTGTCGGCGCTTGCCGTCGGCGAGTCAGTGATCGAGGGGTTGCTGGAAGGCGAAGACGTCCTCGCCACCGCTGCCGCCATGCGGGCAATGGGCGCGGATATTCAGAGGCGCTCGGACAAATGGCATGTCCATGGCGTCGGTGTCGGCGGACTGCTGCAACCGCGAACAGCGTTGGAGATGGGCAATTCGGGAACGTCGACAAGGCTCCTGATGGGCATCGTCGCGTCGCATCCGATAACCGCGACCTTCACCGGCGACGCCTCGCTTTCGAAACGCCCGATGGGTCGTGTGATTGAGCCGCTGTCAAAAATGGGTGCAGACTTTACGAGCAGCCCCGGTGGCCGCTTGCCGCTAACGATGCGCGGCCTTTGTCCCGCTGTTCCCATCGAATACCGCCTGCCCGTCGCTTCGGCGCAGGTTAAATCGGCGATCCTGCTCGCTGGCCTCAACGCGCCTGGCATTACCCGCGTCACCGAACCCGTTCCCACCCGCGACCATAGCGAGCGGATGCTGGCGGGCTTTGGCGCTGAAGTGTCCCGCGAGGGCGATGTCATTTCGATCCGGGGCGAGGCCGAGTTGCGACCGCAGGCGATCACTGTGCCGGGCGATCCATCCTCCGCCGCCTTTCCCGCTGTTGCGGCGCTGCTTGTGCCCGGCTCAGTCGTCACCATCGAAAATGTCGGCATGAACGCAACGCGCAACGGCGTTTACACAGTGCTGAAAGCGATGGGTGGTGACATCACGCTGACCAACGAACGCATCGTCGGCGGCGAGCCTGTTGCCGACCTGATCGTCTGCCATTCCGCGCTGACGGGCATCGAGACCGACCCCACCATCGTGCCGAGCATGGTCGATGAATTCCCGATCCTGTTCGTTGCCGCCGCGATGGCCAAGGGCAGGAGCATCTTTCGTGGCCTCGAAGAACTCCGCGTCAAGGAATCGGACCGGATTACGGTGATGGCCACCGGCTTGCGGGCGATTGGCGTTTCGGTCGAAGAACGCCCCGATGGCCTGATCATCGAAGGCCGCGATGGCGAACCCTTCCCTGGCGACGCGACTGTCGAAACCCATCTCGATCACCGCATCGCCATGAGCTTCGCCATCGCCGGCCTTGTTAGCGCTGCCCCCGTCACCATCGACGACATGCGCGCCGTCGCTACCAGTTTCCCAACGTTCGAATCCATGCTGTCGGGCCTCGGCGCATGATCAGCCCCCTCGCCGCCGACGTCATCGGCATCTGCGGGAGCGTTCTTTTCATCGGCGCGTTCATCTATGCCAACATATCGCCATCAATGAACAAGATATTATTCAATATTTTCAATTTGATCGGTGCGATTCTTTTGCTCATTTCTCTATCAATCCACTTCAATCTCGCTGCTTTCATCCTCGAGGTCGCATGGGCGATGATCGCAATCTTTGGCCTGATCACCGCGCTCCGCGCACGCCCGTCATGATCATCGCCGTCGATGGCCCGGCTGCATCGGGCAAGGGCACGATTGCCCGCGCGCTTGCCGCCCATTTCGGCCTGCCGCATCTCGATAGCGGTTTGCTTTATCGCGCCGTCGGCCTCGCGGTGTTGCGCCACGGCGGCGACCCGGCTGACGAAACCGATGCCCTCGCGGCATGCAACTTCAGTGACGGCATGCTCGCCGACCCCGAAACACGTAGCGAAGTTGCCGCTGGTGCGGCCTCGGTCGTCTCTGCGCATCCCGCTGTTCGTGCTGCACTCCTCAAACGGCAGCGCGCCTTCGCCAGCCAGTCCGGCGGGGCGGTCTTGGACGGCCGAGACATCGGCACGGTGATCGCGCCCGAGGCTGATGCGAAGCTATTCGTCACCGCAGCTGCCGAAATCCGTGCCAAGCGCCGTTTTGATGAACTCACTGCTCGCGGCATTACGGTCAGCTTTGATCACGTCCTCGCCGACATTCAGGCCCGCGACGAACGCGATGCGGGTCGAAGCGCTGCCCCCTTGCGCTGCGCTGTTGACGCTGACTTGCTCAACACCGGCAATCTCGCTATAGACGAAAGTATCCGCCAAGCGATCGCTTTGGTCGAGGCTCGAGTAACAGCGTAGCGCGCGTCGGCATTTGTCGGTCGCGCCTTTCTGTTTTTATGGCCTCGCCAATCGATTGCAGGCGCGGGTTCCGTTGGGATATTCGGTCTCGGCGGGGGTTCTGGTCAAAGACCGGCGGATACAACCGCTAGGCCGGAAATATGATAAGTAGGAACTGAACTTTATGGCCACTGCGGCAATGCCAACGCGCGACGATTTTGCGGCGCTTCTTGAATCAACTATCGGGGCCGATGGCGGCTTCGAAGGTAAAGTAGTGACGGGCACCGTTACCGCAATCGAAAACGACCATGCCGTTATCGACGTCGGGCTGAAGTCCGAAGGTCGCGTTGCGCTGCGCGAATTTGCCGCGCCGGGTCAGAAGGCCGAACTCAACGTCGGCGACAAAGTCGAAGTCTATGTTGACCGTGTTGAAAACATGCACGGCGAAGCGATGCTCAGCCGCGACCGCGCTCGCCGCGAAGCAGCATGGGACACGCTTGAAACCGAATTTGAAAAATCTGCCCGCGTCGATGGCGTCATATTCGGCCGGGTCAAGGGTGGCTTCACTGTTGATCTCAGCGGCGCCGTGGCGTTCCTACCCGGTTCGCAGGTCGACATCCGCCCTGTCCGCGATGTCACCCCGCTGATGGACATCGTCCAGCCCTTCCAGATCCTGAAAATGGACCGCAAGCGCGGCAACATCGTCGTCTCACGCCGCGCCATCCTTGAGGAAAGTCGTGCCGAAGCGCGCACCGGCCTGATCTCGACCCTGACCGAAGGCCAGATCATCGACGGCGTCGTCAAGAACATTACCGATTATGGTGCGTTCGTTGATCTGGGCGGCATCGACGGCCTGCTTCACGTCACCGACATGAGCTACAAGCGGATCAATCATCCGTCCGAAGCCATTGCTATCGGCGACACGGTCAAGGTGCAGATCATCCGCATCAATAAGGACACACAGCGCATTTCGCTCGGCATGAAGCAGCTTGAAAGTGATCCGTGGGAAGGTGCCGAAGCGAAGTACCCGATTGGTGCCAAGCTGTCGGGCCGCGTCACAAACATCACCGAATATGGTGCGTTTGTCGAACTGGAGCCGGGCATCGAAGGCCTCGTCCACGTTTCCGAAATGAGCTGGACCAAGAAGAACGTCCATCCCGGCAAGATC
>JANMPU010000086.1:0-4216 GCA_031369985.1 Sphingomonas sp. | reverse complement strand
CCGCCGCCGATGATCACGGCATCATATCGCTTCCCCCCTCCTGCTTGCGGGAGGGGCCGGGGGAGGGAAATCGGAACGTCAGTCATTCGTGGCTAAGGCCCTCCCCTAGCCCCACCCGCAAGCGGGAGGGGAATAACTTTCAGGCGGCGTCGCCATCCGGACCTCGGGGATGATCCCGCGTAACCGGTTTGCAAAACTGCGCAAGCATACCTCGCTCGCCGCCAGCGGCCCTGCCGTGAAATAGGCCGACCCCATCCCCGCCTGCACCCCTTCGATCAGCCAGGTGTCCTCAGCATTCACCACCCGGTTGATCCGCGCATTGGCATAACGCGCCAGCTTCATCGCGCGCCTGTCGTCGGGCAAGGCATAGCTCATCACCCGCAGCATCGTCACCGTCGGCGACACCGGCACCCAGTGCATGAAATCGATCTGATCGGCATAGATGTCGAACGCCATGTTCGGCCACAGCTTCCAGTAAACCCACTTACGCTGAGCCGCCTCGGGCAGATGATCAGCGCGCGGCAGATGCGTCTGGTAAAAGCGTTCCCAGAAATTGGCCGACGGGCGGTCGACAATCTCGCCCGACATCCTGTCGACCCAGCCATGCGCTTCGATCGCATAGCTTTTGCCGAACAGCCGCGACAGGCCATCATGCGCGACCGGAATGTGCAAATTGTCCGAATAATTGTCGCCAACATTCTTCCAGTTGACCGCGCGCGGCCGCGACCACGGCGTGCCAATCGGCTGCATTTCAGCGAACTTGTAAGGCACAATTTCCGCCTCCGCGGGTGCCATCATCTCAGCCACCGAAGGCCCGCCAAGCCCGCGCAACCGCACGAACACAAACCCCTGCCAGACCTCGAGATCGACCGCGACCAGCCCCGTCGCCGCCATATCCAGCGCCGGATAATCCCCGCGCCTCGGCACGCCGCTCAGCCGCCCATCGAGCTCGTAAACCCACGCATGATAAGGACAGACCAGCTTCTTCGCGCAACCGCCCGAACCATCCACAAGCCGCATCCCGCGATGCCGGCAAACATTCACAAACGCCCGCACCACCCCGTCATCCCCGCGCACGACAACGATGCTTTCCCCGAGCAGATCAATCGTCCGCCAGTCCGCCGCGCCCGGAATATCCGACCCATGACAAACAATCTGCCAAGCGGGCCGGATCACCCGCGCCATCTCCACCGCGAAATAATCGGGATCGTGATACGTCCAGCCGGGCAGGCCGAAATCGTCAACCGATGACGGGACGGGTTTAAGGTGGGAGGCCATTGAGGCAGTCTAGCCCCGCGAGGGGGGTTGCTTCAAGACGTGCACAGCGACCGCTGATACGTTCAGGTGGCCCCTATTTTTGTAAAACAGAAAGCGCCGTTAAAACGGCCTGCATTTTTCCATCAATTAGCGTCGAAAAGAGCCAACCAAAAAATCCAAGTGCTACCACAAGTGCAGCCAATATGCCTTTGATGTAGGTGGCTTGGTGACGGAGCCCATCAATTTTCGACTCTTGATTGCCAACGTCACTAATCAGTCGTTCAACAAGCGTGGAAAGCTTTGCCGTTTCAACCATCACAAACCGAATATCGCTAGTTGGGTGGAGGTCACGCGGAGTCGCCTGCGCGAATTCCTCCGGAGGTTGATCCTGCCCTGCTGTGCGCTTAACCACCGGTCGGTCGTTCCCACTTTGACTTCATCCAAGTCCAAATCGCTGGATTTGCTCGGCCAAAATACGATGCAATTTCGAAAACGGCACCAGAGCCATTTTCGCCCTCACTGATTCCAATTTTGTCAGAGACATCTTTTGCTGTCGCTGAATCTGACACAATCCAAGCCTGATTTCCAAGATTGTAAACTGCGTCTGGATAGGCAGTTCCCACGGCATTTGCTAACTTCTCGGAGTTTGGGCCGGGTTGCTGGATAATCGCAAAAAGTGTCATTCATTACCTTAGTAGCGTGTGAAAAGTGGATTTCTAGTTAGGAAACTAACATTCCCGATATGGGGATCAATTCGCATTTACACTACGACCACTTTTTTTGACGCAGCTTCAAACAAAAAGTTGGCGTTGTTCCGTTCCCGAATCGTCGCCATCAACCTTATGCCCGAAATTTGAGGCTGTAGGACAGCCCCCTAAGCCGCCACCTTCGACCTTGACGCCCGCTTGCGCTCGTTCGGATCGAGATGCGTCTTGCGCAAGCGAATGCTTTTCGGCGTCACCTCCACAAGCTCGTCATCGTCGATATAGGCAATCGCCTGTTCCAGCGTCATCCGCTTTGGCGGGGTCAGGCGGATCGCGTCATCCTTCCCGCCCGAAGCGCGGAAGTTGGTCAGCTGCTTGGTTTTCATCGGGTTGACTTCGAGGTCGTCGGTCTTGGCATTTTCGCCAACGATCATGCCTTCGTACAGCGCTTCCTGATGCGCCACGAACAGGATGCCGCGCTCTTCCAGCGGCCCCAGCGCATAGCTGTTCGCTTCGCCCGCACCGTTCGAGATCAGCACACCGTTCTTGCGACCTTCGATCACGCCCTTGTGCGGACCGTACTTCTCATAAAGCCGGTTCATGATCCCCGTGCCGCGCGTGTCGGACAAGAATTCGCCATGATAGCCGATCAGGCCGCGCGCGGGCGCGCTGAACGTAATCCGCGTCTTGTTGCCGCCCGATGGCCGCATGTCGGTCAGCTCGGCTTTGCGCAGGTTCATCTTTTCGACGACGGTGCCCGAATATTCCTCGTCAACATCGATCACGACGGTTTCATACGGCTCGGTGCGCTTGCCGTCTTCGTCGCGGAACAGCACGCGCGGACGGCTGATGCCCAGTTCGAAGCCTTCGCGGCGCATCGTTTCGATGAGCACGCCCAGCTGCAATTCGCCGCGGCCGGCCACTTCAAAGCTGTCCTTGTCGGCGCTTTCGGTAACCTTGATCGCGACATTCGATTCGGCTTCGCGGAACAAGCGGTCGCGGATCATGCGGCTCGTTACCTTGCTGCCTTCGCGCCCTGCCATCGGGCTGTCGTTAACGGCAAAACGCATCGACAGTGTTGGTGGATCAATCGGCTGTGCATGCAGCGGATCAGTCACGGTCGGATCGCAAATCGTGTTCGCCACCGTCGCGGTCGTCAGGCCGGCAATCGAAATAATGTCGCCTGCATGGGCTTCGTCGACGGGCATGCGCTCCAGCCCGCGAAATGCCATGATCTTTGACGCGCGGCCCGTTTCAACAATCTTGCCCTCGGGATCGAGCGCATGGATCGGCATGTTGGTTTTCACCGACCCGCTGAACACGAGGCCGGTCAGGATGCGGCCGAGGAAGTTATCGCGGTCGAGCAGCGTCACGAGGAACTTGAACGGTCCATCGGGATCAGCCGACGGTTCGGGCACATGCGAAACGATGGTCTCGAACAGTGGTGCCAGCGTTCCTTCGCGGCGCGCTGGGTCCAAGCTCGCATAGCCATTGCGCCCGCTGGCATAAAGCACAGGAAAATCAAGCTGTTCGTCAGTTGCTTCAAGCGAAACGAACAGGTCGAACACTTCGTCGAGCACTTCCTGAATCCGCTCGTCGGGCCGATCAACTTTGTTCACGACAACAATCGGACGCAGGCCGAGCGCCAGCGCTTTGCCAGTCACGAACTTCGTCTGCGGCATCGCGCCTTCTGACGCATCGACCAGCAGGATAACGCCATCGACCATCGACAGGATGCGCTCGACTTCGCCACCGAAGTCGGCGTGACCCGGCGTATCGACGATGTTGATCCGCGTATCAACGCCCTGCCCATGCCATTCGACAGATGTGCACTTCGCCAGAATCGTGATGCCGCGTTCCTTTTCCAGGTCGTTCGAATCCATCGCGCGTTCTTCAATGCGCTGGTTTTCGCGGAACGTGCCCGACTGGCGGAACAGCTGGTCAACAAGGGTCGTTTTGCCATGATCGACGTGCGCGATAATGGCCACATTGCGGAGGCTCATGAGTTATCCTGAAATCGGGAGTAAGCCGCGCGCCTACGCGATTTTGTGCAATGCGGCAAGAGATGCAAAAGCGTGTCACTTGAATAATACACATGGTCGCGCCTATCTTGCGCATAACGACAACAGGAATCGACGCATGGCCACCCAACTTGTTGAACCCAACGACCTTGTGCTGACCGCGCCCGAACCCGTTGTGACGGTATCGCCCGAAAAGGCGAGTGGTCTGGTCCCGCTGGACGATGGTCAGCGCAC
>JANMPU010000059.1:0-17476 GCA_031369985.1 Sphingomonas sp. | reverse complement strand
AGTTCGAGCGAAAGCCGCGCCTCTTCCAGCGCAAAAGTCACTTGATGCGCTGGAATGGTATCGTCCAACGCGAAGGTCGCGACGAGCCGATTGGCTTCGGCTACCTTCATGTCGGTCGCTTCGATGCCTTTGTGCAAAAGCTGTTCGAATGAAACACCTTGTGACAAACTCTGAGGCGTCACGCTAACATGCGTTAGCGAGTTCAAGGGCGTCGCGGACAGTGCGCTAATAGGCTCAATCATACTCAACGCCTCCCAATTTCCATTGCTTTCGCGTACATTTGCCGTGCGGCATTCAATGCAACTACATTGGCCTCATAAGCGCGCGACGTTTTGACCATCAGCGCCATTTCAGCAGCATGATCGAAGCCGGGATAGGACACGTAACCGTCGACATCGGCTTGGGGATGTGCTGGTTCATAAACGCGGCGCGGAGGCAAATTCTGAGGTTCGACTGAATACGCAGTCACGCCTTTGAGATTTGGAACGCCATTCTTGGCACTCACCATATCGCTAAAATTGCCGCTCGGCCCCGACACCAAGCGGAGCGCGCGATAAGGCTCACCACTTGCGTCAAGCGTGGTTCCGGCATTCGCGATATTCTGAGCAATGATCTCCAGACGCCGCCATTCAACGTCCAACGCAGTGCGGCTTATTTCCATTGCATTCATGGTCAGCGATTCCCCGATACGGCCAACGCATCCATCTGGAGCTGGCGATTGAGCAGTTCGATGAGTGTGCCATAGCGGCCCGCCGTCGACGTCGCCGTTGCGATTTCCAGATCAACCCGAAGCGTGCGCTGCCCTTCGGCATCTACAGCGGCAACCATTTGCGGCTGCACCGCAATGATCGGCGCAAGCCCGCCCGGTGCAGCAGCGCGCAATGCCTCTTCGAATGTCACTCTAATGGGGCGATATCCGGGCGAATTTGCGTTGGCGATATTCTGTGCAGTCGCTGTTGCACGCATGGAAAGGGCATCAAGCGCCTTCATGATAATCGCGGCTGAAATGGGTTCCATTGATCTATGCCCTCTTATTGAACGATGATTTCGGCATGTAGCGCGCCGGCGGCTTTCATGGCCTGAAGAATGGCGATCATATCGCGCGTTTTGACTTTGGATCGCGCCAGCCCCTGCACCAGGTCGGCCACGCTCGTGCCTGATGATCGGATCACTGCATCGGTTTCATCAACATCAAGCCGCGTGTTGGTCACAATCACGCCGCGCGCATCGCGAACGAAGCCACCGTAGATATTTGGCTGACTGGCAGCGTTATCGATGGTCACTGATACTTTGATATCGCCCTGCGCGATGACGACGTCGGAAATCTGAACACTTGCACCCGCAACAACGGTGCCCGACCTCTCATTGATCACGACGCGCGCGACTTGGTCGGTCTGCACCGACACATTCTCGATCCGGGTCAACAGGCTGTTGAGCGGCGCAGTCCACCCTGTTGTCGATATCTGGATTGAATCAGCGGCCCTGACTGATGCAGCGTTCCCACCCAGAGCATTGTTGATGCCCGCCGCGACAGCTTCGGCCGTCGTGAAATCGGGATTGCGAAGAATGAAGCTCACGACGCCCGCTTCACCTTGCAGACTTGCCGTAACCGGTCGTTCGACCGTTCCGCCACCGGGCAGCACGCCCGCTGTCGGATAGTTTTTCTGCCGCGAATTCTGGTCCGCATCGAAGCGATAACCACCAACGACAAGCGCGCCTTGCGCCAGCGCATAGCTTTGCCGATCCGGCCCCATCAGCGGCGTCATGAGCAAGGAACCACCGGCCAAACTTCGCGCGTCGCCGATTGATGTGACGGTCACATCGATCTTATCCCCGACATTTGCCGACGGCGGGAGCGTCGCGGTGACCATCACGACAGCGACATTGCGGCTTTGGACTTGCTCGGGCAGCACCGTTGCCCCCATCCGACCCAGCACATTGCGGAGCGCTTGCCGCGTCACTTCATTGCGGGGCGAGTCGCCAGTCCCTGCCAAGCCAGTTACAATCCCGTAGCCAACCAACGGATTGTCACGCCACCCGTCAAACCTGCCAATATCCTTTAGCCGAACGGAATTTGCGACAACCGGCACGGCGCTCGTCAAGGCAAATATGAGCGAGAGGGCAAACGCGAGCAAGCGCATCACAAAATCCCCAACCAATTGAAGATGCGCGTCACAACACCCGGCTTTGCGCTGCGCGAAGCAAAACCGCGGCCATTATAATCAATCATTGCATCGGCGAGCCGCGACGATGGCACTGTATTGTCGCTCGACACATCATCACGGCGGATCCGGCCACTCACCTTGATGTTGGTGAACTCGCCATTGATGTTCAAACGCTGCCAGCCCGATATGCGGAGGTCGCCATTGGGCTCGACTTGCGTCACGGTCGCGGTCAGTTGCGCAACCACCCGGTCGGAACGTGCATTGGTGCCTTCACCATCATAGGTGCCGCCCATGCTGAGCCCCGCTGTTTCATCGAGCTTTTGACCTGCCGAGATCTTTCCGTCGATGGTGCTGCGTTTGCGGCTCCCTTTGCGGACCGTGTTGCTCGCCTGCTGATTTTCCGATATCAATATCGTGACGGTGTCGCCAACGCGCTCAGGCCGCCGGTCCGATGCGAGCGCTGCCCAATTGTCATGCGGAAACAAATTGTTGGGAAGCGCGGGCGTTGCGCAAGCACACGCAATGCATGCGAGGACAAAACGGCTCATTGCTCCCCTCCACAATTATAGACCGCCAGAACGCCATCGGACGTCCGGATAAAGAAGCGCGCGCCCGGCTTTGCGGCCTGCAAGGCCCGACCCTCGCGCTCTATCGTGTAAGAACCGGTGCGCAGGCGGGTCGTCACCGCATCGCCCACAGAAACTGTTTCCGAATTGCTGGTTGAGGCGCAAACGCGGCGCGGGGACGCGTTGTCGTGAAACATGATGGCAGCTTGGGCAGTTGATGATGCCGCAAGCGTGAAGAAGGCGAGTGACAACGCCATGGTCTAGCGCCGCAACCCGTTGGCAATCGCCATCAATTGATCCCCGGCCTGCACCACTTGCGCGTTGGCGCCGTAGGCACGCTGGAGAAGAAGTAGCGAAACCATCTCGGTCGTCAGTTCGACGTTTGACGCTTCAAGCGCACCCTGAACAAGTATACCGCCATCGTCGCCATTCAGCACGGTTTCGAGATCGGTATCGTCGGGAACGCGGTAATAGCCGCTACCGACTGCCTCGAGCGCTTGTTGATCGCGCGGCATGGCGAGGGAAATCGTGCCGAGTTCAGTCGCTTCGCTTGCGCCCGCCGCCAAAGACCGGACGACCCCGTCGCGGCCAATGACCAGACTAGTGCTGTCGGCAGGAACGTCGATAAGCGCTTTCAGCGCAAGGCCGCTGTCGGTTTCCAAAAGGCCATCGGCGTTGACCCGGATCGAACCACCGCGCCATAACCAGATCTCGCCACCGGGGCCGAGCACTTCGATAAATCCATCGCCGCTGATGGCAAGATCGAACGGCTTGCCAGTTTCCTTCAGCGCTCCTTGTTCAAAGATACGTGGCGACGCGGTTGCTTGCACGCCCGATGTCGGTTCCGAAACCGTCGTCTTAACGGGCCGGGTATCGTCAGACACTGCTGTTCGGGAGACAAGTTCCGAAAAGCGCATCTCTGATCGCTTGAACCCCGTGGTGTTCACATTGGCGATATTGTTCGCGATCACATCAAGGCCGCGTTGCTGCGCCTGAAGGCCGGTTGCCCCCACATAAAATGCTCCATTCATCGCACTGAATCTCCAAAGCTCGTGATGACCCGACCCATCAAATCGTCATAGACGTTCATCATCCGTTGACCCGATTCAGCGCGCCGCAGCGCTTCCATCATGACGACCATTTCATCGCCGGTTGAAACATTGGATGTTTCGATCATGCCCTGCTGAATGGTCACGTCTTTGGCGACGATAAGTTCGGCGTCGGCTGCCCGGAAACCGCCAGTGACGGGCCGAAGTGATTTGTCGTCAGCTGGCAAAAACACTGCAATTTGACCAATGCTGACACCGCCCTCAACCACTGTGCCATCATTACGGACCTCAAACTTTGACGATTTTACGATCAGGTCGTTGCCGCCCACCAATTGCAGAGCATTGCCACCCGCATCGACGACCCGCCCGTTGCGGTCGCGCGTCAATTGCCCGGCGCGCGTGTAAATCATGCCGTTTTCCGACCGCACCGCGAAATAGCCGGGCCCTGCAATCGCAAAATCAGTGGTGTTGCCCGTGCGCATCATCTTGCCGATCCGGAAATCTGATACCGTTTCAGTGCTTGGCATTGCTGCCACTGTCGTCGCATCGCGTTGGACAAGCGTCGAAAATGCAAGTCGGCGTTTATAGCCAGGCGTCGTCACATTGGCGAGATTTTGCGCCGCAATTTCCACACGTCGCTGCGCTTGTGAAATTGTGGCCAGCGCCAGATCGGCAACACTGCTCATCTAGGAACTCCTTGCAAAGCGTCAGTCATTTCGCACCACCTGAAATGACCGGAGATTGATCGATTGCGGCACCTCATTGACCGAGATCACGGCGAGGCGCGGGGCAGTTCGCCTGAGAAATGTGCGGAGTTGTTTGCGGATCATCGGCCCACACAACAATACGGGGGCAAGCCCTTCTTTGATCATGGCATCAACCAATGGCCCGACCTTGCGCATCAACGCTTCAGCGAGGCGCGGTTCAATGACGAGCGGCCCTTTACCCTCGCTCTGGCCGATGCTTTCGGTGATCTGCGCTTCGATACGCGGATCGAGGCTCAATACCGCGAGCTGCTCATTGCGTCCGCGCAGGTCGTTACAGATTACGATACTCAATTTCTGTCGGAGCAATTCCGACAGTTCGCCATGGTCCCGCGTCTGGCGGGCGACATCCACCAGAATTTCGCAGATTAGATCGATGTTCCGGATCGAAACTTCCTCTGCCAAAAGATTCTGTAGAACGCGCTGCACGTCCGAAACCGACAGGATGTTGGGGATCAATTCCTCAATCAACCCCGGTTGCCGCCCCCGCGCGCCATCGAGCATGCGGACGACTTCATTGCGCGACAAAAGCATCGGCGCCTCGGTCCGAACGACCTCACCAAGGTGCGTCATCAGGACCGTAACTGGATCGACCAGCGTGTATCCTGCCGCGCGCGCGGCATCACGCTGACCTTCTTCGATCCAGACGGCGGGCAAGCCAAAGGCGGGGTCGCGTGCATCAATACCTCTAATGTCCACCTGCGCTTCGGTCGGCCGGATTGCCAACGTCATCTCAGGGCGGATCGTCGACGAAGCAACGCCCGACCCAAATAGACCGATTTCGTAATCAAATGATCCAAGCATCTTGCCATCCTGTATGGTAACAGGCGGAACAACCAGACCTGAGGTCTCGAGATTCTGCTGGCGCAACGCCGAAATCCTGTCGGCAATCACTGGCTTCAGTGTAGCCCAGGCTTCGGCCAATTCCGACCCCAACGACACGGCAATTGTGGACGGCGACTGGTTCGCGTCAATTTCGGCTGCCGCATCCCCGGCTTTCACACTTGCTTCAGTGCGGCGCCGAGCTCGCATTGAAAACCAAGCCGCCGCAAAAATAAGCAACAGGATCGCAATGGGCCATTTTGGCATCCCCGGCATCAGCATCAAAAGAAAGAGCGCCGCCATAACGATGAGAGGAATTTTGGGGATCGATGCCAGCTGGCTGAACACTTCGGTGCTTAATTGCCGATCCGATGACGATCGCGTCACAATGATGCCGGTTGCCACCGAGATCAGAAGCGCGGGGACTTGCGTCACGATGCCGTCACCGATGGTCAGTAGCGTATATTGCTGCAGCGCTTGCGACCAATCGAGCCCGCGCTGCGCCACGCCAATAATCCAGCCCGCGATGATATTGATCAGGACAATGACGATCCCGGCAATTGCATCGCCTTTCACAAATTTGCTGGCCCCGTCCATCGCGCCGTAGAAGGACGCTTCTCGCTCAAGTTCCTTGCGACGACGCTTGGCTTCGTCCTGATCAATCAGTCCCATATTGAGATCGGCGTCGATGCTCATTTGCTGGCCCGGAACTGCATCGAGTGTGAAGCGCGCGGCGACTTCAGAAACCCGCTGGGCCCCCGCCGTAACAACTACATATTGCACAACAATCAGGATGAAAAAGACGACCAGACCGATGACGTAATTACCCTGGATCGCAAACGATCCAACCGAGCCGATCACGTCGCCCGCAAAACCATCGGTCAAGATCAGGCGCGTCGCCGCAACATTTAGCGCCAATCTGAACAACGTCGCGACAAGAAGCAAAGAAGGAAAGGTCGAGAACTCAACGGGCTTTGCAACGTAAAATGTCAGCATGAGGATTGTGAGCGCAAACGCGATGTTGACCACGATCAGAAAGTCGAGCAGCCCCGTTGGAATCGGCGCAAAAAGGATTGCCAAGATGCCGATTACAGCGCCCACTAGTGCGAGGTCACTGTTGTTCCGGAAGAAGCGGCCGAACATCAGCAAGCGCCTCGACCAACAAGGTCATGTCGACGATAGATGTCGGCAACGGCCTGAAACAAACTGTCAGGGATTTCGCCATCGACAATGCGCGTTCGAAACAGGGCGCGCGTGAGGATGGGCTCGTGAAGGATCGTCACGCCATAAGTAAAGCCAACCCCTCGAATGCGTTCGGCAAGCCCGCCTGACCCACGCGACACGATCATCGGCGCGTCCATTTTTTCAGGTACGTAACGCAACGCCACGGCATAATGGGTGGGGTTGGTCAAAATGACATCGGCCCCGCGTGCATTGCGCAAACTGGTTGCCATTTTTACGAATTCGCTATGAAATGCTTTTCGCTTTTGTTTGAGCCGCGGGTCACCTTCGCGGTCGCGGTGCTCGCGTTTCAACTCGCGTCGGCTCATCCGCATTTTAGTGGCAAACTGGCGCCGCGATAGTAGCTGATCCACGACCGCAAAAACCATCGCGGCAAGCGCGAAAAACATGATCAGCCTTAGACCTTCATTGAACAACACCAAGGTGAGCTGGTGTCCATCGAAAACCGCCCAGCTATCGATCCGCAGAACGAATTTGATGACCAACCAAGTAATCGTCCCATAGACAGCAAGTTTGAACGTACTTTTGGCGGCCTCGATCAACATCCGCCACGACAAAAGCCGCTTCAGACCCTGCGCAGGATTGATCCGCGCAAAATCGGGTTTCAGCATGTGCGCACTGAACACAGGACCAACCTGAAGGAAGTCGACAAGCAGCACGACGGCGAACAACGTGCCGGCAAAGGCGAGCAACAGCGATATTGCACCTGAAAATAGTGTGGCCGCTTGCGCCATCAACGCACCCGGCGCGTCGATGGCATGCCCGGCATTGCCAAGCGTTATTGCTGAGATATGGGCAAGACCGCCAACGGCTTGCGATCCTGCCAACCAGGCGAAACCCACAAAGCCAGCCAGAACAGCAAAGAAGCCAAGATCAACGCCACGCGCAACCGTGCCCTTTTCACGGGCGCGTTGTAGTTTGAACGGGGTTGCCGTTTCCGACTTGTCGAGTTCGCTTTCTTCCATGGCTCAGATCAGCCTCGCCATGGTACGCAATGCGTTCGTGACCAATCGCGCAAGAACAACGCCTGAGACGCTGACGGCTATCGGCAACGTAAAAATGACCAATAGTGCCTTAACCTGAATGCCCAGCAAAAGTGCGTTCATCTGCGGCACTGTTCGCGACAACATCGCAATGGATAGGTCCGCCAGAAACATCGCAAGGATCGTCGCAGCTCCCAGCCCAAACGCGACGAGGAACGTTGTAAAAACATAGGCCGTCAAAGCGGTGATGTTGCCGCCTTCACTCACGCCGCCGACGGGAACAATTTCGAGCGAGGCCGCAAAAAAGCGAAGAAGATCATGATGGCCGTCCAGCGCAAAAAACATCGCACCCGCGAGATAAGCGAAGATGGTCCCGACCAGAGGCATCTGGTTGCGCGTCGTTGGATCGATGAGCAGCGCCAACCCAAAACCCGATTGAATGTCGATTGTTCGCCCGACCATGTACAGCGCGCCGAACATCACTTGCAGCGCCAGGACTGGCGTCAGACCAAGCATCAGTTCACGCGCTGCGGCAATAGTCAGCGTCGACAACCGAAGGTCGGCAACACGCGCCGTTTCGGGATTTGCAGCAACAAGCATCATCGCGAGCCCAAGACCGAAAAGCCACGTGAACAATCGCGGCACGCGGGTCAGCGTGAATGGCGGTGCAAAAACAAAAACGGGCGCGATACGAAGGCTGAGCAACAGGCTCGAGGCAAGCCAGATTGAAAGCGCGTTGCTGCCCCCCTGCCCCATAGCTAACCCAAACTCGGGATCATGCTGATGGAGTGGATGGCAAATTGTGTCAGCCGCCCGATCATCCAGGGGCCGAGGAAGATGAGCAAAAGCCCCGCCACCAACATTTTCGGCACATAGCTGAGCGTCATTTCCTGCAACTGCGTTGTCGCCTGCAGGATCGAGATCAAAAGCCCTGCAATCAGGATCGCGGCGAGAACAGGCCCCGCAATCACCATGCATTGCCACAACATTTCATTCATCAGGCCGACCGCGCGGTCCTGCGTCATGCGGCACGCCCGTGGCGGGGTCCGGCATTGAGTCCCATGCCGATCAAGGCCTCGCCCAAGGTTTTGCCATCGATGCCGGTGGGCGTTTCCATCGCCTTTTCCCAAATGCGGGCAGCCGCCGCTGCGTTGCCCTTTGCTTCCAACAGCAGCATCCGCGCAAGCATGCCGCCAAAGCAATTTTTGTCGAGCCGGAGTGCAATGTCGGCCCTGCGCTTCGCCGCGTCCAGATTGCCCTCGGCAATATCGACCACGGCGAGGCCGCCATGCGTTTCCGCGAAATTCTCATCGAGCGTCAGGGCATGGTCGAAAGTTGCGCGGGCAGCCGCAAAATCCTTCGCCATGAACTGCGTCCAAGCGACCGCAATCCACGAACCGAGATGCGTACCAAAAATCTCGGCACCACGCTTCAGGGCTGAGCTGCCCTCGGCGATGTTGCCCATCACGACAAGCCCTAGCCCCTTGCCGAGCCATGCCCGCGGGGCATCCTGATGCTCGCCCAACGCCGCATCAAACAACGTCAGCGCGCGCCGCGGATCATTGCCGTCAAGCGCGACCAAGCCGCGTGTCGTCAGCGCATCAACGCCACCTGCGGCTTGTTCCGCATAGTGCCGCGCGAGTTCAAAATCGTCAGCATCCATAGCCGCAACAGACAGAGCACCGAGCAGAGCATCATTGCCGGGGAAACGCTCTACCATGCCCTGACCCGCGGCAAGCGCTTCCTCAATCTGCCCCAGATGGTGGAGCATTTGAACTTTCAGGGCGGCTGCCCGCGGCGTTACGGCCACAACATCGTCATCAAATAGATCGAGCGCCGCTGCATGCTCATTGCAAAGCGCGTGAACCCACGCACGGTTGAACCGCACCGAGGGATCATCCACACCATTCGCGATCAGTCCGTCAAAAACCTCGGCCGCGACGTCCAGTTGCCCCGACCGCAAGGCTACAAGCCCCTCAAGATTGACCAAGGGGAGCGGCAATGGCGAGGAAAGCGCACGATACCGCGTCAGCAAATCGCGCGCCGCTTCGAATGCCGATTCATCAAGCGCCGCGTGCGCCGCATCACCTATAAGGGTCAAATTGTCGGGATCGTGATCAAGGTAGCCCAGCAGCCGCAGCAGTCGGGAATGCGGATCGTGCGCGTCTCCATCCCCGATTGTGCCCTGCGCGACCAACACCAACGCCCCCAAACTAACGACTCAATATTTGCGTAGCATGCCTGAAGGCTGTGATTGCTGACAAGCCTGAATTTTCAAAGAACCGCGAACGATCACCATCCGCGCAGCTCATGCGCCTTGGCAATGATCGTTTCCTCAATCGTTTGCGCGGTCAGCGATGGGACCGGCGCTGCCGCCCAACCGCCATCACGACGCACTTGCCGCACGACTGACACGCGCACCGTATCGCGGCGCAGATCGGGATCGAGCACCTCGACCGTCAGCTGCGTTCGTTCATCAGGCGCAGCGGGCGCAGAATACCAATCGGTCACGATCCGGCCCGCTTTCGGGTTGGAGGTCGTCAGCGGATAAAAGCCCATCGTGTCTATCGCGGCGCGCCAGAGATAAGCATTGACCCCCGACGGCACGACGCCGAGCCGCCGACTTTCATCAACCTTGCGCGTCAACCGTTCGGCATTGGTGCCGTAACTCAGCCCTTTATTGAGGTCGTTCTCGACAGCGGTGCAACCCGACAGGAGCGACAGCACGATCGGGACAGACAAGCAACGCAAACGCGGACTCCCGGAAAAAAACTCAATGTGCGATTTGCTATCGGATGCAAAACGGGATGACAAGGCTTCCGAAACAAGGAGGCGTTAGGATGCGGATGTTTGCGATGACGGCTCTGACCGCAGTGGCACTTTCAGCAGGGGCCGCGGCGGGGGAAGCGCTTGGTCCGTCGGAAAATGCCAACCTCATCATCTACCGCGACTACGCGCAGCCGACGGCCTTTGCCGCGACCGTCAAAGTCGATGGGCGGAAAGTCGCGGCGCTGACCAACCGCCGCTACACCGCGCTGCGCGTTGCGCCGGGGCCGCACACGGTAACGCTGCACTGGCCGTTCGTTTCGGGGCAGAGCGGGGCCAAACTCGACGTGACCGTGGCGGAGGGGCAGCGGCATTATCTGGCGGTCACGGGGATCAGCCAGTTCGCGGGCATTTCATTCGGAACGATGCATTTTAACACGGGATCTGGGTTAGCAGAGGTCAAGGCCGAGATTGCGGAGGGGGCGGTGACCGCATGTTGTGTGTTTAAAGGGGTGCGATAGGAGGGTCGCGGCGTTGGGCGAAGTTGACAAAGTTGACACGAGAGCATCGTGCCGACTTTCAACACCGGCCCGTGCTCCGGACCTGATCCGGAGCCCTGCGAGAACGAGCACGAACCCAGGTCGCAACGCTCCGGTTCAAGCCCGGAGCACTTGAGCGGCGTGAGAAGCCGCTTTTCCAGCGCAACGCAAAAGCGCCAAAAATCGCTTGGTAAGTTCACAAACTTCATAGGGTCGCATGTTTGGTGTGAAGTTAAGCCAGAGAACCGCGGTCGCGCGTTCGAAGGGGCTATGCAGATTGTCAAAGAGCCGGGACAGTGCCGAGGCTAGCATGGGTGAGGGTGTGTAGGACAGGGACGCACGGGTTAATTAGAGACAATTATTCCTACCCCCGTAGCTCATAGCTCTCGTACAATATCCTCCAAAAAAATCCTTGCGTGCACCTCATTTTTTAGAGTGATCGCAGGCTCACATGATCGCCATATATCTAAAAAATTCACATTTTTCTTATCGGCTATATTTTGTAAAAATTCTCTCAATTTTGCCCTTTCTTCAACAGAAAATGAATTCAATGCCTCATTTATGGATCCTTGCATACTATCATTTATAATTAAAATATCTTGATGAAAGTAATAAGCAAATTTTTTCAACTCATTTGTCACGCGTATGTCCTACTGATTGAATGGTCCACCGTTTACAAGACCGATTGGAAATGCTGTTCTTACATAAAACCCATTAGGAAGATAGGGCGCTCTGCGCAACACAACGGCAACGCTATATGTTGTTTCGGTTCTAAATGGTCCAGGACCTCGCGTCGAAACAGCTGGCACGGTTGAATACATTGTTCTTCCGGTTTCGGAACCGATTGAAGCAGTAATAAATACTGATGAATCAGTACCTCTCAAAAAAGCATCTACTTCGTAGGCCCTCAGAGATAGGGTCCGATTTATCAAACGATTAGCCGCATTGACAGTCGTAAATGTACTAGCTTCAGTCAAATAATATGTGGCCCCCCTGCTTGATCCAGGCAGTGGCGTTGTTAACCTATTTCGCAGAAAAGCATCACTTTTTCCGACATGAAATTCATAAGTATGGCCACCTCGAAGATCTTCATCAAGAATATTGATATTAAACCGCGTTCTGTATCCTCGTGGCGTATAGCCAATCAATGTGCTGTTAGATTGGCCTAAAATGCTTCCAAATTGATCAACGCCAACGCCATTAATCGTTCTATATACTCCATCGTTATATAAACTACCATCGAATATTAGATTCGACTGATTTTCGAGTGTCGAACTATATTGATCAGTAAGACCAAAGGAACTGACTGCTCCAAAAGAAGAAGCATCGCTAAATGCTGCTGATGGCGCAGCAATTTGCGACCCTGAAATGCCGCCTATCGCCCTTCTCTCTTCTACCGCTTTCGCCCGCCGCGCCGCCGCCGACGCAACCCCCTTCTCAATCCCTCCCGCCAAAGCCATGCCCAACGTATTCCCGATCTCGCCGGGGAGCGCGGCGAGGACGTTGTCGCCGAAATCGGTGCCTTCGACGATAGATTGGGCCGCGCCGCTCGCGAGGGCGCGGGCCATGCCGGTGACGCCGTTGCGCGCTATGTTCTCAAGAGAGATATTGCCCTTGGTCCAACCGCCCTTGCCATCTGGCGTCTTTGTTAGCGATTCGATCTTCAGCGCCTTGCCGACAACATTGCCGATGGCCGACGCAGCCCCCGCCGCAGCGACGGCGCCCCAGCTGAACTTGTCCTGCAAGCCAGTGGCAACGCCAATCCCTTGCGTAATCGCGCTTCCCGTCGCCGCGCGGGCGAAATCGTTAGCAAATCCGGTCACTTTGCCGAGGCCCGCTTTGCCAAAGAGGTCAAAGCCCTTCAGCGCGCCACCAACCGCACCGCCGATTGCCGCGAGCGCAACTGCCTTGAAACTGAACTTGTCCTGGATACCGGTCGCGACGCCGACGACTTGGCTGGCGATGCTGCCCGCTGCTGCCGAGGCAGCACCACCAAGCACAGGACCGAGCGCCGCTGTTGCCGCTCCTGCCGTGAAGTAAGTCACGGCCGCCGCGATGACTGCCAACAAAATCTGTCCGAACACCCCGCATTTCGGCTTCTTTGGTGGTGCAGGCGTCGTCGGCTGCGTGTCGCCAATCGCGCGGTTGGCGTCGTAGACGCGGTAGGTGTCCGAGCGGTTGTTGACGTTGGCGAGCTTCGCCGGAATCGTAATCGACTGGCCCGCGATCAGCGCTGCGCCGCCTTTCAACCCGTTCTGATCAGCGATCATGTACCAAAGCGAGGCATCGCCATAGACCGCCTGCGCAATGCTCGACAGAGTATCGCCCTGTCGCACGACATAGGCGCTGCCCGCGCCGCCGCCTTCGCCGGGGCTCAGCGAATTATAGGCCTGATCGAAGTCGGAATAGCTGACGCCGCTTGTTTGGCCGAGGCGGAACGGTGCGGTGGACGCCGTGCTTGATGGCGTCAAGCGCTCAGCCATAGCGGCTTCGTAATCGGGATCGTCGTTGCCGTTGTTACTAGTGGAGCCCACCTGCTTGCCGTCGAAGAACCACCACACGGTCTTTGGATCGCCGCCGGTTCCGGCGTTGACGTTATAACCGACATTGTCGGCTTCGGTGCGGCTGAGGATCTGGCCAGCCGTATCGTTGATGTAGGTGACCGAGCGGGGGCGACCGTCATTGATCGTCGCGGTCGTCAAATGGCCGTTGTAATCATAGGTGTAGGAGGTCTGATAGGTCGTCGACTGTGACGTGTTCGGCCGGAACGATAGCGTCGCCTGCATCGGCGAATCCCAATAAGCGTAGCCATAGGTGCTCGTAGTGTCGGGCGTATCCTGATAGTTCGTGCCGTTCTTGTACCGGTAATTGGTCGACGAGCTGTACGTCAGCAGACCGCCAATGCCGTAGCTGTTATTGATCGTGCTGTAATTGACATAGAGATAGCCGTCATTCTCGGTGCGGCGGGTGGTCGAGCTTTCCTGTGTGATGGCGCCGCGATAGTCGTAGTAAATGCCATAGCGGTTGAAGACGCTCGTCCCCGCCGTGTCATATTCGGTGTAATTGGTGACGCGGTTCATGCCGTCATAGGCGGTTAATGCGCGGACGATCCCGGAACCCGTCGCAGGTGTGACGGCGGCCCATGGCACAGGACCCCCTTGGGCACTTGCATAAGCCTGAGTCCCGAGGGCGATGTTGAGTTGCGATACATTGCCGTCGGCGTTGTAAGTATAGATCTCGCGCGATTCCTGGCCCCAACTCAAATAGGCACTGTAGCCGGTCATCGTTCGTGACTGCGTGGCGCGCTGGCCCGCAGCGTCATAAGTAATCGAACGCGATTCGATGGTGCCGCGAATGATGTCGCCGTTGATAAGGCTGCCCTTGACCAGCGTCATGCGGTTCAACGCGTCATATTTATACCAATAATCATCGGTGACATTGCCGCCAAGCGTCTGATTGGCCGCGAAGATCGCGTGCGTGGCCAGCGTCCGGCGGACATTGCCGGCGGCGTCATAGGCATTGGTAATCGACACCGCACCGTTACCACTGGCCCCGGCGTCCGTGAAAGTGAGCAGATTGCCCTTCTCGTCGTAGGTCCCCTTGCCGTCCTGATAGACGGTCGTGACTGAGTAGTAGCCCTGATAAGGATCATAATAAGAGGTCGTGCCCGCCAGCCGCTCATAGGTGCGATTGCCGTCGGCGTCATAGGTATAAGTGGCATCAATGTTTGAGGTCGAATAGCCCGCCGCGACGGCGGCATTGTCATTCATTGCGGCAAGCCTGCCAGTATTAAAATAGGTGTAGCTGATACTCTGCCCGCCGGTCGACGTCTGACTCGCGAGTTGTCCGGCCTCGTTGTAATTATAAGTGTAGACGCGGCCGCCGAGATCAGTGCGCGCGACCATGCGCCCAAAGACGTCGGTTGTTTCCGACGCTGTATAGCCGTCAGGGCGGTAGGTTGTCTTGGTCCACCCGCCGAACGTACCGAGGCCGTTGGTAGGCGTTCCGGGGTTCCAGCTATAGGCAAAGCTGGTTGTTTCGTTCGCATAGGTCTTGGTGCTTGTGACGCGGCCTTGCGCGTCATAATCGGTCAACTCTTTGATGGTCGTGCCGTACCAGTTGTTCCAATGCTGCGTGCGCTGGCCCAGTTCGTTATAGGCGTAGTATTCGGCGTTGCCCGAAGGTCGCGTCGTCTGGATCAGGCGATTGGCATTGTCATAGATGCTGTAGGCATAGCGGTTCAGGCCATCGCGCGCCCATTTCTGATTGCCATAAACGTCATAGCCAAAACCGATGCTGCTGCCATCGGCGCGAAATTCGGTAACGACGACGGCTTCTTTGCCTTCGTAGCCAGTCCCCGCCAGCAACAACCGCGTTGTCCAAAAACCATTGGCGTTCTGCGTCCCCACCAAACGCCCCGACAGGTCATAGGCATAGTTTTCGGTCGGCCGTTGACGGGCGGTGCTGCCATTTTCGAATGTGACCATGATCTCGGGGGCTTGAACCTGAGTGACCCGGCCCATCGTGTTGTAGGCATAGTTCGTGAAATAGCCGCGCGCGCTCTTCTCCTGCGAAACTTCGCCGAATGCGTTATACCAGCGGCGGGTGTTGAGCGTTTGCGTTGTCGTGGTTGCGACATCAGTGGCGGCAACCGTGCGGTTGGGCTCATAGGTCGCGACCGCGCTGTTCCGGCGATCATAAAGAACAACCGATGCAGTCGTGTAATATTGGTTGAAATTGGCCACATCAACGGTGGCACTGCCCGTTAAAATATTGAAAGCATATTCGCCATTCCAATGACCGAGGTCGGCAACAGCCGTACTCGTCATTGTAACGGTGACGTTTCCGTTCGCGTCATATGCGAAGAATTTCCAGATACCGTCGCCAGCACTGGACATATTTACACGACCGGCATTGTCGTAAAACATCTGTTCGGTCGCTGCGCCCGCGACCCCACGCGTCGCGACGTCACCATAAGCATTATAGATCGTGGTTGCTGCCGGCAGGTAGGTCCAACCGCCATCATAGGTCGCCAGAAACTGGCTGGTGACGCGACCGACGGCATCATACGCCGTATATTTCGCATCAACGACGGTCGATGAGCCATTTGATTTTGTTCGCGTATACCGCTCCTCAACGACGCGCCCAGCAGCATCATATTTATAGTTGCGCGTAAAACCGTTGGTGTCGGTCGTCGACGCCAGCCGACCACCCGCGCCATAGGTGTAGCGATTGGACCGCGCGAGCGCGCCCGTGTTGAGTTCGCTCGGTCGTTCATAGACGAGGTTGTTGAGCCCGTCATAATAGAGGTCGGTCGTCAGCCGGACATTTGCCGACGCGTCGTTGACGAACCCGGCCTCGCGGCGGCTGGTCATGCGGCCATAAGCGTCATAGGTGTAATCGGTGCGGTCGCCCGAGCTTTCGGTTTTTGAAAGCACTTCGCCAAATTCGTTATAGGTATAGGTGATTGTTGCGTTCTGGCTGAATGTCGAAACCGAATTGCCACTTACGCTCGACGCCGAAACGGCAAGCCGTGTCTCCGTTAGGCGACGACCCATTTTGTCATAGGTAAAGGTTGTCGTGCGGTCAGCACCACTTGCGGCGACCGTCGGGATAATGCCGATAACGGGCGCTGCGCCATATTGGTTGGCAAAACGCGTTTCGCTGAGGACATTGCCTTCACTGTCGCGAGTCCACACCGTGATGTAGTTTTCCTGATCAATCTTTGCGATCTCTCGACCATTTTTGTCATAATAATGGAAGATGCTGTTGCCGCGACCGTCGGTTTCCTGCGCCAGGTTGCCCTGAAAGTCATAGACCGTACTGGTCACAATATCGGTAACCGAACGCTGTAGCACGGTGCCGACCAATTCAGTTTTCTGAACAGCCGGGATCCGCTTTTCGATCAGGCGGTTGGCACGATCATAGACATAGTAAACTTCGCGGGGGGTACCCTGCGGTGCGGGCGCTGTTCCGCCAGCCGTCGCAGGAAGCGTGGTTTTTGCGCCGTACACACGCTCCACCAGCACATTGCCATTTAGATCATAGCTGTAGGTCTTATGTGTGCCCGCCGCACTGATCTCGGCAATCTTGCGATTGGCTTCGTCATAGTAATAGAGCGTGCGTGATCCAAGATTATCGTTCGATACTTCTATCAGATTGCCGCGAGCGTCATATTTATACGCTTCTGTTGGTGCTATGGTACTATCAACGCCAGTGTCGATGTTGAGCACTGAAACAGCCGTTGACTGCTTCAGGGTAAGGCGATTGTTTCGATCATAGGTGTAATAGGTATCGCGGCGTTCGGTAAGCGCGTAGCCTTCGGTCAGCTGAGCGACATTGCCACGCGCATCATAGGTATACATATTTTTGTAGCGGTACGTGAGTTGGATGCTGCCATCGTTCCGGCGCACTTCCTCGTTCGTTACGCTGTAATAAAGTTGTCCCCGCTTCGTATAATAAAATGACTCGCCACCGCCTAACTTGTTGGTGCTGTAATATTTTTCGCTGAAAGTATTATAGTAGAAGTTTTCACTCTTGCCTTCAGCATCGGTGGCTGTCGTCGCCCTGCCCATGAGAT
>JANMPU010000049.1:0-27922 GCA_031369985.1 Sphingomonas sp. | reverse complement strand
AGCTCGGTCGTAAGCGGATCAAGCTTGTAAAGGAGCTCGGCAAAACGCGCCTGATCCATCGCGTTTTTGGTCGACAAAAACGATCGCCCTTCAGCGTCGGCAGCGATAAATTCGCGCGTGATCATCCGATAATATTCGGTGCGCCTCATGCCCGCCTTTGCAATGACGGCATTGACCTGCGCCTCAAGTGCCGGATCGACTTCGAAATTGATTTGCGGCAGTCGCGCCATGTCTGGTCCCCTCATTGCTAAGATGAAAGGCTGCCTCGCGTCGCAAGCACAGGTCAAGCGGCCGAATTTCTAGACGTTAAGCTATTGATCTAGGGTAATTCTAGGGAATCTACCTAGGATGGTTTTGCGGCTGTGTCAGCTTTTTCGACGGCGCTAGGAGTCGCCTAGACGCCTAGAGCACGCATTTCCGCCATTATTCCGACGACAAAACGGGCTACGCCGTAGCGTGGTGTGTGCACCCCATATTGCCGTTTTTGCAGTTTGTTCGTTATTTTTCTGGTCAATCGGGGCTTGGATTTTCCGTGAGTGCGCGCTTGGCCAACGGTCGTGAGTAAAATTACCACATAAAAAATTTCAGTCGCGCGCCAAAAACATGCCGATTTGGCATTACAAGTTGCCCATCCGGCAGCAGGCGTATTCAAAATTGCATCACGTTGTGCCAAATCTGACTCATGCAGTGTCGTATCTGTCCCATTCAGTGCCGAATCGGCATCAAGCAGTAGCGAATTGGCATCAGGCAGTGGCGAATGGCTCGATTTCTTGTTCGCATGCTGCACGCCGCAATTCGTTTGGCGGCATTGCGCGTCTTGCCGGGTCAGTATCGCGATCCGTTTGCTTACGGCGTCATCGCCAGCTGTGATACGGTAACACGTTTGCACGGGGACCGCCCCCTGCCCCACTTCCTTGAGCAACTTATACTGCTCAGCGCCAATCGCTCTGAACGTCGTCTGACTGCTCGCGCCGTGCGTTACGTCGCGTCAGAAGCGCCCGTCGGATACTTTCGCCTGAGCGCCAAAATTTGCGCATCGCGCAAGCTACTGTCCTGCAACGCCTGACGATAGTCACGGGCATCCTGTCGAGCCCCAATCAACGCAGTGGTCACATCATCGCGTGACAAGGCTTTTGCACGCGACAGCAACCGATCAATACGGGCGTCGAAATATTTGCGCTCGGCAGATTTTACCTGCCGGTCGATCGCCGTCACATAGGCAAGGCTTGCCCGCTTCTTTTGACCGCTGGCGCGCCGAGCAGCCAATGCCATGAACATGATCAGAAGGGCGACAAACACAACGAACAAGACGTCCACTGCCCGCGTCGAAGTAAGACTGCCAACCAAAGTCAGGATCACCCAAGCCAGCATCGCGACAATCGGTAGTGATAGGATGATTTGCATGAGGTGGCAGTCGAGCCAAACGACAAGGCGCAGCCCGATTGACGGGTGCGGGGGTCGACCTGTTTCCGTCTGCAAATCCGCTGCTTCGATCATCGCATATCGTCCATGCCAATCTCGCGACCGACATACCATAAGCCGGTGAGATCTCCATATTCGTAGCAATTATACCGAGAGTGCGGCGGTGCCAGCGCAGTGCGTTTGACGAACACTGTCGATGCCGCGCTCGGCAGTTTGATATTGGCGGGCACTTGCACGTTGACCAGCGGCCCCTTGAATCCCAAAACAAGGCCACAATTGGTGTCATCGCCGATAGCGACCTTAGCCTGAAATGCCGCAAGTTTTGGCAGCTCGATCCGCGCCTTTGCCGCGGCTTCAGATTCGCGTTGAATAGCCAGCGCGTCACTCTGTCTGCGTTGCGCTTTCTGTGCATCAGCCTTTGCGGCAAATACAGCATTGGTTCGATCAATCAGCGCGCGGTCAATGGCAAGAATACGCAGCATTACCCAGCTCGTGCCGGTCATCTGGGCGCTCGCAAAATTGTCCCAGTCGCCCATCGGTGTCGGCAGGATCGCGACATGCCAGAGCACTTGCTCGCCCTCGCCAAAACGGCAAGTAAAAACACCAATGATGTTGCGGGCATCAACCAGTTCGGCGTTGCGCGAATTACGTTGATAATTTGCGGGCGCAATGCTCTGGGGATTGGTTGTCGTTGCACTCATGGCGCTCCAGCGTCGCAGCATCTCGGGCGTTAATGTCAAATCAGTGCCACCTGATGGATCAATTAGCCGCATAGGCGCTGCTGGCGGGCTGTAGGACAGCGAATAGGGCATGACGCGGGTCAGACTGCCGCCGCTGGCCGCACAATGCTTCTGCAGCGCTTTATGCGGCCAGCTCAGGACGACGACATTGCCATTCCCGAAATACGCCCCCCACCAATAGCTGCCGTCGGATTTGCGGCCTTCAAATGGTACAGGCGTTGTCGTCGGCCCTTGTTGTGGAAACACTTTGTTGAAGACTTTGTCGAAACCACTGTTCTTGCCATATTTTTTTGCAAGGAAGGCCTCGAGCGTGATTGTGTCGGCGACGGCAAAACCTGGTGCCGCAACTATCGTGGCGATGACGCACATCAATGGCAGGCACCACTTCACTGGTCATGATCCGGGACAAGGTCTAGGCGGAGCAGCAGGAACTCGGTCAGTTGTGCCGACCATTCACAGCATTGCTGAAAACGACCGTCATCACTCGACAGTTTGTTGGGCGCGTTCATGATCGCGGCGTAGTCGGCTTTTGCCCGACGCTCCGCGTCTTTGTCACCCACCTTGAGACTAGCAATAATCCGCTTCAGAATTGGCAGGCCGTGACAGCATCGCAGCAGCGCAAGGGCAAGTGGGGCCGATACTGGCATCGACCCTGCAAGAAGCGCAGCTGCCGTGTCACGATCAATTTTGAGGACGGCGTTGAGCGCCCATTGCGGATCGCCATTGAACAGGCGCTTGCATACCGCAGCAAAGTTGTCGGTCGACAGGTCTCCGTCGCGTGTATCGCCGTAAAGGTCGGGGCCATCTGCTATTGCTGTAATCATTGCCGCGCCTCCCATCAAATGACAGAGGCGATCCAGCTGAAAGCCGGGTGTTAGTAACCCTGCACTGTCACAGAGCGCCGCCACCTTTAGGCGAGCCCTGGACATACGTGACGGCCACCCGGCCAGAACTGTGTTCCGACCGGCGACAGTGTCATTGAGGTTACTATGCCTCACAGTCGGAATTTGCCGAGCTGCAAAGCTTTTTTGGTCTTGTCAGGCTGGAAGTGCAAGCGTTGTTGTATTCAAACTGCCGCCAGCTCATTCTCGGTGCCGATCAGAGGCATTTTCTTGTCGTTCGTCGGCGTGCATGCCTATCCGTCAGCGTCTCGCCCATCTAACCAGATCTTGAGCTCGCGATCTGAATCTACGTGTTTTTAAAGATGAGTTATTAAACGGTTGCCGACTTGCTGACGCCATGGCAGGCGATGTGATCAGATGTCGAGCTGGAGGATGTTGAGCGAATGACATCGCTTGAAGCAAAAGCCGCACGCATTCGGCTGGTCACGCTCGCCAGTTTGAGGGAAATGTCGCCCCCATTGTCGAAGCTCGAAATGGCCCTTCCGGTCGCGGCTCGATTGTTGGCTGCACAAGATGGAGAACTCGAGGCCTTCGAGTTACATATTCGGTCGCTCGCCAAGCCATTGCGCAGATGGCGCAACTACTTGTTCATAATCCTGTGGGTTTGTGCTGTCTTTTTAGCGTTCGGCCTCTGGCTCCTGTTTCATAGCCCGTCGGTATTTGTTCAGTCTGTATGGCTGTTTCCAGGCGCTCTCATTTTTTCATATTTCGTCGCGTGGCCTCGCTGGCAACACACGGCTCTAGCCCAACGCTGGGTAGCCACACGCAAACCAATGCCGTCCTCGTTGGTAAAGCTGATATCGGAACTGCGCGAGGGTTTGGGCGGAACAAATGCGGGAACGCAGGCCGTCGACTATGCGGTACTCGCCAGCGCACTTGCAACGCTTTTGTGTTCCGATGACGAGCACGACCGCACACTTGTCCGATCAAAAAGTGGGCGCAGCGGAACTGCCAGCACAGTGCTTATAGAACTTATACCTTTCGCAATTGCCAAGCTCCTTCCAGAAACGACACTTCTCGGTGACGTCGCACGTTCGGACGATACACGCGATCAAAAAGTGGAGCTTGATCAAATCGATGGTCCGCATGCTGGAGCTTCGGCGTCTCAATCATTGGAAGACACCGAACCTCAATATAATCGCATTCGTTTTGCTCCGCCTCGGACAGGACTTAAGTCCTCCTGGGTCCGCGACCTTGGCGTGACGGCTGACGAATTGCTTGATCGGGTTGCTCTTATCAAGCCGCCGCCGGATTGCACGATACCGTTGGAAGTCCTCAAAGTTCTATTGGGTGCAAGCCTGACGATCCTTTTGAAACAGGGTGAAGAGGGGCGTCTCAAGCTTGCACTGGCGGCCGGGAAGCAAGCGGTCAAAGAACTTGGGATCCAAGGTTATTCGAATCGCGAATCGGACGATTGGATACGCAAGCTCATTGCGCCCCCAGTGCCCTGGATTAGGCAACAGTTGTCAACAGCTTCGCAGCAAACCTCATTTAGCCTGCTCGGCGACAGCGTTCCGCTACTTCCGTAACACTTTTATCCACAGCGGAACTCACGGAACCATAAAGGCAAGTGCTTCGACCCGTGGTAACTTTGAGCAGATTGGAGATCGGTGATGAAAATTGCGATTCGGACCATTGCTGCCATTTTTGCATCTAGCGAGGTTCAATATGCGCGCGCGTAAGTCGATACTGACGGACTTTCAGGGTTGCGAGGCGCTGCCCCCGCTGATTTCGTTAACCGTTAGAGATGCCGTCTTAATCTCAGGTATCTGTCGGTCTAAACTTTATGAATTGATCCAGCAGGGCATACTCCCGATCCGCAAGATTGGGCGAACGACGCTGGTTCCTTATGACGCATTGAGTGCGTTGGTCGGAAATTCAAACGACGCGCACGGCAACATCGTTGCTCCAACTCCTACAATTGCGACGAGAGTCGGGGTCTTGTCATCAGACAGCAGCGCCTTGAAATTGAAAACGAAACGGTCGGATAATGTTGCTTCATCCCGGTCACGGCCTCTTCCGTCCGACGGACTGCGCCATCCGATTACTTCAGGCATACAGGAAAACTTCTTCGACCTGCTGTCCGACCCCAATCCGAAACGGCCTACCTCGGACTGCGACGGACAACTCTTAGCGACAAAAAACCACAAAGGAATTTAGGGAATTTTTGGGGGAACTCACAGACGACAGGATCACGACGAATGGAGTTATCGTTAATATTCACTAATTTATGCTGGTGACCCTACGGGAATCACGCACGGTCTATAAATAACTGAAATTGAATAAATATAATTTCCAGCTTTAAGAATATACCACCAGATATACCCTCACGTCCATCGGAGGCAGGCGAACAGCCTTGGACTTTTCTATCCCACAAAATCTAGCCCTATCCGGGTCATTGAGCCACCAAGGCGATGCATCAGATTTAACGCATATTCATAACGAAGTTGGCCAACGACTTCAGCCGCGTGTTGCTTGGAAACGAGCTTCGTTGCTCCTTTCTCGGTCGAAATGGCATTGAATTTGAACGGTTGACCGAACACGCCACATTTCTCCGCGAAGAGTGTTCGCCAGATCGGGGCTGATGCTCCATTCGATTGCTCGTTGAAGCAAAATGCTTTGACCGTCCCTTCAGCCTTCAAAAATACATATCTGTTCGATTGAATGTCCGAGGGAGGCTTCGCGTCGCCGACAAGGCGGAGTTTTATCGCCATAAATGGCAATCGGTCACCGAAAGACGACTTTTGTGAGTCAGAAAGCTGTGAGGGGATCATGTCACAAGCGGGCGACAAGCAGACCCAGTGCTCATCATTCATCAAGAAAACATGCCCCGTGGTCAAATGCCAGCCCTCGCGCGGCTTGCTACACACGAATGCATTGTGTTCAAGGCTGGCGCGCGACTTGTCGCCATCCTTCGAGAGATCAACTCGGAAATGATCCTTACAGACCCCATTCGCATCACCCTGAGCTACCGCCACCTCGGCTTCTATGAGTCTGGTTGCAAAATCCTCAACGCGAGGGAGGATGCTACGGAGAAGTTGATCTGAATGTCGGGAAACGCTTTCAGAAATCATGGACCGTCGCTCGTCGGTTCCTGCGTTCAAAAGGCGCTCATACCAATGAGCAAGAGCAAAAATGTCGTCAAGCGCATGGCTTTGCGCTTTGATGCCAAATTCATCCATTTCTGCTCGAAGCTTTGTAAGAAACAACCTTGAAGGCTGTGGATTCCAATCGTTGAGAGCGCTTCGAATATCGCCGAGAAGATCGTCGTGATCGCCCTTGCTAGAAAACGCCACAAAGGCCGAATCCGACATTATCCACTTTGTTGCGCCAGCAGACCATCTTAACGGCAAGCCTCCATCTGACTGCATTTGCTGGACCAGCGGACGTTCGGATATGCTGAGGCAATAGCTGAGAACAAGCTTGTTTTGGTTTCCATTCCATAGCGCCGCGTCGCATTCTGATTTGAACGCAGAATAGGGCTGCTGCCCCTTCATCATGGTTGCTTGATATGTGGTCACCTGCAAACGCGAGTGAAGATATTGCTCGGTAGTTATGCTATCGAAAATTCGTTGGCTAAACCCATCTGACGCTTGCTCAGCGGCCTCTATCAATTCCTCAGCCTGTTGCGTTTCAGCATCCGTCAATGCCAACGGGCCGGGAGACAGAAGTCCGAGCAAAATTGATTGAAACACACCGTCAAGGGCGTCATTTGTGTGCACAATGACGAGATTGAAATGATCGTTCGCCATCAAGCTTCGCACGATCTCAATTGCGCGCGATCCGTCGTTCGGCTTCGATTTATCGAGCTGGTAGTCCAGAACGAGCAAGTCTGATTGGTGTAAGTGACCAGCGACCTTGATCTCGTCACCAACTGCTACATTTGTCCCGTCGTGGATGTCGACGAGCAACGGTCGTGCTGGTGTTCGAAAGCTATCTATCACGGTCTTGATGCGTGCTGGATTGTTCACCCAAGCTTTGACGACACCTTGCTGCTGCCCACCACCCTGATTGCTCTGCTGGATTAGCAATTCATCGAGCGTCGGATAATCATCGTCAACGATTAGCACTGACCGGATCGGCCTCACAAATGCCTCGTCTATGAAGGCTTTGTAGTGCTCATTCGCCATTGAACTCTGCCCCCCGGAATTCGATGACGAAATTGGCACCCTTCAAGGGCATCCGACTATCATCGACTTCATATCTAATCCTGTGCCCACCTGCCGAAAGGTTTGCGCGCGATAGATACAATCCCACACCGCGACCGCCACGAGCCTTTTTCGTGAAAAACAAACTAAACAGGCTTTCAACGTCATCAACATCGACGCCCGGCCCATTGTCGGAAACGACGACTTTTCCATCAATGACATCAACCAAAATTCGTCGATCAACATTATGCAATGATGACAGCCAATACACGCTATTATTAATTAGATTTATGAATACCGGAAAAAGCCGGGACTGTTGATCAAATATTTTAATAGCCTTGAACGATTCACTCGTTTCAAATTTGATTTGGGATTTTGAGAAGTTTATTTTGAAAAACTCTTCAATAAACCCTGAAATTTCACGTCCAGTAATCCACTTTTGTATTTTTTGTCCTGCAAGTCGTAGCGGCGACAAAAATCTAAGTTGATCGGTCAATCCCTCATAGCCAAAAGAAATATTCTTGACGGCTTTGCTTTCGCGAACATCCAAAGGCAGTTCTTGAATTGCCGAGCCAATAATATCATCATACGACTGCAATTCGTGGCCGACTATCTCGACTGCTATGCCTAGCTGGGCCAGACTATTTAGGCGTTCAAGCTCTGCTCTCATATCGCTAAGCTCTTCAAGCCCAAACGATGCTAAATGTTCAAGATCGATGCTCTCTTTCAAGCTTTCCAACGCGCCAATGTATGGCTGAAATAAGTCTGAATTGTCTTGGTCAATGCGCTCCTTGATCGCATCCATCAATTTGGAAATTTCGGAAAATGATAGCTCGCCTGTCTCCAGCCGATGCAGCAGGGGCTGGGCTTCAGCATGAAAAAGCTTGTTTCGTTCGGCAACTAGTTCGCGGATTCGCTCAAATTCGGCTTTTTGCAGGGTATCAATGGAACGCTTCCAACCCTTTATCCTGTGGTGAATCTGTGCAGCATTGCGAGCAAGCTGCTTTTCGAGCAATTCCTTTGGTTTCGCTGGGTTAATTCGCTCAATCTGTGAGTCCACGTCAATCGCAAGCGAGCCGAGGACGGTGTTGACGCTGCGTTGCAGATCGCGGTAGTCGTCATATGCGTCTGCCAGCGTTCCAAGGTTTTTTGGCGCGCCGGGTAACCGAAAGTCGAGCGCGAAGTCCTTGAAATGCTCCAGCTTCTGCTGAGCCTCCGGAATCTGAGACTCATTGGTGATATTCAATTCGGCGGCATAGGCCTCTAGCTCTGTGAGAAATGTCGGTAGCTCACTACCCTTTGTTTTTAGCTTCGCCCGAAACTCTTTGCGTTCGCGTTGCCGGAGCTTGTTTCTGGCTTCATCAGCACGAGCCTTTTTGTTTGAATCTCGAATTTGAGGCAAAAATTCGGGGCGGATGGAAGAGGCGGAGCCAAAATATCGTCTCGCAGATTGCATCAAGATATTCGACACTAGCTCTTTGAGAGTCTTCGCGGCCCGATTGTCTAGCAACCCTTCACGGCCAGCTTTGTCCTTCAGGTTTGGATTGTAGCGTCGAGAGATAGCCAGACGACCAAACATCTGCCTATGATTCCAAAATTCTCGCCCTGCGTTTTTGCTTCTGCGCGATTCGATTTCAAAAAAATCGTTATCGGTGCGCCCATAAGGCAAGACCCGAAGACCGTCCCTAAACATCATGAATCCGGAATAGCGATCAGCCAACTCTTTGAATTGCTGAAACTGAAGTCGGTCGTGAGTTGAGTTAACTGACTCAAACTCCATTGTTGCAATGAAGAGGTCAACCGGTCCAACTTCGGAGTCAGCTCGGCGAGGGATCACCAAATCTTTCGGCGGCTCTAATGTGGATGGAACGGAAAGCCATTCGCCAAATGCTTTTATGCGCCCGTTGAAAACGCCATTCTCATCGATCCGCCCCTCGATGCAATGCTCCATTCCTTCAAGCAGCCGGCGGTCGAATTGCTTTTCGGAGCCAACGATCAGACGTGGAACTCCCTTTGTCCAACACCGAACTCTACACGAAAACTCAAGCCCGCCAACGCGATTGTCCTCGTCACTTGGCGCGACCGCGACGAAGGGATCGACAAAGCTCGACAGCGTTTCAAAGAACCTGTCCCGAGTTGCTGTCGCAGATGTATCGTTGTGATCCTCACCAAGTTGAACTTGGAGGTCGTAGTTGATTTCGGAAATCAGCAGCGCAGTTCCTGATTGCGATTCGTCTGACCAGACAGGCCATTCAGAAAAATGATCGGATGAAAAGCTGATTGCACCGATAGCGTGGCTGATTTCGTTTGAGGGAGGTTGCAGCTTGGTATTGCCGCCAGCGCGGAGCTCCTCTTCATACAGATTGTCGAATTCTGTCCACGCGGCTCGGATCCGTTGGCCACGACCATCATCCGCCTCACCAGTCACATTTCCAAGCAATTGATTTACGAGCTCCGGCAGCTCGGCGAAAAGCTCCTCACGTTTGGAAAACTCGGTAACTGGAATGAAAATGTCCGACAGGTTGAGGAATGGGTTTTCGAACAATCGCCAATCGATGAGTGCGGCGACGAACGGGTGATCAGTCCGCTTTGATACAAGCAATAGTATCGGGCCGAGATTGGCGCACGAGAGTCTTCCGATGCCCTTCTGCCCTTGGCGTGGTCTTGCATGTAGACCGTTCCTGTCAGCCGCGGGCGTTCGATCAACCGTTGCCTTTGACTCCGTGCCGACAACTAACCACCGACCTTCAAATTCCTCGCGACTCATACCGTGGCCGTCGTCACTGATCACAGCCACTGGATTACTGTCGCCGTAGATGTTCAGTTCGACTCTGCGGGCATAAGCATCAAACGCATTTTTCCAGAGTTCAGAAATAGCAGTTGGGCAGTCGGCAATTTGCTCCCGTCCGAGGTGATCAACCGTTCGTGCCTTGGTTTGGAATGCTACTTTACGGATCATGCCGCCTGCCGCTGCGAGACGGCTCCCAAATTTCTGGCCGCGACAAGGGTTGGCTTCAATTGTTCGATGAGGGTTTTTGCCAGCATTATGGGAACAGCGTTGCCGACCTGCTGACCCGCTGCCGTCAAGCCGCCGCTAAATATAAAACTGTCTGGGAAGGTCTGCATTCTAGCGGCTTGTCGGACTGTGATGCCATGATTCAGAGTCGGGTGGACAAATCTACCCTTGGATGGATTTATGCAGGCGGTGGTCATGGTTGGTCCGGGACTCGCCGGGTCGATGCGACCATAGACGTCCTTATGGCCGTCATGTTTTTCGTGGCACTTTAGTTGCCGTCCCGATGCCTTTCTGCTGCCCCCATTGGGCGGAGTCCTCCGGAACGCTTCCGTCAGCTCGTCGCCGTGCATCATATGGATGTCATTGGGGTCGCCGACGGGTGCAGGGGCAAATGCTGCTGAGCAATCATTCCAAGCCTGCAAATCAGGGTTGCCCATTCGCGCCTGTTTGTTGCCGTGAGTGGGGATTGGAGGCCAAGTTAAACGGAGAGGGGGCGTACCTTCACGTATCCCCAAAATAAACACGCGCTTTCGCCGTTGAGGGACTCCGTAGTCTCTAGCATCGACAACGACCGGCCGAAAAACGTCGAATCCCGCACGATGGCCTTCGTCGTAAAATCGAGAAAGTGTGGCAGCGTGACGCGGCCATAGCATTCCTGGCACATTCTCCATAAGAAATGCCGTTGGCGCAAACCGCCTGACAAAATCGAAGTAGATGTGTATCAGATCGTTGCGCTTGTCCGCTATACCTGCGTCATTAATTCTATGGGTTGAAAAACCTTGGCAGGGTGGACCTCCAAGCAAAAGGTCGCAACTATCAGCAGCCCCGAATGCCTTCGCGTAAGCATCATCAGCACATATTTGTGAAATGTCACCCTCCATGAGAATCGGATTTTGGTCCGCTCGACAGAGGTTGCCGCGATAAGTACTTATGGCGTGGTGGTTGTTTTCGATAGCTAAGCGGACACTAAGCCCTGCCTTTTGAGCCGCCAGCGAGAACCCGCCAGCTCCCGAAAATAGATCGACGCAGTTCAACATAACTTAGCCGCTCAATCGACCATGTCGATTTTCGGTTCTGCAAGCCTTGCCCCTGCTGAATGAAACTTTCCCATTATACATCTAGCGTGCTTTTGCCAATTGCTCGATGAAATGTCGAGCGTCCATATTGCTGAGCCTTAACTAATTGGATTAGTGTATTTTTAGTTCAGGATAACTGTCAGTAAAAGCGCTGGAATTGGCTGATTTTGGTCTAATAGTGGCGCCGAGTTGGTAATGCAGGATCGGCGGCCAGATAAAAGAGCCGCCGTCGCTTTCCCTTTTGGGCCTGTTTGCATGGTTCGGGAATGCTATAGGGAAGAACGGCACGTAATCAGCGAAGAACCTTGGCACGGCCAATTTGATGACAGTTATGACCACGCGTGGACGCCTGTCCTCGCCGCAAAGTTTCGCAATGTGGAGGGTGTTCGGCGGCTGGAATGGTCGGATTTTTCGAGGGCAAGATAAAAGCGGACGATGTGCAGCGCCATCTTTCCCCGGTCGTTTTGTGGTTTTCCAAGGAGTTAGCGATGCGCTCCGCGAGGTGCGAAAAAATCGCGCGATGTGCTTGCCGCTCGCAACGCGAGGATTGAGGCTATATTCTTGCACATCGCTAGTATGGAGTTCTCATTTTTGCAGATTTCCGATCATCACGCAAAATTCGCAGCACTATCCGCACTCGGTTTTGGTGGCGCGCAAATCAACAGAAACCTCCACCTAATCAGTCCGCATTGCACCGCCTGTTTATCTCGCGCTCCGGCTATTCTTCCCATGCCATCCACCGGCGTCGTTCGTCGTCTGGGAGAACGGCTTGCGCTGTGTCGTGGACATAGCGACCAGCGCGTAGAATTGTCATGTTCGCTTAAGTCCCGATTCAGGCGATAATTTCAGCCGATGACGGACTGACCGCGATCTCCCTCCCAAGGCCGCGTCCGTCACCAACCTGATTTGACGGAGTGCGCCATGACGACGAGAAACGAGCCAGTTGCAGCCAAGAGGACCCCGCCCCTGTTTGAAACGATTCCTCTCCCGTTGGAACCATTCTCGGTGCGTATTCCGGTTGCGGTCCAGTTGACGGGTATCGGGCGATCCAAACTTTACGAATTGATCGCGGCGGGCGACGTCGAGACGGTAAAGGTGGGAGCGTCAACGCTGGTGACGGTTGCCAGCCTTCGCAACCTGATCCAAAATCGTCGGTGCGTATAGCGACCTTACTGGCTACCGAAACTCCCCGTCAGGATTTTCGCGCCGTCTCGCAACTGGTCGAGATAGTTGGACCAATCCAGCATCATCGCCACCCGCTCATTCCAATATTCGCCTCGCGTGTATGCCCGCCGGACGGCATTATTGTCCGCATGGGCCAACTGGCGTTCAATCGCATCGGGATTCCACTTCCCCATTTCGTTCAGCAGGGTTGAGGCCATCGCCCGAAAGCCGTGACCTGTCATTTCGTCCTGAGCATAGCCCATCCGACGTAGCGCTGCGTTGATCGTGTTTTCTGACATGGGACGGTGGACGGAACGTAGCGAGGGAAACAGGAAGGGGCTTAGCGCAGCGTCTGTCTCAATCCCAGCGATGACGTCGAGCGCTTGGCGCGACAGCGGCACCGAATGGGCGCGGCGCATCTTGGTTTTGTGCGGCGGTATCGTCCAAATGGCCTTGTCGAGATCGAAATCGGCCCATTCGGCATAGCGAAGCTCGCCGGGGCGGACAAACACATGCGGCAGCAATTTGAGCGCCGCAGAGGTTACGGGATGGCCCTCAAAGCCCTGTATGGCCCGCAGTAAGCCGCCAACCTCTATCGGCGTCGTGATCGCCGCCCTGTGCGTCACTTTGGGAACGGTGAGCGCACCTTTGAGGTCAGCCGCCACATCTCGGTCTGCGCGGGCCGTCGCAATCGCGTAACGGAAGACTTGGCTACAGGTTGCGCGAATGCGCTTGGCGGATTCGTGACGGCCCCGCACCTCGACGGTGCGGAGGACAGCAAGCAATTCGTGTGGACATATGTCAGCAATCGGGCGAAGACCGAGCGCGGAGTAGGTGAAGCTCAATAGCCAGCGATTTTTCTTGAGCGTGACGGGCGAGAGGTCTTCGCGCTCGATCTTTGCGAGCCATTCGTCGGCGACCGCTTGAAACGTGTTCGTGGCGGCTACGCTGGCTGTGATCTTATCCAACTTGGCTTGTGCCGCCGGATCAATCCCCTTGGCGAGCAAGCGCCGCGCCTCGTCTCGCTTGGCTCTTGCGTCAGCCAGCTCGACTTCGGGCCATACGCCTAGTGCTGAAGTTTTCTGCTTGCCAAGGAACCGGTAGTTCATCCGCCAATAGCGCCCGCCGCTTGGCAAAACGAGCAAATGCAGCCCGTCTGAATCTGTCAGCTTATAGGGCTTGGCACGGCCCTTCGCCGCTTTGATCGCTACAGCCGTCAGTCCCATGATGGTATCTCCATCTGACCATTCAGCGATATACCATCATTTATACCATCAAAATGCACGAATGGGGACGGACAGCGCTAAACCAATACGGACGCTATAGCATCAAAAACCCGAGGAAAATAGCCATTTAATGGACGCCAGCGGACAGCCATGGAGGCTATTCTGGTGACCCCTACGGGATTCGAACCCGTGTTACAGCCGTGAAAGGGCCGCGTCCTAACCACTAGACGAAGGGGCCGCTGTAAAGCGAGTTGCGCGCATAGGCGAGGGTTGGGAGTCGGTCAAGATCAGTCTGCCCACGCTGCATCGTCAAGGTGCATTTCAGCTGCTGGCCGTGCACCCCAATCATCAATCTTCACACGCCCTGCAACCCACAAACGCCGGTCACGTGGTGTGCCAAGTAATGCCTGACCCAATGGCGTATCGGCAGTTCGGAACGCCACAGTCTTCAAACTGCGCCCGTCATCGCCCGCCATGATTGCACGGACATGGCCGCCACTGCCGACAATATCGGCCTTCACAACCCGCACGGGCCCGGCGGCAATGCGTGGAGCCGGCCAGCCCATGCCGTAGGGACCGCCTGCCTCTAGTGCCTCAACCAACGATGGCGTAACACCACCGCACGCGACCACTGCGTCAAGCAGCAGCGCACGGTCATGGCCCGCGCGCGCGACATCGCCTGACAGACGCTCGTCAATAAAGTCGGCAAAGGCCTCCACTTGGTCCGCCGCAATCGTAAGCCCCGCTGCCATTGCGTGCCCGCCACCAGCAACCAGCAAACCCTTGTCCTTCGCTGCAAGCACTGCCGCGCCAAGATCAACACCCGCAACCGACCGACCAGACCCCTTGCCAACGCCCTGTTCGTCAATCGCAATGACGAATGCCGGTTTTCCGAGCTTTTCTTTCAAGCGACCAGCAACGATGCCGATAACGCCAGGGTGCCACCCCTGCCCTGCCACAACCGCAACGGCACGATTGCCTTTGCCAACCGATGCGGCTTCGGCTTCGGCTTGAACACCCGCTTCGATGGCGCGGCGCTCCTCGTTCAGGCGGTCAAGTTCTTCGGCGATTTCCTGCGCTTCGTGGGCGTCCTCAGTGGTCAGCAAGCGGACGCCGAGATCAGATTTGCCGACCCGCCCCCCTGCGTTGATCCGCGGTCCCAGCGCAAAGCCGAGGTCCGAACAGATTGGCGCGCGTTTCAAACGCGATGCTGCAAGCAAGGCATTCAAACCAGTATTCCGCCCCGCCGCCATCACCTTAAGCCCCTGTGCGACAAAGGCCCTATTGAGCCCGCGCAAACTGGCCACATCGGCGACGGTACCCAGCGCCACAATGTCGAGCAAATCCATGAGCTTCGGCTCGGCCCGATCCGCAAAGAAACCCCGCCCCCGCAAGGTCCGCACCAATGCCGCCGCCAGCAGGAACGCCACGCCAACCGCTGCGAGATGTCCGTGCGCCGCCGCCTCAACCGCTTCATCCAGCCGGTTCGGATTGACCATCGCAAAGGCTTTGGGCAGTTCGGTCGCGCATTGATGGTGATCGACCACGATCACATGGACGCCAACTGCTTTGGCCATCGCCAGCGCTTCAAACGCCTGTGCGCCGCAATCGACAGTGACGATCAACGATGCGCCACCTTCCGCAATGCGCACAAGCGCTTCGCCCGAAGGGCCATAGCCCTCCATCAAACGGTCGGGGATATAGGCTTGCGGGTTCAGCCCAAGCGACCGCAGCACCCGGATCAGCAGCGCGGCCGATGTTGCACCATCCACATCATAATCGCCGAAAACCGTAACATTCTCCCCCGCCAGCACCGCCTCCGCCAGCCGAGCCGCAGACACATCCATATCGCGGAAAATCGACGGATCGGGCATGAACGCGCGGATCGTCGGATCGCGGTAAGCATCAATGGCATCGGGCGGGCAGCCTCGCGCCAGCAGCAATTGCGTGACCAGATCATCGCTCTCACCATCGCCATGCCGCCAGCGCCATGCCTGCCCGGAAATTGATGCGGTAATGTTAAGCAATGACATCATTCGCCCATGCAATGCTTCGCGCAACGAAACCAGCGGGTAACAAAGATTAACGTCTTTTAGCCATGTTTTAACTGTCACGCGCCTATGAACACGAGCGTGGGACCAATTTGGCAATTCTGCGCGCAATTGTTTGCGCTGGCAGCACTGATTTGCTGCGCGCCCGCACTTGCCAACACATGTTCACCCGCCACAGCGCAAGGGACCGCCCCGCCCGAATGGCAGACCTACTGCTGGCTTGATTTCACGGGCTATAACGATGCCACGGCAAAGTCCGCCGCCGGCCAGCCATTTAGTTTTACGCTGACAGATGGATCGATTCTGACGCTAACCGTCCGCGCGTCCAGTCCCAACGCGACGGCCTTTGCTGCCGTGACCGCCCCGTCATGGACAGGGGCCGCCGTGGGAAACAGCGCATTCATCGGCATTCCCGGTCGTCCGATCATCTACACGGCGGCATCGGGCAGCTCGACAGTCACGATAAGCAGCATAAGCATTACGGCACCGGCAGGCGCGGGTGCAGCAACCGCTTATATGTTCGTTGGCGCGGATGCGGAATCAACCGACAATAGCGAAAGTCTCTCTTTCACAACCAACGGCGGCGGATGGTCTATCCTCGATCAGGTCAACCCGATCACCGGATCACAATATCCGGCAACATCGGGCGTCGGCACTGCGACATTCACGGCGTCGGGCGCTGGACTGACCGGCAATGTCGGCGGCTGGATCGTCGGCAGCGTCACACCGACGACTGTGTCCAGCACGATGGGTGCGGGTGGCTTGCAAGGCGCAATGTTCGCCGTGCGCTTTGCCTCGCTCAAACTGACCAAGCAGATTGTGAGTTCGCGGATCAACGCGGCGGACCAGTTCACTTACAACGTCAATTCGACAGTGACAGGCTCTACGTTAACGTCTGGTACAACCACGGGCACTGGCAATGGACCATTTAGTTCTGCCGTGGTGTCGCTGGCTTCGGGCCTGCCGCTGACGTTGTCCGAAGCGATGGCCCCGAGCAGCGTCAGTCCGATGTCGAGCTATAATTCGCGCTTGACGTGCCGCAACGCCGCGAATGTCGTGACCGTCGATCTCGTTACAACCAGCTATAATTACGGCGCACTCAGCTATGGCGATGCGATCAATTGTACGTTCACAAACATCCCGCAACCCCGCCTGACCGTGACAAAGGCGTTGGCGGGCACCCGCGTGTTCGCGGGCGACCAGTTCACAATGAACCTCGCAACGGGGGCAACCACAGTCGCCACAACGACAACCACCGGCGCAGGTGCAACGATTGCGACGGGGAGTACACCGCTATTTCTGGGTGCAGTTGGAACGGCTTATAGCTTCAATGAAGTCGCGGCGGGGACAACCAACCTGACTTACTACACATCAGGGATGGCGTGCGTGAATGCCTACACCGCGTCGACAACACCCCTGCCCAACACCGTGGGCGGATCGGTCACGCCAGTCCTCGGCGACAACATTACCTGCACCATCACCAACACGCCAAAGCCCAACAAGGCGGAATTGACCATCGTCAAGTCAATGACACTGGTGTCAGACCCGGTGAACGGCACGAGCAACCCAAAGCTGATACCCGGCGCGATTGTCGATTACGACATCACCATCATCAATGCGGGCACGGGACCGGTCGACCTGAGCACTGTCGTGATAAACGACCCGATTCCGGCGAACCTTGCGACTTTCGTTGGCGCGAGCGCAGTGACCTTCATCAACGGCACGCCGAGCAGCGGTTTGAGCTTTGCCTATCCCACAAACGTGACTTGGACTCGGACCGGCGGCCTGCCGCTTGTCCCGGATGGCGCGGGCTATGACGGTGCCGTTACAAATGTCCGCATCGCACCTACCGGCGTCATGGCCGCTGCGACTGCGGGCGGTCAGCCCAACTTCACCATCCGCTTTCGCGCGCGGATCAACTAAACCGTTTTACGATGCTCGCCGCGCACCCAGCGGACAGTGCCCGAACTGGCGCGCATGACGACGCTTTCGGTCGTCATCTTGCCGCCGGGCAAGCGCTTGACGCCTGCAAGTAACGACCCATCGGTCACGCCGGTTGCGGCAAAAATGCAGTCGCCTTTGGCGAGCTCAGTCAAGTCATAGATATGGTCGAGGTCAGTGATCCCCCACTTGCGGGCGCGCGCACGTTCGTCATCGTTGCGGAACAGCAGGCGACCCTTAAACTGACCCCCGACACAACGCAGCGCCGCTGCCGCGAGGACGCCTTCGGGCGCACCGCCTGAGCCCATATAGATATCGATCGTGGTGTCGGGATTGGTCGTAGCGATGACACCGGCAACATCGCCATCGCCGATCAGCATCACGCCGCAACCCAAAGTGCGAAGCTCGGCAATGAGTTTCTCATGACGCGGGCGATCAAGCACGCACGCAATAATCTCATGTGGTTCGACGCCCTTGGCCGCCGCGACGGCTTTGATATTCTCGGTTGGCGACTTGTTCAGGTCAATGACGCCGTCCGGATATCCCGGCCCCACCGCCAGCTTGTCCATATAAACATCGGGCGCGTTGAGCAGGTTGCCATGTTCAGCCACTGCCAGCACAGCAAGTGCATTCGGCCCTGCCTTCGCCGTGATCGTCGTCCCCTCGAGCGGATCGAGTGCAATGTCGATCCTTGGCCCCGTACCAATCGCCGACCCAACCTTTTCACCGATATAAAGCATCGGCGCTTCGTCGCGCTCGCCCTCACCGATGACAACCGTGCCGTCCATATAAAGCGTGTTAAGCGCAGCACGCATTGCTTCGACGGCGGCGTGGTCAGCGGCCTTTTCGTCGCCGCGCCCGATCAGTGTCGAGGCGGCAACCGCAGCCGCTTCCGTTACGCACACCATCTCCAATACCAATACGCGGTCGAGAACGTCACTTGCGGCAATCATCGGTTCATAATCCTTGTCGTATTGTTGCGGCGCGATAGGGGAGGGTTATGACAAAGTCGATAACAGCGATAATTGTCCTAGGGTTGTTGGTAACCCCGGCCCAATCCGAAGAGCGTGCGACGATGCGCACCTACCAAGCAATGACACAAATCGAACCGCGTTGTTCCACGCCACGCGCCGGGAACGAAATAATCGTGTGCGGGCGACGGCGGGCGGATCGGTGGCGGGTGCCCTATTTGGCGAAGGAAGAAGGCGACCCGTCGATCCAGAATGTCTCCGCGGAGCGCAACGGCCTGATCCCGACCACAACACCGTGTCAGGACCGCAGTATCTTCCTGATCGGTTGCGGGAAAATAGGGATCGGGATCAGCACGGCAATTGGTGGTGGATCAGGGGTGAGGCTGCGACCATTAGCGGACTGACTGCGCTCCTGCGTTCGCAGGAGCACACAACATTCAAACATCCAAAATCGGCATCCGCATAGGCGTACCGACCAGACTGACGCTGCCTTCCAGCCGCTCAAGCGCCGCATCCACTGCGCGGCCCGAACATTCATGCGTCGTCATCGCCACAAGCACACCGCCATCGGGCGCGGCCCCGCGCTGGATCAGGCTTTCGATTGAAACACCGCCATCGCGCATTGCTGCGGTTAATTCGGCAAGTACTCCCGGTTTGTCAGTGACCGTGAACCGCAAATAGCTGCGCCCGCGCCGCTCACCGGGATCAGCAGGCGTTGCGTCGGCCAGACTCGCGACGGGCATCGCAAACGCCGGGCCGAATTCGCCGCGCGCAATATCGTTCAGGTCGGCAACCACTGCTGATGCCGTCGGGCCCTCACCTGCCCCGCGCCCTTCGAACAGCAGCCGCCCCACGAAATTCCCTTCGACAACGACGGCGTTCATCGGCCCCTGCACATGGGCCAGCGGATGCGACAGCGGGACGAGGCAAGGCTGAACGCTCTGGTGCAACCCCTGCCCGTTTGCCTCGGCCATCCCGACAAGCCGCACGCAATAGCCCAGCGCCCGCGCCTGTGCGATGTCGCCCGCCAGCACATGGCGGATGCCGCCGATATGCACTGCGCCGAAATCGAGCTTGGTCCCGAAAGCAAGGCTGGCCAGAATGCTCAGCTTGTGTGCCGCATCGACGCCATCAATGTCGAACGACGGGTCGGCCTCGGCATAACCCAGCGCCTGCGCGTCGCTCAGGACATCGGCAAAGTCCGATCCCTCCGCCTCCATCCGCGTCAGGATGTAGTTACAGGTGCCGTTGAGGATGCCATACACCTCGGTCAGCGCATTGGCCGCCGCGCCTTCGCGCAGCCCCTTGATCACCGGAATGCCGCCCGCGACTGCCGCTTCATATTTCAGCGCGGTGCCCTTGGCTTCCGCATCGGTCGCCAAGCCGATACCATGATGCGCGATCATGGCCTTGTTGGCGGTTACAAACGCCTTGCCCGCTGCGATCGTGGCGCGTGCCAGCGTCAGCGCCGGACCATCCGCACCACCGATCAGTTCTACAACGACATCAACATCATCGCGCGTCGCCAGCGCCTGCGTATCATCCACCCAATCGAACCGCGTCAGATCAATCCTGCGATCCCGGCTGCGATCACGCGCATTGACGGCGACAATCTCAATAGGCCGCCCCGCCCGCCGCGTGACGAGGTCGCGGTTGGTGTCGAGCAACTTGACGACGCCCCCGCCCACGGTGCCAAGACCCGCAAGAGCGATTTTGAGAGGGTCGCTCACTTCTCCCCTCTCGGTTGCGGGAGGGGTTGGGGGAGGGCAGTGCTTTTCGCGAGGACTTTGATCATAGCGGTTGCGCCATGCCCTCCCCTAGCCCCTCCCGCAAGCGGGAGGGGGAATTAAAGCAGGCCGATTTCCATCAACCGTTGCTGCAAATAATCATCCGCCGTGATCGAATCTGGGTAACGATTTGGTCGCTCCGCGCTCATACATCCCGGTAAGGTCGCAATCTGGAAATCGCTCGCGAGATGCAAGAAAAACGGCATCGAATAACGCGGCGTCCCTCGCCGTTCGGGCGGCGGATTGACGACGCGGTGCGTGGTCGAGGGCAGGACGTGATTGGTCAGTCGCTGAAGCATATCGCCGACATTGACGACCAGCGCGCCCGATGGCGGATCAACCGCAAGCCACTGCCCATCACGGTCGAGCAGCTGCAACCCCGCTTCCTCCGCGCCCAGCAGCAGCGTGATGAGGTTGATATCCTCATGCGCACCCGCGCGGATGCCCGACGCGTTGGCGGAAATCGGCGGGTAGTGCAGCAACCGCAACACACTATTCCCGTCGCGCACCGGCTCGACAAACCAGTCGGGCGCAAGGCTAAGATACCGCGCAATCGCAGATAAGAGCTTCGCCCCAACGCGATCAAATTCAGCATAAAGTTCGGTGAAAACCGGAAGAAATTCAGGCGGATAATCGGGCCAGATATTGGGCGGCATCGACTCCGAATATTTGTGACCAGCCGGCAAATCACGCCCGACATGCCAAAATTCCTTCAGGTCATTTTCGGTCGCGTCTTTGGCGATCTCGATCCCAAACGGCGTATAGCCGCGCGCACCGCCCCTTGACGATTTGTACGGCATTTTCGCGTCGGTCGGCTGCGCGAAAAAAGCCTTGGTCGCGGCCCAAGCGCGTTCGATTAACGCCGGATCAATCCCATGATCGGCGATTATCGCGAAACCAAAGCGCTCAAACGACCCACCAAAATCGCGCGCAAAGGCATCCGGGTCGGCAGTCTGTGCCGCCAATGACAAAGGGGGGACGGAAATACTCATTTCGTCCCCGCCCTTAGCCTTTAAGCGCCGCGGTTGGCGAGGCTCTTCATCACTTCGCCGTGCAGCCAGATGTTCATCGTCGCCGAATCATTGGTGTCGCCGGTAAAGCCCAGTTCCTTCGCCAGCGTCGTACGATTGGCGAGGCTTGAATCGAGATTAAGCAGCTTCATCAGGTCGACAATCGAAGTCTTATAATTCGAGGGCTGCCCCTTTTCGGCGGCAATCCCGGCGAGGCGCGCATCAATCGCTTCGGCTGTGGCGGGAACCGGCGCAGGTGGTGGCGCGACGGGCGCGATCACGGCAGGGCTCGGCGGCGCTTCAGCGGCTTCTGCCGGTTTGCCAAAAATCGCGTTCTTGATTGCACCGAAAATACTCATCGGATGTTCCTCTTGTTGTTGTCTTTTCTGGCTTAGCGCCGTGCGCGCGCAGTTGCGAGTCCTTATGGCGCGCTTGCCTCGCACCGCGCGCTGTTGCACTGGGAGGTTACATAAATGAGAGGTCGCCAATGAAATTTGTTCCTGTTGTCATCGCCGCGCTGATGCCAATATCTGCGCAGGCTGCCGCTCCGGTCACGGGCAAATGGCTGACCGTTGAACGCGATTCGATCATTGAGATTGGCCAATGTGGCAACGCTGTCTGTGGCAAGATTGCCCGCATCCTCAAACCCACCGCCGACGGCAAACCCGCGATCGACAGCTACAATCCCAACCCGGCGTTGCGCGCCCGCCCCGTCCTTGGGATCAATATCCTGACGGGGTTCACCGACGGTGGAACGCTCTGGAACGGTCAAATATATGACCCACGCAGGGGCAAGACCTATAAATCCAAACTCACGCGCAACCCGGACGGTACGCTGAAAGTTCAGGGCTGCATTGCTTTCCTGTGCCAGACTCAGGTCTGGACGCCCGCCAAATAGCAAAGGCTATTTGATCAAACTACGCGCGCGGGCATAGCCGAAGTAGAGCGCCAGCCCGACAATGTTCCACATCAGGAAGTAGAACTGCGTCTGCACCGGAAGGCTGGCGAAAAGATAAAGGCACCCAAGGATTGCAATCGGACCAACAACCCACGCGAATGGAGTGCGGAATGTCCGCCGCGCATCGGGATCACGCCGCCGCAGCACCAGCATCGATACTGAGACTGCGATAAACGCCGCCAGCGTCCCTGCATTGGCAAGCGCAGCAATCGCATCAATCGGCATCACGCCCGCAATGATCGCAACCAGGATTGCGGTGATGATCGTGATCCGTACTGGCGTTCCGCGCTTTGGATCGACCGACGCCAGGCGCTGCGGCAGGAAACCGTCGCGCGCCATGACAAGGAAAATGCGGCTCTGCCCATACAGGAACGCCAGCAGCACGGTCGGCAATGCGATCACTGCCGCTGCCGCAACCAGTGTCGCCACCCCCGGACTGCCGATCTCGCGCAGGATCAGCGCCAACGGCTCGGGGCTTTTGGCAAAACCTGTATAAGGCAGCGCGCCCACAGCTGCTAATGCGACCACAATGTAGATCACAGTGCACGCGACCATCGACCCGACGATCCCAATGGCCAGATCGCGCTCGGGTCGCTTGGCTTCCTCCGCCGCAGTCGAAATTGCATCAAAGCCATAGAATGCAAAGAAGATGATTGCCGCTGCGGCCATGACTCCTCGCTCGACACCGTCCGGTCCCATCGTTTTGGCAAAGCCAAAGGGCGAAAAGGGTTGCAAATTGACTGCATCAAAGTGCGGCAGGGCGACTGCCACGAAAATAATCAGCGTCACGATCTTCATCAGCACCAGCGTCGCATTCAGCGTCGCACTTTCGCGCGTGCCCAGCATCAGCAGACCCGCCACGACAGCAATGATGAAAACCGCAGGCAAGTTGACAATACCGCCCAACGCAGGCCCCGCTGTCAGCGCGAGCGGCAACTCAATCCCGACTCCGCTTAAAAACCCGTTCGCATATCCCGACCAACCCACTGCAACCGCGCTGACCACCAGCGAATATTCGAGGATCAGCGACCAGCCGACAACCCACGCAACGATCTCGCCCAGCACTGCATAGCTGTAGGTGTAAGCGCTGCCCGATGCAGGCATCATCGTCGACATTTCGGCATAGGCCAGCGCCGCACATGCGCAGATCAGACCCGCAATCCCGAATGACAGCAACACCGCAGGCCCCGCGCGGTCCGCCCCCACACCAATCAGTGTGAGAATGCCGGTCCCGACAATCGCGCCCACACCCAGTGCAAGCAGATGCGGCCACGACAATGTGCGCGCGAGTTGCTGATGCGGCGGCAAGTCCTCGGCTGCGATGATCGTTTTGCGGCGAAAGAGTGATGACATAAGCGGTCCCCTGTTGTGGCAGACCTTAGACGCTCCGTTCAGTTTCACAAATCACCCGTCACCCCGCACTTGATGCGGGGTTAGGCTTTCCTTCTCGGATGCTCAAATAGGAGCCTAACTCCGGCTCAGGGGCCGTGGTGACGAGACTATTTTTCCGTCTCGCGCCAGTTCAGCGTCACCGTTCCATTCGCAGGCACTGTCACGGCCCAAACCAGCTTCCCCGGCTTGGGTGCCATCCGCCCGTTAAACTGCCCGAATGTCGTTCCGGCATCCGCCGCCGGAAACTCCGCCTCAAACCTGACAGGCGATGGATTGGCATTACTGATCGTCAACCGCTTCGATTGCCAATTCTTGCCTTTGCTCGTGCCGTCCACAAATTCTGTGGTCACATTGCTGCCCGAACCGAAAACGAGATCGACATCCTCGTCGACGGCCTTGTCCGCCAGCGATGCTTCACCGAGCAACATCCGTGTCTGCGACGCCTGCTGGAACAACGCCACCTTGCCCGCGGGCAACGCCTCACCCAAACCATTGGCTTTGGTATTCTTCACTCGGAACAACTGCTCAACCGTATCGAGCCCATACGCATAGCGCGCCCGATAGAGCAGCGTGCCCTTCACCGTCGGCTTGATCAGGAACGCGACCTGCTTCTGTGCCCGCGCCGCGACGGTGACGGGCATGGGGATACGATAAAGTTTGAGGTCGCCAAGATCTTCGCGTTGGGCAATTTTTGACGCCGTGACGACAATGTTTTCTGAACGCATCGCCATGACCGGTGCCGCCATGTCCATCATCACCGGCGCAGGCGAAGGGACTGGTTCCGCAACAGCTTGCGCCATTGCCTCGCGGGTCGGCCAACATTCGTAACGGCGGTCAAAAGGCGGCATATAGTCATCGCTGTTGCCCGCACCGTCATCCTCGCGGTTCACTTTCCCCGCCACGGCTGTCGCCGTTGCATCGACAAAACTCGTGTCGTCATTGCTGGCCATCGTCAGCCACGCGAACAGGTTCAGTGATGCCCCGTCGGCCGCCAATTCGCCGACATAATTGGCCTGCCAATCGAACCGCTGCGACAGATAAACCAGCGTGATCGTCCGCCGACCGCCCGGCTGGTCCTTGGTAAGCGTTGACAGCGTCGGCTTTGCAGAAAGGCCCGCTGGGACACCGGGAAAGAGCAAATCATTGGCCAGGCCGCTACAATAAATCGGCTCGATCCCGCGTGATGTCTGAACAACAACGCCGTTCGGTCCAGATCGGACAACTGCGCTTTCCTCGCGTCGTATGCCCGTCGCGGGATCGGTGCGACGCAGCGTCACTGTCTGCCCCGTAAACCCGTCAAGCAAGCTCCGTTCTGAAAGCAACGCCGCATCGCGATTTTTCTCTCGGATGTCCGCCCCGAAAATCAGCGCCGATTGCGGCACAATCCCGCTCGCCACCCCTTCAAACCGGATCGTGACCGGCCCCGCGGGTAAATCCACCGTGCGTGTTTCCGATATCAGCGCAAAGCCGCGGAGATTGCCCAATTCGAGCGCGCCATCCACACTGCGGTTCGGATCGCGGTAGATCGTGACGCCGACACTATCCGGACCAGAGGACACGACAACGGGTTGCGCCACAGCAACCTGCGCCCACGCCAGCATCCAAAGCAGAATCAGCCACCGCATGGGCCTGCTGCCCCTACCAACGCGTCAGATAAGTGACGGTCAGCTCAACCTTGCCGTTCGCGGGCACGGGTACTTCCCACCAGCGTTCGTCGGTGTTCATTTGCTGCCCCTTGATGCTCTCCTCGGGCACGCGCGAATCACCCCAGCCATACCATTGGTTCAGGCCGCCCTGAATCACATCGACCGTCACCGGGACCGACCGCGCATTGGTGACGATATAGCGCATTTTGGTGCGCCAATATTGTTTCTGCACTTCGACCGTCGTGGTCCGCACCCGCCCATTGTCATCGGTCACCCGCCAGCGCACCGTCCGCTCCCATTCGTCGAGCGTCACCGGCGCGCGTTCGCTCATCACCGGCTGCACCTTTACGTCAAAAGCATCGCCGGTTTTGAGCGACATGCCCGATCCACCCGGAATATGCGGGATTGCACTTTCGCCAATAAACTGCGCCTGCCCCCGTGTGTCGCGCATATAAACGCGGACGGCCCCCGCCGGGAGCGCATCGCCAATGCCGTCGGCTTTGCCGGTTGAGAATTTCAGGACCGACGCCGCACTTTGCGCCTCATCTGCCGATCCCATCCAGCCATTGCGGAATTCATAAGTCTTCTTGGCCGGAACACTGGCGACGTCCAGAAAACTGACCTGCTTGGTCTGCGCATTCGCAATCGTCGTCCGCCCCTCAATCGGGTAGACATAGAAATCGCCCAGCTGTTCACGCGATCCGGTTTCAGTGCCGGGCTGCACCCGCCGACCGCTGCCGCGCCCATTAAACTGGCGTTGCGTCTGTGCGCCGACATTGCCCGCGACCAGCAACGTCTTGGCATTGGTAAACGTCGTCCCCGTCGAATTGTTGAGCGTGATCCACCCCTGCACATCAATCTTGCCCTGCCGTTCGTCGAACAAGGCAACATAATCTGCGTTCCACCCCATGCCCGGCGTCAGATAGCTGAGCGTCAACGGGCGCGTGCCCGAACGCGCCGAATCAAGCGTCACCGACAGCGTCGGTCGCGCGCGCAAATTGGGCGGGATGGAATCATAGACGATCTGGCTCGTCGCATATTCGCTCATCGTCTCGATGCGATTGCCAATCTGCAGGACGACCCCGCCATTGACGGCAAGGATCTTCGCGCGCTCATTGGTCTTCGCGCCCGTCGCTGGGTTGGTGGTGACAACCGTTACCGTCTGCCCCACCGCTTTCTTCAACAGTGCGTTCGGCGACAGCAGGTCATAATCGAAATTCTGTTCGATAATCCCGAAATCAGTGCCGTTCAGCGTCACTGTCTCCGCACGGATTTGCGCCGACACATCGGGAAATTCGACAGTCGTCTTGCGTATGGGCAGCGCGGTCTGGCGCACATCCTGCACCAGCGCGAGATTGTTATTATAGATCGTAACCGAAACATCGCCTTGAGCCGTTTGCCCTTGGGCGGACTGCGCCAGAACCGGCGCGGAAAACAGCAACGGCAACACTATGATGGCACGCATGAGCGACCCTCCCCTTGGTTGGGGCGATCATGACGACATATTAGCTGACTGCGAAATGAATAATCGCTGGCCGCAAAGGATTATCCCTCGACCGCCGCCTCATCGACAACCTTCTTGGGTCGACCGCGACGCTTGGGTGCAACCGGCTCCTCGGCATCAACCAACGGTGCCACCACAATTGCTGGCGGCAACAGGTCAAGGCTCAAGGTCGATTCTTCAGGCGCTTCGTCACGAGCAACACGCGGTTCGCGGTCACGGCGTGGCCGGTCCTCACGGGGACGATCCTCGCGGGCGGGACGATCTTCACGCGGACGATCTTCCCTGACCGGACGTTCAGCCCGTGGGCGGTCTTCACGCGGGCGATCCTGCTGTGGCTGGCGTTCCTGACGATAGTCATCGCGCGGTGCGCGGTCCTGACCATTGCTTCGGTCCTGGCCATTATTATTGTTGCGCGGGCGGTCGCCATAATCACGACGCGGGCGATTATCACGGTCCCCGTCATCGCGCGCTTCCTGTGGCTGTTGCTCGCGGTCATAACGCGGTTGCGCCTGCGGTGCCTGCACGCGCGATTGCGGCCGCGGATCGAACTCGTCGCCGTCGAACACTTCTTCGCCGTCATCATAGGATTGTGGGGCATCACCCTGATCCAACCCGCCCTCGCGGCGCGGCTGGTTTTCCTCATAACGGGCACGGGTATCGGCGAGCACGCGGAAATAATGGTCGCTGAACTGGAGATAATACTCCGTCAGCACCCGGTCTCCCGATTGCTGGGCATCGCGCGCCAGTGTCTTGTATTTCTCGAGCAACTGCGCTGCGTTTCCGCGCGACCGGTTGTCGATCCGGTTGCCATTATCCGCATTCCGGTTGCCGCCCGAATTGCCGCCCTGCGGACGCTGGTTATTATTGCTCCGGCCGCGACGGCGACCGTTCTGCTGGCGATTGTTGATCAAGAGTATGTCGTCCTTAACAACGCGGGTTCAAACGTCCCTTTGTGGCCCCGTGCCCGC